>DASWNW010000071.1:0-15576 GCA_036399015.1 Thermoanaerobaculia bacterium | reverse complement strand
GTGCCGGTTCGTCGGGCACCGGCAGCGCCAGCGTCTCCGCGATCGCAAGCGCCTCCGCGGCGGCCTCTTCGCGCACGAAGAACTCGACCGGGCCGACCAGGTAGCTCATCTTCGCGCCGAATCTGCCCCAGCCGAAGAGGTCCTGGACCCCCTCGCTCTTCGTCATGTACTCGATCCCGGCGTCACCGAGGAGGGACTCGAAGAGCGGAATGAGCGCGGCGTTGCCCGTTTCGTAGACCTTCACCAGCGCCACTTCCGGCTCGACCGGCGGCGGCTCGACGAGGTCGGTTTCGCAGTCGCTGCACCGGACGTAGCCTTCCCGGTACTCGCTTCCGCATTCAGGGCAGATCATTGGATGATGGGCCGAGTATACGACCGAATGGATCAGCCCGACATCGAGCAGCGCTGGCGCCACGACGGCTGGCTGCATCTCCCGTCGTTCTTCACCGCCGAGGAGGTCGGACGTGTCAACGAGGAAGTGGCCCGGATGTGGGAGAGCCGGCCGCGCGACGTGACGGTGGACGATCTCGACGCCGGCCGCCGCTGCCGCATGTCGGCGCTCGCGGCCTCCGACCGGCGCGGAGCCGATCCGCGACCCGAACGCCACCCGCCGGAGCATGGTCGGCCACTACTTCTCCCTCTCTGACAGCCGCCGCCGCGGCTACCGCCTGAAGAAGCAGAGCGGCGCCTGGTGGATCGCTCGCCGGCAGCAGCCGGTGGACACGCCATCGCGCCTCCTGAGCGCCGTCGAGCGGAGAGTGGACAGGCTGCGGGCGCGGCTCCGCTGGAGCTAGACTCCCCTCCGTGCCGGACGACGCCCCCGATCCCTGCTACATCGCCGCGCTGCGGATCCTCAACTACCGCTTCAACAGCGAGGGGGAGTTGCGGCGGAAGCTGCGAGCGAAGAAGTTCGAGAAGGAGGCGATCGACGCCGCGATCGTCCGCCTGCACAAGGAGAAGTGGCTCGACGACGAGCGCTTCGCCGGCGCGTTCGTCCGCACCCGCGCCAACAAGCGGATCGGGAAGGATCGCATCGTCCGCGAGCTGCAGGCCGTCGGGATCGACCGCTCGGCGGCCGAGGAGGCGGTGGCGGCGAACGTCGACCCGGAGCGGGAGCGGGAGGTGCTGGTCGAGCTCGCCCTCAAGCGGGCGCGCATGCTCGTCCGCCGCCATGGGGAGGACTTCCTGGGGACCTCCGAAGGACGAAACAAACTGGCCGGATATCTGTTGAAGCAGGGTTACGATGCCGCGCTCATCCGCGAGGCGCTCAAGGAGATCGTCGTTGCTTACCACCAGTCAGATTCGTGAAGCTTTCCTCGGCTATTTCGAGAAGCACGGCCACCGCCGCGTGTCCAGCTCCTCGCTCGTCCCCGCGGGCGACCCGACGCTGCTCTTCACCAACGCCGGCATGAACCAGTTCAAGGACGCCTTCCTCGGGCGCGAGCAGCGCGACTACACCCGCGCCGCCACCTCCCAGAAATGCGTCCGCGCCGGCGGCAAGCACAACGACCTCGAGAACGTTGGCCGCACCGCGCGCCACCACACCTTCTTCGAGATGCTCGGCAACTTCTCGTTCGGCGACTACTTCAAGGAAGACGCGATCCGCTTCGCCTGGGAGCTGCTCGTCGACGTCTACGGCCTCGACGTCGAGCGGCTCTGGTTCTCCGTCTTCGAGGGCGACGAGAACGTGCCGGCCGACGACGAGGCGGCCGCGCTGTGGGTCAAGGCGGGCGCGCGTCCCGAGCGGGTGCTGAAGTTCGGCAAGAAAGACAACTTCTGGCAGATGGGCGACACCGGCCCCTGCGGCCCCTGCTCCGAGATCCATTACTTCCGCGGCGACGACCTGTCGAAGAACGTCCCGGAGCTGGTCAACGGCCCCGGCGACGACACGATGGAGATCTGGAACCTCGTCTTCATGCAGTACAACCGCGACGAGGAGGGGGTGCTCCATCCGCTGCCGGCGCCGTCGGTCGACACCGGCATGGGGCTCGAGCGCATCTCGCTCGTCCTGCAGAAGGCGGGGACAAACTACGACACCGACGTCTTCGCGTCGATCATGCGGCGCGTCGAGGAGCTCGGCGGCTACAAGTACGGCGGCAACATGGAGGACGATCTCGACACCGCGGTGCGGGTGCTCTGCGATCACGCGCGCGCGTCGACGTTCCTCATCAGCGACGGCGTGATTCCCTCCAACGAAGGACGCGGCTACGTACTGCGGCGCATCATCCGGCGCGCGATCCGCTTCGGGCGCAAGCTCCCGAACGCGGTGCTGCTCACGCAGCTCGTCGACGCGGTCGTCGAGGCAATGGGGGACGCCTACCCCGACCTCCGCGACCGGCGCGAGGCGATCGTCAAGACGCTGGAGTCGGAGGAGGAGCGCTTCTCGCGCACCCTCACCACCGGCATGGAGCGCGTTGGTCAAGTTCTTGACGATGTCCGCCGCCGCGGCGAGGACACCCTCGGCGGCGCCGAGGTCTTCCGGCTCTACGACACGTTCGGCATCCCCATCGACCTCATCGCCGAGCTGGCGGAAGACGAGGGGGTGAAGCTCGACCGCGACGGCTTCGACCAGATGATGGCCGACGCCCGTGCCAAGGCGAAGGCGTCGTCGAAGTTCCAGGTGGCGGGCGGCGCGGAGACGTTTGCGGCGATCGCGGAGAAGATCGGGCCGGTGGAGTTCGTCGGCTACGAACAGCTCACCGACGTCGAGTCGGAGGTGAAGGCCATCGTCATCGCCGGCGAGCCGGTGGAGACGCTGCATCACGGCTCAGAAGGCGAAGTGGTGCTCTCGCCCACGCCTTTCTACGCGGAGTCGGGCGGCCAGATCGGCGACAGCGGCACGCTCGTATGGGAAGGTGGCCGGGGGACGGTCGTCACCACGGCCAAGGCGCCGGCGGGCGACCTGCCGGTGTCGCGCGTGCACGTCGAGGAGGGCTTCCTCTCGGCCGGCATGAAGGTGAAGGCATCGGTGCCGGTGCCGGTGCGTCTCGACACCACCGCCAATCACACGGCTACCCATCTGCTGCACAAGGCGATGAAGGACATCCTGGGGCCGACGGTGCAGCAGGCCGGCTCTCTAGTCGCGCCGGATCGCCTCCGCTTCGACTACACCTATCACCAGCCGCTCACCGACGAGCAGCTCCGCCGGATCGAGGACGAGGTGAACGAGCGGGTGCGCGCGAACTACGAGGTCACCAAGACCGTGATGCCGATCTCGCAGGCGAAGGAGAGCGGCGCGGTGGCGATGTTCGGCGAGAAATACGGCGACATGGTGCGCATCGTCGCGGCGGGCGATTACTCGCGCGAGTTCTGCGGCGGCTGCCACGTGAACCGCACCGGCGACATCGGCATCTTCAAGATTACCTCCGACCGTTCCCTGGCGGCCGGCGTGCGGCGCATGGAGGCGGTCACCGGCCGCGGCGCGCTCTCGTACTTTCAGAAGCTCGAGGACGCGACCTCGACGCTCGCCTCGCAGGCGCACGTGCCGCTGGAGGAGCTGCCGGCGTACGTCCGCTCGCTGCAGGAGAAGCAGAAGCAGCTCGAGCGGGAGCTGAAGCAGATGAAGGTGAAGCTCGCGTCCGGCGGCTCGTCGTCCGCCTCGTCGTCGAACGACTTCGACGAGATCTCCGGCGTGAAGCTCGTGGCGCGCCGCGTCGACGACCTCACCGGCGGCGATCTCCGCAACTTCGCCGACGAGCTCCGCTCGAAGATCAAGAGCGGTGTGGTGGTCCTCGGCAGCGCAACCGACGGCAAGGTGACGCTGCTGACGGCGGTCACCAAGGACCTCCTCGACCGCGTGCAGGCCAACACCCTCATCGCCCGGCTGGCCCCGATCGTCGGCGGCAAAGGCGGCGGCAAGCCCGACCTCGCCCAGGCCGGCGGGAAGGACGCCGACAAACTGAATGAGGCGATCGCCACCGCCCCCGCGGCGTTGCGGGAGATTCTGGGGTAGGGGAGATGGATCTCGAAGAGGAGCTCGGCGCGGTCGTCGACGCGCTCCACGCGGCGGGCGTCGAGTACGCGTTGTGTGGTGGGCTCGCGCTGGCGGTTCATGGAGCGCCGCGCGCCACGATCGACATCGATCTGCTCGTGGGGACCGGAGATGTGGCGCGAGTGCGTGAAATCGCCGAAGGACTCGGTTTCAGGTTTCCCGCAATGCCTATGAATTTCTCCAACATCCGGATCGACCGCATCACGAAGATCGATGCTGTAGGTGACACGTTGATGCTCGACCTGCTCGTGACCACTCCCGAGCTCGAACACGTCTGGCGCGGCAGACAGCACTTGCCGTGGAAGGGGCGCCAGATCTCGGTCGTCTCGCGCGAAGGCCTCGTAACCCTTAAAATGCTGCGAGCCAGTAAACAGGATCTGGCGGATATCGAACGCCTGAGAGATCTTGAATGAAGCCGGTCGACTACTCCGAACGCGCGATTACCCAGCGGATCCGTGAGGTCTCCCAGCTCCGCAAGCTCTGCCTCTCCCTCGGGAAGGCGAACCCTGCAAAACAGCCCCCGCCGGCCCGCCGCTAACTCCGTCGGCGCCGCCGCCCCCGTGCAATTTTTCGTCCGCTCGGGTATCGTTTCTTTCCGGCATCATTCCGGGCGAATAGGGAGGTGGAGTATGTCCCGTCGGTCATGGGTGTGTTTGTTCGCATGTTTGCTGCTGTCGTTGCCCGCCTTTGGCATCACCACGAAGAGCGTCGCGGACGGCCTCACGGCGACGCAGGTGGTCTCGATCCTCAGCGGATCGGGCGCGACGATCACGAACGTCAAGATCACCGGTTCCAACAGCGCCATCGGCTCGTTTGCTGAGGGCGGAGCGCTGGGGATCCCGAGCGGCGTCGTCCTGAGCACCGGGAACATCTCCGACGCGACCGGCGCGAACAACTCCGAAAGCACCGGCGCCTCCCTCGGCACCGAGGGGCATCCGGCGCTCGACGCCATCGTCGATCCCTTCAAGACGCACGACGCGATCGTCATCGAGTTCGACGTCGTCACCGTCTCGCCGACCTTCGTCATCCGCTACGTCTTCGCCTCCGAGGAGTACCGGGAGTGGGTCGACTCCGAGTTCAACGACGTTTTCGCCTTCTTCGTCGACGGCGGCAACATCGCCCTGACGCCCGGCACGTCGGTCCCCGTGACCGTCAACACCATCAACCACAACGTCAACACCGGGCTGTATCACGACAACGAGGGTGGGACTGAGACGGAGTTCGACGGCTACACCACCCCGCTCCTCGCCATCGCGGTCGTCGAGCCGAACGTCAGCCATCGCGTCCGCATCGCCATCGCCGATGCCTCCGACACGCTCCTCGACTCTGCCGTCTTCATCGCGCAGGGGGGGATCTCCGGCAGCCTGATTGCGCCGATCATCGTCCCCGAGTTCACCGGCATCGAGGCGCGCTTCGGCGAGTCGAACACCGTCCGCCTGCCGATGTACTACGCGTTCGAGAGCACGCCGCCGACGCTGACGGCCAGCGGCCTCCCGGGCGCAACGTTCAACTTCACCCCGATCTACATCGGTCCCGACGGCCGTACCTACAGTGACCTGAACATCGTCCTCGGTCCGGACACCCCCTCGGGCGAGCACGTCGTGACGGTCCGCTCGTCGGTCGGCGGCGCGGAGTCCTTCGCGACGTTCGTCGTGGTCGTCGACTGCAAGCCGCCGTTCATCCTCGGTACCGGGCAGCCGCTGGCGACCGAGGTCAATCGCGGGCAGCGGGCGACGCTGAGCGTCACCCCCGCCGGAAGCGGTCCGTACACCTACCAGTGGTACCAGGGCGTCCGCGGCATGACCGGCACGCCGGTCGCCGCCGGAACCAACGCCTCGCTCCAGACGCCGGCGATCAACGAGACGACGCCCTTCTGGGTGCGGATCACGAACCCCTGCGGCAGCGTCGATAGCAACACCGCCTTCGTCTCGCCGCGATAGCCCCACATCCCCGCTGTCCTCACTGAGGCCCGCGCGAATATCGCGCGGGCTTCCTGTTTTATCCTCCGCGCGATGACTGAGACCGCCACCCACGCCTGGGGCACGCAGCCCGAAATGTTCGGCCCCCGCCACGAGCACCGCCTCGGCATGATCGTCGCCGAGGTCGAGCGGCTCCCGCGCGGCGCGCGGCTGCTGGATGGGGCGGTGGGGCTGGGGCAGCTCGCCGTCAGGATGCAGCAGCGCGGCTACCGCGTCTTCGGCATCGACTACGCGTTCGATGCCGCCCTGCACGTGCGCCGCAACACGAGCGTCCCCGTGGTCGTCGGCGACATGACGCGCATGCCCTTTCGCGACGGCGCCTTCGACGGCGTGACCACCGGCGAGACGCTCGAGCATCTCGACAACGACACCGCCGCGGCGGGAGAGATCGGGCGCGTGCTGAACGAAGGCGGCACCTGCATCGCCACCGTTCCCGCGCTGCAGAGCCTCTGGACCGCCTCCGACGACTACTTCGAGCACCGCCGCCGCTACTCGCGCGCGCAGCTCGTGACGATGTTCGAGAACGCCGCCCTGACCATCCGCAAGGCGACCTACTGGGGCTTCCCGATCGTCCTCGCCTACGACACCCTCTTCCTGCTCCCGATGAACAAACGCCGCGCCCGCCGCAAAGTCGATGAGGATGCAGCGCTCCGTTCTGTGGCCAAGGCCGGCCGCGCCCGCGGCCTCGTGCGCCTCGTCCAGGCCGTGTTCGCCGTGGACAGGGTTTTCAGTTGGATTCCGTTCGGGCCGGGATTGTTGTTGGTGGCGAAGAAGCCGAGGTAGCATTCTTCACATGGCCAGGGCAAAACAGATCGACGCGCCGCCTCCGGAAGCGGCACCCGGCGAGTTCGGGCCGATCATGGCTGACGACTACTTCGCCCTCCCCGAGGACGTGCGCCGGCGGCGCGCGCAGCGGGTGTACGAGAAGTGGATGGCACTCAAGGGCACGATTCACCTGGATATCGACATCGACGAGTTGCGTGGACGTAATCGTTGATAGCTCCGTCTGGATCGACGCGCTGAGCGGCGCCGCCATCGCAGAAGTTGACGCGGCCGTGGCTGAAGGGCGGCTCGTGCTCCCGCCGCTGGTCATCGCGGAACTGCTATCGGGTGAGATCACGCCACGGCAGCGTCAGACGATCGGTGAACTGCTCCAGGACTTTCCGCTCCATGACACCCCCGCTCGAGCACTGGATGAACGTCGGCGCGCTCCGTCGCCTCCTCGCCTCGAAAGGCGTGAACGTCACCGTCCCCGATGCCCACGTCGCGCAATGCGCGCTCGACCGTGACGCGGTCCTCTACTCCGGCGACGTCATCTTCGCCCGCATCGCGAAGCACACGTCCCTCCGCCTCTCACAAGTTGGGTAGAATCCGCCGCATGACTGACTACGACAAGCCCAGCAGGGCCGAGGACGAATACTTTGCGCGGCAGGAGCTCGAGCGCCGCAAGAAGTGGGCGCAGGAGAAGGCGGCGTCCATGGCCACCGAGGAGAAGGAGCGCATCAAGCAGCTCCACTACATGAAGTGCCCGAAGTGCGGCATGGACCTCAAGGAAATCGAGCTGCACTCCGTGAAGGTCGACCAGTGCGCCAACTGCGGCGGCGTGTTCCTCGACGCCGGTGAGCTCGACCAGCTCAACAAGCAGGACGACGGCGTGGTGGGCAAGGTCTTCTCGCTCTTCCGCTGATGCTCTTCCTCACGCCCGCGGAGCTGCGCGGGATCGACCGGCAGGCGCTCGACGACCTCCTCGCGCGCACCGAGCTGGTGGTCGCATTCGGGGAGGGGGAGGTGCGCGGCCTCGCCGCCGCGGCGCTCCTCTTCGCCGACTACGCCGTCCTGCAGGCGGGCGCGACGCTGGTCGTCGACTCCGCAGAGGCGTGGGCGGCCGTCGCCTGGCGGCTCGGCAGGAGGGCGGTCGGGTGGGCGGCCGGCGGGCAGCGGCAGGAACACGTGGTGGACGAGACGACCGCCAGGAGCGCGGATGAGTGGCGCGAGGAATGGACGCGCCATCGCAGCGTTATCGCCCTCGATGCCGCCGCGTCCCTCATCCGGGCTCGAGGCGGAGACAGCCTCGAGCGCGCCGAGTTCGCGCGCCTCTTCGCCATCGGAGAGCCCCAGAAGGGCTTGGGCGCGTTCCTCGCTAAGGTGAGGCCGTCATATAGTTGAACCCGGAGAACCTATGAGCCGAACGGAAGCCGAGATCTCTCGAGAGAACGCAGCCCTGCCGCACATCCCGAAGTCGCAGGATGAGCAGTTGTCGCTCTTCGCCCCCGAAGCCGTCACCGCCGTGCAGAAGCAGGAGGCGCGGTGGCGGGAGAAGGTGCTCGGTCCCGTCCTCCAGAAGAAGCCCTACTGGAAGAAGGACTTCACGACCGTCAGCGGGATGGAAGTAAACCCGATGGCCACGCCGCTCTCGGTTGCGGAGCAGGACTTCCACGAGATCGCCTACCCCGGCGAGTTCCCCTACACCCGCGGCATCCACCCCACCGGCTACCGCGGCCGCCTCTGGACCATGCGCCAGTTCGCCGGTTTCGGTACCGCCAAGCAGACCAACGAGCGCTTCAAGTACCTGCTCTCGCAGGGGCAGACCGGTCTCTCGACCGCCTTTCACCTGCCGACGCTCTACGGCTACGACTCCGACCATCACTACAGCGCCGGTGAAGTCGGCAAGTGCGGCGTCGCCGTCGACACGCTCGCCGACATGGAGACCCTCTTCGACGGGATCAACCTCGAGGAAGTGACGGTCTCGATGACCATCAACTCCACCGCACCGATCGCACTGGCGATGTACCTGGCGGTCGCCGAGAAGCAGGGCGCCGACTGGAAGAAGATCTCCGGCACGCTGCAGAACGACATCCTCAAGGAGTACATCGCGCAGAAGGAGTACATCTTCCCGCCGCGCCCCTCCATGCGGCTGATCACCGACACGTTCAAGTACTGCGCGGAGAACGTGCCGAAGTACAACACCATCTCCATCAGCGGCTACCACATCCGCGAGGCCGGCTCGACAGCGCTGCAGGAGCTGGCGTTCACGCTGCGCGACGGCATGGAGTACGTGGAGTACGGCATCCGCGCCGGCCTCGACGTGGACGACTTCGCGCCGCGCCTCTCCTTCTTCTTCAACTCGCACAACGACCTCTTCGAAGAGGTGGCGAAGTTCCGCGCCGCCCGCCGCGTCTGGGCGAAGGTGATGCGCGACCGCTACGGCGCCAAGGATCCCCGCTCGCTGCAGCTCCGCTTCCACACGCAGACCGCCGGCGCGTCGCTCACCGGCCAGCAGCCCTACAACAACATCGTCCGCGTCACGATCCAGGCTCTCGCCGCGGTCCTCGGCGGGACGCAGTCGCTGCACACCAACTCGCTCGACGAGACGCTCGCGCTGCCGACGGAGAACGCGGCGCGCATCGCGCTCCGCACGCAGCAGATCATCGCCCACGAGTCGGGCGTCATCAACACGGTCGACCCGCTCGGCGGCTCCTACTTCATCGAGGAGCTGACCAACCGGATGGAAGCCGGCTGCTTCGAGTACTTCGAGAAGATCGATCAGTTCGGCGGGATGGTCGAGGCGGTCGAGGCAGGGTTCCCGCAGCGGGAGATCTGGGACGCCTCCTACCAGTTCCAGCGTTCCGTCGACTCCGGCGAGAAGGTGGTCGTCGGCGTGAACGCCTTCCGGATGGAGAAAGAAGACCCGTACGACATCCTGTACATCGACGAGTCGGTGACCGGCGAGCAGCTCGCGCTGCTCCAGAAGGTGCGCGCGGAGCGCAACCAGCAGCAGGTGCAGGACACGCTGCAGGCGCTGCGCAACGCCGCTACCGACGAGAACGTGAACACGATGCCGTTCATCATCGACGCGGTGAAGGCGTACGCGACGGTCGGGGAGATCTCCGACGCGCTGCGCGACGTGTTCGGGACGTATCAGGAACCCGCGCTGTTCTGACGGCTCGAGGGAACGGACGAGGGGCCTCCGGCGGGCCGGCACGGCCGGCGGCGCTTGTTTTCGC
Organism: Thermoanaerobaculia bacterium; assembly: GCA_036399015.1. Lineage (GTDB taxonomy): Bacteria > Acidobacteriota > Thermoanaerobaculia > Gp7-AA8 > Gp7-AA8 > QHVT01. Next base: position 5,602 of record DASWNW010000071.1, on the reverse strand, counting down.
ACGGACCGCGCGCGACGCGACTCGCGTGCGTTCAGCCTGTGGCAACCGACGCTGCCGGCCGTGCCGGCCCGCCGGAGGCCTCCCGTCGGTCTCTCCAACCGGCCGAACAAAGCCGCGCCCCTGACACGCTCCCGCCACAGTCGGCGCGCATGATCGCAGCATGCAGGCGGCGGCGTTCGTTCTCTTCGCCATCCAGTGTCTCGAAGGTGACGCGGCGGTTCATCGCCAGACGGAGTACAGCCTCGCGGAAGTCGCGAAACCGTCCACGCGGGGGCTGGCGAAACAGCGGAGCGGCGACACCACCGTCTACTCCGCCGCCATCGCCGACGACGGGCTGCGTCTCCTGCGTCTGTACCTGCAGCGAGGGGACGCCTGGTGGCAGTTGCAGGAGGAGCGCGACCTGCCGGTCATCGAAGACCGGCTCGTCGACGACCCCGCCCCGATCGCCGTCGGGCGCGAGCGCGGCCTGCTCGCCGTGACGTACAGCGGGGTCTCCCTCGGCGCGAACACCTACGCCCGCATCAGCAAGACCGTCCTCATCGACGACAGCGGCCCGACGCCGCGCGTGCAGCTCATGGTCGAGTGCAACGAGTGGGGCGGCGGCGGAGCGTGTACGGCGCCTGACGCCGTTCGCCGCCCGCGCGAGCGCCTGCAGTGCGACGAGCGTTTGCACTGTCAGGCCACCATCACCCAGTTTCTCGACTGGACCACCCGCACCGCCACGCGCGACTTCGACCTCCTCACCGGCACTCCCTCCCTTCCCGAGCGCCTCGGCCACACCACCTACGCCAGCGGCGCCGCCTACGCCCGTGCCTTCGCCGTCGACCCGGCCGTCCTCGGCCAGCACGTCCTCATCGACCGCATCGGGCCGGTCACGCCGATCTTCGAGCTCGCGCCCGACTCCATCCTCTTCGCCGCGCCGGCGAAAGAGGCGCGGGTGGCGGTGCGCTTCTTTCACCTGACGAAGGAGCGCTGGCGCGAGATCCCGCTGGTGCGCCTCGCCGACGCCGGGTATCCCGGCGAGGAAAAGCACGCGGGGCCGGCGAGCCTCGCCGACGCCGACACGCCCGCCGAGCCGCCGCTCCACTCCAACGCCTGGAACATCGAGTACAACGGCAAAGGGCGCCTGCTCGAGGTCGTGGCGCGGGCAGGGGAGTCCCGCTCGCTCTACTGGATCATGTTCGACCCGAACGGCCGCACCTCCGCGATCCGCCTCGCGACCGACACGCCGGAGTTCCGCCACTGCGACGACCGCCTCTATCCGCCGTCGATCACGTCGATCGGCATCCCCGACCGCGGCCTGCCGGCGCAGCTCACCGCCATCCGCTCCTGGCGCCGCAACGAGCAGGCGGAGGGGAAGCTCCCCAAGCACTGTCCGATCGCCGGCACGCTCGGCTGGAGCACGGAGAAAGGATGGCAGCCGCGGTTCGTCGAGACACCCTGCACCAACCCCTGGACGCATCCGCTGATGACGGTGCTCGACGACGAGGGAAACCTCGGCGCGCGCACGGTGACGCTGGACAACTGATCCGGCGCCGTTTTCGCACGACGAGCGGCGATGCGCGCTCTCGCCGTCACGCTCGTGCTGCTCCTCGCGTCGCCGGCGCGCGCGGTCGACCGGCAGCAGATCGCCACCATCAACGTCGCCGCCACCTCCCTCTTCACCTTCCTCGGCTGCCTCGTGCAGAAGCGCATCACCACCCGCGGCGACGCGGCGCGCTGCTTCTCCGCCGGTGCCGTGGCCGGCGTCGGCTTCTACCAGGCCAAGCGGCTCGCGGCGCGCGGCGACATCGCCACCGGCTGGATCGTCGCCAACGCCGCCACGTCTCTGGTCGAGAACACCACCGCGGGGGACCATCCGCTGGGCCGCATCGGCTACACCTTCGGTCCCTTCCGGCTGCGCGTGGCCACGCCGCTCGACCGCGCGCGCGAGTCGTCCGTCGACCTCGACGTCTCCGTCGCCGAGACCGGGTACCTCTTCCGCGCCGTGCAGGATGCCGACGACTTCGACGTGCGCGACGGCCTGCTCTGGTTCGAGACGCGCAACCGCCTCACCGAGGATGACGTCGTCTTCAATGGGTACACGTGGGGCATCTATCCGGGGACCTGGTCGCGCGCCGGCGCGAGTACCTGGAGGCACGAGGCGGTGCACGCCGTCCAGGCGCTGCAACTCGACTCGGTGGAGCCGCCGGCGCTCACCGCCCAACGAAGTCGCCGGCCCGTCCGTATCAGACATGTACGCCTCGGAACGGTGAACGTCGCCGACAACCTCCTTTCGGGCCGCGCGTCGTATGATGACCGGTGGGTGGAGATCGAAGCCTACCGGCTGACCGATGATCGACGGCCTCCGCAATAACTATTCGTCACAAAAGCATAGAGTTCATGGCACAATAGCAACTCGTCGCGAGATGCTTGCCATGCAGAAGACCTCACGATTCTTCCTCGCGGTGGTGCTCGGGCTCCTGAGCGCACCACTGTTCGCCGACGATCTCGTGCTCGTGCCGCTGTGGTACTACGGCCGCGGCGCCGAGGGATCAAATTGGACGACGCACCTCTCCGCGTTCAACACCGGCCAGGGATATGTCGAGCCGAACGACCGCGGCATCCTCCCGTGCATGTGGCTGGCGAATCCCTGCCCGCGCGGCTTCTTCTCCGACAAGATGATCGTCTACCAGGCGAGCCACTCCATGCCCGGCGGCTTCGTGATGTCGGTGCGCGACGCCTCGCAGATCCACTTCTCGCTGCGCGTCTTCGAGGAGTCGGCGTGGCGCGACGATCTCGGCGTCGACATCCCGGTCGTGCGCGAGTCGGATCTCTTCCACGGCCCGGTGCAGCTCATGGACATCCCGCGGTCCGACGTCGACCTCTTTCGCTACACGCTGCGCGTCTACGCCCTCGGCAACGCGCGCAATCCGGTCGTCCGCCTGAACGGCTACCTCACCATGGCCGACGGCACGCCCGACCTCGTCATGACGCGCAACGTGCAGCTCGTGCGCATCCCCCTCGGTCTCGGGCACTACTACCTCGAGGACGCCACGTTCATCCGCGACATGGTGTTCGCGGTCGGGCAGATGGGGATGATCCGCATTGAGGTGGAGCCGGGCACGCCGAACATGCGCTGGTGGGCCTTCGCGAGCGCCACGAACAAGAAGACGCAGGACGTCACCATCGTCACGCCCCACTGACGACGTCCGCGGTCGTAACAGTTTCGTAATACACCACTCCGGTATGATCGGACTCTATTCACAATGGAGGCTTCACTGATGCGCGTGCGCCTGTTGGTCGTATTGTGTCTGTTCGTCTCGGCGGTGCCGCTCCTCGCGAAGGACGTTTATCTGTCCATCGGCGGCAGGGCGGGGAGCTTCTTCACCGACGCCCGGATCTGGAACCCGTCGTATGACAAGGACATCGTGATCCAGGCCCGCTATCTGGTGCTCGGGAACGTCGACAACACGAACGTCGTCCCGGTTCAGATCACGGTGCCGAAACGCTCGCAGGCGGTCTACAACGACGTCGTGACGGCGATGTTCGGCGCTGGGCAGCCGGCGCTCGGCGCGATCCGCCTCACGTCGCCCGACGACTTCGTGGCAACGCAGCGCATCTACTCCGACCAGCGCACGGGGCGCGCGCAGGGAACGCTGGGGCAGTACGTGCCCGGCCTCGAGGCGTCCGAGGCGATCCGCAAGGGCGTCCTCGTCCAGCTAAAGAACAATGGAGTGGGTGGGATGTTCGACACGTTCCGCACGAACTGGGGCGGCGTGAACCCGAACCCGGTCGTCGCCAACATCTCGTTCAAGCTGTACGACAAGAACAACCAGCTTGCCGGCACGAACAACCTCACGCTGCAGCCGTACGGCGTCTGGATCCCGACCGGCATCGCCGCCTTCTTCGGGAACCCGGCGAGCGATCTGAGTGACGCCTGGATCAGCTTCGAGTCCGACCAGCCGATCTTCGCGTACAGCTCCATCATCGACAACGGCTGCGAAGACCCGACGTTCATCGCCGCGTACGAAGACACCGGTGTCGCGCCGGTCGAGCCGCCACCCCCGCCCGCCCCGATCACCGTGAACGTGATGGCCTCGACGTTCGAGTTCGACATCAGCCCGTCGGAGCCGTTCAAGGCCGGGCGGGAGGCGAAGTTCGTGATGCGCTCCGACGGCCCCCGTCACGGCTTCTCGCTCATCGGGCCGAACGGGCAGCAGGTCATGGCCGCCCCCGACATCCGCGCGACGCCGGTAGAGCAGACGATCACGCTGCAGGCGGGGACGTACACCTACTTCTGCACGTTCAACTCGTGCGGCGAGGGGCATACGTCGATGAACGGGCAGTTCACCGTCGCCCCCTGACGACGCTCGCGGTTCGAACATTGCATTGACGGCGGCCGGCGGGCCGCCGTTTTCGTTATTAGTTCTGCTACACTGGATCGAAAGCTGGGGGGAGTTGGGAAGGGGATGCAGCTAGTCGAATTCTTTCGCAGCAGGCGCGGGGGAGAGCTGATCGGGATCGTCATCGTGGCGATCGGTATCACCCTCGGCGCGGCCATCCTCACCTACCATCCGCGTGACTCCTCCGCGTTCTACACCTCCACCGACATCGAGATCCGCAACGCGATCGGCTATTACGGCGCGACGCTCGCCTGGATCTTCGTCAGCTTCTTCGGCTTCGCCAGCCTGCTCTTCCCCGGCGTGCTGCTCGCCGCCGGCTGGAGCCGGTTCTGGGGACGCGACATCGACTACTTCCACACGAAGCTGATCGGCTTCATCGTGCTGGTCCTCTCGCTGCCGCCGCTGTTCGACCTCGCCCTCGGCAAGCTCTGGCTCCGCGGCTCGCTCATCGCCGCGGGCGGCTACCTGGGGCAGGAGATCAACCGCGCCGTGAGCGGCAACATGAACACCAGTGGCGCCGTGATCGTGCTGGTCACGTCGCTCCTCATCGGCATCCTGCTCGCGACGCGCATCAGCCTCGCCGCGGTCTTCCTCGCCCTGCACCAGCAGTTGCTCGCCTTCGGCCGCTCGGTCTCGCTCTACTGGGCGCGCTGGTCCGAGCGCCGCCGCAAGGACAAGATGAAGGTGGCGATCGTGAAGAAGCACCTCGACAAGGTCGAGGCGCCGCCGCTGCGGCTCGTCCCCGCCCCCGCGGACGAAGAGGTGCTGCGCAGCCCCGTCGTCCGTGAGGTCAAAGGCGCCGGCAAGTTCCAGATCCGGAAGGTGACGAAGGCCGACCTGCGGAAGGCGGCCGAGGCGCTGTCGCAGCAGGAGACGCGGGACCCGTTCGAGTTGTACCGGTCTCCCTCTGGAGCAGCGGCCTCTCAACCCGCCCGCCCTGCCGCCCCCGTATCGGACGGGCTGAGAGCCCGTCCCTCCAGAGAGATCCCCGAGCCGGAGCCGGTCGACGATCTCGAGTTCGAAGATCCTCTCTTCGAGGATCTCCCCGAGCCGGTCCTCGAGAAGCCGAAGCCGGTCATCCCCCGCCCCGCCATGCGCAAGAAGGAGCCGCCGAAGCGGGAGATCAAGCTCACGCACGACCTCCTGCCGCCGGTGAACCTCCTCACCGAGGGGCCGAAGCAGAACACGATCAACGACGAGGTCCACAAGAAGTTTCT
>DASWNW010000070.1:0-108229 GCA_036399015.1 Thermoanaerobaculia bacterium | reverse complement strand
CCGCGACCTTCTTCTCGGCCGCGAGCCGGCGGATGTCGACGTCGCCACGCCCGACCCGCTCGCCGCGGCGAAGAAGATCCGCGACCGCGTGATCCGCCTCGGCGGCGAAGACCACCTCAGCGCCTGGCGCGTGGTCGACGGGGAGCACGTCTACGACTTCGCGGAGCTGCTCGACCACGACCTGAGCACCGATCTCACCCGCCGCGACTTCACCGTCAACGCCATGGCCGTCGACCTCGAAGACGACGTGCTGCACGACCCGAATGGCGGACAGCAGGACGTCGCCGCGCGTCTCGTGCGCATGGTCCGCGCCGAGAACTTCGACGACGACCCGCTGCGGACCCTGAAGGGCGTGCGCATGGCCATCAAGTACGGCTTCGAGATCGAGCCGGAGACGCTCGCGGCGATCCGCGCCCGTGCGCCCCGCATCCTCGACGTGGCGCCGGAGCGGGTGACGTACGAGCTGTCGGTCATCTTCTCGTCGGGAGCCTTTGCACGCGCCGTCGCGCTGCTGCGGGAGACGGGCCTCGGCGAACCGCTGGGCCTGAGGTCTCCCGATCCCTCTGGAGCGACGGGCTCTCAGCCCGTCGAAGCCCCCACGCTCGCCGGCGCCTACGCGCTGCTCGTCGACGACCCCCGCGCGTACGCGGAGCACTGGCGCTGGAGCGAGACCCTGACACGCGAGGTGCGGACGCTGCAGGCGCTGCGGGAGAACCACGACCGCCTCGCCCTCTACGACGCCGGCGAGACCATCGCCCGCCAGCTCCCGCCGCTGCTGCCCGGCGAGACCCTCGACATGCCCGATTTTTCCATCCGCCCGCTCCTCACCGGCAACGAGATCGCCGAGGCGACGGGCCGTGCGCCGGGCAAAGAGCTGGGGCAGCTCAAGCGCAAGCTCCTCGAGGCGCAGGTGCGCGGCGAGGTGAGGACGCGCGAGGAGGCGCTGGCGCTCGTTACTGCGTCAGCGTGATGCCGTAGACACGGGTGACTCGCGCGGAGACGAGCCGTTTTGATCCGTGGGACCTTCTTGAAGGGTGGCGCGGGTCCACGAGCAACGCTCGGTAAGCCTCGCGCGCGCTGCTCTTGAACATCGCCGGGCAGTTCACCAAGGAGCTTGTGGAACGCCAGCTTCGTGATCGGCGAGAGCCTCATCGGCAAGACGCTCGATAGCATCTCCGGGTCGGGAGAACAGCTCGTCCCAGCGATGTTCCGCCTTCAGCTCCGCGAGCAGCCACGCACCGACAGCTTCCTGCTCAGCTTCCGGAAGGCGCTGCGCCTCGGTAATTGCCTTCTCGAGCAGCTTCCCCATGAGGTGTCATTCTACTGCGTCAGCGTGATGTCCACTTCCCCTGCCGTGACGTGCACGTTCACGTGCGACTTGCCGGCGGCGTTGTGGAACTTCGTCTTCCCGGGGAACACCCCTTCGCGCGTCAGCACCTCGGTGCCGAGGTTCGTGCGCACTTCGCCGACGCGGCAGGAGGCACTGAGGTTGCGCACGGTCGCGCGCGGCATGCTCAGCTCGATCTCGCCGGCGCGCATGTCGATGTCGACGTCGCCCCAGTTGCCGGCCATGTCCACCTCACCCGCGGTGGTCTCGAACACCACGTCCACGCCGGCCGGCAGGTCGAGCCGGAGGTCGATGCCGCTGAACTTCCGCGCCCGCCACGACTGCGCGTTCCTGCCGAACTTCTGCCGCACGACCGCGTCCGCGCCGCTGACGTAGAACTCGATGGTCGTGTCGTTGACCACCTTCTGCGCCCACGCCCGCTCCTTCGCCCCGTCGTAGTCGCGCGAGACGATCGCCGCCAGCGCGAGCTGGCTCGCGTTGCCGTTGCGGACCGTGAAGCTGCCGGCCGGGATGTCGATCACGACGCGCTTCACGCCGCCCCGCTGCACCACGCGCTGAAAGGAATGCTCGACGTCGGCCGCCGACGCGGCGCCGGCGAGGAGGAGGGAAGTGGCGAGAAGAAGGGTGCGCATGTCTCTAATTACGCTCCGGCGTGCCCGAAGGTTGCGCCGTCCAGGCCGCCCACCGCTCCGCCAGCACTTCGCCGCTCAGGTCTCCGACCAGCGGCTGCACGTATTTCTTCCGCTCGGCCGGGCCGGGATGCGTCGCCGTCAGCACCTGCATCTCCGACTCCCCCTCGAGCGCCTGCAGCGCGTCGAGGAACGAGACGAACTCCGACGCCCGGTAGCCGGCCGCCTGCGCCAGCTCGACGCCGATCTTGTCCGCCTCCTGCTCGTCGCGGCGCGAGAGGCCGGTGGTGAAGAGCTTCTCGTACGCGAGGTTGCTGATCTTCTCGCCGACCGCGTCGTTGAGGAACGAGCCCGAGCTGGTCGTCTTCGCGAGGTCGGTGGCTGCGGAGACGGTGTTCGCCCGCTTCACCTCTTTGAGGATGTGCTTCTGCGTCGCGTGGGCGATCTCGTGCCCGAGCACCGCCGCCAGCTCCGCCTCGGAGTCGATCTGCGCGAGCGCGCCGGTGGTCACGAAGATGAAGCCCCCGGGGCAGGAGAAGGCGTTCACCACCTCGGTCTCGAGGACGGCGAAGTGCCACTCCAGCGTCGGACGGGCGCTGTAGCTCGCGACCGTGTTCCCCACCAGCGTCACGTACTGCTGCAGCCGGTCGTCCTTCGCCAGCGGGTAGGTCTTGAGGATGCGCGCCGCGACGACGCGGCCGATGTCCGCCTCTTCCTCCTCGGTGAACTCGCGCGAGGCCGACTGCACGACCTTCGCACCCTTGGTGATCTTGTCCTTGTGCTTGTTCCAGAGGTCGCCGAGCTGCGCCTGCGCGTTCGCGGCGAGGAGCAGCGTGGTTGCTACGATCAGGGTGCGCATCACTGCTCCCGTCCTTTCCCGACCTTGCCGTCCTTCTGGAACTCGGCGAGGGCGTCGCTCATCTTCTCGGCCCAGGCGGCGTCGCGGTTCTCGAGCGCCTCGACCGCCTCGTAGTCGCCGCCGTCGGCGAGCTTGAGCCCCTTCGTGCCGACTCCCCGTCCGCCTGCGGTGGCGGAGACGGTCGACTGCGACGGCCCGAGGAGATCTCCGGAGAGCAGCGCCAGCCGGGCGGCGGCCCCTTTCTTCGGGCGGACGACGAAGTTCGAGGCGTCGGCCGTGCTCGCCGCGAGCGTGGTGCGCTTCGCCACGTAGCCGTTCGCGTCGACCTGCGACACGCCCTTCGCGTCGTTCGTGTACTTCGCCTTGGCGTCGGTGAAGAGGAGGGGAGGGACGATGCTCTTCTCGATCCCGCCCTTATACGCGGAGAGCTCGACGTCGCCGCCGCTCTCGCGGATCCACACCTTGCCGCCGCTGCCGAGGAAGACCACCACCGGCGACTTCGGCGTGGCGCGGAATTCGGCGCGGACGCCCGTCTTGCCCGTCAGGAGCGTGACCGTGCCGGCGGCGGCGCCGCCTTTCGTCACCGTCCACTTCGTCTCGGTCGGCGTGTTGAAGAGAACTGCTGCAAGTACCAGTACCGCGGGGAACCCGATCATTGTCTCCCTTTGACCTCGTAGATCTTCACCGCTCTCTCTTTGCCCTTCACCTTCACGTCATCGAGGTAAACGGTTTCGAAGCCTTCCCCCATTCTCTCCAGGGTCGATTCGCTGATGATGATCTCCGTCACGTAATCCTTGTTCTTGCTCTCCAGGCGTGACGCAAGGTTCACAGCGTCGCCGATGACGGTGTAGCCGAAGACCCGCTCCGAGCCGATGTTGCCCGCCACCGCCTCGCCGGTGTTGATGCCGATGCCGATGCGGATGGCCGCCTTCCCCTCTGCCTCCCACCGCTCCCGCAGCCGCGCCGTCTCCTCGATCATCTCCACCGCGCAGGCGACCGCGTGCCGCGCATGCTCCGGGTCGTCGGCCGGCGCGTTCCAGAAACCCATGACCGCGTCGCCGATGAACTTGTCGAGCGTGCCGCCATGCTTCAGGAGGATGTCCACCATTCTGGTCAGGTATTCGTTCAGCATTTCCACGACCTCTTCCGGCTGCGAAGCCTCGGAGATCGACGTGAAGCCGCGGATGTCGGAGAAGAGGATGGTCAGGTCGCGCCGCTCGCCGCCGAGCTGCACCTTCTCCGGATGCGCGAGGATGTGGTCGAGGATCTGCGGCGACACGTAGCGGCCGAAGGTGGTCTTGAGGAGCGCGGTCTGCCGCTGCTCCCGGACGAAGTTGAGGACCGTGATGACGACGAACGCCAGCGCGACCGTCACCGCGGCCGTGAACGCCGGCACCATCCACCCCGCCGCCAGCGCGCCGTAGCCGAGGAGGACGGCCCCGATGACCCCGGCCGCGGCGATGGCACCGGCGGCGAGCTGCGAGCGGGTTCGGTCGATGGCGGCACCGAACGCCGCGCCGAGGAGGACGAGCAGCGGCATCGAGAGCCAGAGCGGAGCGGCGCGGTTGAAGTCGCGGTTGATCAGGTTGTCGATCGCGTTCGCGTGCAGCTCGATCCCCGGCGCGACGGGGGAGAGCGGATTCGCGCGGAGGTCGAGGAGGCCCTTGGCTGTGTAGCCGACGAGGACGATCTTCCCGCGGAACTGCTTCGCGAACGCCTCCGCGTCCGCGGGGGAGAGCGAGCCCTCCTCCCGCTTCAGCGCCGCGAGGAGCAGCTTGTCGAGATCGACGTTCGCGTAGCTGAGGTCTTCCGGTTTCTCCTTCGCCCCATTCCACCGCAGAAGCAACGCGTCGTCTCCTGTGGAGGGGCGGGCTTCAGCCCGCCCAGCCGTCTGATACCTCGGCGGGCTAAAGCCCGCCGCTCCACTGGATTCGAACAGCCGCGCGGCGGCCAGCGCCAGGCTCCCCTCGAGCGGGTACTCGTGCACGACCGCCTGCTGCCGCACCAGGTCGATCGACCCCGTGGCCGCCGCCCGGAACATCGGGTGCGGCTTCCCCGCGAGGACGACCGGCGCCCCTTCGAGCGCCGCGGCGAACGCGCGGTCGCCTTCGGGCGACGCGGGGTTCTCCTCGGAGAAGAGGAGGTCGAAGGCGATGACCGCGGCGCCGGCGCGCTTCAGCTCATCGACCGCCGTCGCCCACACCTCGCGCGGATAGGGCGGCCGGCCGTAAGACTCGGCCAGCACGCCGACGGTCTTCTCGCTCACCGTCACGAGGACGATGCGCGAGTCGGCGGGGCGCGACTTCGCGAGCTGGCGTGAGTAGCGGTCGAAGAGCCACCACTCCGCGCCGAGGAAGGAGGCGGAGAAGGAAAGGACCGCGGCGGCGAGGGCGCCGCAGAGAGCACCGGCTTTCATGTCGTCAAAAGCGAAGGGCCGGCTTACGCCGGCCCTTCAGTACGACTCCCCAAAAGATTCGGTGATGACGCTTATTTCTTCTTCGACGACTTCTTGCTGCTGCCGCCGCCGCTGGACTTCTTCGACGAAGACGAAGACTTGCTGGAACCGCCCTTCTTCGAGGCTGCCATTAGTGCTCACCACCTTTCATGCCGTACGGGACCTCCCGGTCGCGCTTCTGGGCATAACGCGCCGGCTCGCGCCGGCTGACTTGTAGACGTATCGCGCTGCGAGGGAACCGGGGGAGGGACGGGAGGAGAGACGGCTGCTGATGACCTGCGTCGAGACTGAATCAACCATCCAGTTGGCGATCATCATCATTACTGATCAAAAAATAGGTTCGTTAAAGAATATTGTCAAGCGATTTGTTTATAAAAATCGTAATTCTCACCCGACGTTCCACGATGTTCCACGGGTTCGGGCCTCTTCGTACACCTCCCGCGTCAGTTCCGCGCACCGTTTCCAGGTGAAGAGACGCGCGCGCTCGCGTCCTTTTGCCCCCAGCTCCGCGCGCAGCGCGCCGTCGCTCGCGACGCGCCGCATCGCCTCCGCCAGCGCGCCGGCATCGCGCGCGTCGGCGTGCAGCGCCGCGTCGCCGGTGATCTCCACCAGCGCCGGATCGAGCGACGTGATGACCGCGGCACCGTGCGCCATCGCCTCCGCGGCCGGGAGGCCGAAGCCTTCCTCGAGACTCGGCAGCACCAGCGCGAGCGCGCCGGAGTAGAGCGCGGAGAGCTCGCCGTCGGAGACGAAGCCCCGCTTCTCCACGCCGTCGAAGCGCTCGAACGGCGCGCCGACCAGCACGAGCCGCACGTTCGCCCGCTTCGCCGCCTCGACGAGGGTGCCCACGTTCTTGTGCGGCTTGTCGTTGCCCACGTAGAGGAAGTAGTTGGAGGCGTCTCCTGTGGAGTGGCGGTCGCTTCGGCCGCCAACCTCTCCCGACACCCCGGCGGCCGGAGCGGCCGCCGCTCCACTAGAGACCCCATTCGGCGTCACCCGCACGTTCCTCGCCCCCAGCTCTTCCACCAGTTGCCTCTTCACCGCCTCGGTGACCGTGAGCACGACCCGCGCCTTCTTCACCGCGCGCCCGAGCATCGCCCGCGCGTAGATCCGTGCGGCCGGGTTGCGCTGCGGCTGGTGGAGGTGAATGAGGTCGTGGATCGTCACCACCACCGGCACCTTCGTGAACGGCACCACGTAGTGCGGCGCGTGAAAGACGTCGAGCCCCGCGCGGTCGGCGGCCCGCCCCACGCTCACCAGCTCCCGCACCGAGTAGTGCGGCGCGTCGGACACCACATGCTCCACACCGTCCGGCAGCCGCGCGCCGGGGGGGGCGAAGGCGACGTACTCGTCGCCGCCTCCCAGCTCCACCAGCGCGCCGAGGAGGCCGCGGATGTAGGTGCCGATCCCGAAGTCGGCGAGCTTCCGTGCGTCGATCCCTACGCGCACGCCGCCTCCCGCAGGAGCTGGTTCATCACCTTCGCGCCGCGGTCCCACGTCCAGAGCCGCGCGCGCTCCGGCCCCTTCGCCCGCAGCTCGCGGCGCAGCGCGGAGTCGGCGAGCAGCCGCACCAGCGCCTCCCGCAGCCCGCCGCGCTCGATCAGCACCGCCGCCCCCTCCGCGAACTCGGGAATCGCGCCGGTGCGCGTGGCGATGACCGGCGCGCCGCACGCCATTGCCTCCAGCGGCGGGATCCCGAACCCCTCGTAGCGCGACGGATAGACGAAGACGCGCGCGCCGCGATACAGCTCCCGCAGCCGCTCGCGCGTCACGTAGCCGGTGACCTCGATGCCGGCGTCGCGCGGCACGCGCGTCTTCCAGCCCGCATCCCCGCAGAGGACGAGCCGCGGCCGCGGCGAGAGCGACCGCCACGCCTCCAGCAGTTCGTCCAGCCCCTTGCGCGGCTCGAGCGTCCCGGTGAAGAGGATGTAGTCCCCCTCGTCGCCGCCGGGGGAGAAGAATTCATCGACACCGTTCGGGACGATTTCCAGGTTCCGCGCCGCGATCCCGAATCCCCGCATCGCCTCGTCCGCGACGAGCCGCGAGACGCACGCGATCCGCGCCGCCTGCTCCAGCGATCGCCCGATGATGAGGTTGAAGGAGAGGATGGTCTTCAGCCGGTGCCGTCCCGGCATGGTGATGGAGGTGAAGTCGTGCAGCGTCACTACCGCCGGCACCCGCGTCCGCAGCGGCAGCGTCCCGTGCGGCCCCCACAGCACGTCCGCGTCGAGCGAGGCGAGCTTCGTCTGCTGCCACAGCACCCCGAGCGGCGAAGGATCGACCCGGAACGCGCAGTGCTCGATGCCGGTGCGGTCCCCGATCTCCGCATGCGACGCGATCAGCGGCGCATCCTCCAGCCGCCGCGCGATCTCGGCGGTGTGCACGCCGATGCCGGTGCGATTGCCGACGAGGGGGCGGCCGTCGATCAGGATGCGCAGTCTCAAAGTCTCAAAGTCTCAGAGTCTCAGAGTAACGCACAACAACCAGTGCACTCCTCTGCGACTTTGCGACTCTGCGACTCTGAGACTCTAAGGCGCCGCGGCCCGCCGCAAAACCGCCAGCGTTTCCGCCGCCGCCCGTTCCCACCCGAACTCCGCCGCCCGCGCGCGGCCGCGCGCGGCGAGCTCCTGGCGTAGCGCGGCGTCGCTCACCACCCGGCCGATCTGCGTCATCAGCGCGTTCACGTCGCGCGGGGGAAAGTAGAGCGCGGCGTCGCCGCCGATCTCGGGGAGCGACGACGACTGCGCGGCGATCGACGGCACGCCTCTCGCCATCGCCTCCAGCAGCGGAAAGCCGAACCCCTCGTAGATCGACGGGAAGACGAACGCCTCGGCGCGCTCGTACACCGTCGCGAGCTGCTCCGCGCGCAGGTAGTCGAGGTGCACGACGCCGGGGCGCCGCAGCCGCGGCACCAGCGATTCCGACTTCCAGCCGATCTTCCCCACCACCACGAGAGCGCCCTCGTACGTGCCGGCGTCGCGCAGCCGCTCGTAGGCGTCCAGCAGCGTCTCCAGGTCCTTGCGCGGCTCGATCGTCGAGACGAAGAGGAGGTAGCGCGGCGGCAGCCCGTCCACCGGCTCCGCGGTCGCCGGCCTGCCGAGGCCGGAGTGGATGGCCACGGCGCGGCCGGGATCGACGTCGTAGTAATGGAGGAGATCGCGGCGGGTCGACTCCGAGACGCACACGATCGCGTCCGCGGCCGCGATCTCCCGCGCCATCTGCGACTCCAGGTTCGCCAGCGTCTCCTTCTGCAGCAGCTCCGGGAAGCGCTTGTACGTCAGGTCGTGGATCGTGATCACCCGCCGCCGCGCCACCGCCGAGTGCAGCCGCGGCAGGAAGTAGTTCGCGGCGAGGTAGACGTCGCACGCGGTCAGCTCCATCCAGGCCACGTAGGCGGCGGCGGTGAGCGGGCGGTCGAAGCGGCCGAGCGGGCGGCCCCGCAGGTCGAACGTGCAGACCTTCGCGTTCGCCGGGAGGCCGGCGTGCAGCCGCGGCCCGAGGTCGGTGATGCGGGCGTCGCCGAAGAGATAGAGCTCGACGTCGTGCTTCGCCAGCTCGTGCAGGAGGTAGTAGAGATACCAGCCGACGCCGGTGAGCGGCTCGTAGAAGGGGCGGATGTCGACGCCGATGCGCAGCGGCCGTTCGCGCCGGGCTGCCGAACGCCACGTGCGCGCCAAACGCGACGCCAGTTCGTGACGTAGAGTGTGATAAATGAGCCCGATGGTTGGCAGGAGCGACATCGGCGCGCGATTGTAATGCGGACGCTCGTCATCATCCTGATCGTGGTCGCGGTGCTGGTGGGCGGTGCCGCCTTCTACCTCGTCTCGACCACGCCGCACACCGCGGAGCAGGTGCGCCTGCCGCTTTCCCCGTCGCACCGCGCGCTCCTCGGCCACGTCCCCGCCGATGCCGAAGCCTTCGCGCTCATCCCCTCGGCGGCCCTGCTGCGCGAGACCCTGCTCGCGAACCCGGTGACGATGGAGCCGGTGCTGAAGTGGTCGCACGAGAACGAGCTTCCGCGCCCCTGGATGCTCGGCGGCGCCGACATCGCCGCCTGGAAAGTGGGGAAGACCACCAGTTACGCCGTCCGCCTCGACGGCTTTCGCGCGCTGCTCATCCGGGTCTGGCTGCTCGTCACCAGCACCGCCGACGCCCGGTGGGAAGGGGCGACGCTGATCATGCACGAGCCGGTCGCGCCGCCGCGGAAGCTCGACCTCGAGCCGATTCTCCGGCTCGCGAACGGCTTGCCCGAGGGGGATGTGCTCGTCGCGCAGCTCGAGACGGCGCGCGGTGCGTTCCCGCCGATCGGCCGTCCGGCGGTCGGCTCCGTGCGCGTCACGCCGGCCGAGATCACCTTCGTCTCCCACGCCGCCACGAACGACGTCAACGAGCAGCGGGAGATCCGGGCCCAGTTCCCCCGCTCGGCCATCCTTTCCGCCGCCTTCGCCTCCCCGCCCCGCATCCTGCTCGACCTCAACCGGCTGGTCGGCACGCGCGTCGACGCTCTGGTCGACGACGGCGGCTCGATCGCGCTTTACGGCGTCGACACCGGCGGCCTCCTCCCCCGCCCGCGCGGCGTCATCGTCATCCCGGCGGACGAGGAGGGGAGGAAGCAGCTCGAGGGCATTCGCCACTACGCCGAGCTCGTCGGCGAGACGCGCGACGCCGGCGACCGGCTGCTGGTCTCCTTCGACCGGACGAGCATGAGCCTATATATAGAGGATGCGACGGTCCCGGCCGCCTGGCCGGCGACCCGTTGGGCGATGCGCATCGACCCGCCCCGGTTGCTGCCGATCCTGCGCAAGGTCGGCGACAGCACCGGCCTCCGCTTCGCCTCCCCCCGTATCCTCCGGGCGGCGCAGGACTTGCGGCGCTGGATCGACGCTCTCGAGCACGTCTCCGTCATCGAGGCGGCCGCCTCCGTTTCCGGCGGCGTCGAGGAGTTGCGCGTGCGGGTTGCATCGAAATAGATTCCGGAGGTCGGCAGGTTACGGGGTGGGCTGTTCGGACACCCCTCCGCCCATTCACGCCATGAACGACGACGTCATCGACTTCGACTCCATCGAAGAGCACGGTCCTCAGACCTACAGCCGCACCTATGAGGTGGCGGTGGACGATCTCGAGCGCGACGAGCTCGCGAACGTCGGCAGCGTGACCATCGCCGGGGCGGCGCGGGAGGGGGACCTCGAGGCGGAGTACATCGCCGACGGGACGGTGAGCTTCACGGCCGACCTGACCTGCGCCCGTTGCGCCGAGGCCTATCCGTTTGCCAACACTTCGACCTTTCACGTAAGATTCCGCCCTCGTCCTGAGGTCTCCGCGGAAAACGAGGAGGTCGAGATCACCGACAAGGAAGAGCTCGACGTCGAGTTTTACTCGGATCGATCTGTTCCCCTCAAGGACCTCGCTCTCGAGCAGGTCCAGCTCTCGATTCCAATGAAGCCTCTTTGCGACGAGGGGTGTCTCGGTCTCTGCCCGACGTGCGGCGTCAACCGCACGCGCGAGGCCTGCTCGTGCGGCGACTCGATCGTCGACGAGCGCTGGGGCGCCCTGAAGGGCCTGCGCGAAGAGCTCGCGAAGAAGAAGAACGTTTAACTCTGAAGGAGCATCACCATGCCGAATCCAAAACGCCGCCACTCCAAGGCGAGAACGCGCAGCCGCCGCGCGCATGACTTCCTCAAGCTGAAGTCGCTCTCCACCTGCCCGCAGTGCCAGGAGGCGAAAGAGCCGCACCGCGTCTGCCCGAAGTGCGGCTTCTACAAGGGCCGCGAAGTCATCGCCGGCAAGGACGTCCTCTAGTCCCAGGGGCTGACGGAAACGTCGCCCTCAGGCGGTAAGCATGGCGGAGCCTTTGGCAAGCAGCGCTGCCGGCCGTGCCGGCGCGGCTGGCGTACGAATCGCGCTTGATGCCATGGGAGGCGACAACGCGCCTGACGAGATCGTCAAAGGCGCGGTGATTGCGGCGGAGGAGTATCCCGACGCCGCCATCCTCCTGGTCGGCCGCGAGGAGATCCTCCGCGAGAAGCTCGCCGGCAGGACGCCGCCGCGCATCGAGATCGTCGACGCGCGCGAGGTCGTCGACATGACGGACAACGCGCTCGCGCCCCTGCGCCGGAAGCGCAACTCCTCCATCCGCGTCTGCGCCAACCTCGTCGCCGAGGGGAAGGCGGACGCCATGGTCTCCGCCGGGCACACCGGCGCGGCCATGACCTCGGCGTACAAGGTCCTCGGCACCATCGAAGGCGTCAGCCGCCCCGCGCTCGCCGCCATCCTCCCGAACGCCAGGGGGCACGTCGTGCTCCTCGACGTCGGCGCGAACATGGACGCCAAGCCCGAGTACCTCCGCGAGTTCGCCGTCATGGGGCACTTCTACGCCCAGATGATCTTCGGCATCCCCGAGCCGCGCGTCGGCCTCCTTTCGGTCGGCGAGGAGGAGGGGAAGGGCAACCAGATGACGAAGGAGACGTTCCGGATCATGAAGGAGACGGGACTCAACTTCATCGGCAACGCCGAGGGGCGCGACGTCTTCAACGGCAACGCCGACGTCATCGTCTGCGACGGCTTCACCGGCAACGTCGTCCTCAAGGCCTCGGAATCCCTCGCCGAGATGCTCAGCCGGATGATCCGCGAGGAGATCACCCGCGGCGTGACGCGGAAGATCGGCGCGCTCCTCACCAAAGGCGCCTTCGCCGCGATCAAGAAGCGCACCGACTACTCCGAATACGGCGGCGCCCCGCTCCTCGGCGTCAACGGCGGCTGCATCATCTCCCACGGCCGGTCGAACGCGAAGGCAATCAAAAACGCCATCCGCGTCGCCCGAGACTTCGCCCAGAACCGCATCGACGTGAAGATCCGCGAGAAGATCTCGGATCTGCATACGCGGGAGCACGATTCGGGACTGATCGCTTAGTTGTCGGTGTCAGGAACCGCGCGCCGCAAGCGCGCGGGGTTGTCTGCGGTTTCTCGGCTGACGGCCCAGGTTACGCGAGAGTGGCGTCCAGGCGAGAGCCCCCAGACAACCCCGCGGCGCATGCGGCGCCGCGGTTCCCGACAACCGACAACCGCGCGCGCAGACGCGCGCTTGCAGACGCGCGCTAGAATCGCGCGCGCAATGGAACACCACACCGCATTCGTCTTCCCCGGCCAGGGAAGCCAGTACGCCGGCATGGGGCGCGACGTCGCTGAGGCGTACCCCGCCGCGCGCCGCGTCTTCGACGACATCGACGCCGCACTCGGCTTCTCCATCTCCCGGCTCTGCTTCGAAGGTCCCGAGGACGAGCTCAAGCTCACCGAGAACACGCAGCCGGCCATCCTCGCCGTCTCCTGCGCGCTGCACGCCGTCCTCGAAGAGCGCGGCGCCACCCGGCGCGATCTCGTCGCCGGCCACTCCCTCGGCGAGTACAGCGCCATCGTCAGCGTCGGCGGCCTCTCGCCGGCGGACGCCGCGAAGCTCGTCCGCGCGCGCGGACGCTTCATGCAGGAGGCCGTGCCGGTCGGCACCGGCGGCATGGCCGCGCTGATCGGCCCGTCCATTGAGGATGCACGCGCCATCTGCGAGGAGGCGGCGCAGGGCGAGGTCGTCTCCGTCGCCAACATCAACGCGCCGGGGCAGATCGTCATCGCCGGCACGAAGAGCGGCATCGAGCGCGCCATCGAGGTGGCGAAGAAGCGCGGTGTGCGGCGCGCGCTGCCGCTCCCCGTCTCCGCGCCGTTCCACTGCGAGCTGATGACGCCCGCGGCCGAGCGCCTCGAGCCGCTCCTCGACGAGGCCGACTTTCACGACCTCTGGGTCTCGCTCGTCTCGAACGTCGACGCCTCGCCGATCGGCACCGCCACCGCCGTCCGCAATGCCCTGCTGCGGCAGGTCGCGTCGCCGGTGCGCTGGGTCGAGTCGGTGCAGCGGATGGTCTCCATGGGCGTGAAGCGCTTCGTCGAGATCGGCCCCGGCGCCGTGCTCACGGGCCTCATCAAACGCATTGACCCGAACGTCGAGCTGATCAACGTCTCCGACGTCCCGTCGCTCGAGGCATTCCTGGAGAAGGGGAGCGCATGAAAATCGACCTCACCGGCAAGACCGCACTCGTCACCGGCGCCTCGCGCGGCATCGGCGAGCAGATCGCCCGCCGCCTCGGCGAGACCGGCGCCCACGTCCTCTGCGCCGCCCGCTCCGCCGACGCCGTGAACAAGCTCGCCGCGGAGATCGGCAACGCCACCGGCGTGGAGCTCGACATCACCGCGGCCGACATCCGTGAGCGCATCGGCGCGCTGCTCAAGGAGCGGCCGATCGACATCCTCGTCAACAACGCCGGCGTCACCGACGACGACCTCTTCATCCGCATGAAGCCGGACGCCTGGACGAAGGTGCTGCACACCAACCTCGACTCCGCCTTCCACATCACGCAGGAAGTGGTGAAGAAGATGATCCGCGCCCGCTGGGGCCGCGTCATCAACATCTCCTCCATCGTCGGGCTGATGGGCAACCCGGGGCAGGTGAACTACGCGTCGTCGAAGGCGGCGCTGATCGGCTTCACGAAGGCGCTCGCGCTGGAGATCGGCTCCCGCAACGTCACCGTCAACGCCATCGCCCCCGGCTATATCTCCACCGCCATGACCGACGCCCTCGGCGACGAAGCGCGCGAGAAGCTCACCGACCGCATCGCCGTCAAACGCCTCGGCACCGCCGACGACATCGCGTACTCAGTCGTGTTCCTCGCCAGCGAGCAGGCGAGCTACATTACGGGTACGGTGCTGAATGTGAGCGGCGGCTTGTACACGTAGGTGTCAGGTGTCAGGAGCCGCGGCGCCGCAAGCGCCGCGGGGGTGTCTGGGGGCTCTCGGCTTACGGCCCAGGTTACGCGAGAGTGGCGTCCAGGCGAGAGCCCCCAGACACCCCCGCGCGCTTGCGGCGCGCGGTTCCCAGCAACCAGCAACCGTTCGTCAGAACGCAACGTCCCGTAACCGATACGGCGAATGCCCCCTCCGGAACGCCGGCGCCCACAGCACGTACGCGTCCTTTGCTGCTCCCTCGAAGCGATGCGCGCCCGCTTCGAGCTGCCGCGCGGCGCGCAGCTCGCCTTCAGGGCCGACGATCGTGTACCCGCCGGGGATGGCGATGGTGAAGGTGCCGTCCTCGTTGATCTTCTGCCCGGCGGCGCGGAGGCGGCCGAGGTTCACGAAGTTTTCGTTGAGGAACGCGCGGGCGGCGGGAGGCCACATCGGGCCGTCGGCCTGGGCGACGTAGGTGCGGGTGCGGATCATGTCCTGCGCCACCGTATCCTTGATCACGCCGTGCGCGATCTGCGCGCGCGTCAGGTACTCGAACGCGTGGTAGAACGGGCGGCGGCGGAAGATCGTCTCCCCCTTGAGGTCCATCAGATACTCACCCGGCTCGGTGAGCCGCAGCGCCTGATCGAGCATCGTCGTGTGCCACGCCGTCCTGTTCTCGAAGCGGTCGGCGTACTTCCAGAGCGCGAGCACGCACACGACCGCGATCGCGGCGAGTGACGCGAGCGGCTTCTGCATCCGCGTCGCCACGGCCGCGGCGAAGATCGCGGCGACCGGCATGAGCGGGAGGAAGTCGCGTGGCGAGATCAGCGGCCAGAATCCCACCAGCAGCACCGGGTAGACGCCCAGCAGCACCACCAGGTAGTAGCGCCACGCGTGCTCCGTCTCGCGGAACCGCCACGCCAGCCAGATGATCGCGCCGAGGAGGAAAGGGAAGAAGGCGCGGCCGACCCAGAGGTTCGTGCGCGTCTTCGCCACGTTGGCGTTGAAGGTGAGGTTGCAGTAGACCAGCTCGTCGAAGCCGCCCACCGCCAGGAAGAAGAGCGCGAGGAGCGCCGGCACGATCGCGAAGCCGGCCAGCCCCTCCAGCCAGCGCATGGGGATCCATCGTCTCAGGAACAGGTGGACGATCAGCGCGGCGATGGCCATGGCGATCAGCAGCGGCGCCGTCTTGGTCGACACGCCGAACGCCGCGCCGAGGAGCAGCCCGATGACGAAGGGCCGCTTCCCGTTCATCATCGCGACCAGCGCCGCGATCCAGAGCAGCGTCCAGAGATTGTCCGGCCGGTACTCGAGCGACTTGAGGAAGAACGGCGGGAAGAGCGCCAGCAGCACCACCGCCCACCGCGCCACGCGCTCGTCGTACAGCTTGCGGCCGAGGAGATACGTGGTCCAGAGGATCGCCCCGAAGAGGAGGAGCATCGGCGCGCGGAGCCAGAGCAGGATGTCCGAGCGCTCGCCGAAGAGCGCCACGAGCGGCGCGGTCAGCAGGTGGAAGAGGGGAGTGTGGTTGTCGAAGAGGTCGCGATACTGGACCAGCCCCTCCGTCCATCCCCAGGCCACGTGCGCGTGCTGCTGCTCGTCGGAGTCGAAGCGGTAGCGGAAGAAGGCCACCGCCCGCAGCCCCAGCGCGGCCGCGGCGAACGCCAGCCAGAGCCTCCGTTCCCTCGGTACCAAAGGCCGCGGATCGTAGCACGCGGAAAAACCGCTCGACAGACCCCCACGCGGGGCATAAAATCCGCGCCCGCGCCGTTCCCACGACCGCATCAAGCCGTTGTAGCTCAGCTGGTAGAGCAGCTGATTCGTAATCAGCAGGTCACCGGTTCAAGTCCGGTCAACGGCTCCACTCGCCTCCCCGCAAGCCCTCGAGCGATCGAGGGCTATGTTTTTAGCGCGTCGCGGCGACCGGTCTCACCGTTCCCCCGGCAGCACCTGCTCGATCTCGAACCTGATCGCGCCGGGACCCTGAATGTAGGCGGCGCGGACGTTCCAGGGGAGATCGGACGGCGCACTGAGTGCGACTCCGCCGCGCGACGTCAGAGTGTGAAAATCGGCGTCGCAGTCTTTGCTGTCGAGCCCGATCGTCACCGGAGCGTCCGCCGGCGAAGCATCGAAGATGACGGTGAGCGTCCCGAAGGGCACGCTCGCCATGTTTTCGTTCTCGAAGGTCGGCCGGACCTCGAGAACCGTGGCGAGCCAACGCAAGGCCGCGGGTAGGTCTTTCACTCCAACGTGCACGTGAGAGATGTCCATGATCGTTCCTCTTTCGTCAGTTCAACAGCGACAGCAGGCTCAGTCGCGTTTCGGCATCTGTCTCGGACAACGCTGCCGCCTCGTTTGCCACGTCGGCGGGCACCCATTGCGGGAAAGCGGTCTCCTGCACGACATGCTTTCCCTCCTCCGTATGCACCTCGGCCAGTCGCGCGAGGCGCGCGGGTGGAAAGCGGCCGGCGAGGCGCACGAGCGCCGGCCACACATCGCGGTGGACGAAGGTGATCTTTCCGTCGACCAGGCGGCACACCAGGATCTCCTCCCGCTCGCGAACGGCCCGCGTGAGCGCGAAGATCTCGCGCGAGGCCGGGTGCGTCCACCAACTGCCGGAGAGCGGCTCGCCGGCGACGTGCGCGGCGACATTCGGCACCGCACCCCGAGCCGACTCCAGTACCACTCCGTTCGCGGCGATCCAGTTCATCAGCTCTTCCAGAGTCATGGTCGTACCTCCGAGCTCTCGACAGAGCAGCCATACGGCAGCCCCAGCGTCACGCGGAACCCGCCGTGTTGGTGCGCGAGGTCGAGGAAGAAGTCGTCGCCGTACATCTGCTTCAGGCGCGCGCGTGTGTTCGAGAGCCCCAGCCCCTCGCGTAGCGGAAGGTCCTGGTCGCGCATGCTGCCGTCGTCCTCGACGGTGAGGTGCAGCCTGCCGTCTCCGACGTTCGCCTGCACGGACACGCGCCCGCCCGTCTCCGGCATGAGTCCATGACGGAGCGCATTCTCGACCAGCGGCTGCAGCAGGAAGCTGGGGACGAGCGCGCGTTGCGCCTGGTCGCTCGCCTTGATGGCGAGCTGCGCGCGTCCTTCGAAGCGGATGTTCTCGATGGCCACGTACGCGGCGAGGGAGTCCAGCTCCTGACCGAGGGGCACTTCCTCCCGGTCGGAACGCTCGAGCACGCGCACGACGAAGTGCCGCAGCTCCGCGGTCATTCGTTGCGCGAGAGGGGCGTCGTCCTCGAGGAGCGCGAGGACCGAGTTCAACGAGTTGAAAAGAAAGTGCGGGTTCAACTGCAAGCGCAGGAGCGTCGCGCGCGTACGGAGCATCGCCGTGTCCAGTTCGGCCACCTTCGCCGCGGCGGCGGCCGCCTCGCGGTAGCGCGCGTGCGCGAGAGCGGCCAGCCCGATCCCGAGGAAGAAAACCGAATCGAACTGACCGAGTAGCTGGTGGCCCTCCTCCTGGCGAAATCCGAACCGGCGCCACGTGCCGTCGACGACCGCGCCCCAGGAAATCGGCACGGTGCCCGCGACCAGCACGAGCGGCCACACGCGTTTCACGCGCCCGCCGAGCCACACCATCGCCAGTGTCACCGGAAAGAACTCGACGGTCATCGAGGCAGCCCAGATGACCGGCAGCCAGGACAGTTGCCGGCCTCGCGCCACGGCAGCCGCGGCCTGAACCACGCTCCAGAAGAACTGATACACGGGCAGGATGCTGAACAGCAGCAGGAGCCGCATCCCGAGGGACGCTTGCCGCGTTGCCGGTGCAAGCTCCTCCTCCCATTCCGCTTCGTCCTGCGCGACCTGGTCGATCGCCGCATGGACGCTCGCGGCGTTCAGCGACTCGCGAAGCGACGCGGCGAATTCCTCGATGAGCAGCTCGGCGCGGTCCGCGTCGACCGCGATCGTTCGCTCGATCTGCAGGAGTCGCTCGCTGACCACGTGGACGGGGAGCTCGAGTCGGAGACGATCCAGGTCCGCTTGCGCCAGGGAGCGCTCGAGCGCGAGCCGTTCCTCCTCGCGCCGTGCGGAAGCGCGCATGTAGAGAGACATCTGCGTCGCGACCACCGTCACGCCGTAGACCAGCATGTCGAAGAGCGTGTGGTGGTGTACCCACGTGAACAGCGGTCGCACCGGATAGCGGCCCGTCACGAGCGTGACCGTGAGAATGAAGATGGCCACGTGCAGGACATGAAGCGCGGAAGCCGCGGCCACGTGGACGCCGATGAATCGCCACCGTTGACGGCGCCGGTACGGGACCGCGGTCGTGATCCGAACCACCACCGGGATGAGGACGAGCCACCCCACCCATCCGAACGTGAGCCAGTGAAGGTCCGGCCGCAGAGGCAGACCGAAGGCAAGTCGCACCAGCGTTTCGAACGCGAGCAGCGAGAGGCCGGCGACGACCGCGATGAATCTCACTCTGGAGAGCGGTCGCACAGACAGGGATTGTGGTGCATGGCGAAGGCTCGTTCAAGACGTCTCGGGCACCGTCGAAACCGTCACCGTCCATCTGGTCACAATGCGATCACAAAGCCGCGCTCCGAGTGAGATGGCGCGGCCACAATTCGCCGGCCGCGCTCCCGCGCAACCACCCACTCTCGACATTCAGGAGACACAATCATGATTCGACGCTACGCCGCCCTCGGTCTGCTCATGCTGCTCACACTCGCCTCCACGCCGCTCGCCGCGCAGACGAGCGCGGGAGACATCACCTGGCAGCCCGGTGGAGCAGTCCACTCCGGACCGCTCACGTACATCGACTTCAACCGTCCGGTGACCGTGGACGGAACGGTCACGCACGTCACGTTTCGCTGGCACAGCACCGCGCCATGCACCGAGCAGATCAAGTTCCGCTTCTTCCGCCCCGGCGCCGGCGGCCCGGTGGGCGCGCTCGAACTGGTCGGCTCGGCCGGGCCGTTCACCTCGGCCAACCCGGCACCGCCCGGCGTGATCTTCGACAACAACATGATCCGGCTCGCGTTTCCCGCGATCGCGGTCAAGCGCGGCGACGTTCTGGCGGTGACACAGATGAAGCCTGGTTGTGGTGGTTTCGAGCTCGTGACCGGCCGCCCCGACGACGTCGTCTACGAGACCAGCGCCGACTTCAACGGCGGCACGCTGAGCGGGAGCAACACCGTCGCCCGTACCGGCGTCAGGTTGAACGCCGCCGCACATACAGGTGCTTACCGCCATCTCGGCGTCATTCCCGCCGCTGCCTCCGCCGCCGGCGCCTTCGGCTCTTTCTTCCGGACCGAGGTGACGATCACCAACCCCAGCCCGTATGGGATGGGCGTGCAACTCGTCTATCACCCCGCCGGCCGGAGCGCCGAGCCGACCGATCCGAGGAAGAACACGCTCCTTCTGGGGAACGAAAGCCGGACCTACACCGACGTCGTGGCCGCCCTGGAACAGACGGGCGTCGGTTCGATCGACGTGCTGACCAGCGGCCACACCCCCGTGATCACCACGCGCGTCTATAACGACGCCGGCGCCGCCGGGACGTCCGGGTTCACCCAGGAGGTGGTCACACCCTACGAGGCGATCAGGAGCGGTACCTATGCCGACTTCACGATCGCGTCCGATCTGACGAACTACCGCGTCAACGTCGGCATCCGCACCCTCGCCGAGCCGACCACGTTCCTGGTGACGGTCTACGATGCCGCCGGCACGCTGGTGGGCGAGACAGCCGAGCGGACGGTCGCCGCCAATTACTTCGAGCAGATCCCGCTGAGCGCGTTCCTCGCCGGCGTCACGCCGTCCGCGGGCGGACTCGCCCGCATCCACGTCAAGAGCGGATCGGCGATCTTCTATACGGCCACGAACGACAACCGCACCAACGACCCCAGCATGAAGATGCTCACCCTGCGCTGATGAACGGCGAACGCGCGCCAGCCAACAGGCGGGCGCGCGTTCGCTCCTCGCGCAAGGCGCGGCCCCTCACCCGCCGCTGCGCGGCACCCTCTCCCCGCAAGCGGGGCGAGGGGCAACCAGGAGGCCCGCAGGGCCGATGCGGTTCCGTCAGTGCCTGGCAGACCGGCGCCGCACCGACGGCGCTCCGGCCAGACGCAGCTTCATCACCGCCGAGAACAGCTCGAGGCGCGGCGTTGCGATCCCGTTTCGAGGGTCGAGGATCAGACGTCCCGTCGACTCGAGCAACTCCTCGATTTCGTCGGGTGTGAGCTGCGGATCGATCTGGCGCAGCACGGCCACGGCGCCGGCCACATGCGGCGCCGAGAACGACGTTCCGCTGGCGTACGAGACTCCGCCGAAGTTCCATACCGTTGGAACGGCGTAACCGGGCGCGAGGAGATCGAGCTGCGCGGCAGAGTTCGAGAAGCACGTGACCCGATCGACTTCCGCGGGCGTGTCGGTGCATCCGAGCAGCGAGGCCGACCCGTGATTCTCGTGGTAGACCGCGCCGACGGAAATGACCCCCCCGATGCAGGCGGGCGGACGGATTCCACCCGCCCACGCGTCGTTGCCGCTCGCGGCCACGAGGACGGTCCCGCGAGCGCGCACGCGGCCGATCGCATCGGTGAGCGCGGGGTTGTCTCCGTCGCACGGGCCGTTCGACAGAAAGCCGATGGCGAAGCTCATGTTGACGGCGTCGATATGCATCGGGGTTGCGGCGACCCAGTCGAGCGCCGAGATCACCTGGGACATCCAGGCGACGTTGGCGGTCCCGTCGGACAGGCGAAGCGCGACGATGTTTGCTCCCGGCGCGATGCCGCGCGGCGCGATGCCGCCGCTGCCGGCGATGACCCCGGCGACGCCTGTTTCGTGAGGGAGGGAGTCATACGCGGAACCGGTGCCGAATTGCTCGGCCGCGCCATTCGGGCAGCACCCCTTGCCGTTCACATGGGCGCAGTAACAACGCTCTTCGATGATGCGGTCCTTCAGATCGGGGTGCGGCGAAACGCCGGTGCCGAGCACGGCGACCGTGCTGCCGGTGCCGTCGTAGCCGAGCGCGTGGACCGCGGCAAGGCCGATCAGCTCTCCATTGGCACCGATCGGCTGTGCGTCGGGGCCGATCGCCACCTCGTTCGGAATCACGCTGCCGCCGAGGTCGGGCTCGACGGAGAGGACGTTCGGATCTTTCCGGAGGCGCTCCAGCTCCGCGTCGTCGACCGTCGCGACGAATCCCGGAACGACGTTCCACTTCGCATGGATCCGCGTCGCGTTGCGCTCGATGATCGCGTCCGTCGCGTGGGACATCTGAACCGCCGCGCCTCGCGGCCGGTCGAGGAGCACGATGACCCGGTGACCGGCCGCTGCCACGACTCGCGGTGGCGGAGGCTCCACGGCTGGTCCGCGCGGCGCCGCGGCGAGAGGAACGTGTCCGAAGAGGAGAAGCAGGGCAAGGATTGCGCGGGTCATTTCCGTCGAATTGTCGCCCCCGTCCGGGTCAACGGAGGGCTTTGTGATCACTTTGTGATGGGTGGAGTGACCGGCAGCCTCTCGCGATACGCGCGCGACATCTGCAACTGCGTCCCGTCCTGCAGCACGACGATGTGATCGCCGTGGGAGGCGGGGCGGGTGTCGCGGATGCGTAGCACGTTCACGATGGTCGCGCGGTGGATGCGTACGAACCGTGTCGGGTCGAGCTTCTCTTCGAGGCCGAGCATCGTCTGTCGCAGCAGGAAGCGGTCGCCGCCGACGTGGAGGCGCACGTAGTTGCCGGCCGATTCGAACCAGTCGATCTCGCCGACCGGCACGAGCCGCACGCGTCCCTTGGACTTCACCGCCACGTGCTGCATGAAGTCGGTCCGCTGCTGCAGGCGCTCGAGAAACGCGGCCAGCGACGGGTGCGACCGCGCCGCGACCAGTTCCCGCACGCGCGTGAGTGCCAGCCGCAGCGGCTCCCGTTCGACCGGCTTGAGGAGATACTGGACCGCGGACGCGCGGAAGGCGTCGAGCGCGTACTGCTGATACGCCGTGACGAAGACGATCAACGGTCGCGACTCCTCCGGGATGCGTCGCACGACCTCGAAGCCGTCCATGCGCGGCATCTGCACGTCGAGGAACACGACCTGAGGCGCCCGTTCGTCGATCATGCGCAACGCTTCTTCGCCTCCGCCCGCCTCGGCGATGACCGTCAGGTCGGGTGCAGCACCCAGGAGTCTGCGGAGCCGTTTCCGGGCGAGCGGCTCGTCGTCCACGACAAGGGCGGTAATCGGCACTGCGGCCGATTCTCCGCCCGGCGCCGCCTTCCAGCTGGTCACAATGTGATCACAAAGCCCGTACGTCGAACCTCATCCCCCGGCAACAATTCGACGGAAATGACTCGAGCACTCCTCACCCTGTTTCTGATTCTCGGACAGTTCTCTCTTGCCGCCGCGCCGCGCAGGCGAGCCGCGCAGCATCCGGCGCCGCCCGTCGCGCCGGAGACCGTCGTGGCAGCGGCACGTCAGGCCGCCGAAGCTGCAATCAACGCCGGCGTTCCGGCGGTCCAGATCGCGGTGTCGCACCGCGGGAAGGTCATCTACTCCGAGGCATTCGGCCTGAGCGATCCGGAGACCGCGACGGCCGCCACGGATCGCTCCGTGATGCAGGTCGGCTCGCTCATGAAGCAATTCACGTCAGCGGCGATTCTCCGCCTGGCCGAGCGGGGGGCTCTGACGCTCGACGACCGCATCGAGAAGTTCGTCCCGGAGTTCAACCCGGGAGGAGCGACGATCACACTGCGGCACCTTCTCACCCACACGTCGGGTGTCAAAGCGCTTCCTGTCGACCCTTACGCGCCGCTCACGCGCGAGCAGTTCGTCAACAGCGTCAACGGGCAACCGCTCGAATTCACGCCCGGCAGCAAGTACAGCTACAGCAACGCCGGCTACAAGCTGCTCGGCTATGCGATCGAGTCCATCACGGGCAGGTCGTTCATCGACTTCCTCCATGGTGAGCTCGTGTTGCCGCTCGGCCTGCTTCACACCGGCGTGTGCGGAACGTCGAGCCTGCCGGTGCCGGAAGGTTACGGTCTGCTGCAGGGGACGTGGAAGCGAATGAAGCCACTCCACATCTCCGTTTCGTTCTCGGCCGGTTCGCTTTGCTCCACCGCGTCGGATCTCGCCCGCTGGGCGCACCTCCTCGCCACCGGCCGCGTCGTGCAGCCTGCCTCCTACACGGAAATGACCACCCCCTCACCCGTCGCTCCCTACGGGCTCGGCCTGGGGTTGGTGACACTGCAGGGGCATCCGGGCGTGTCGCACGTCGGCGGAATCGACGGATTCCTGAGTTATCTCCTCTACTTCCCCGACAAGGAGATCGGCGTGGCGGTCATCGAGAGTGCTTATCCCGGCCCACCGGACCACCCCCTTCTCATCGGCGTCCCCGTGGCCAGCGCGGCGCTCGCCGCGCTGTAGCGGTCCAGTGTTTCAACGACCCGGCGCCGGCGCGTTTACAGCCCCAGACTCCTGAGCTCCTGCGCCCGGGCGCGACTGACCGGCACCCGCGTTCCGTCGGCCAGCTCGGCCTCGAGATTTCCGCGCGCGTCGCGTTTGAAGGCCCGTACGTGGTCGAGGTTCACGATGTGGCCGCGATGGATGCGCACGAAGCGCCGCGGATCGAGCCGCTCCTCGAGCCGGTTCAGCGACAGGTGCAGCGCGTGCCGGCTGCTTCCGGTGTGCGCGATCACGTAGTCGCCTTCGGCCTCGAGCCACCAGACCTCGGCGACCGGCAGCGGAACGAGACCGCCTCCCTTGCGGACGAAGAGACGCGTGATCGGCCCGCTCGTCAGCGCGCCGGACAATCGCTCGAGCGCGCCGGCGGCAGCCGGCTCTCCGATGGCCGAGCGGATTCGCTCCATCGCCGCCGACAGGCGCGCCGGGCCGAACGGCTTGAGCAGGTAGTCGACCGCGCCGAGCTCGAAGGCGCTGACCGCGTGCTGTGAGAACGCCGTCGTGAAGATGATGAACGGCTGCCGCTCGATCCGCCGCAGGACGTCGGTCCCGAGCAGCCCCGGCATCTGCACGTCGAGAAAGACGAGCTCCGGCCGCAGGCGCTCGATCGCCTCCACCGCCGCCTCTCCGTCGGACGCCTCACCCACCACCTCCACCCACTCGAACGCGGTCAGCATCGCGCGAAGCCCGGCGCGCGCGACCGGCTCGTCGTCGACGACCAGCGTGCGGACCTTCACGCCTCGCTCCTGTTGCGCGGGACCACCAGCACCGCCTCGAAGCCGCCGTTCCCGCGCGGGCCGCACGTCAGACTTGCCGCCTCTCCGTACAGGAAGCGGAGCCTCTCCCGCAGGCGCGACAGTCCCGTCCCCGAGACGTTCTCCGCCGAGCCGCGCTCGTCCGTGTTCCACACCGAGATCGTCAGGTGCGAGTCCGTCCCCGTCGCGGTGACGACGATCTCCGTCGGCGCGACACGATGGGCCGCTCCGTGGCGCACGGCGTTCTCCACGAGGGTCTGGAGCGCGAACGAAGGGACCCGCTCGTCGCGGAGGTTCGGATCGACGTCCGCGCGGACGCGGAGCCGGTCGCCGAAGCGGATGTGCTCCACCTCGAGATAGCGCGACACGAAGGTCCATTCGTCGTCGAGTGGCACCTCGTCGCGATCCTCCTCGATGGTCGTGCGCAGCAGAGAGGCGACGAGCTCCGCCGCGCCGCCCGCGCGCGCGGGATCGGTGGGGATGAGCTGTACCACGGTGTGCAGCGCGTTGAACAGAAAGTGCGGGTGGAGCTGCGCGCGCAGCGCCGCCAGTTGCGTGCGCGCCGCCAGCGCCTCGGCGCGCGCGGCCCGCGCCGTCGACTCCACCGAGTAGGTGATGCCGGCGACCACGACGTACAGGAAGACGCCCAGAAGGGGAAACGAGTGCGCCGCCTCGGTGATGGCCCGCGTCTCCAGCAGGCTGCCGGTGAACAGGCTTTCGACGGCGATCGAGAGGACGAGCCACAACACCCCGCACGCGAGTGCCGCCGCCACGTTCACGAGCGCGAACCAGAGACGGAACGGCCGCGGCCACGCGAACCGCCGCACGAAGCGGTACAGGAGGAACGCGACCGCGAGCCCCGCGATCGCATAGCTGATGACCGCCTCGATCTCTCCCGGCATCCACGCGCTGGCGGCGCCGCGAGCGCGTTGCGTCATTGCGAGCGAGAACATGAGGGGATGATACGGACAGCGGGATCGCTGTGCGGGCGCGCGACCCGCCGTTCGGCGGTCTCGAACTGCCATTCGGCGAAGACCCTCTTCCGATGACCCAAATTGCCGCCTACGGTGCGCGAACCATGAAACGAACGCTGATCGTCGCATCGTTGCTCGCGCTCGCGCTGCTCGTGGTGCGGGGGGCGCTGTACGTCGGCGCCTTCAGTTCCGCGGACGACGCGCCCGCCCACGCCGCCCCTGCGATTGGCAAGGCGGCGCCGGAGTTCGCGGCCGCCGACACGTATGGGAAGACACACTCGCTGAGCCAGTACCGCGGCAAGTGGGTCGTGCTCGAGTGGCTGAACCACGGCTGCCCCTAGGTCCGAAAGCACTACGACAACAACGTCATGCAGGCGCTGCAGAAAAAGTACGCGGCCAAAGGAGTGGTCTGGCTCTCGATCGTCTCGTCAGCGCGCTTCCGGCAGGGGCACCATTCGAACGACGAGGCGAACGCCCTGACCAGGAAGAAGGGCGCCGCACCGCATGCGGTCCTGATCGACGAGCCGGGCACCGTCGGCCGGACGTATCACGCCCGCACGACCCCGCACATGTTCGTCATCGACCCGAAGGGAACCCTCGTGTACATGGGAGCGATCGACGACCACCCGAGTACGCGCGCGTCCGGCTTGAAAACCGCGCGACCCCACGTCGACTTCGCGCTCCAGGAAGCGATGGCCGGCAAGCCGGTCAGCGTGCCGGCGAGCCAGCCGTACGGCTGCTCGGTGAAGTACTGAGCTGCCGCCGTGGCCGGATGAGGAGGCGCCGGAGCTCCGCGACGTGCGGCCGCGCGGTGTCGCCGCGGTCGAGCGCGATCGCGTCGCGGATCGCGCCGGTGTCGATGACGTGGCCGACTTCCGGGACCGCTGAATGCCTGCGAACCGGGTCGGTTTGCACTGCATCCAGGCCTGTTTGCACTGCATCCAGGCCGGTTTGCACTGCATCCGGGCCTGTTTGCATTGCATCCGGGCCTGTTTGCATTGCATCCGGGCCTGTTTGCATTGCATCCGGGCCTGTTTGCATTGCATCCGAGCCTGTTTGCATTGCATCCGAGCCTGTTTGCATTGCATCCGGGCCTGTTTGCATTGCATCCAGGCCGGTTTGCATTGCATCCAGGCCGGTTTGCACTGCATCCGAGGCGGTTTGCACTGCATCCAGACCGGTTTGCATCGCGTTTCGAGGCCGCTGCATCGAAAAACGCCCGGTTCGCGCGCCTCCCACGCCACTAATTTCTCCCATCCGGGTTTCCTCCTTTTGAAGCATCCAAGGAGACCTGATGAGACGACTCCGCTTTGCGGCGGTCTTGTTCGTTTTTGCCGGCGCCGTGCACGGGCAGCAGCTCGGGCCGGTCGACTGGATCTTTCTCGTCGACACCTCGCAGTCGATGCGCGGCGTCGGCAAGGGCAACAAAGACGTCTTCGGCGACGTGAAGGCGAGCATCAACTCGTTCGTGCGGGAGGCGAACGACGGCGACACCGTCAACATCCTCACGTTCGACGGCGACGTGAGCCCGCGAGCGGCGATGTCCGTCAACGCCACCGCCCGCGCCGATCTGGAGTCGATCGTCGAAGACCTTACCGCCCAGGGGAACCGCACGCACCTCGGCGCCGCGATCGCCGAGGGACTCGAGCGCGCCGCAACGCTGCGCGCCAACGGCGATCCCGGCCGCTCGCAGGCCGTCGTGCTCTTCACCGACGGCAAGGAAGACGTTCGCGGCATCGACAATCCGACCGCCATCGACGCCACGATCCGTGCGGTCGGGGAGACGTTCGTCTTCTTCGTCTCGATGGGGGAGCACGAGCCGCGGCTCGACGCCTTCCAGGCGCAAACCCCGCGCACGACGGTGCTCAAGGCGCCGACCGCCGAGGAGATCCGGAACGTCGCCCGCACGATCCGGGCGAAGATTCCGGCGCCGCCTCCTCCACCCGCCCCGGTGGTGAAAACGCGGCCGCGCCCGATCCCCCAACCACCGCCACCCCCGCCCCCCTCCCCACTTGAGCGCGCGTTGAAGATCCTCGCCGCGCTTGCGGTCGTCGCGGTCATCGCCTGGATCCTCTGGCGGCAGCAGCGCGCGAAGAACCGCCTGGAAGGGGAGCTGGAGATCCTCCGCCCCCGCACCTCGCCCGACGCCTCCTTCGTCGGCCTGCCGAAGCTGCAGGCAAACGAGGTCGCGCTCAGCGCGATCCTGCCGCTCGACGCGCTCGCCGGCAACGACGCGCGCCTCTTCGTGCGACGCAAGGCGGGGCGAAAGAAGGTCTGGATTGCGGCGCAGGGTGGCTCGCTCCGCGTCAACGACGTCGAGACGCCGGTGAGCGAGCTGTACGACGCCGACACCATCGAGATCGGCGACGCGAGACTCCGCTTCAACCGCGTCGGCGACGAACGTCCACTCGAATCCCATCAGGAGGCTGACCTGTGAAGAACAACGTCGTGTTTCGTCCGACCGTGGTGATCGGACTCGGCGGTACCGGCTACAAGACCCTGCTCAAGCTGAAGAAGCGCTTCGTCGACGCGTACGGCTCGGTCCCGCCGATCGTCCGCTTCCTCTCGATCGACACGACGGAGAACGCCGAGGGCACCGGCGCCGGCGAGACGTCGCCCGAGGGCCGGCTCGACCCGAACGAACAGTACGTGCTGCAGGTCGGCAACCCCGCGAACCTCGTCAACGGCACGAACCCGCACATCGACGAATGGTGGCCGCCGCAGATCCCGACCATGTCGATCATCGCCGGCGCCGGCCAGGTGCGCGCCCGCGGACGCCTCGGCCTCTTCGCCAAGGCGGCGGAGGTCTACTCCCGCATCCGCCGCGCCGTCGACGAGGTGCGCGACATCCGCAACCAGAAGCAGATGTACGCGGAGGCCTTCCAGGTCTCCGACCGCTCCGGCGTCGAAGTGCACATCGTCGGCAGCCTCGGCGGCGGCACCGGCAGCGGGACGTTCCTCGACGTCGCCTTCATGGCCCGCGACGTCGTCGGCGGCGACGAGCAGTCGAACTTCACCGGCATCCTGCTCCTCCCCGGCATCTTCAAGCAGCTCTCCGGCGTCACGCTCGTGAAGCCGAACTCGTACGCCGCCCTCAAGGAGATCGAGTACCTCTCCACGATGAAGGGGAGCTTCACCGTCGACTACGGCTTCCGCCGCGTCGATGTCTCGCGGCCGCCGTTCGACCTCATCTACCTCATCGACAGCATCAACGAGCAGGGGAGGGTGGTGGCGGCGCAGAGCGACCTGCACGGGCTGATCGCCGACGGCATGTACGTGCAGATCGGCTCGCAGATCGGCGTCGACAACGCCAACGCGGTCGACAACATCAGGACGCAGATCGCCGCGGCGCCGCGCGTGAAGGGGCGCTCGCCGCAGTACTGCAGCTTCGGCGTCGCCTCGCTGACGATGCCGAGCCACGACGCGCTCATGTACGAGGACGCGAAGCGCCTCGTGAGCGACGATCTGCTGAACGGCGCCGTTCCCGACATGGAGATCGAAGAGGAGGTGCAGCGCTTCATCGACGCGCAGCGCCTGCGCGAGGACGAGGCCGACCAGGTGATCGAGTTCCTCAGCGAGCGCGAAGGCGGCGGGCAACTGCGCATCCCGATGCCGCTCACGCAGTTGACGTTCGACAACAAGGCGCTCGCCGCGATCCGGAACCTCCACACCGTCCACCGCTCGCGCGCGGAGCGGCAGATCGCGCAGTCGATCGGCGCGAACTTCGAGAAGCTGCGCGACCAGTCGGTCGCCGCGATCAGCGCGCTGTGGGAGTCGACCGTCAACCGCAACAACGGCTTCACGCGCGCGGAGCGCTTCTTCGAGAAGCTGCAGGCGAAGCTGGAGTGGTACCGCAACATGATGGACGGCGAGGCGAAGGAGGAGCGGGCGCGCCTCAAGGCGGTCAGCTTCAAGACTGCCGAGGAGCAGATCACCGAGGCCGAGGGGGCGTTCCTGCGGCGCGAGGCGAAGGTGAAGACCGCGTGCGAGGTCTACGGCGGTCTCGTCGACCGCGAGACCGAGCTGACCATCCGCGTGGCGCGCCTGGAGAAGGCGGCCGAGCTCTACTCGACGCTGCACGCGCACACGCAGGCCACGCTCGACCGGTGCTACCGCATCCGCGAGAACCTCAACGCGGCGCGCAAGCAGTTCGAGCAGCAGTATCTCGACGCCACGAATCCGCGCGGCGCGTCGCGCCTCTTCGAGCAGGTCGTCGGCTTCGACGCCGCCGCGCACCGCCCCCGCGTCACCGGCGAGGACTTCGTGAAGTGGTACGCCGACCATCACCGCGGCTCGCTGTCGCAGTGGTCGACGCTCCGCGCCGCCGAGGTCCACGCCGACATCCAGCGTTTCGTGGAGAAGTGCTACGAGCCGCTGACGTCGCTCACCATGGACGACATCCTGCGCCGCTCGTCGCCGGAGACGGTCGCGCAGCAGCTCCGCCGCCTCGACCACCTTGCCGTCCCCCTCTGGCGTTTCGACCTCGGCAAGATCCCGGTCGTCAATCAGACGCTCATCAGCGAGTTCTATCACTACGGCGTGAACGACGCCGAAGCCTCGGTGCTCAACGAGTCGCGCTACGAGGCCGGCGTGCCGAAGGGGGCGTCGAAGCCGTCGATGGTCTCGACGCGCGACCCGAAGCGCATCCTCCTCTTCAAGGTCAAGACCGGCGTGCCGCTCTTCGCGCTCGCGGAGATGGAGGACATGGAGCGCACCTACAGCGATCCGAACAAGATCATCTCCAATCACGTAGACCGCCGCTGGCACGACCTGCCGAACCTGATCCCTCGCAGCGGCGACGGCGAGGCGCTGCGCTGGTTCGCGCTCGCGCAGGCGCCGGAGCCGTTCGCCATCATCCGCCGCGACGGCGCCTGGTACTCGATGAAGTCGAAGAACGGGCGGCGCGTCGACAACAACCTCGTGCGCCTCGGGCAGGGGCGCGTGCCGGCGTTCGCCGCGTTCGAGAAGAACCGCGACCTGGTGCAGGAGGCGGAGGAGACGATCGACGCGGTGGTGACGCGCGAGGGCGCGGTGCGCGCCATCCAGATCCTGCGCGACTACACCGACTCGCTCTCGCGGCAGATGGCGAGCGCCGTCGAGCCGCAGGTGAAGGATCAGGTGGAGAACGAGATTCTCGCCATCGAGGACTACGTGCGGCGGATGGAGACGCTCAGCTAGATGCTCAAGCCGGTCAGCATCCTCGCTCTCGACGACGTCGCGGCGCCGCTCGCCGAGGCGGTGCAGCAGCGCGTGGCCCTGCACCACGGCGTCGAAGACCTCGTGCAGGCGCGCGCCGCCGGCGCCGGGCCGGAAGAGGCGATCCAGTCGATGCACGCGCAGCGGCAGCGTCCCGACAGCCCGCTCCGCCTCCGCGACGACGTCAGCACGCGCGAGCTCGTGCTGGTGATGTTCTCCGCGGCCGGTCCGGCGCGGCGCACGCTGCTCGACACCGTGCGCCGCATCCGCGCGCTCTACGACGCGCGCCGTTTCGCCTCGTTCCTTTCCATCGAGCTGCTCTGCCTCCTGCCCGAGGCGGCCGGCGCTGCGCGGCCCGAGGACTACGCCGCCGCGTACGGGCTGCTGAAGGCGCTGAGCGCCGCCGATCCGAAGCCGTTCGACGAGGTCTGGCTGCTCGACGCCACGAACGGGAGCCGCGTGCGGTTCGGCGCGCTGCACGAGTCGCTCGACGTCTATGCCGGCGCGATCGCCGGCGCGCTCACGTACGAGCCGGAGCTGAGCGGCGCGCTGCCCGGCATTCACCCCCGTGGCATGCCTCCGGCGTTCAGCTCCTTCGGCTACGCGTCGCTCGTCTTCCCGCGCGACGTGGCGCTGCAGCGCGTCGAGGCGCGCTTCGCCGCGGAGCTGGTGCGGGAGAAGCTGCTCGCCGGCGCACCCGCCTCACGCGCGCAGCTCGCGGCGAAGCAGTTCGTCGCCGCCGACGCGTTCGCGCTGCCGCTGTCGCGGATCGGCGTGGAGGGAGGCGAGTCGCTGTTCCGCCGCGTCCGTCCGAAGACGCTCGTCGGCGAGCGCACCCGCGGCGCGGAGGAAATCATCGCCGGCGTGCGGGCGGAGCTGCAGGCGTTCCGCGACTCCACGCACCTCCGCAACCTGGAGGCGCTGGCAAAGCAGGGGAGGGAGACGGAGCGCGAGCTCGTCGCGCTGCTCGCGCGTGCGGTCGACGAGACGCTCGACCGCGACGGCTACGACGCCGCGATCGCTCTCCTCGATGCGCTGCTCGACCCGCTCCCCGAGCTGCGCGCCGACGCCGAGCTCGCCCCTCGCAATCTGGTGACCGAGATCGGCACCGCGACCGCCGCCTTCGACGCGCGGCTGCACTTCTTCGCCAACACCGCCGCGAGCGACGCCGCGCGCAAGCGGGTGGGGGAGCTGGAGGCGCTGATCCAGGACCAGCAGGTGGTGGCGGAGACGCACGTGCCGGCCGACGCCGCCCGGCAGCTCGAAGAGCTGGAGCGGGAGAAGGCGTCGCTGCTGCGGCAGGTGCCGGAGCTCGTCTTCGCCGAGGAGGGGGAGAACAGCCGCGCACGCACGGCGGCGCGCGAGGCGGAGGCGTTGCGGCTCGCCGGCGAAACGGAGGCGCGGGAGCAGGAGCTGCGGGAGCTGTTCGCGCAGCTTCCCCGCGCCGAACAGGCCTTGCGCGAGGCGCTGGAGACGCGGCGCTCGTGGCTGCGGCAGCAGTTCTTCATCGCCGCAGCCGGCATCGCCGCGATGTACCTGCTCCCGTTCTCGTTTGCCCGCTCCGCGCTCGTCTTCGCGGCGCTCTTCTCCCTCTTCGCCGCGTTCCGCTACGCGAGCCTGATCGCGCCGGTCGTGCACGACGCGCGCGAACGGCTGGCGCGGGTGCGCGCGCAGCTCGAAACGACCGACCAGGCGAAGAACGCCGCCCACAATGCCGAGCTGCAGTTCGAGTACGACGTCAGCCACCGCCGGACCGCGCTGCACGTCCTGCGCGACGTGCGCACCGCGGCGAAGGACACACTGCACGCGTTGCGCGCGCGGCGGGAGGAGCTCGAGGCGCTCGCGGCGTCGTTCGTGCCGCCGTCGATCGTCTCCGGCGGGCTGTCGCTGAGCGCGGTCGACGACGCGGAGGTCGACGCCTGGTACGACCGCACCGCCGAGGACCGGAAGCCGTACGTACGGGAGTTCCCGGTCCGACGCTCCGAGTCCCGCCGTCTCGACGCGGCAGAGCTGCGGCAGCAAGTCGCGGCGCACGCGGCGACCGCCTTCGGCAGCTTCCGCAAGCTCACCCTCGCCACCGCGGCGGCGTCGCTGGTCCCCGAGGCGAAGCTGGCGCAGCGCCTCAGAAAGCTGGTCGACACCACCGCGCCGCTGATCGAGCTCCGCGACGACGACCTGCAGGCGCAGAAGTCGATGCAGCGTGACTGCACGCTCTGGCTCGACGTCGAAGACGCCACCTGGACCGCGCAGTTGAGCCGCCGCTTCGCCGAGGCGCAGGTGAGGGCGGCGCCGGATGCGCTGGCGGTGCACGTCGTCACGCGCGTCCTTCACTATCCCGGCTACGTCCTCGGGCAGATCGATCACTACCGCGCGCAGTACGACGCGGCCGCCGCTCCCGAGTTCGCCGACGTCGCCGACCTGCTGCCGTCGGAGCTCGTGATCAGCGCGCGCGTGCACTCCGCCTACGAGCAGGTGCTGCTCGCCCGCGCCCTCGGCGTCCTCGTCCTGCGCGACGGCCAGCTCGCCGTGAGCGACGCCATCCTCGGCGACTCGAACCTGTCCGCGGCGGAACTGCTCGCCGCGCCGCAGGGCGCGACCTATCGCGAGCAGCTCGAGACCGCGCTCGCACCGCGCCTGGAGATCACCCCCGACGTCCCGCGCGAGCTCCGGTCGCTGCGCCAGTCGCCGGGCCTCACGCCGCTCGACCGCAACGTCCTCGACCGGCTGCTGACCAAGTACGCGACGATCGTCTGAAGGGGAGGAACATGGGCCTCGGCGTCTCGGTCGGCGTGCCGGGATTCCGCGTCGGCTCCGGCCCCCGCGGCAACTACGTGCACGTCGGCGGCGCCGGCGTCTACTACCGCCATACTCTTGCGGACGATGCGCGCGCGCGTCACGGCGCAAGGCCTCGCTGCGGCCGCTCGTCGTCGGCGCGTCGCTGCTGTTGCTGTTCGTGGGAGTGGCGGGCGGATGGTCGGCGCCGGCGCTCGGCGTCGCCGCGCTGCTGTCCGTCGTGACGATCGCCGCCGCCGGCCGCCGCGCGTGAGACGTGGCACATTGCGGCATCCGTACGCGCACACAACCGCAAATACCACGCTGGTGCCAGTGAGCTCGTGCAGCGCCACGCTACGACGGTGCGGATGGCGCAGCCGCCGTTCGTGAAGACGAACGTGCCGGGCGTCGGCGCCGGACGGGAGACGCTCTACTTCCTCGCCGACCGGCTCCTGGTGTACGACGCCGCGGGCGTCGGCGCGGTGACGTACCGGACGCTCGAGATCTCCGCCTCCAGCCGCCGCTTCGTCGAATCCAACGGCGTTCCCTCGGGATGCGACGGTGGTCGACCGCACTTGGCGCTATGTGAACAAGAACGGCGGTCCCGACCGCCGCCGTGCTACTGCGTTCCGCTGCGCAACAGCGCGCTGTCGTTCGCACACTGACGTTCGACGACCCGACACTCACCGCCAGCTCCACGCGGTCAACGTCGGATCTGTGAAGATGACGGCGCTGGCGAAATCGCTGCTGCTCGGGGCGGAGGTGAGGCCAGGATCGTGGGCCGTTGCCGCGTGTCGAAGCCCGCGACATGAACACCGCCGGCGCCGGGGGCGGTCGGAAGACACGCACGCGCGGTGCGCCGCCCGATCCTGCGCCGGCCACGATGTCGTCGAAGCCGTCGTCGTTCACGTCACCTGTGGCGACGAACACTCCTCCGGTGAAGGCGAGATCGAAGGCGAAGTGGTGCAACTGAGCGTTCGTCGCTCCGGACGCCGGCACACACGCAGGGCGTGACCGTCGCGCACGCGGCGTCGGGAGCCAGTGTACGTCCGCCCCTCAAACGCGGCGCCCACGTCTCCGCGCACGCTCCAGCGCGCGCGCCAGCGCCTCGGTGGCCACGCGGATCTGCCGCGGCGTGACCGCGCCGTAGCCGAGGACGAGCGCGTCCGGCAACTTCACCTCGCCGCAGAACGCCGACAGCGCCGCCGCCTCGACGTTCTCCGCGGCCGCCTCACGCGAGGCCGTGACGTCGTCGATCCCTTCCAGCCACGCCAGCGAATGCATCCCCGCGTCGGCCGGCTCGACGACCGCCAGGCCGGCCAGATGCTTTGCCGCGCTGTCGACCAACGCCTCCTGCCGCTCGCCATACGCGGCACGCATCCGCCGGATGTGCCGCTCGAAGTGACCGAGCTCGATGAAGTCCGCCACCACGAGCTGGTCGATCGCCGGTAACGTACGGCCGGCGAGCGCCCGCGCGCGCAGGAACGTCTCGACGACCGCCGGCGGCACGATGACGTAGCCGAGCCGCAACGCGGGGAAGAGCGACTTGCTGAACGAGCCGAGGTAGATCACGCGCCCGTCGCTGTCCATCCCGTGGATCGCCGGCACGGGCGCGGAGCGATGGCGATACTCGCCGTCGTAGTCATCCTCGAGAATCCAGGCGTCGCTGCGCCGCGCCGCTTCGAGCAATTGCAGCCGCCGCGCGACCGACATCGTCACGCCGAGGGGAAACTGATGCGAGGGGGTGACGTAGATGAGGCGCGGCGTCGGCGATTTCGCCAGTCCCGTCGCGACGTCGATTCCTTCCGCATCCACCGGCACGAGCAGGACCTGCGCACCGGCCGCCGCGAGCGCGGAGCGCGCGGGCGGGTACGCCGGATCCTCGAACCAGATGCTCTCTCCCGGCTCGACCAACGCGCGGCAGATCATCTCCAGACTGTGCTGGAGGCCGTTCGTGACGATGACCTGTGCCGCCTCGCACGCCACACCGCGCGCCGCGCCGACGTACTGCGCGATGGCGGTGCGCAGCCGCACGTGACCGGCCGCGTCGCCGTACGCGAGCGAATCGAGCAGCTCCGGCCCGTTCCGCGACCACTGTTTGGCGATGAGCCTCGTCCAGAGCTGGATGGGGAAGAGGTCGAGCGCCGGCAGCGCCGGCTCGAACGCGCGGCGCTTGTCGGCCGTGGTCATGACCGTCGGCAGAACCGCGCGCGCACGTGTCGCAATTGGACGGCGAACCGGCGGCGCTGCTGGCCCACCGCGGCGCGTGCCGGTGCGCAGCAGCTCGTCCGGAACGCTGTTCGCGACGAACGTCCCGGAGCCGCTCCTGGTCTCGAGATAGCCCTCGCCGAGGAGCTGCTCGAAGGCGAGGAGGACGGTGTTGCGCGAGACCTCGAGGTCGGCGGCGAGGCTGCGCGTCGACGGCAGACGGCTGCCAGCGTGGAGCTGCTTCGTCACGATCGCTTGCCGGATCGCCTCATAGAGCTGGCGATGGAGCGGCGTAGGCGACGCTGGATCGAGCGTGATTGCCGCGAGCGTGTACCCGCGCTGCATCGCGCCATGCTAGCGGAAGGGAGACGGGGGCCTCTCGTCGTTCCTTTCGTTTACACGCGTGTCGACCGCGATCCAGTTCACTTCCCACGTCTTGCCGTAGTCGTCGGAGAACGCCTGTTCGAAGCGGACCGAG
The DNA here is from genome assembly GCA_036399015.1 of Thermoanaerobaculia bacterium. Lineage (GTDB taxonomy): Bacteria > Acidobacteriota > Thermoanaerobaculia > Gp7-AA8 > Gp7-AA8 > QHVT01. The sequence goes on along the minus strand of DASWNW010000070.1, from coordinate 72,385 downwards.
TCCGCCTTGATGTCCGAGATGACGAACCGGACCAGGATCATCCGGCCGTTGTACAGCTCCTGGCTGTAGAACTCGCCGCGCCCATTGCGAAACTCGCCGACCGTCGGCACGGCCATTTCGCCATCGGCGGCATTGGAGAAGTGCAGGCTCCACTGCCGCGCCTCGGGGTGATACAGGCGGAGGCTGAGCCCCTCGAAGTGACGCCCGGCGCCGTCGGCCACGAGCTCGACGAGGTTCGCCCGGCCGTTCCAGACCTTGCGCACGGTGGTGATGCCGTTCATCTCGATCCATTCATTCGAGCCGGTGAGCGGTTTCAGGCGCCGGCGGAGGTGCGTGCGCCAGGTGCCGATCTCGAAATCGAAATCGTACTGACCGTCGCGCGGGGTGACGGCGGCCGTCGGCGGCGGTGGGGGAGGTGTCTGTGCGGATGCGATCGTCATTGTGCTGACGGCCAGCCACATCACCAGCACACGGCCACCGATCCGCATCGCCTTGTTCGCTTCTTTCATCGTCGGTACGGTACCGACCCCGTGGCCGCCGCGACAGAGCCACTTTCCGCGCACGGCGCGACCACGCGCCACGCGCCAGAAGTGGTCCGGTGGTCCGGCACAAAGCGGTACGTGCCGAGGTCGCCGCCGGGTGCTAGAAGGAGCCATGAACGTTCGACGCACCGTCGCGCTCCTCCTGTTCGCCGCCCTGCTGGGCGGATGCACGCACGCCAGCCAGACCGCTCCCGCGCCCGCATTTCAGCTCGCGAGCAATACCTTCACGGCGGAGGCGACGCTCCCCGACAGCACCGTGCTGAACGGACTCGATTGCAACGGTCCGAATGAATCGCCGGAGCTGCATTGGTCGGGTGCGCCCGCCGGCACGCAGAGCTTCGCGCTGATCCTCGACGATTACGAGGCGCGCTACGCTGACGGCTTCATTCACTGGGTCGCGTACAACATCCCGGCGACGACGACCCAGCTCGCCGTCAACGCCGGCGCAACGGAGCCGGACCTCACCGGCGGCGGGACGCACGCGTACAACGACTTCCTCCGCCGCCGCTACGACGGCCCCTGTCCGCCGGAAGGCGCGCCCCACCGTTACCGCTTCACGATTTACGCGCTCGATCTCCCCACGATCACCGATGCCGGCACGCCGATCACGTGGCGCAAGCTGCGCGCGATCATCCGTGGCCACGTGCTCGGCGAGGCATCCCTCACCGGACTGCGCGGCCACTCCGCGGCTCGTTGAATGACGTCGAAACCCAGGAGGAAAGTACCAATGGATAGCGTGGTTCACTTTGAGATGGCGTACGAGGACCAGGAGCGGATGACGAAGTTCTACGAGTCTGCCTTCGGATGGCGGACCCAGGCCCTCGGAGCCGAGATGTGGAATTACGTGACCGTCCAGACCACCGAGACAGGACCGGACCGCATGCCACTCCGCCCCGGCGCCATCAACGGCGGCTTTCACCAGAAGCCGTCCGATCCCGTCGCCCAGGCGCCGTCGATCGTGATCGCGGTGAACGACGTCCGCAAGGCGATGCAGAAAATCACCGCCGCCGGCGGCACGCTCCTCACCGAGCCGATGGAGATCCCGGGCGTCGGCCAGTACGTCTCCTTCCGCGACACCGAAGGCAACCGCGCCAGCCTCCTCCAGCCGTCGCCGCGATCATGACCATCGAGCCCACAAACATGACACCCAAAAACACGATCTGCCTCTGGTTCGACAAAGACGCCATCGACGCCGCGCAGTTCTACGCGGCGACGTTCCCCAACAGCGAAGTGACCGCCGTCCACAAAGCCCCCAGCGATTTTCCGAGCGGCAAGAAGGGCGATGTCCTGACCGTCGAGTTCACCGTCGTGGGCATCCCCTGCCTCGGCCTCAACGGCGGCCCGGCCTTCAAGCACACCGAAGCCTTTTCCTTCCAGATCGCGACCGACGATCAGGAAGAGACCGACCGCTACTGGAACGCGATCGTCAACAACGGCGGCCAGGAAAGCGCCTGCGGCTGGTGCAAAGACCGCTGGGGCCTCTCCTGGCAAATCACCCCGCGCGCCTTGACGGACGCGCTCGCGGCCGGAGGGGACGAGGCGAGACGCGCGTTCGAGGCGATGATGACGATGCGGAAGATTGATGTGGCGGTTATTGAGGCGGCGCGGCGGGGGTGAGGGGGGCGGCGGGATTGATTGAGGAGCAGTTCATAGGAGAGCTGCGGAAACAGACGGCGACGAGGAGCGCACCGACGATCTTGCGGTTCGCGCGCGTCCCTGATGATTTTGCGCATTACGGACTAGTAGCCGTGCCGCCTTGACTGAAGCGGCACGGCTACAGCTCCGGCCAAACGGTCAACGGATGCGATAGCTAACGGCGAACATGAAGCCGTTGTCCCACCTATTCACGACCGGGAGATTTTGCAACAACGGGGCAGGGATCTGCTGACCGACGCGGAATCCCCCACCGAGCTCGGAAACTCGCGCGGCATGATAAGCGAACGTGAATAGCACCCGATTATCAAGGAATCCGAACGAAGGGCCGGTCAAGTACTCGGTTTGAGTTGTATCGTTCCGGGTGGCGAGGGCTACGCCGAGCGACCACGAGAACTGCATCCGGGCCGTCCCCCAGTTGTATGGGCCACTGAGGTTTGCATTCAGCATGATCACCGGCGTAGGCTTGAACGAAGAGGCATTCTCCTCGCCAAACACGTTTATCGTTTTCGTGCTGTCCGCCGGATCGACGGCGGTCTGCGCTACGATCGTGACGTCCTCGATAGTGGTGAAACCGATGCCGCCACTGATCGAAATCGGACTCGTCCCAACATCGGCCGTGACGGCCGCGATCTTCTCCTCCTTGGCATCTTTCTTTCGCAACTCGCGGCGGAAGAGCGAGAAGTTGTAGCTCGTCTCGCCAACCTCGCGGCGCTGCACTTCGTTGAAGGACGTACCGGTCTTCAGGTTGTCGATGATCGTGCCAAGCTGTTTCGCGGGCGCCTGAGCGTTCTTCAGGTCCTGAATGCTCTTGGACAGAATCGGCACCGCCTGCTTGAGCTTCGCGATGCTCGCCTTCGCCTCTCCGATGACTGTTTCGCAATCGGTTTTTTCGGCTGGCACTGTCATCGCCGCCACGCTCGGCTCGGCAGCGGCGAGCTGAGCCTCGGCCTTCCCGATCTCTGTCTGGAGCGCCACCAGTTGCGGCTCCAGCGGAGCAAGATCGGCTGTTATCGTGTCGATGTCGCCGCGGATCGCGCGGGCTTTGCCGCAGATGTCGACGCAGTTGATTTGCTCCTTGTCCGCCTCAGTGAGGAAAGCGGCCACTTTTGCGGCGGCATCCGTGCGCGGCTTCAACTCGGCATCCATCTGGTTGGCGATGGCGTTCGCGCCGTCGAGCGTTAACCGCAACGCCTGAACCTGCACGTTGTTGCACGGCGTTCCACCTGCACCTAGAAGTGTGCCGGCGATGTTGACGCCAAGCACATTCTTCAGGAAATCGAAGGCGATCGCATCGGAGAGCGGCCGGCCCGCGATCTCGGTCCGATATTCGTATTTGAATGGATTCTTGTTGATGATGATGAACTCGACGCTTGTTCCCTGAGGGAAGCGTCGAATCAACTGCGTGTTCGTGCTTGCATCCACGACGATCGAATCCGTTTTCGTATCAGGCACGTCGCAAAGGTCATCGCAGGTCGGCGGCGTTTGTGCGGAAAGGCCCATTTGGAGCACTAGGGCGGGAACGAGTAACAGACCACGTTTCAACACGACATTGTCCTCCATTTCACAGGCGCGCTGTCGAGAGCCGCGCCAGCACCTTCATCGGATTGCCGTTCTGATCGAACGTCGTGCATGCCTCTTCGAATGCACGCTCAAGCTTCGGACGAAAAGCGTCAACCGCCGCGGCAAGGGCGATCGCGCTCGGTTCAGTGATACCAACGGCGACGAATGCCATCTTGAACGTCGGGGTAGATGAAGCCGCGCCAGGCGAGCGTGGGCCGAAAGCGGCGACGAGTGCGGACGGTTCGATCTCATCCAGTAATGTCGCCGTTGTGCCAAGAGAGCGCAGCAGGCGAAGCTTCGGCAACTCGGCCAGAGAGGCGAGTCCCATGAGGTATCTATCCAGTGGCGAATACATCCATCGCGAGGGGATCACTGCGGTGAACGTCCCGTCCTTGTTATCCCGCCACGCGCTCGACTGATTGGACATACAGGAGTCTGCGTAATCGAAGCTGGGACTCCAGTGCTGTCCCGCGCTGTCGAGGATAGACGTGCCGCTCTTCTTCCCCCTCAGTCTCGGATACGCTGCCCAGGCGTGCCCGATCTCGTGCAGGCAGGCCTTCATGTCGAGGGAGGGAGAGAACACCATCGCTCCCCGGAGCTGCTCTGAGCCCCACAACGGTCGTACTTTCAGTGGGGCTTCACGCTCCCAGTAGAAGTCAATGCCGCGGGTCCCGTTGAATATCGGGCGGTAGTAATAGCCTTCTCCACGCGTCAGATCGAGATCCAATACGAAGGCAATGAAGTCATACCCATCCTTGAGAGCCGCGGCGACCTGCCGATACGCGGCAATCATCGAAAACTTTTTATGGTCCGAATCTTCGGGGCCGAAATAGAGCGTTTTTTGTGGATCGACGAGGTACGGAACTGCTCCAGCCGTATTCACAATTACGCTCTCAGCAATACCAAAGTCAGCCTTATCTTCGAAGATCTTTTCTGGCGAGATGTCGAGCATCACGCTGTGACATCTGTCGTCTGCGGGCGGTGGCGGTACCGTTTGAACGTCTGTTACGTATCCCTCGTAAGTCGGGGGAATCGCCGACGCGTCACCCGGAGGCACATCGCGCTTTTTGTAGACGTAGACGACGATCGCTTTCCTGCCGGTCGTTAGACCATCCGTCACCTTCTCGCCGGCGCCAACGCCGATCACGCCGTCCAGCCGCAGTAGCTCTTCCCGCGCCCCAGCGACCGCATCTAGGAACGCGCGCTCGGCGCGCACCCGCACGGCGGAACTCGTGGCACCCGGACCGGGGTCGAAGTTCTGATCGGTAAGTCTGTCTACGACTTTCTGACGCGACTCCGCTGACAGAAATCGCATTCCAATGTCATTGAGCGCTTCGAGAACGGGCTTGATCCAAAGACCGGTGAAGAATCCGAAAAACGCTGCGGCGGCTCCCGTGTTGAGGGTTGGGAAGGTGGCAGCGAAGATGCCGTACGAGGCAACTGCCACATAGGGAGAGACCAGAACGCGTCCGCCTAACGTGAGGAGAATGCGGCGCTGATTGCGCCGAGACATCTCGAAGAACCCGGCGTCTTTCTCGTGCATCGAGTACGCGACGTAGACCATCGTACCGACGAAGGCGAATACGACCACACCGCTCGAAATGAAGAGATCGTCCCAGAACAGCGGGATCAGAGCCGCACTGCCGCGTCGCGTCGCATATAGCCATACAAGCCACAAAACGATCCCGGCCCACATGCATGCGGCGCCGATCGCGTAGGTCTGGCTCACGCGCAAACCGCGGGAGTACCCGGTTAAATGCGCGAGAGCCATGACCAAACCGAAGACCGCCGGCAGCAGCAAGATCAGAGCGAGCGCACTGTTGTACGGCTGTAGGAACAGTTGAATACGTGGCGGGCTAATGGTGATCGCGCCTCCCTGACTGCCGGTCAGCGTCACATTTGCCTTGCTCGTCAGATAAGAATCGGCCTGCGCAATGATCATTCCGCCCGCAATGTTCGTAACCATGGGGATCGCCGAGCGCGAAATTGCGAAGGTGCCGGTGTCGCCGACGGGGATCTGATGCCGCGAAATCTCTTTCCCGTCGCTGTTGACAATTACGAGATGAATCACCGCGCCGGGAATCGGCTGACGTCGGTCAGTCGAGACGGTGCCATACGCGATCATGTCCGGAGTGGTTGTCGAGGGAACTGTTCCCAATGCGGTTTTTGACGTCGGCGCGCTCGCGAGCGACCATGACACGATCCAATAGGTGACCGCGGCGGCACCCGCGACACCGATGATGATCAGAATCCAGACGATGACGCGTGTGACCGAGGTAACCGACGTGATGTCGTTGCCGTGAGCACCTTCGCTGTCGGGATCGTATGAAGGAAGGAACCTCATCATCGTTCAATCGTAGGAGGGGCACGAACGAGAATTTCCCTACCTCGGAGTAGGCGAAACGAAGAAAGGGCGGCGCTGAGCTGCACTTCCCGCAGCGCGCCACCAAATAGCCGGGCGCTCCCGGGCCCCGCCACGGCCGCCGCGAAGTTGCCGAGATGGCCTCGTATGCTGTTCAGTCGGTTCGGCCTTTCGTCGCAACGTCTGCTCCGTCTCTCAGTGGATCCCCGCAGCGCCGTCCGCGGCCGCGACGCGATGCGCGGCCACGCTGAACATCGCCGTCTCCGTCTTCCGTGCTGCGTCATCGGACCGCCGCAGCGTCCGGCCACGAGTCGTGTCATCCGAAGCGGCCTGCTTCGCGCCCGGCGCACCGGCCGCACCGCCGCCGTGCGGCGAGGGGACGAGCGGAGGCTCCGGCCAGGCCAGCGCCTCCGCGAATCCGGGCACTTCCTGCGACAGCCATTCGGAATGCACGGACACGAGGTCGCGCAGCTCGCGGGCGAGGACGGTGCGGACGGTCTCGCCGTCGAGGGCCGCCAGCCGCTCCAGCGCCACGACTTCCATGCGCGGGATGCGCACCTCCAGCTCGGTGAGACGCAGCAGCTCCGGCAGTGCCTCGGCCAACTCGGCGCCGAGGGCTTCCTCGACGACCTCCTGCGACCAGAAATCCATCCCGAACGAAACCAGCTCCGCCCACGGCAGGACCAGCCCCTCGTCGGTCTCGATTCCCTCCACTTCGCCCGTTTCCATCCACCCGCGCAGCTCGCGCCATTCCATCTCCAGCAGCGTCGCCGCTTCGCCGATGACGTAGGTAGGTTTCGGGTGGAGGAAGAGGGTGCGGATGTGGGTAGGGTTGGTGGTCATGGTGTTGGTTCTCCGACGCTGAGGTGTGGACAACGATGAGGTCTAAATTCATGCGAACGATCACGACCCATAGGTCGTAACCAATATAGGCCTTGCGCGGCTAGGATGCAAGCGTGACGCGCCGTGGAGATCGACGACCCGAAGCTGAGCTCTTCGGCGCGACCGTTCGTCGCATTCGCGAGCAGCGAGGTCTATCGCAGGATCGGCTCTGCGAGGCGGCAGGTCTGAGCCAGCGTTATTTGAGTGCGCTCGAGCGGGGTGAGAACAGCCCGACGCTCACAGTCATCCTGCAACTTTCGGATGCGCTCGTAGTCTCGCCCTCAGAACTGCTCGACGACGTGTGGCGATCGCGTTAGACGGCCAACTCGACGGCTGGGCACGCATGCGAGTCACGGGGCCGACGACGGGGTTGGGGGCGACCGGCGCCACCAAAGCTTTCATTTCGTGTCTTTAAGTTCTTGAGGTTTTGGTGCAGCAAACACAAAGTTCCATGCGCGGCGGGATGCCGCTTACACTCTTGATAGTTCGACTCGGCCGAGGTGAAACAAACGTGATTATCAACCGCATCACCACGACATCTGGATACCTCGAGGAATCGCCTGTCTCGTTTGCGCCAGGTTTGAACTGCATTATCGGCTCGCGCGGTACGTGCAAATCAACGCTAATCGAGACGATCAGGTTCGCGTTCGCCCACGAACCGGAGCGGGTGAAGGTCATGGTCGAGCCAGGTAACGATGAGCCGTTCCAAGGACTTCTCGCCGAGACCTTAGGTCCGGGCAGTGTGCGCTGCGAGGTCACGAGTGACGAGGGCGCTGCCTACATCATCGAACGCGAGATCGGCGAGGATGCAAGGGTCTACCAAGACGGTGTCCGTGAGCATGCGCATCACACACTCTTTCACGAGATTGAGATTTTCTCACAAGGTGACCTTCAGAGGCTTGCAGATGACGACGAACGACGGCTCCGTCTAGTCGATCGGCGCTATTCGGAAGTAATCGAAACGCTGCATAGTGACCGTGAGGAACGTTCCGCGCGCTTGGCGAGCGTCGGCAACGAGCTCCGAACTCTCCGTTCCGAGATGGCACAAATTCGACGCGAATTGCAGCCCCGGCCAGAGATCGTCGCACAATTGCAGCAACTCGAAGAAAGCCTACCGCAGACCTCGTCCGAGTTCGAGCGCGAGCGCGCGCAATTCGAACGTCGCGAACGTGTCCTGGCTACGATTGATGCGGCGATTGTGCTTCAGCAACGGCTCACGGCCGCACTTTTGCCGGCGGCGTCACTTCTCGAAGAATTCCGCACGGTCGCGTCGGACCTGGCCGCAGCGCAAGCGACGGTGCCGGTCGAGCCGGCGCGCACCGCCGTCCTCGCAATCGTTGAGGACGCGAATGGCATCCGTGAAGCCGCTGCGCGTATCGAGCGGTTAGACCTTCGACAACAGCGCGCTGAGGCCAAGCGCCTCTTCGACCAAGAAAATGAAACCTTCTTCCGCCTTCGGCAATTGGAGCAGGCGGCAAACGACGCTCTGAAACGTCAGTCGCTACTGAAGCGGCAGGTGGAGATCATGGACAAACGTCGGCGTGATCTTGACGGGCTCGACCGCCGCGAAGCACAGCTGTCAGGCGAGCGTACGCGCCTACGAGCGGAAATCAGCGCCATCGACGACCGAATCTTCAGCCTACGAGTGGGAGAGGTCGATGCGATTAATCGCGAACACGGCTCGACCGTGCAGCTGACCGTCAGAACGGGCAACTCGTCACGAGGTTACGCGGATGCCGTTTGCGACATGCTGGCTGGGTCGCGTATCCGCAATCAGGATGACGTCGCGAACGAGATCGCGAATACTTTTGCGCCATCCGACCTCGTCGATATCGTCGAATCCGGGAACGCTCAGCGGCTCGCGGATGTGCTGCACCGGGACCTCGGCCAAATGAACCGCGTCGTTACCTTTCTTGCCGAAAACCCGACACTCTACCTCCTGGAGAGCGCGCCTCCGACGACGCGACTGGAAATCACAATGTATGACGGCGACGAGCCGAAATCCGTCGAAAGTCTGTCAAAAGGCCAGAAAGCTACCGCACTGCTCCCACTACTCCTACGACCGTTGCCGTATCCGCTTTTGATCGACCAGCCTGAGGATGACCTCGACAACAAGTTCATATTCAGTTCACTCGTGAAAACGATTCAGGGCCTGAAGCAGCACCGTCAGCTGATCTTCGTCACGCACAACGCCAACATCCCGGTTCTAGGCGACGCTGACCGGGTGATCGTGATGAATATGCGGACGCCCAAAAGAGCGAGTCCGCCGTTGATCGGAACTGTCGAGACGCAGAAGCAGGAAATACTCGATCTTCTCGAGGGTGGTGCGGCCGCATTCAAGTTGCGTGAGGCGCAGTATCGGGATCTGTTGGGCTGAAGATGAGCCAATCGCTTGAAGAGCTCGTTCCGCGCCTGTTGAGCTTAAGCGACGACATATTCTACGACGCTCTCGCTGACCTTTCGCGCGACTCTGCGTACGATCTTTCTGCACTTGAGACCTTATTTCGCTTGCTTGCTGAAAGCGCGATACCGGAACTGCGTAAGCGTCAGAGACTACGGACGATCGTACAAAGACTCGCCCTCGCTGACGAGACGATCCTGCATCTCGCGCGCGCAGCACCTGTCAACTCCGCGACACTGCGTAACGAGCTAGCGTCGCTGTTGCCGCCGACCGACCGCCGCAGCATTCACCAGAAACCGGGTGCTTATCCGATCGTTTTGAAGCGTGGGGCGGAAGAGGGAACAGGCGCAGTGGTGTCCACGGCGACACATGTCAGTCGTCCGCCAGATACGACGGACGGCGCCGCCAAAAACACAGTTTTGTTGCTCGGTCAGCGGGAGGCACAGGAGCAAAACCGAAAGCTGCTGGAGGGCTTCGGTTACGGCTGCGTGCCGGTCGACACCGAGGATAAGCTGACGGCGGAGCTAACTCAGAACGTGGACATCTGCGGCGTAGTAGTCGATAGAACGTTCCTCGATGGTCTGGGCAGCGCCGACCGACTCGTGGTGTTCGAGAACGTGGCACAGTACTCGTCGCTGATTTGGGTCCGGATTGATGGCACTGGCGTCAAGGATTTCGAGGAGGTCCGCAACATATTTCGAATGGTTTGGGCCACTCGCGGACCTGTTGCCGCACGCGAGGTTTCGATTCAGACCTCGAATCGAATATTCGAGGGCGAGCTAGGCGACCTGCGGCGTGCTGCCGATCTCCTTCGTGAGATCTATGGTGTGACATTTTCTCCGCGTGAGATCTCTAACGAAGAGCGACGGGTGCTGGTAGCCGCTCTTCGCGAGCACCACGAGCAGCTAAGGTTCGACGGGACGGTCCACGTTGAAGTAGTTGAAACGCGCATGGTTCAGAACGGCAAATCTGGCGCGCGCGTGGCAATTGTCAGCGTGAATCGAAACGGACGTTCACTGATAGCGAAGTTCGATTCGAAGCAGAACCTCTTACGCGAGCTGACGAACTACCGACGGTACGTTCAATCAATCGAAGATAGTTTACAGCCGCTCGCCTGCTTCCATGGTTCGGCGGGCGTCTTACTATCGACATTGATCGCTGAAGAACGCACCGACGACGAACCAGCCCAGACGCTGATGCAGCGTATCAGCAGCTTCCGGCAGCGCGACATGATGCAGATCACGCCTCAGGACTCGGCAAATCTCCGAGAGGCGCTACTGAATACAGCGCACACGATAGCGAAGTTCGCCAAGAGCCACGTGGCGTCGACCGAGCCGCTCCGAGTTCATCTCGACCACGTGACGACGTTGGAAGCGCGGGGTGTTACCTGGGGGGTGCACGATGGCGCGGCTGTTGTGCGCGATTCGGCCGTCAAGAGGTTCCTAGCATTCCCAACGCGCGCCGTGACCCATGGAGATCTCAATCTTCGGAATATCCTCGTGTACGCAGAGAGAGGGGTTCAGCTCATCGACTTCGCGTGGTGCGGCCCGGGACATCCCGCTGACGATCTGGTGAGATTCGAAGTCGGTTTGTTCGCTACTTTCCTCATGCCTACCCACGAACAGACGCACTATGAAAGCTTTCAAAGAAAACTGACGTACGAGAACGCGTCGGCCGATGAACTCATCTCAGAATTCGCGAAGGACGACCCAGGTGTTAACGCGCTCTGCATTCACGGCTGCGTGGCTGCACGTGATGCTGCGGTTGCTGCGGTAAAGCACCACGGTGGGACTCACGATGACTATGTTGCGGCTAAGTTAATAGTTGCGTGGCAGCACCTTCCCTTTGAGGAGAGGCAGTTCACGCTCGCGCGCGCCATCATCAACACGTTGTCACTGCGCACGCCACTGCTGTAGGTCACTCCGGCACGGCAGCTCGCGAACGGACGAGGATGGCTGCCGCGCTGGCGCCCGGCGCCGCCGCCCTGTATCGTAATTGCACATGGACATCCCCCTTCGGCCGGAGGTGCTCCGCTGGGCGCGCGAGCGAGCGCGGCTCGATGTGGAGACCCTCGCGAAGCGCATCGGCACCTCGCCGGCGCGCGTCCTGGGCTGGGAGAGTGACGGCCGCATCCGGCCGAAGCAAGTCGAGAAGCTTGCCCGCGCCACCCACACCGCGGTCGGCCTGCTCTATCTGCCGGAGCCACCCGTCGAGACCCTTCCCGTACCCGACTTCCGCACTCTACGGGACGAAGAAATGCGCACTCCGAGTCCCGACCTCCTCGACGTCATCGATCAGGCGCGGCAGCGGCAGGATTGGTTCCGCGATTACCTCGTCAGCACGGGCGAGGATCCGGTCGACTGGGTCGGCTCGCTCCGCACGGACATGCCGGTGCTCGCCGCGGCCGAGCACGTGCGCCGCGCGATGGGGCTCGACACGGAGCTCCGCCGCTCGGCGTCGACCTGGGAAGAGGCGCTCCGGCTGCAGATCGCGCTGATCGAGGAGCACGGCGCCATGGTGATGCGCAGCGGGATCGTGGGGAACGACACGCATCGGGTGCTGTCGGTCGACGAGTTCCGCGGCTTCGCGCTGGCCGATTCGTACGCGCCGCTCATCTTCGTCAATGCCACCGACACCAAAGGCGCGCAGATGTTCACGCTCGCGCATGAGCTGATGCACATCTGGGTCGGCGCTTCCGGGGTCTCCAACCTCGACAAGACTTATCCGCCGGACGGCGCGATCGAACGGTTCTGCAATGAGGTCGCCGCCGAGTTGCTTGTGCCGACCGACGAACTGCGCTCGATGTGGCGCGAGGTTCGGACGAAGGATGATCCGGCGGCGGCTCTGACGCGTCGTTTCAAGGTCAGCAAGATCGTGATCCTCCGACGGCTGCGGGATCTCGACATCATCAGCTTCGATACATTCCTGCGGCAGTATAGGGAGCAGCAGGAGTTCTTCCGTCAGCAGCAGGAAGAGCGTGCGCCCGGCGGCGATTTCTACAACACGCAACGAAGCCGGACCGGCAACCGCTTCGCGCGTGCGCTGGTCGAGAGCGCGCTGGAGGGTCGCACGCCCTATCGCGACGCGCTGCGGCTCCTCGGCATGTCGAACGTCGAAACGTTCCATCGTTTCGCGCGCGAGCTGAGGTTCACGGTCTGATGCCGTACGTCCTCGACGCGGCCCACGCCGCCGGCGACGTCTCGAGTATCGAGCCGATCGCCGACGAGTTGCGGAAAGGGAAGGACGACCTCGCGGCCAACACGCTGATCCAGGCGAAGAACGAGTAAACGCGTTCGACATCTGCCCCGGCTTCTGGGACTGGCTCGACAAGACATGGGCCACCGATCGGCGCGGAACCTTCTTCCAGCCCCTCGACGCCGCCGCGCACGCGGAGATGACGACCATCGCCGCCTGGGTTCAGCAACAGGACTTCCGCGACGATGCGAAGCGCGTCTTCTTCTCCGGAGCCGATCCGTTCCTCATCGCGTTCGCGAAGGCGCATGGTCTTACCGTGGCATCGCATGAGGTGCACGTCGAGGGGCAGAAGAACAAGGTGAAGATCCCGACGGTCTGCGCGGCTCTCGGCGTGCCGTGCGTCCGGACGTTCACGATGCTCCGCGATCTCGGAGCAACATTCGTTTACAGCAAGTAGCACGACGTACCACCGCCGGACATCCGTGCGGCCGCGGCGCGCCGCGGCCGCGTTTCCCTCACGAAACCACCCGCATCCCCGCCCCCTCCACCCGCTCATACACCCACTCCGGCAGCGCCAGATCCGTCTTATCCCGCCGGCAATTCGAGTGGCACACAATCGTCGGCACCTCAAAACACCGCGGAAAATCAAAGGTGGTCGACGGGTAATAAAACGACGGCTCGATGTCGTAGCGGCGGCAGATATCGAGGGTCAGCTCGATCCCCGCATCCACCTGCGCCTCGTCCAATTGCGCGAAAAGTGATAGTCCCGCCAGTCGTAGGCGAAGAACGGCCCCGTATAGACCGTATTCGGCGTATTCATACCGAACGCATACAACCGGTCCCCGTCCAGCGCGAGCCCCAGCTCATTCGCAAACTCGATCGCCACCGACGCCTTGTCATAGCGCCCGTTCGTCCCCTTGATCCCGAGGTGATAGATCCAGCCCGTATCGTCGAACGTCTTGTAAACCGTCCCGTCACGGTCCACCAGATACGGCGCGCCCACGCGCAGCGCGTCGAGATTCCAGCCGTCGATCGACGTCGTCGCCCTCCCGGGGCGTCCCGACGCCGGAGTGTGCATCGTGCGGCCGGCCGTCCCGTGCCACACCACATATTTTTTCTCCGTCACTTCCTCGAACCACTGTCCGCGCTTCAGCGGATACGACTTCATGTTCATGATCGCCTCCCAAACGGTGGAGCGCGCCCGGGCACGCCCCACCGGATCAACTACGTCATATGGATCAGAGATCGCGGCCGGCCTTGAACCCGGCCCGGCTCCGCGAACGAACCGCACGGCGACGCTTCAGACGGCGCACGCCATTGCGTGAGACGTGAATCGTGTCGACGATGGACGTCGCCGGACGCTCCCGCGCCTCGGTGACCGAGATGAACCTGCCCGACGTCGCGTCGCGGCCGATCTTGCGGGTCGGCATGGCGCGCCTCACAGATCCTTCCCCGCCTTGAACTCGGCGGTCACCTCGTCCGCGCCGGCCGCCACCGCCGCGAGCGCGTTGTTGAACAGCACCAGCGCCGCGCGCCAGCCGCTCGGGATCAACGGCAGCGCGCTGATCACCGTCAGCAGCGGCTTGATGCCGTTGTAGATCTTCAGCAGCCGCGCGATGCGCCCGCTCTGCGTCTCCGGCATCAGCGTCTGCTCCTGTTCCATCTGCGCCGTGAGCGTCTTGATTTCGCGGTCGATGGTCTTGAACGACGGCGTCTTCGCGGACATCTGTTCGACGTGTTTCGGATTGGTGCTCATGGTGTTTTCTCCCTGCGGCCAGGACGGCCGCCGGTTGGCAGAGCCTCGGGCGCGCGAGGCGCCCGAGCGCATCTGCGGCAGGTTTCTCGTGCAGGCTCAGCGTGCGGGACGCTGACGCCACTTCGAGCCGGGACGGCCGGCAGCATTGGGTTGCCCCACCCTCGGGCGCGCGCGTCGTCTGACCGACGCGCTGTGCGAAGCGGAGCCACACCCGAAGAGCGGCACCTTCAGCCCCACGTCCGACCAGGCGCCGGCGACGATCCGCTGCACCTCGCCGCCATTGCCGTACAGCTCACCGGCGATGTCGGTCGTGGCCCGCGCAAAGTCGGCAAAGTCCGCCTCCGGCGTCAGCCGCTCCGTCAGCGCGACGTACCAGATCTTCCCCAGCACATGCCACGTCTTCCCGCCGATGGCCATCGCCGCGCGATAGAAGGCGTGGTTTAGGATGCCCGAGTTGATGTGCACGCCGCCGTTGTCCTCGACGGTATGGACGTAGTCGCGCATGTGCGACGGCTGCGGGTCGCGTCCCAGAATCGGATCGTCGTACGCCGTACCCGGAGCGGCCATCGAGCGCACGCCCTTGCCGTTCACCGCGGGACCGAACAGCTCCGCGCCGATGATCCAGTCCGACTCGCTCGCGGACTGGCCCAGCTTGTACTGCTTGACCATGATCCCGGACGCGTCGGAGAGATGCTCGTTCAGCGCACCCGTCTGACCCGAGTAGCCGAGGGCGGTGGAGAACTGCGTCACACCGTGCGTCAGCTCGTGCCCGATCACGTCGAGCGATGCCGTGAAGCGATTGAAGATGCGCCCGTCGCCGTCGCCGTAGACCATCTGGCGGCCGTTCCACATCGCGTTCTCGAAGCGCGTGCCGTAATGCACCGTCGAATCGAGACGCATGCCCTTGCCGTCGATCGACCTGCGGCCGAAAAGCTGCGCGTAGAAATCGTACGTCGCGCCGCTGCCGTCGTAGGCCTCATTGACCTCGATGTCCTCGCTGCGCGGCTTGTGCTCGCTCATGGCCAGCTTGCCCGGCAGGCGATGCTGATGACGGGCGTCGTAAACGTTGCGGCGCTTGCGCGTGACGTCCGACGCGGCGGCGGCGGGGGAGCCTTCGATGAGCGTCCGGGCGCGGCCGGTGGCCAGCTCGCGCATCTGCTCGAGCGTGGCGCGGGCATCGTCCTGCGCTGCATCGTCGGTCCGTTCGGCCACCCGCGTCAGGATGTGCGGCGGGATGACGCCACAGACATACTGCGGTATGTTTCGCATGGCACTGTTGCTCCTTTCGTCAGCCGACTGAGGGGGGGTCGTGTCAGGCCCGAGCCGCGTGACCGCGCGGCTCGGCAACCTCACGAGACCGTCCCCGCCGGCGGAGCGGTCGTGACAGCCGATGCCGCCTTGCGCAGCGCCGCCGCCGTCTTCGGACGTCCGCGGCGGCCGAGATCGCGCTTCAGATTCGCGACCACCGAGGCGAGAGCGGCGCTGCCCGGATCGCGGGCCAGCCCCTTCGCGATGTCGTAGATCTGCAGCGAATCCGCCGCGAGCGACGCCTTGCGCGACGCGATCGTGAACTTGAGCGCATTCGCGAACGCCGAGACCTTGTCGAGCACCGGCCGGAACGCCTCGATGAACTGCAGCGTGTCGCGCGCGGCGAGGACGTCGAGCTTGTTCACCGCCTGCAGCGCCGGAGTCTGCTCGACGGCCGCGAGGGCGGTGGCGAGGAACTCGTTGGGGACGTTCAGGTGCGAGCGGACGAAGTTGGCCGTGGAGATGTGCGCCGCCTCGAGCTGCGGGATGATCGGCGCGATGTCGTCGAGCTCTTTCATGAACTCGTCGGCGAGCTGCTGGTAGAAGGTGATGGTGGGTGTGGGGGTGGGGGTGGGGGTGACTTCGGGGGTGGTGCCGCCGGGCGGGGTGGCAGCGCTGGCGGCGGGGGTACCGGGCTTGGTGGCCATGATGGCCCTCCTTTCCGCGGCGTCTGAGGCGCTCCTCGCGGACAGACGCCGTGCGTCGTGCGTTACCCGTTCACGGTTCGGCCGAACTGCAACGGGCAATGGGCACCTGCAGATGCCTTGGGACTGGACCGGTCCTGCACTAGAAGATACGTGACGAACGGGACAATTGCCGTCACCGATTTGTGACGAGGACGATTTATTTGTCCCCCGCGTTGATCTGTAAAGACTTATTCGACCGGTATTTACGGACGTCGAGCCGGAAGGTTCAGCATACACTATTGGTGGAATATGGAAGGGTGGCGGTTTAGCGGAGAGACGACGAGGGGCCTCCGGCGGGCCGGTGCGACCGGCGGCGCTTGTTGCTCCGCTGGCTGCACGTTCTCGGCGCAAACGCGTTTTCGCCCAAAGCGCCTCCCAAGCGCAGCAACAAGCGCCGCCGGTCGTACCGGCCCGCCTATAGCTACTCCTGCCGTTTCTCCGCTTCTCCGTCAGCCCTCAGAGAAGTACCGGTTGGGTGCCGAACAGGAGAAAGGGGTTCAGGCGGCGCGATACTAAGAAGAAGGGTTCGTCCCGCTACGAATTTGGCCCGCCTTCGGTACAACGAATACCTCCGGACGTTCGAGCGGGACGAAGTGCTTTGGCCCGAAACGCATTCTCAGATGCAGTCGGAGCACGACTCGACTATAGGCCTTGCGCGCGGTCAGAGCCATCCCGAAGGGAGGGTGTGATGAGCGAGTTCGAGTTCGGGGCGTTGGTGGGGCTGGATTGGGGCGATACCTCGCATGAGGTGGCCGTATGGGATGAGCAGCGGCAGACGTGCACGAGCGAGCGCATCGAGCACACGCCGGCGGCTCTGCGTGCATGGATCGAAGGCCTGCATGCGCAGGTCGGCAGCGCGCGGATCGCCGTGGCCATCGAGCAGTCGCGCGGCGCTGTGTTCGACGCGCTCAGCGGCGATCCGTTGGTAACGCTGTATCCGATCAATCCGCGCAGTGCAGCGCGGTATCGGGAGGCCTTTCATCCGAGCTTGTCCAAAGACGATCCGACCGACGCCGCCTCTTTGCTCGACCTGCTGCGCAAGCACCGCAACGAGCTGCGCCCGTTCGTCCCCGACGACGCCTCCACGCGCCTGCTGCGGCTTCTGATCGAAGATCGGCGCGAGTTCGTCGACCAGAGGACGCAACACGTGCAACGCGTGACCGATCGCCTCAAGACGTACTACCCGCAGGCGCTCCGGTGGGCCGGCGCGTTGACGACGGCCCAGGCGTGTGACTTCCTCGAACGCTGGCCAACGCTCGAGGCCATTCAGAAGGCGCGGCCTTCGGCGATCCGGGCGTTCTATGAGCGTCGTCATCACGCGGCCGCGTGGATCGATCAGCGGCTCGCCGAGATCCGTGCAGCGGTCGCGTTCCACGACGATCCGGTCATCACGGAGACCGCCGTATTGCTCATCCAAAGCGAGCTGGCGCAGATCCGCGCACTCAGTGCCAGCATCGCTTCGTACGACGACAGGATCGCGGCGGTGTTCGCCGCTCACCAGGACGCGTCCATCTTCGAGAGCTTCCCTGGCGCCGGCGCACAGCTCGCTCCGCGGCTCGCCGCCGCCTTCGGAACCGATCGGCAGCGTGTCGACAGTGCCGCCAGCATCGCCACACGCAGCGGCATTGCCCCGGTGCTCCGGCGCAGCGGCAAAACTGCCACCGTGCACATGCGATGGGCATGTCCGAAGTTCCTGCGTCAGACCTTTCACGAGTACGCCAGAGTCTCGATCGGTTACTCGGTCTGGGCCCGCGCGTTCTACAAACAACAACGTGCGCGCGGACATGGCCAGCACGAAGCCATCCGCACGCTTGCCTACCGTTGGATCCGCATCCTCTACGCCTGCTGGAAGAACCGCACCGCCTATGACGAAACTCGCTACCTGCAGCAGCTCGCCAAGCGAGGCTCCGGTCTCGCCAACGCTGCCGCTTGACTTGACAGGAACGGCTCAGACGTCCGGAGGCCTTCTGGTCGGTCTGCTGCCGCGCGGCGAAGGCCGGCTACGAAATCTTCCGGCTGGTCTGAATGGCAGGTTTGGGATCCAGCTTCACGAGACGATCCGCGTTCTCCGACTCGATCTGCTTCAGGTAGCGGAACAGTGCAGCCGTGTCACCCGCAAACTCTTCATGAAGCTCGCGACGAGCAGCTCGTGTTTCCTCGACGATCGGATCATCGTGCACGGTCATTCCTCCATGAGTTGCTGCGGTGTGTAGATGAGCGGCGGCTCGAAACCGAAACTCCTGATCACCTGGTTCACGCGCGGGATGATCACCGCGTTCGCGATGTGCTTACAGTTCCAGGTCAGCAGATAATCCATGCCTGTCGTAGCGGCACGGCGATGTGCAGCGCGTCTTCATATGCGTTCGGAGGCAGACCGGCACGTTGGATCAGCGCGCTGGCCAGTTCCATCGCTGTTTTCGACGTCTCGACCAGCGTCAGCTCGCTAGCTACAACGGTGCGAGCCGCCGCAAACGTCTGGTCTCCGCGACTCGCTTCCGCGAGCACAACAGCCGAGACGCACAGCTCAAAGCTCCCGCGCCGGTTCTCCCACCACTCCTGCGTAAGCTCCTGATTCGAAGCGACTAGCAGATCTCGCTGATTCCGGCGCGCGACCAGGTAGCTGATGACGCTGGTTTCGACGTAAACCTTCGGGCGCATCGCTCTGCACCGTACTCCTTTCGCGGCTACTTGGGGAGGAGGGAGGAGAGGTCTTCCTTATCCAATGCGGCCGTCAGATCGCTCACCTTGCACGGGAGCGCAGCCGCGACACGCATGATCGTGATCAGACTCGGCAGCATCGCGCCTGTCTCGATTGCGCTGATGTGACTCTGCCGCACTCCGGACCGTTCGGCGAGAGCGACCTGCGTGACGCCGCCCTTTTCTCGCAGTACGCGTAGACGCGCTCCGATCAATTCGGCCGCGCGCGGCGATGCCGTTTTCATCGCGCGACCCTCTTGACTATCCTATAACTTGAATATACCATATCCGTAATACTGGAAACGGAGCGCAAACATGCTCGAACCCGACATCATCGCCCGCATCCGCCACATCTTCCTACACCCGCGCCCCCACGTCAGCATCTCTCAGGCAACAGCCCTCCTCGGCTGGACCCGCACCGAAATGACCGCCGCCATCGCCTCCGGAGAAGTCGAGCTGATGACCACCCCCCTCGGCAAATGGTTCTGGCGCGAAGAACTGATGTCCAAAGCCCTCGAAACCTGGCCCCTCGACGCCATCGAAGAAGCCCTCGGCACCGACGCCGACACCATCCTCCCGCACGCCCTCCGCACCGCCAAGCTCCGCGTCCGCCTCCCACGCCACCACATCGCCATGCTCCACCACAAAGCCGACCAGCAACACACCACCGTCAGCCACGCCCTCGCCCGCGAGCTCGACGCCATCGCCAGCGCCGAAGCCCCCGAGCTCTCGGCGGCGATCCCCGGCTTCGCCACCGCCCTCACCTGGCCCGACGCCGAACACACGCAACTGCCCTGCTGAAGAACTCCCGCCATGCGCCCCGACCGCCACCCCGCACCCCCTCCCAGCCCCGACCGCCCCAGCTCCCGAGGCGGCGCCGGCAAACCCCGCGAACTGAGCATCACCACCCTCTTCCGCGCCAGCACCCGCACCCGAACGGGCGAGACCGCCGTCCCATACCTCCCCCTCTCCGGCCACTGGCTCGAGCAACACGGCTTCACCCGCCTCCCGCGTCACCGCGACCCCCAAAAACGGGAAACTCGTCCTCACGATCGCCGCCCCGCCACGCTGAAGTGAGCGCCCCGCGCGCGACCTGAGCTGCCCACCCACGGCCGCGCCAAGTCCCCAAATCACTTAAATCCGACCCCGATCACTTTTTTCCCATCCGCGATCACTTTTAAACGATCCGCGATGGGATAAAAGCGATCCGCGATCGGATTTAAATGATGCGCGGTCGGATAAAAGTGTCCATGGATCGCTTTTATCCGATCCGCGATGGCTTTTATCCCCATCCGGGATCACTTAAAAGCGGCCTTCGGTTTCTCATTATCTTGAAAAGGTCCCTCCGGCGCCTCTCCAGTGCGCTATGACTTTGGAGCGCATGGGTTCGGTTGCAGACCATTGCGTCCGATCGCATACTGATGGCCTCCATACAGAATCAGAGGTGGATTGATGGGCATTAAGGTACCGCACGAGGAACAGCCGCGCTCGTCGAGCTTCGTCGAAGTCCTTCCACGCATTCGAACCAAGATCCAGCTGACCGGGCTCGCTGTCGCGATCGTGGGATTCGTGATGATCCGCCTAGCATCACCCGATGCCGTGCGCGCACAACTCGCTGCGGGCTCCATCGGGATCTGCTTAGTGGTCTTCGCCCAGATATTTCACTTCATGGAGGCGTTCCCCGCGCGTTCGCGTGTCACACTGGTCATCGCGATCTTCTTCGCGTTCCTGATCTTCACGCTTCTTATGGCTGGGATCGTTTCTGTCGAACTAAAACCCGCGTCGATTCCCGAACAGACCGAAGTTGAGCGTCTCCATAGGATACGGGAGCTGACGCTGGCGTTGAAGAATGAAGACCCCACCGCCCGACGACAGGCAGCGGAAGAACTCGTCGCATTCGGAGGCGACGCTGCAAGCGAACTGGTCAAAGCGATTAGCGAAGAAGCCGGCGTCACGACGGCGAATATGTTCGGCAGTGCGGCAGGCGGAGATATGACCGAGACTCTTGCGCGTATTTTCCTGCAGGAGCAACCGTTCCAGAGCACCTTCACGCAGGCGGCTATCGAGTGCCTCGTGGAGATCGGGCCGGCGTCGGTGCCGCACATCCTCCGCCGGCTCGAAGCGGAGTCGATCGAAGCCGAAAAGATCTTGGCTGCAAGCGCGCAGGAGCGAACACGGGCGCAGCAACCGCCACTCGCGTCGCTGGAGCAACTGCGGTTCGTCTTCGGTTCGGCAGCCAGAGGTATGCGAATCGGGATTGCAAGAGAGAGCTACGCTCAGGCGCTGCTGGAGATCGGGCACCCCGCCGTACCCGCGTTACTCGATGGCTTGGAGAGCGAGCGTCTGCTGGTCCGGATGACGAGCTATCAGGTTCTGACGCAGATTCCCGATGCAATCCCTTCCACGCTCGCCCGTCTGCAGCAAATGGCCGCGCGAGCGACGAACCGCCAGAACAGGGAGGAGATCGTGGGAGCAATTCGGCAACTTGAGGCGCGTTCGAGGGGCACGTCAACACAGCCTACTGGGACGGTCAATAACTCACCGCGATGAGACGTCGATAACACCGTTCGCCGTCGATCCGATCAACCAAATGAAGTTGATCGTGGCGACAGTCAGACACCGGAGGATAGCTCCTCCACGAACAACAGACCAGCATCTGCAGATGGAGCCTTGGTCATGACCGATCTCGTCGTCGACCTCCTCGTGGTCGCATGATGCCGAAACTGCGCTCTACTCGACGGCAATGACCAAGAATCCGAACCGCCAGAATGCCTCCGAGTCCTTGATCAACAGGCGACTCTCCTTCGCCGAGATCGCGATGAATTGACACGAGCCTTGCGGGGGCTTTTCGGGAAAGAAGCGCACTCGCGACTCCACTCCAGGCACAGGGATCTCTGTGAGCGTGCGACGATCCGCCGATGTGAGCGTGCGCGGCACGAGTGTCTCGGACAGAGAAATCAGCGGTCGCCGGAAACGGCGCCTTTGGGCGAGCAAAACGCCATCGGCGACGAGCACATCGGTGCGACCTACCACGTAATACACGGTATGCAACTGATCCGAAGCCTTCTGTAGCTCAGTCCCTGCAGAGACCAAGCGCGTCTCCGTGTCTTGAATCTTTTGCTGGTCATCCTCGCGTGCGGTCTGGAGCTGCGCCACTTGCTTCCGCAGGTCGCGCACGGACGCGCGCAGGACCGTAATCTCCTTATTTTTCTTACCCACCGCGGAACGCAGCCGGGAGAGAGAGTTTTCCAGAGTCGCGATTTTCCCGTCATAGGTCGCGTTCCGCGCTTTCAGTTGATCGAGCATCATCGCGTCGGCCGCGAGATGCGTTTGCATGTCATCGAGACGAGCGAGTAATTGTGCACGCGAGGTGCTGGCCGACGGCGTGCCAGGTTCTGTCCTCTGCCAGATCGGATCCTTGACGAGTGCATCAACCGTCGCGAGTCTTTCGTCGACCGCATCGATCGTCTTCGTGACCTCTTCGATATACGCACGCTGCAGCGAGGAGCGTCGGCGCTCGTCCTCAAGCTCCTGCCGGTACTGCTGTGAGAGCTTCCGGTAGTCCGGCGTCGCGGGTGGCCGCACGGGCGTTTCTTCCTCGGCGCAAGCGAGGGTGATGATCGCGATTAGGGTTGCAAGTCCATATCGTTTCATCACTCCTCCGCGAGGCGATCCCGCGCATCCAGCGTCCATTCGATCTGCTGTGATGCCATCGACTGCAGCGACACGATTCCTTCGCTCGTGCGGTGGATGTGGCCGTGAAAGGGCCCGAATCTAATCCATCGTCCTAACAGAGACGCGGTTCCGATCCCGCTCTCCGTGTGATCCGACGATCGCACACGGTAGCGAAAGCGGACGGTGGAATGCGACACTTCGATGACTTCGAACCTCACCGCGAGCCATAACTCTCGGCCATCGGCGCGCCGCAAGTCTCCCTGAAAGGAGCGGTCGAGATCGCTCGCCGTCAGCGGCACCAACGCACGCACAGGCGGACGCTCGGCGAGCGCCCGCGGCGCGGAGGGGAGAGGAGCACGACGCGTCATTGCCACGCGCACGCCGAACCACGCAGCGGCCACGGTTGGGAGGCCCACCGCAATCAAGATCATGCCGCGAACGACGAGGCGATGTGTACGGCTATGTCCTCGCAAGAGACCCTCTTCTTAGCTGAACGTTCGATAGTATATCGAGACATGTGGAAATCTGTCCCTGCCGGCATGCGGTTGTTCGCGTCAGATCGGCGACTTGTGGCACTCTAACGAACAGGTCAACACCGAAACGATGAGTTCCTTCGAATCAAGCGGGATCGACGCCGGCGATGTCGCGGAGCATGGCGACCAGCCTCCTCACTGGTCGACTCGCCAGGATGACTTGACGTTCGGCCACGCTCCACTGGATGTGACTGATGGTCTGACAATTCGACGGTTCGACAGTCACGCGGACCTGCGCTGGCAGTGGCCGTCGTCGTGCGTGCTGACACGAGTGGTGTGGCGCGCGGACATGTCGCCGATCTCCGCGGACGACCCACAAGCGCACCATCTCGATGTCTCGCGCTCGGACTACGTCCGCGACGGTTGTTTGCGCATCCCGTCACCCGGTCCCGGCCGGTGGTATTTCAGCCTGTATTTCCGACTAGCAGCGCGAGCGGTGCAGACTGCCGACGCGCCGGACGTCGTCTCTACCGTTGCGCGATTCGTTCGGCCGCGGATCGGATACTCGTTTCGGCGTGGGCGGTTTCGCCGGCGCGCACTCACCGTGACGCTCGAAAGCTCGGAACTCCTGACCACACCTACGATCATCATCGTCGCTGCGTTCGGAAGAATGCAGCCGCTGCAGGCCGAGGATGGAGTGGTGATCGGCCAAATCGATGCGGTGACGCTCACGCCCGAGGTGAGGCGAAGTTTCTCTTTCGAGATTAGTTATAACCGCCGCCCTCTCCGCTTTGTGGCGTTCTTCAGCGATCTCTGGATGTATGACGACTTCGAGTTGCACAGCCTCACGCCGGCAGAGATCTGGACGCGGTAGAAATAACATGGCGCTGTTTTGTCCATACTGCTCGTCGCACTTCGATCCCGCGGACTTGACCTTTCGGTGCGCGAACCTGAACGGTACGTGCACGCCGGAGCCTGATGCGGTTCTGGGCCAAGCGACTGCTCTCGTCGAGCCTCCGTTGCTCGGACGGACCTTTCGCGCTCCCTCACGGCTGCTTACGCGGTGGCTCGGCCTTGGTGTCCATCGGACTGCCCGCTGTTCGTGCGGCGTCGAATCGTCCATCCGGCTCTGTCCGCACTGTCATCAGGAGTTTCCCGCCGGAATCGAGGAGACCGATACGCTGCTCATTCCGGTCCTCGGCGCCCGCGGGTCCGGAAAGAGCCATTTCATCGGCGTGTTACTTCACGAATTGCGACATCGCGTGGGCGAGCGCTTTCGCGCGACCCTCAATTCTGCCTGCGATCGCACACGCCGGACGTATGACGAACATTACGCGCGGTACCTTTTTCGCGAGCGTCGGGTCATTCCTCCGTCCTCGAGGACTGCTACCGCCGAGCCGTTGATCTATCAACTCAGCATCGCCGATGAGAATCCGAAACGCGCCGGACGCATCGTCACTCTGGTCTTCTATGACGTCGCGGGTCCCCTCATCGACAGCACTGGCACGCTCGTATCCTCTCATCCTCACCTCGCAGACGCGGCGGCCCTGCTCTTCGTCATCGACCCATTACAGATTCCATCCGTTGGCCCGCTCGCTGGGAACGAGCTCACAGCCGGCAATAACGCGATCGACTCGCTGGAGATCTTGAGCCGCGCAGACGAGGGCCTGCGCAACCTCCGTGGAACAGGACTTTTTCGCA
Source organism: Thermoanaerobaculia bacterium (assembly GCA_036399015.1). GTDB lineage: Bacteria > Acidobacteriota > Thermoanaerobaculia > Gp7-AA8 > Gp7-AA8 > QHVT01. The sequence continues at coordinate 47,491 of DASWNW010000070.1, read as the reverse complement.
AGACTGCTATTCCGATTGCGGTGACATTCTCGAAGATGGATACGGTCAGCGCCATTCTCCCGAGTGTAAGCGCACTGAACCGGACGGCGTCCCGAGGAGCGTTCTTCGATCTCATAGATTTCGAGCAAGTTCACTCAGAGATGCAGAGTCTCGGCAACCGCTGGATCGGCGTCGGCCTAGAGACATTCCTGCATCAGCGATTTTCCAAATACGCCTATTTTGGAATCTCGGCCTTAGGCCATGCACCACGAAATGGCCTACTGTCGGACGGCATTGCACCGATGCGCATCGAGGATCCGCTGCTGTGGCTCCTGTACGAGTTGAATGTGCTGGCGGGCAAGCGGCGCCGTTTCGTGTAGCGATTTCTGGCGTACGGTCCCAACCATGACGATGAACCATCGTTTTCGTCGCCTTTTCTGTAGTATTGCCCGAGGTGGGTAGGGAACCGTCTGTTTGCGTCACTCCTTCTGTACGTAGTCTTCAGCTTGATCGTCTAACAGAGGGAGGAGCGTCATGTCTCGTCTCACGAGGTGGCTGTCTTTTCGTCGCGCCGCATTGTGTTTTCTACCACTTGCGATCGCGACTACGCTCCATGTTTTGGCGCAGCCGCTCGGTCGGGGGGTCGTACCGGCCACGAACGTCGAACAGTTGATGCGTCCTTGCACCGATCTGCAGGCGCTGGGTGCGGCAGCCAACGAAGTCTACGAGCGCAAGGAGCGCGAAGACTGCGCGGGTGAATGTTTGAAGCTGACAGCCGGCGTCGTCGAGCGAATTCGCACATATTTTTCACGGACGCTGACGACGCGAAAGATTGGTCTCGCCGCGGGAATCATGATCGGCGGCTTCGTGACATGGGGCTTCGTCTTCATGGCGGAGCGGCGGCGCTCTCTGGGCTTTCGGACGCTCCTTGGCTGGCGCGCGCTGGGAGCTCTGGTCGCATTCGGCATCGCCGCCGGCGTTGGATACAACGGCTCGCGCTCGGTCGCACCGGGGTTCATTGCCGCCGACCATGACCTTCGTGAAATGACACGACTCGGCGTAATCCCACGGAGTTCGCAGATCGCAAATGCGCATTGTTCGATTCAGCTCGAGCAGCTCACGCAAAGCACCGATTCTCCCGTCTGGCCCTCCATGAAGGGCTACCGAGGCCTATTCACGCTCTTCGAGCCCGAGTTTGACATCACACCTGGTTCGCCGGCGACGCGCACCGAGATCTCCGATCGCGTGGCGGACATGGTCCGGGTGCTCGAAACGAATAACGTCGAAGTGGCGCTGAAGCCGCGGACCGTATCGGGCGTGTTCGCGCGGAACGCGATGCTGCGCGAAGCCCGAGCGAGTTGGGACACGATTGGATTTCTACGCTGGTGGTGGCTTCCCGCCGTGATTGCAGCGTTCGGAGCTCTCCTGCTGCACTGGATCGCGCTCTGGACAACCACGTATTTGGAGCGCCGGCGTATCGCGCAAATCGTCCGCGGCGAACACGCGACCATTCCGAACCCCGGACACGCATAGGAGGAGATCATGCCGTACGACCTCGCGGTATTCGGAGGCAGTGGACAGTGGGTTCTCCTCGAGCTGCTCCTGCGGAAGGCCCGCGGCGAGCATGTCGAGATGCCAACACGCACGTGGATCATCGATCCGCACCAACCGGACCGAGCGGGAACGCTGCCCGCTCTGGTACTAAAATTCGAGACCAGTCAGCGCCTGACGGTGCAACGCATTCGCCCGAAACGCGATGCGTTGCGTCAGCCGACGTTCGACGCCGTGCTAGACAAGGAGCTCGACCCGGCCGCCGCGTATGAAGGTCTTCGCGAGCACATCGAAGCAGTGCTGACCGCAACGGAGCGCGCGTATCCGACGGAGAGCGGCTTCTTCGCGCTTCCTCGTCTAGCTGCGAGCTGGGTGGCGCTGGCAGGATTCGAACACGATCCGCCTTTCCTGGTACCCAAGTACCTCGAAGAACCGGGACAGCTCGTGCTGGTCGGCTCGCTCGCCGGCGGCACGGGAGCAGGCCTACTTCCTCAGATGCTGTTGCGCGTTCGTGCCGCGGAACCAGCGCAGTGGGGCAAGCGGGTGATCGTACAGGCACTTCTTCCGTGGCTGAATCCCAAAAAAGCCACAGGACCGGGAGAAAAGGTCCCCTGGGAACACTGCCTCCGCAATGCTGGTGACGGCATTCGCGCGTTGCGCCGCATCATGGATGACATCAAAGCGCGCGTGCCGGCAGGCGGAGGAGTCGTTCCGGAGACGCTGTGTGCGATTGCCGGCGTCCCACCGGCGTCCGCAGCGGCGAGCGCTCCGCCCGACGAGCAAAAGGTGGAGAAAGCGGGCGTTGCACCTCGATTCATCCGCGTGGCGGTCGATTCGCTTCTGCTCCTGGTCGGCAGTCAGGATCAGCAGAATGCGCAGGCGGCGAAGGTCGTCATCGGCCCTGCACCCGTACCGCTTCAAGGTGAGGCGGCGGAGCTTCTCGCCGAGTACGAGAGTCGCGACGGATTTTCCGCCGTTCAGTTGCGAGCGCTCGCAGAGGAGATCACGGCGAAACACAGTCTCGTCGCTGGTGCCGTGTCCCTTCACCGCGGCTTTGGAAGAGTGATCGGCGGTCTGTTCGTCGCGCGAAGCCTGTCGGGGTTCACCTCGCGCTCGAAGCATGGCAGCACCGCATGGCAATCATTCTGGGATGGCTTCACAGGGGAACTCGTCAAACGAGCCGACTCTCTCGACGACGGACGTGGCGTCGCAGTCTCTCTCGCGAAGGACATCCCGGCGACGTTGAAGGCACTTGACGCCCTGTTCAAATCGGATGACGACCGAGCGCAGCTCTTCATGGACGCGGACGCGCAGGCTGAGAACGCTACAGCAGCAGGCGCATCAATCGCGAAGAAGCTGTCGGACGCGCTCATCGCGTCGCGCGCACAGACGGCGCCGAACCGGTACGGCTATGCGTTTCCGACCAATGGCGTCCTAAGGCCCACCCACGTCGCCGCCGGTCCGGCGTTGCGAAACTTCGAAGACGACGAGGAAGCGCGCAACCTCGCAGATCTCTATCAACGCTCAACCTTCACCGGTTTCTACGGCGCATCCTACGCACGAACGTATGGGCAGGCGCTAAAACTTGCCGATCTGCTGCGCGAGTCCACGGTTCAAATCCTCGCCGCACAGCGGGGGAACAAGTTGCTCGCTTCACTGCTCGTTTTGTGGCGCGCTGCCATTCACGGCCTGCTCACGTACCGCTCAGCCGCGATTGACCCGCGTGACCGCGTGTTCAGCCGTCTTATCGATCACGAGCGAATCACGCGTGATTTCGGGAGCTCACTGACGACGGTTCGTTACGGCAACCAGGTCGTCGGATTCCTCTCGCTCGAATTGGGATTCATTCCGCACGTTGCGGTTCTCGACGATCGAGGCGAGCACGCCGAGGCCGAAGAGGCGTTCCGCGCATGTGCGCGTGACCTTCCTGCTTCGCTCGATGTAGACCGGCTCCTCCTGACCGCCTTGGGCCACTATGCAACGGGTTCGCTACAAGCATCGACCGAGGTTGCGTGGGTAAAGTTCCTTCTCTCCTGTGCTGATACGCCCGATGGTTTCGACGAAACCGACGAACTGGAGCGAAACACATTACCGTCACGTCCGATCGAACTCAGCCTCAACACGACGGGCGATGTACGGTTCGTTCCGATTCCGCTAGTAACGCCCGCAGCGGAGCTCGCGGCACTGCGCGCGATCAATTGGTCGACCAGAGCCAAAAGCATGTTCTCAGTCGCCCCCACGCGAAACGAGGAGAGCGAACTAATTTTTGGAGTCTTCGATGACCGTATCCCGATCGCGCGCACAAGCCACATTGATGGGCGTTGGTACATTCACGAGCTGTTGTCGGCTGAACTGAACGACGCCGCGCGCTACGTTGAGAACACGTCCGGACGCGCGCAAGCGGGACTGGTCGTAGCTACGTGGAGGTGAAGCATGAGCTTCCGAAAGTATAACGACGACATCTCGATTGATCCGGCCGCAGAATTCTTCGTAAACGATACGATCGAGCTACGCCGCGATCCGATCCTTGCTCTCGAAATCGCTGCAAGCGGTGGTGTCCTAGGTGTCGCCCGAGAGTACGGTCCGCTTCTTCTGACGCAAGAGCGTGCCGAAGACCTTCCAGTTGTTCTCTGCGACGGCGTCGGCTACATCGCACCACAGAACGGTCAGAAGCCTGCGCTCCTCGTCTGGACATCGCATCCGAACGTCTCGTTCGACGACGCACGTCGCATTCTGACAATGACTGAGCGACATTCCAAGCTCGGTAGCCTCACGCTTCGCTACAAGATCGACGCCTCGATCGATGTGATCGCTGCATCGGTGCATGACAACGATGCGAACGCGGTTTGGGCAGCACAGGTCTTTCGCATTCGCGGCCACGATAAGTACGAGTTTTCGCGTTGCCCCGTGAAGCCCCAGTACTGGCCCTACGTTCTCGAGTCCGCCCTTGCGGATGAGCAAGATGCACCTGGTTTCGTCGCTTGGCGCCTGCAATTCATCGGAGGGGTAAGGGCGTCCTATCAGCTTCCTGTCAATGACGTTCGACTTGTCGATGTGGCGGGCGCGAAGTTTGAGCACGTTGCTTGTGCGCTTGCCATTTGGCCACCGCGAATCATTCCCGGATGGCGCCTCTACACTATCGCGTCACAATACATTCTGGAGCGAGTCGACCTCGGCTTCGAGGTTTGGCTCGGAAACGCTGGCGAGAAACCCGTGCGTATCGCGCAGCCGGACGAGTTGATCACTTCCGGCGGCATTCTGCGGGGCCTGCTGTTGAGCGATGGATCCCTCGGGCCGCGCTATCTCCAGCTCACCTCCGGCGACGCATCTGGATACTTCGAACTGCTGAATCAGGAACTCGTGACGCAAAGCTCTCTGCAGCCGGTCGCGATCGACTTCGGCACGTCCGCGACGACCGTAGCTCACGCCGGTAGAATCCTCGACCTCGGTGCCGGCGAAATGGCCCGGCCACGCGTGATCGTCAGGAACGGACCAAAGGATCTGGAGATCGATCCGCCGTGGTTGCCCACGGTGTCGGCTCCGGCATACGGCACCGTACGCGGTCTCCAACAGATTCCGACGGGTCTGTTCACTAGCGTGGCCGATTCGTCGGTCGCGTCGCAGCTTCCGTTCATCGGCTTCACGTTCGTCAGCGACGGCTTTGATCTTGACGGAATTTCGCGACAAGCGCACAGTTGGACGGCCGGACTGAAATGGACGAGGACGGACGATGGCATATCCCGTGAGCGTGAGCGCCAAAACTTCTTCGTCTCGCTCTTGACGTGGATTTCCGCGATCGCGCGCGCATCGGGCGATACGTTTCAGATTCGAGCCACGTATCCGTTGGCGTTTTCGCGGCAGGACATTCTCGGATACGGACGGATGCTGCGCGAAGTCATGCGGCACGTGAGTGACCTGACCGGGGCGCAATTCCAGCTCGCTACGCCATTTTATGCGACTGCCCAAGCCGATGCGGACGCGCCGTTCGTGGATGAGTCGACGCCACTCATCTCCGGAGCACTCGCGCCGTTTCGACATTCGGACGCCAAAGGAGCTCCCGTCGTTTTCATCGCGGATTTAGGGGGCGAGACTCTCGACGTTCAACTCGTCTGCCTTCCATCCGAGCGAGTGGGCGAGGCCTATCGCATTGTGGCATGCGAAAGCGTCCGTATCGGCGCAAACTCCATTCTTGAGTTCATGGAATCAAGGCTCCTCGCAGCGCCGTATCCTCCGGACGAGGCACCCATCGTCATCCGTACTGTACTGAATCGCATCATCCGCGCCGGCAAATTACCGGAAGCGCTCCGCACGAAGTCGAGTACCCAACCGCTCGTGAACACACGCCTCAAGTGGCGATTCGATAACGCCTCGACCGAGTTTCTTGCTCAAATTGATTGCTACTTCGGGCTAGTGGCCGAGTACTGCGCGCGGTTCGTCGCCGGCACGCTGCGCAATCGGACTGGGCTCAGACTGCGTCTCGAGCTGGCTCCGGGGCCAGGGATTGTTCAGAACGCGTTTCTTGATGGCGGAGAGCTCACGTTCTCCGTGCAACCTCAGCTCATAGGAAACGGGTGGAAGATGCTCGAGCTCCTCCTCGGTGCAGCCGGAACTGACACAACCGATCCAATGTCCTGGCTGCTCAAGAAGTTTTACCCGCGAGTGCAGGCTCTGCTCGTGCCCGAACAGCTCGAAATTCCCCTGCATAGTCCGGCTTCAACGGTCCTAAAGGAAAAGACGGAGACGGCACGTGGAACACTGTCGCTGGGGACGGCCGAGCCACGACACACTCAGGCGACGCTCGTCATCGCTGCGCCTAACGGCTTCGACGACGAAGTCAAGGGACAGAAGTACGCGTGGTCGACGCTTGTCGGCGCAGGTGGCGAGAGCGTACCAGACATCATGCAAAATGAATTGCTCGTGAGTCCTCCTCTACCGGACGCAGGCGTGCTCACCATTACGAATGGCGGCGCGTCTCGTTTTCGCGCGCTCTTCAGCAACACCGAAGTACCAAAGCGCCACGAGCACAAAACTGCCGTACGTACGCTGCAGGATCGTGAGGACACAAAAAACCTACAGGATCGTCGCGAGATCTCTTCCGCCCGCGCGACGTGGGAGCGGGTCATTCGACCGCAGTTGCTCGCGTGAAGGGGGCACCGTGCACCGTCACCTGTTGATGCTCGCGCTCCTCGTGTCCCTCCCGGCCGGCGCGAAGGAGCCTCAGCATTACGAGGTCACCGTCAACCGTCACGTGTTCCGCTGCAAAACCGACGGAGAGGTCTTCACCGACTGCAGCGTACAACCGCCCAAGGGCGGTACACAGTCGGCGTTCGATCGAGTCTTTCAAGAGCCATTCATCATCCAGGGCAACCTCAACTTCCAGAAGCGTTACGACATCCTCCTTGATGATTTGAACGCGGGCGTACGCCAAGCGGTGCAAGCCGCGATGCGAGAGAAGGCACGTCCCGCCGGCTCCACTCTCGAAAGCGATTCCGAGATCGTTCGGAAGCAACATGCGGCGGAGGCGCAGTTGAAAAAGCTGGAAGCGGCTCTTGCTGATATGCACGGAATGAATCAGCGCCTGCAAGCTCGCGTCGAGGATTTACGGAAACAGATTCAGGAGCGTGGACATCAGGACCAGCATTGGATCTGGTCTTGGCCGCGAGCCTTGGTGAACGAGTCACCCGTCTATCTCGTTAGCATGATCGTCGGCGGAATGGGGATCATTGCGGGCGGACTTGCGCTGCGCTTTGCGATTCGGGCGCGGAAGCGGTCCACGCGGCAGCCTGAAGAGAAGCGGGACGAGCCGAAGGACGTGACGGAGGATGCCCCTCCGGCGGGCACGAACGAGCCCGCACCGACGTTCGGTCTGAGCGAAGGTGAACCTCGCATCGATTACACAAAGCTGGCCCAGAGTGTCGCCGACAAGGCGGCATTGATTGCAGTCACTCGGCTCGTGGAACAGCTCACACCGAAACTCGAGGAGATCCGCAGTACCGCGGAGCAGCGTCTCGATCAAATCCACGAGACGCTCAAAAAAAATGCGCCGAAAGCGACGGATACTATACCGCCGACATCGACAGCGTCGTCGCCATCAGCACGCGGCATCACTCCCGCGAAGTCGGGCGCGTCGCCGAACTTGGTAACACGCGGCCGGTCGACAAGTGGTCCTCAGGATATTCTGAAGGCTTGGCAATCGGTCGAGCAAAGAGATGCGATCACGCCGATGGACCAGACGACGTACGTATCGGAGCTGATCGCCGAACTGGACCTGAGAGAAACAGACATCATGCGAGAAGGTCCTCTCTTTCGCATTCGACGGCAGGACGCTGCGATCACTTCGTTCATTATTCTCGACGATGGCGCGTTCTGCGGAATCCTCACCAGCGCCGATCCAGAATGGTACCTGCTTTTCGCACGCTCGCAGCTCTGCCGCCGTGGGGATGACTACCGCGTAAAGTTCGCTAAGCTTTTTGCGTGGCCGGATGGCTGGGACGGGGAGCGACCCATCCGCACCGTTCAGCCCGCGCGTGGACGACGCAGCGCGATCGATGCACGGGCGCAGATGGCGCGGCTATCCGTAACGGCCGTCGAGGATTTCGAGATCGTGCCTGGGACCGTGGAGGTCACATGAGAACATCGGGTGTCATCGCCGCGGCCATCGTCGTCTTCGCTTTGCGGTGTGGCGAACCTGGCCCAAAAGACAAACACGCGAAGGTCACGAGCGCCGCTGCGGCCGCGACGGCTTCCACGACAACGAATAGCCATCCGGCGTCCTCGACGGCGGTAACGACCAAGCTGGCGCAGCCGATGACCTCACCGTGCGCCGATTTCGAGCGACTGGTCCGCGGCGCAAAGTCTGCGTCCGCCCTCCCCTCACGCCTGTGTGACGTTGAGGCGCCGCCCGAGGCTGAAGATCTCTGTCCAAAGAGCGAGGAGATTGCAGTGGTCGTGGATCACGACGATGAGACCGCGAGGCGTCGCAAGTGGTCCGGATTAGTCCAAGGACTCGTCGCGGGAACGCGAACCTGCCGCGGGCGCGATCCTCTTGCCGGAAACCTCCCTCGATCCTGCGGCACCATTCAGTCCTTCGGGAAGGGAAGCGGTTCCCTAGGCACGTGTCGAAATGGGACCTCCGTATTCCCGACCGGCACGAAAGGCGGGGGCGCCGTCACACCTGTGGTGCAAGCGGTCCAGCAAGTTTGTTCGCGATTGCGCAGTGGAGCCCTAGGTGTCGGGATCATTACTTTCGACGGGGTGCCCGACGGCGATTATAGAGACGCCACACCAATCGCTGCATTCGCAGATGCCGTTGCCGATTGCGCCTCCGGCCATGCAATCAGCATCGCAGCCGCACCGACGGAATACCGGTATGCATATGTGCTCGCGAAACGCTCCTACAGACAGTACGCGGAACAACTCGCAAGCGATATCGCGGCGCCGTGGCCGAAATCGTCTGTCCTGCACCTCACACCGACGACGTCGGCGCGCGTGACGGTCGCAGCAGCGCGGCTCAACCGCGAGGTTCGCTCGACGGCACGTTGGGACAATACCGATCCGCCGATCACCGCGGTTAGCGCGGATGCCCAAGCGATGGGATCACAAATTGATGTCTTGCGGTGGATGTTGAGCGCAGAACCTCAAGGTGCGGCGTTCCTGTTGCAGTGGAACGATGATCCAACCGAATGGCAGTCACTCGCTGCAGTTGGCGTTCTGCAACCGCCGCCAATCCTGCACGTAAACCAAGAGCTCTCGAATGGACCACGCGTTCCATTCACGGCTGATGCGGAGGCACGTGTAGCACGAATGACGGATTGCGATCCGCGACCTCAGTCAGCGGCAACGCGCCGCTCACCGTGTGGCGTTCCTTCACCTCATATTTTTCAATCGCTTCATGTTTCCGCCGGCCAGGCGACGCTTGAGGTCTTCCGGGGTGCCGACCTCGAGTGGCTTCGCAATCGAAGTGGAGGTAGCGACCGCATCGCCGCCGTGCGGGGGAGTCGAGGAAAATCGCTCACGGCGATGGCGCTAGTCGCTCCAGCGCTAGAAGTCGATCCATGTCTCGCCTCGTTGCGTCGTGCTCTGCGCAATTCCCACACCTGGAGCCCGAGCGATCGAACCGCGACAAAGCTTGCCGGACCCGACATCACGCGCGACTGCTCGTCGTCGCCGCTTCAGCCGCTGATCGCTCAATTTCGCCAGACCGGGCATGAGCCATTCCGCACTGTTTCGAACACGTTCATCGTATCCGCCGATCGCCGCGTCGGCATGGAACTGACCGTCGCCGCCGTGCAGGCGGTCGCAAAGGCGCGAGCAAACGACCCTGCGGCATCGGGCTGCGTACTGACTACGGTGTCGTTGGTTCTCGATTCTTGTACGCCGGAGAAGCAGATAAACCTTCGACCAGCATCGACCGCGCCGTGACATCGGCCCAGGCATCGGCGGCGCGGCGAGGCAAGGCAACAACCAGCAGGCATATCGTTCCCTGAGGAGCCATATCGTGCGCACATTTGCTTTTTTGACAGCCCTTCTGATGTGCGCGCCCGCGGCATCTGGAAGTAATACGCCCGCGCCGTCTAACGCAACCGACGTTCATCAGATACTCTCAGCCTTAGTTAATCATGACGCTAAACGCGCATGGGCATTAGCCGCCAACGTACTTGTGCCCGAGGGACTACCGGTGGAGCAGGCAAGACCGCAGGCCCGAGTTCTAAATCTTGCGGCTAGAATTGCCGAGGAGAATGTCGGCGCCGACTGGCTTCCGCCCAAATACAGGCGATGGGATGGCGTGGCGAGTTTAGGTCGCTATGCACTTCAAGCGTACCCACTTGAACCTGACTACTGGCGCGATTACGTCAGGATCATGGCTCACCTCTCCGGCAGCGGCACGGATCCGATCATTGCGACACGGCTCGCATACACTGACGCGAACGAGCGCGCAGTTGTTCTTAAAGCTGTGACGCGGTGGCAAGAAGGTGATGTACTCACCGCAGCCGATGAGTTAGCGGAGTATCTCTCTCAGGGCGGCACCAAAACGTGCGTATCCAGGGTAATTCTCGCCGCGATCGATCTTTCGCTTGATCGCATTGACGCGGCGTACCGCGGGACACGCGACAGCTTTGGATGCGGATCCTCAAAGACGCGGGTCGGACTCACCGCTGAAGCAATGCGTAGCCGCCAGTACTCGAGCGAGTTTTTCGACGCTTGGGCTACCGGCGATCCACACGAATCGGACATCGCACGTCTCAAGTACCTCCACGCGGAGGACCGACTCGAACGGAGTCGGGCCCTGGACGTTGAGGAGCATCGATGGGATATCGTAGATCGAATCCTGCGCGACCCATCGGACGTAAGTCAATGGCAGTTTCTCTGGGCGGTGACAAACAATCGGCGTCGGCATAAAGTACTTTCGGACACGATCACATACGTCAGGTCAAGGCGCGGCAACCGAGCTGCGACAGCTTGGTTGGTTAGTGGCGCGTTAGAACTGTCTCTTGGGCACGAAAAGCAGGCGGAGCGCGCCTTCGAGCGAGCACGCAAACTTGACCCCGGCAACCCAGATGTCATCGCTGGCCTCCTGTTGACCGCCGCGATTCGACATCGACGCCGGGACGGAGAACAGTACTTCCTAGACCTACAGCGCATCGACCCACGAACGGCCGCATTCATCAACGAGCCAGAACTTAGGACCTGCCTGCACGGGCGCACGTATTGCGCATTGGGTTCCATTACATCCGAGAATGCTCCCGGTCTGATCTTCATGGCGTGGGACACGGCCTGGAGCCGGGGAAGAGACTCAGGCGATGCGATCAGAAGGTACGCGTACGCCGAAGCAGGAAGGGCCGTGAAATACGCTGCAGCCGAAGTAGCAATTGTTCGCGGCCTCCTTCATGATACGACGGAGCGGCAGGAGTTCCGACTTCGAATGTTGGACCGTATCGCACAGCAGCTCAGCGCGGAGCTTGCGTCGGAAACCGCGCGGCGAGAAGAGCTTGCTGCTTCTGTGATAAGAATCGAGGAACGCGGAGCAGAGATTGCACGTCAACTCTTGGCAGTACAAAGGGATGGCCGACGGGTCAAGCGCGCCATCGAACAGCTCCACCACGACTTGGTATTGATCAAGAGTGAAGCAGAAGGAACGCACTACGAGTTGCTACTAACGCAGCAGCAAACGGCAAGACTCAGCCTTCGTCTGGCTGGCGCCGAAGAGCTGCTGCGGACGTCTAACAAGCACGTCCTGCAACTTCTCGCAAAGCGCGACTCGATCATTATCGCTTCGCTCAACGAACTTGCGACCTCGGCAGCGGAGCTCCTAACGAAGATCCCAACTAGCGTGGGCAATAAGGGACGTACTGCGCTCGAAAACCTGACAAGGTGGTCGGAGCGGTCGGATCAGGAACTCGTAGGTGATCTCTGGACTGTGATGCGCCAAGTGATGACGGTGGAACCCTCGTTCTATGGGTTTGGCATTGATATTATGGGACTGGTTGAGCTGTTGCTGGATATCGAGTAGTTCGATTAACGCACGCGCGCAGCATCACCTCGCGTCGCGTGGCACCCGCGAAGCGATGACGATCAGGGCATCTTTGATCGCGGGTTCGTGCGGGCTGACGCGCCTGGTGAACGGAGGTGATCTCGTCGCGAGAACACACGAGCCGTTCCAAGGGAGCATCTAAGGCGACGGTGTCGATGGAAGGTGACGCGGTCGCAGCCGGCGAGGTACTCGGAGTGCGTTGACGCTTTCGACCGTTTCGAGCTTGGCGAAGCCAGGCGAATCGTGGCTGCCCTTGCGGAAGACGGCCGAACTGCCCCAAGGTGCGCAGTACGTAAGGGCGCCCGCGCGTTGTGACCGCCGCTGGCGCACCGTCGGTCGAGAGCCGCTTCGGCGAATCGCAAACTTCTCGGTTGACGCGTAGTCTTCCGGCTCCAGAGTAGCAGACGGAGCGATACGAAGTCTCGTAAGGTCGCGTTCTCTGCGCGAGTCGCGTGCGTTGCGGTTAGTGATAGGCGACTGTGGCCGTGGCGGCGACGCGCTATTGCCGCAGCCGATGAACATCCTTCGTCAGCGGCGTTCCGAAGAATTGAGCCATTCGCGGGTGAACTGCGACGCGCTCATGTATGCGTCCCGACGGCCGGCCGCGCTGGCGTAGCGCGTAGCCTGCGAAGCCGTTCCACGAAAAGCACAGTTCTTGCTCGGTTCTCGCGTTCTTGCGGTCTCCCCGGCGTAACCCTAATCCCCCCCTCAAATACGCCGAACGGCGTACGCCGCTACGCCGCCCTCGCACCGATGTTGGCTCGCAGAAAGGAACTGCGATGTCCAACTCACACCAATTCGAAGTACGCGTCAGCGGGTGGCTGGCCGATCACTGGGCCGGTCATTTCGACGGGCTCGATTTTCAGAAGACCGCGGACGGGCACACCAGCATCCGCGGTGAGGTCGCCGACGAGGCCGCGCTCTTCGGGCTCTTCCGCTCCATCGAGCAGCTCGGGCTGACCCTCATCTCCATTCACGCCTTCCCGAAAGGAGGTGCGTGATGCCGCGGATCGTGGCCGCGCTGCTCCTCCTCCTCTGCGCGGGAGCGGCCAATGCCGGGGAACGGCTGACCGTCGACGAGGCGGTCGCCGCGGCTTTGCGCACAATGCGAGTGTCGCCAGCGCGCGGCTCGAGGTCGAGAAGGGGCAGACGCGCGTCGATGCGGCCCGCACGAAGCGCCTTCCCTCTCTGAACGTCGACGCGATGGGCGGCGAGGCGCTGAGCAACCTCTCCATCGAGGTGCGCGACGGCGCCGGCGAGACGACGCGCGTCGATCTCGCGCGCACGTTCAACCTCTTCGCCGTCGTCCGCCTCACGCAGCCGATCACACAGCTCCACGCGATCAAACCTCGGCGTGAAGATGCAGGAGACGTCGCTGGCTGCCGACCGTGAGCGCGAGCGCGCGGCGCGGCTGGCGGTCACGCGTGAGGTGAAGCGCGCCTACTTTGCCGTGCTCGCCGCCGAAGCCTACGCCGGCGCGCTGAAAGACGCTGTCACCGCGTGGGAAGAAGTCGAGCGCGAGATGAACGTGCGCGTCTCGCAGAGGGCGGCGCTCGAAGCGGACCGCCTCGACGCCGGCGCGCGCCTCGCGGCTACGCAACTCGCGGCGTTGTCGGCGGAGCACTCGCTCGCCACCGCCAAAGATCGGCTGACGTATCTCGTCGGCCGTGAGATCGAGCCGGTGGCCGCCGAGCCGGTGGAGATCACGGAGCAGACAGAAAAAGCAAGCCTCCGTCCCGACGTCCGCGAGGCCCGGCTGCGCGTCGAACAGGCGCGCCTCGCCTTCCGCCTCGAGGCCGCGGAGCGCATTCCAGACATCGCCCTCGTCGTCTCGAACACCACCCCGGTCAACAACGACGTGCTGCCGCGCAACATGACCAGCGCCGGCATCTCCATGAGCTACGAGCCCTTCACGTGGGGCCGCCGCGGCCGCGAGCTGGCGGAGAAACGTCTCGCCCTCGAACAGGCCGAGCACGCGCTGCGCGACACCGAGGCCGCGGCGAACGTCGAGATCGCGATGCTGCGGCGCAAGGTCGCCGAGGGCGCCGCGCAGATCGGCGTGCGCCGGATGGCGACCGGCGCCGCGCGCGAGCGGCTCCGCATCACCACCGTGAAGTTCCAGCAGAAAACCGCGAGGCCCGAGCAACTGCTCGACGCCGAGGCCTCGCTCACCAACGCTGCCGCGCGCGAACAGGAGGCCATCGCCGCCTGGTGGACCGCGCGCGCCGACTACGAACAAGCCATCGGAAAGGAATGACGACCATGAAATCGATCACGATCGTCACGCTCGTGCTGGCGCTTGCCGCCTGCGCGCGCCACGACGCTCCCACTCCCATCGCTACCGCCGTCGAGCTCGCGCCGGTGCGCGAAGAAACGCGCGGCAGCGCCACCCGCTACTCCGCCACCGTGGAGCCCGACGCGCAGGTCGCCGTCGCGTTCCGCGTGAGCGGCTACGTCGACGCCATCACCGTCGAAGAAGGCGATCGCGTCGCGAAAGGCACGGTGCTCGCGCGCATCCGCACCGCCGACTACGAACAGAAGCTCGGCCAGGCCACGGCCTCGCAGGCCGACGCGCGGGCGGCGCTGGCGCAGGCGAAGAGCGACCTCGCGCGCGCCGAGGCGCTCTTCGCCGCGAATGCGATGACGCGGCCGGAGCTCGACGCCGCCATCGCCAGCGTCGACGTCAATCAGGCCCGCCTCGAGCGCGGCCGCGCCGCCGCCGGCGAAGCGGGGCTCGCGCTGCGCGATGCGACGCTCGTCGCGCCGATCGACGGCGTCATCCTCCGCCGCAACATCGAGCGCGGCGACCTCGGACAGCCCGGCGCCACCGCCTTCGTCCTTGCCGACACCCGCGCGGTGAAGGTCACGTTCGGCGCGCCCGACACCATGATCGGCGCGCTTCAGAGCGGCAGCACGATCGGCGTCACCACCGAGTCGATGCCCGACCGCACGTTCCACGGACGCGTGGCGCGCGTCGCGCCGGCGGCCGATCCGAAGACGCGCAGCTTCGACGTCGAGATCCGCATCGACAACGCCGCGAACGAGCTCAAGCCGGGCATGGTCGCGTCGATCGAAGTCGGCCAGCCAGCCGCGCCGCTGCTGACCATCCCCCTCGACGCCGTCGTGCGCGATCCGAAGTCGCGCGATGCGTACGCGGTCTACGTCGTCGAAGACGACCGCGCCAAAGCGCGCCGCGTCGACCTCGGCGAACCGATGGGCAATCTCGTTGCGCTCCGCTCCGGCCTGCGCCGCGGCGAGCGCGTGGTGGTGAGCGGCCCGGCGTTGCTCATCGACGGACAGGAAGTGCGGCCCGTGAACGGAGGAAGCGATGCACGCTGATGACAAGACCATGATCGAGAAGACGCACAACACCGCGCGCTTCTTCACCGAACAACGCGACATCTCCTGGGTGCTGCTCGTGGCCGTGGTGCTGTGGGGCGTCTACGGCTACCTCAACATGCCGAAGCGCAAAGACCCTGAAGTGCCGGTGCGCCTCGCCGTCGCGCTGACCCCGTGGCCCGGCGTGAGCGCGGAGAAGGTCGAGGACCTCGTCACGCGCCAGCTCGAAACGAAAGTGGCCGGCAACGCGAAGGTGAAGAAGATCGAGTCGATCTCCCGCACCGGCCTCTCCGTGATCTACGTCGAGCTGGTGGAGGGGCTGAAGGACACCGGCAAGGAGTTCGACGACATCCGCCTGAAACTCTCGGACGTCGCGCTGCCGGACGGCGCGGGGCCGGTGCAGTTCGTCAAAGACTTCGGCGACACTGGGGCGCTCATGCTCACGGTGGCCAGCCCGAAGGCGGATGAGATCGAGATCGGACTGCGCGCGCAGCAGATGCGCGCGGCCATCGAGAAGACGCGCAGCGGCGAGAGCGGGCGCGTGACGGTGCTCGCGGTCGTACCGCAGTCGGTCGACATCCGCGCCACGGCCCGCGCGCTCGACAATTACGCGAAGGCGATCGCCGAAAGCGGCGCCGGCAGCGACGTCCGCACCATCACCGGCAACGGCTTCGTCGCGCTCGACTTTGCGACGACGCTCGACGACGCGGCGGTGCTGCGCCGCGCGAACGACATCGTTGCGCGCCATCTGCCGGAAGCGGAGCGCCATCCCGATCTCTGGGATCCGATCGTCGTGCGCGATCCCGCGCAGACGCGCGAGCGCGTCGCGGCCGTCGCCGGCGACAAGTACAGCTATCGCGATCTCGAAAAGTACACGGAGCTCATCCAGCGCACGCTGCAGACCGTGCCATCGGTGTCGAAAGTCGGGCGCTCCGGCATCCTTCCGGAGCGCGTCTTCATCGACTACTCGCAGGAGCGGCTCGCGCACTTTGGCGTGCAGGGCTCGGCCATCGCCCGCCTGCTCGCCGCGCGCAACATCCTCATGCCCGGCGGCGTGCTGCAGGTGGGCGACCGCAACCTCGCCCTCGATCCGTCCGGTCCGTTCCAGAGCGAGAAGGAGATCGGCAACGTCATCGCCGGCACGTCGGAGAGCGGCACGCCGGTTTACCTGCGCGACCTCGTCGACATCCACCGCAGCTACGACACGCCGGCGCGCTATCTCAACTACTTCACCTGGCAGGACGCGAAGGGGCAGTGGCATCGCTCGCGCGCCATCACCATCGCCGTGCAGATGCGCTCCGGCGAGCAGATCGCGGAGTTCGGCAAGGCGGTCGACGCGGCGCTGGCCGATGTGCGCCATCGCCTGCCGGCGGACCTCGTCGTGGCGCGCACGTCCGATCAGCCGCTGCAGGTCGAGGAGAGTCTCGATCTCTTCATGCGCAGTGTCGACGAGGCCATCCTCCTCGTCGTCCTCGTCGCGCTGATCGGCTTCTGGGAGTGGCGCTCGGCGCTGCTGATGGCGCTCTCGATTCCGATCACGCTGGCGATGACGTTCGGGATGATGTCGGTCCTCGGCGTCGATCTGCAGCAGGTGTCGGTGGCCTCACTCATCATCGCTCTCGGCCTGCTCGTCGACGATCCCGTCGTCGCGGGCGACGCCATCAAGCGCGCCTTGAACGAAGGGAAGTCGCCACTCGTGGCGGCAAGGCTCGGACCGACGAAGCTCGCCGCCGCGATCCTCTTCGCCACGATCACGAACATCGTCGCCTATCTGCCGCTGCTGATCCTCGAAGGCGACACCGGCGTCTTTCTCTACACGCTGCCGGTCGTGCTGACTTGTTCGCTCGTCGCGTCACGCATCGTGTCGATGACGTTCATCCCGCTCCTCGGCTACTACCTCCTGCGCCGCAGCGCGAAGCAGGAAGTGTCGCGCGCCGAGCTGCGCACTCGCGGCTTCTTCGACGCGTACTACCGCCTCGGCTCGTGGGCCATCGACAACCGCTGGAAGGTGCTGCTCGCGGCGTTCGCGTGTTTCTCGCCGGCGGCGCCGCGATCGGCTCGAAGCTGAAGCCGAGCTTCTTCCCGAAGGACTATTCGTATCTTTCGTATGTCGACGTCTGGCTGCCCCAAAACGCGCCGCTCGCCGCGACCCTGGTTCTCGGTTGGTCCCGAGCTGCAGCAGCTCAATTACGCGCAGATCCTCGTGCAGGTGAACGACAAGCACGACACCGGCGCGCTCGTGCCGCGGCTGCAGAAAGCACTACCGGGCGAGGTGCCCGGGGCGCGCATCGACGCACGGCAGCTCGAGACCGCGGCGGTCGGCGTGCCGGTCGCGATCCGCATCAGCGGCAACGACGTGGCGGTGCTGCGGCAGGAGGCGGAGAAGCTGAAGACCATCCTGCGCGCCACGCCCGGCGCCGAACGCGTGCGCGACGACTGGGGCGACGAGAGCGCCGTGCTGCGCCTCGACATCGACAGTGACCGCGCGAACTTCGCCGGCCTCACGAACTACGACGTCGCCACCTCGTCCGCCTCGGCCATCAACGGCCGCACCGTCACGCAGCTTCGCGACGGCGACAGCATGGTTCCGGTCGTCGTCCGCCTGCGTCCCGAGGAGCGCGCGAAGCTCAGCGACGTGCAGAACCTCTACGTCGCCTCGGAGAACGGCACGACGCGCGTGCCGCTCGGACAGGTCTCGAAGATCGCGTACGGCATGGAGACCGAGAAGCTGCGGCGGCGTAATCAGTTCCGCACCATCACCGTCTCCGCCTAACCCGCCGACGGCGTGCTGCCGTCCGAGGTGATGGGCGCCGCGCGCGCGAAGGTGGATCCGGTGGCGAAGCAGTTGCCGCCCGGATGCCGGCTCGAGATCGGCGGCGAGGAGGAAGAGGCGAAGAAGGGCTTCGGCCAGATGTCGGTGGTGATGCTCGTTTCGATCGTCGCCATCTACATCGCGCTCGTGCTGCAGTTCAGGAACGCGATCAAACCGCTGATCGTCTACGCCGCGATTCCGTACGGCATCGTCGGCGCGCCGGTCTCCCTGTACATCGTCGGTGCGCCGTTCGGCTTCATGGCCTTCCTCGGCGTGGCCAGTCTCATCGGCGTGATCGTCAGCCACGTCATCGTGCTGTTCGACTTCATCGAGGAAATGCAGGCCGAGGGAGAACCGCTGCGCGAGGCGCTGCTCGATGCCGGCATCGTGCGCTTGCGGCCCGTGCTGCCACCGTCGGCGCGACGGTCCTTGGACTCTTTCCGCTCGCATCACACGGGCGGACCATTGTGGGAAGCGCTCTGCTACGCGCAGATCGGCGGCCTGCTCGTGGCCACCGCGCTCACGCTGCTGCTCGTCCCGGTGATCTACGCGATTTGCGTTCTCGGTCTCCGCATCGTGAAATGGCCCGGCGTTGCCGAAACGACGCCGCAGCCCGAACCCGCGGGCTTCGTCTGAAAACGATTGGATTTCTCGGCGGCATGAGCTGGGAGTGGACCGCCCCGGACTACCGCCTCCTCCTAAGAAACCGTGCGCGAGATCCTCGGCGGCCATCACTCCGGGCGCATCCTGATGTACAGCGTGGACTTTCACGAGATCAAGGAACTGCAGTACGCCGGCCCATGCACATCGTCGCCGACCAGATCGCCCGCGCGATCCACATCCCGATCCTGCACGTCGCCGATACCACCGCCGCCGCGCGGTCCGCGAGGCCGGCGCGACGACGGTCGGCCTGCTGGCGACCGGCTCACCCGACGCGCTCGCCGCGCGCGGCCTGCGCGTGCTCATTCCGGACGCCGCTGATCGCGCAGAGGTGCATCGCACGATTTATGAGAGCTGGTTCTCGGGAAGCTCTCGAAGAGAGCTCGCGCGAGACGTATCGCCGCGTGATCGCGGATCTCGTCGCGCGCGGCGCGGAAGGGATCATCCTCGGCTGCACCGAGATCGGGCTGCTGATCGGGCAGCAAAACTCGCCGGTGCCGGTGTTCGACACGGCGGCGATTCACGCGCAGGTGGCGGTAAGAGGTGAACGGCGCGGATCCGCGCAATATTGCTGGCGTGCGCGCGTCTACAGCGCCGCGCTCCCGCATCAGCTCGCGCGCTTCGGCGGCGAAGAGCCTCGCGATGGAGAAGCCTGCGTGAAGTCGACACCCAGCTCGCGCATCCGCTCCGCCACGGCGACGGAATCGGGCGCTGAGTGGACCTTGGCGCACGAGAACATCCGAGGCGGCATGATGTCGGCAGTGAAGACCGTCGTCGGTCCATCCGAGCAACGTCCGCAAGAACGTGAACTTCAGGGAGTGTGTGATGAAGGCAGTGGTGTACGAGCAGTACGGTGGCCCGGATGTGCTTCGTTTCGCCGAGGTTCCGACGCCGGTTCCGGGGCCGGGCGAGGTGCTGATCAGAATCCACGCGACCACCGTCAATTCCGCGGATTGGCGGGTGCGGAGTCTCGAAGTTCCTGCTGGTTTCGGCTTGCTCTCGCGCCTCGCGCTCGGCATCCGAGGGCCGCGCCAGCCGATCCTCGGCACGGAGCTCTCGGGCGTCGTCACGTCCGTCGGCAAAGACGTCACGAAGTTCAGGGCCGGTGACGCCGTCTTCGCCTTCCCCGGCGTGCGGATGGGCTGTCACGCGGAATACCGGTGCATAGGGCAGGACGCGGCTGTGGCACTGAAGCCGGCGAACGTTAGTCACGCGCAGGCGGCGGCGCTTTCGTTCGGCGGAACGACCGCGCTCCATTTCCTGCGCAAAGCGGGCGTCGGCGCCGGCAAGAGCGTGCTGGTGAACGGCGCGTCGGGCGCGGTCGGCACGGCGGCCGTCCAGTTGGCGAAGCACTTCGGTGCGGAGGTGACGGCGGTGTGCAGCGGCCGAAACGCTGCGATGGTCATGTCCTTGGGGGCGGATCACGTCATCGACTACACGAAAGAGGACTTCACCCGCAACGGACGCGAATACGACGTCATCATCGACACGGCTGGAACCGCACCGTTCGCGCGGAGCAGGGGATCGCTCCGCGACGGTGGGCAGTTGCTGGTCGTCCTCGGCGGACTGCGCGACCTGCTGCGCATTCCGTGGGTCGCGCTCACGGACAGCCGGAAGGTCATCGGGGGCACCGCGACGGCGACCGCCGAGGATCTTCGCCTCCTCGCCGAACTGGTGGAACGTGGGGAGCTGAAGCCGGTCATCGACCGCACGTACCGCTTCGACGAGATCGTGGAGGCGCACCGCTACGTCGACACCGGCCGAAAGACGGGGAGTGTCGTGATCATGCTGGAGCCTTGACCGCCGCGCCGCCTCTGGCGGTCTCGCCTTGGTTCCGCACCGGCAACCTCGTCGATCGCCTGTTGTCGCACGTGATGGCACAATCGCCCTTAATGGAGCAGTCATCGAACGCTTTTGCGGTACCGACGGTCCGCGAACGGTTCGACCGCGATGGTTGGGCGCTGGTGCAGCGCTTCATCACATCACGAGAGATCGAAGCCCTTCGCGGGGCGTGCGACGAGCTGGCGCGGAAGGGTGCGCACCTCACCGCGGACGCCGAGATCGATGGCGCGCGCTATCAGGTGCAGACTGCGAGCGGCCGCCGTGGTGAGACCGCGATCGCTCCCGGCGCGCTGCGAAAGATCACGTTTGCGTCCTCCGTCAGCGTGGAAGTGGCTCTCCTCCGCAACGACCGGCGGGTCCTGAAGCTCGTGGAGTCGGTCGGCGTGACCTCGCCGCGGTGGATCGTCGACCAGATCAACCTGAAGGCGCCGCGGGTTGGCACCGGCTTTCCCTGGCATCAGGACACGGCGTTCGTTGCCTGGCAGCAGCGGGACGCGATCGCGAAGTTCGGCGGCGCGAATCTGGTGATCGCCCTCGATCGCGCGGATGAGGCGAACGGCGGGTTCGAGGTCCTCTCCGGCACCCACGCCAACGGCCCGGTTCCGTTCGATTACGACACCTCCGACACCAATACGGGCGCGTTCGACGAGAGCCGCCGAACGCTGATCCCGCTCGATCCCGGTGACGCGGTCGTCTTTCATCCGCACCTGGTGCACGGGTCGGGACCGAATCCGTCACCGCTTCCGCGCCGCCTCGTGGCACTGTGGTTCATCGGCGCGCCACCCATCACTCCGCGACGCCCGCCGCGCTGATCGGGTGCTCGTTGAGAGCGCGCCGCTACTCGACCCCCCGCGCATGCGGCGGCGGCACCGGATGCTCCACCGGCTTCTTTGCGATCTGCTCTTTAATGTAGGCAATGGCGCGGTCGAGCTGCGGATCGCGGCCGGCCAGCAGCGACGCGGGATCCTGCTCGACTTCGATGTCGGGCACGACGCCGCGGCCCTCGATGATCCAGCCGTCCGTCGGCGACCAGGCGCCGTAGTTCGGGATGAAGATCAGGCCTCCGTCGAGGAGCGGGTAGCCGTTGCCGCTGCCGACTTCGCCGCCCCACGAGCGCGAGCCGACCACCGGCCCGAGCTTCATCCGCTGGAACGCATCGCAGAACTCCTCGGCGTTCGAGTAGCTCTGGTCGTCGCACATCGCGACGCGGTACCCCGGCGTGGCCCAGCTCGCGCGCGTCCACGACGCGCCGTAGCGCGGCTTGAACCAGGTGTGCGGACGGTCGGCGATCTGCGCGAGCAGATTTGCGCTGATCCATCCGCCGCCGTTGTTGCGCACGTCGAGGATCACACCGTCGGAGTCAGGGATGTCGGGGTAGTACTGCTTCGCGAACTCCTCGAGGCCGCGGTCGCCCATGTTCGGCATGTGGACGTAGACGATCTTGTCGCCGCCGTGCGTGCGGACGTACTGCCGCCGTCCGGCCACCCAGTCGTAGTAACGCAGTCGCGACTCGTTGCGGATCGGCCGCACCAGCACCACCCGCACCGGTGCACCCGTGGGGGCGGAGCTCACGCCGATCGGCACGAGCCGGCCCACGGCGCCGACGAGCATCGATTCCACGGGACGATCGGTCGTCACAGGATTGCCGTCCACGGAGACGATCAGTTCTCCCGCTTTGACGTTCACGCCCGGCGCGAGCAGCGGCGAGCGATTCTCGAGGTCGTAGGGATCGCCGGGAAGGATGCGTGTGAGCCGCCACGCCTTGCCGCTCGGGTCGGGCTCGAAGTCGGCGCCGAGACGGCCGGTCTCGGGAGCCTGGGTGCGCGGCACATCACCGCCGGCGATGTAGCTGTGACCCGTGTTCAACTCCGCCACGAGGTTCCCGAGCAGGACGTTGAGCTCCGAGCGATCGCCGATGTTCGTGAGCTGCGCCGCGTATTTTTTCTTCACCGCGGGCCAGTCGACACCGCGCATCGCAGGGTCGTAGAAGAAGTCGCGGGCGATGCGCCACGTCTCCTCGAACATCTGCTTCCATTCGGCCGGCGGATCGACGGCGAGCAGCACGCGGTCGAGCGGGATCGCATCGGGCTCCTTCAGCGGCGCCGCGTCGCTCGCGCCGAGCGAAAGATCGTTGCCGCTGCGCACGAGCAGCTTCTTGCCGTCGGCCGAGACGTCGAAGGACGTCATCTTCTCGACGACCGTCACGAGCTCGATCTTGCGCGGGTCCTTGAGCGGCAGCGCGCGAAGCTGAAAGTGCGGCCGGTTGGGATCGCCGCTCGCCCCGACGGGCTCCGTGTCGACCGCGAGCAGCAGCCGGTCTTCGACGGCGGCGATCATCGCGTAGCGGTCGCCGGGCACCGGCACGTCGGCGATGCGGTCGGCGATGCCGTCGAGATCGACTTTCACCACCGGCAGCGCCGCGGCTTCTTCCTTCCCGCTCTTCGCCGCGCTCTCCTCTTTCTTCGCCGGCTCGTCTTTCTTCGCGCCGATCCCTTCCTCGTCGTCGAGCTTGAGCAGCGGCGGCTTCGTGTCGGCGGCGAGGGCGATCACCGAGACGCGGCTGGTCTTGTCGAAACCGATGTTCTGGTTCTGCGGCGACCACGCCGGCCGGAGCTCCCGGCGCGACAGGAAGTAGAGGTACTTGCCGGACGGATCGAAGACCGGCGAGTAGGAGTCCATCGCCGGCGACGTCAGTCTCGTCTTCGTGCCGCGCGCGACGTCGTAGAGCCAGACGCTCTGGTACCAGGTCGGCTCCATGACGGTGTACGTGAGCCACTTGCCGTCGGGACTGAAACGATGGGAATCGACGACGGTGTCGTACGAGCCGCCGCGGTCCGCCTGTGCGACGACGGTGGTCTTGCCGCTGTCGGCGTCGACGAGCAGGACGCGCATCTCGCGGTCGCTGGTCGCGAGCCGCTTGCCGTCCGGCGACCAGACGATCGGGCCGAGAGGTCCGACGTGGTCCTTCGTCAACTGCCGCGCCGGCGCGCCGCCCGATGCGGGCGCGAGCCACACCTGCTCCTCGCCGGAGCGGTCGGAAACGAAGGCGATCCATTTGCCGTCGTGCGACCACGCCGGATATTGCGCGCGCGCGCCGGGCGTCGCCTCGACGATGCGCCACGCACCCTCGCTCCCCGCGGGCAGCGAAACGATCTGGCCGCGCGACGCGACGAGCACGCGCTTGCCGGTCGGACCGATGGCGGCGCGCTGCAGATGCTCCTTCGCCGCGAGGCGGCGGGGGCGCGCGTGGATGCGGTCGGAGGTGAGACGGACCGGCAGTCGTGCCGTCACCGCGCCCGAGGCGGGGTCGTAGAGGCCGAGGCCATTGCCGTGCTCGAAGACGACGCGGCGGCCGTCGGAGGAGGGATAGAGCAGATCGTGGTCGGTGAACGTCGTGACCGCCGTCACCTTCCCGCTCTCGGCATCCATGCGGTAGAGATTCGACGTTCCGGTGCGGTCGGAGGCAATGAACAACTGCCCCGCTGCCCAGACGGGTGTGGTCTCGATCGACGCCTCGGTCGTAAGGCGGCGGAACGACTTCGTGGTCAGATCAGCCAGCCAGACGTCGTCGGCCTGACCGCCGCGGTAACGTTTCCAATGCTGCCATTCGGCGCTGATCGGTACGAAGGCCACGCGCTGTCCCGCCGGATCGATGGCCGCGTGCTCGGCGCGAGGAATCGGCTGCAGCTTCGGCAGGCCGCCCGTCACGTCGATGCTCCAGAGCCGGTTGTGCCACTCGCCGTTGAGCCGCCGCGACCGGAAGAAAATCTGCTTGCCGTCCGCGCTCCACGCCACCGGCCGTAACTCACGGTCGTTCTCCCACGTCAGCCGCCGCGGCACACCGCCGGCGGTGTCGATGACGTAGAGGTCCGGCCCGCCGTCGTACTCACCGACGAACGCGATCCGAGTTCCGTCCGGCGAGAAGCCCGGACTCGTCTCGTTCCCGTCGTGGGTGGTGAGCCGCCGCGCCTCGCCGCTCGGCAGCGAAGCGACCCAGAGATCCCCCTCGGAGGTGAAGGCGATCGTCTCGCCGTGGATCGCCGGCCGGCGCAGGAACGGTTCCGACGCGTGGGCGGAGAACGCGACGGCGAGCAGGAGCAACGCGAGTTTCAGACGCATTGGAAAAGTATCCCCCGATTCGCGCTCATCGAGTGACGCATCGGAATGGATAGCGCTCGATGAGGCGGTCGCCGGCGCGGACGTCCAGCGCGTACGCACCCGGCTCGAGGAACGCGCCCGGGACGTCGAGGACGAACGTGTCGTCGACCGGCCGCACGCCGCGCGCGCTCCAGAGCACCCGTCCGTCGCGCCGGAGCTCCAGCGTGTACGCCGCTTCGGTGGGCGGATGGACGGGGACGGCGGTGATGAGGTAGCGCTCGCGTCCCGCCGGCAGCTCGTAGGTGAACCGTCCGCCGCCGCTGCGCGTCAGGTTCGCATTGAGCTCGTGCTGCGAGACGACCACGGACGGCCGTGCGCTCTCACGCCGCTGCTCGATCGCGTTCACCGCCAGCAGCGCGATGATCGCCGTCGCCGCGATCGCGTACAGCCGCAGCGCGAACGGCTTGCGGACGACACGCGGCTGCTCGATGCGCTCCGTGAGCAGCGGCGTCAGCTCGGGGTAGTAGACGAGGAGCGCGCGCACCCGCGCCGCCTCCGACTCCGGCAGTTCGCCGCTCAGATAGGCGACGACCTCCTCGGGGGACGGCGGGCCGCCGAGGCGTTCTCGTTCTTCTTCGACCCAGGTGTCCAGGGCGTTGTCCCAATCGCGCTTAGTGCTCATCGGTCAGTTCTCCAGCGAGCTCGATCCAGGTCAGCCCCTCGGGCGCGGGACCGAGCCGTTCTTCGAAACGCGTGGTCGCCCTGTACAGCCGCGACTGCACCGCGGGGATGCGCACGCCGAGGTGCCGCGCAATCTGTTCGTAGCTGAAGCGGCGGTGCCGCAGCACGATGTAGAGCCTCGTCTCCTCGGGCAGCTCGTTCATCACGTCGCGGACGCCCGCATAGATCCGCGCGACCGTCTCGCGGGCGATCGCCTCATCCTCCGGCGTGCGGGAATGACTCTTCGCGTTCAGTTCATCCAGCGGCGCGGTGAGGCCGGCATCTCGCTTCTGGGCATTGGCGTCGCGATGATGGTTGATCGCCGCCCGCTGCGCAGCCGTGAGGAGGTAGGCCCAGAGCCGTTCCGGCCGGATCTTCTCCAGGCGCCGCCATGTCGCATCCAGGGCGTCGGAGGCCAATTCCTCGGCGTCCTCCGGTTGTCGGCCGTAGCGGATGAGAGCGGCGACGAGATCCCGGTAGTAGCGTTTCCAGAAGTCGTCGTACGTCATACGTGCTCATTCGGAGAGACACGGTTCGTCGACGTTTCTCGCGTCATCCCCTCCACCGCCTCCCGCAGCAGCCGGATCTCCTCGCGCATCCCGGCGATCTCCGCGTCCGTGGCCTCGTCCTCGGGGACGAGGAACCAGGCGGCGATGGCGGCGGAGAAGGCGCCGAAGAGGCCGATCCCCGCCGTCATGAGGATTGCGGCGATGACGCGCCCCTCGGCGGTCACGGGGTAGAACTCGCCGTAGCCGACCGTCGTGATCGTGGCGAAGGCCCACCAGAGCGCGTCGTCGGCCGTGCGGATCATCGACTCCGGTTTGTCCTCGAAGTGCAGTACCGCCGTGCTGCTGGCGATGATGAGCACGAGCGCGAGCAGCGTCGCGGCGAGGAGCGTCGACTGCCGCCGTTTCGCCAGGATCACCGTCGACAGCACGCGCGCGGCGCGGATCGACCGCAGCAGCCGTGCGATGCGCGCGATGCGCGCGACGCGCCCCCAGCGCGCGACGTCGAGCATCGGGATCGACGACAGGAGGTCGAGCCAGCCCCACACCGCGAGGTAGCGCAGCCGGTCGGGCGCGGTCCAGAGCGAGACGAGAAAGTCGACGGCGAACGCCGCGCAGATCAGCAGGTCGGCCATCTCCAGGATCTGCTGGATCTCCGGGTCGTCCGAAAAGGCGTTCTGCACGACAATCCCGGCCAGCGCCAGGACGCAGAGCGCCAGCATGAACAGTTGATAGAGCGGCATCACGCGCGGCGCCGGACGCATGTCTTCTCTCGACCCGCTCCACGCCGGAAAGTGGGATGACGCCACCCGCCGCGCATCCGGGTCTCTCCCGAATGAGGCTTCGATGAACACACTGCTGCTCGTCGGCGCCGCGGCCGCGGTTGGCGCGCGCGGATCGCCACCAGGTCCTGCCGCTGCGACGGTCGACGAGAAGCTC
This sequence comes from Thermoanaerobaculia bacterium, assembly GCA_036399015.1. Taxonomy (GTDB): domain Bacteria; phylum Acidobacteriota; class Thermoanaerobaculia; order Gp7-AA8; family Gp7-AA8; genus QHVT01. The sequence goes on along the minus strand of DASWNW010000070.1, from coordinate 20,514 downwards.
CAGGGCACGCTCACGCAGCGCCTCGACGGCCGACGCCTGGGTGGAGCGGTGAGGGGGCGCGACCGATTCGAGGGTGACGCGCTCGATCGACCAGCGGGTGGCCCGCAGCGCCCGTCCCGCCCGCACGCCATCCCATTCGAGTACCGAGGGATTCGGCAGCGGCTCCTCGGTCGACAGGAGCACGTACGTGTCGAGGCCGTACGGCGGCGTGACGCGGAAGGCGCTCGTCTCGCCGAGCGAAATCTCCGGCGGCGCCGGCGCGCGGATCGGGAAGCGGTTCTCGACCGACCCGCTGCGCGGGAAGAGGAGATGGCTCTTGCCGTGGCTGTCGATGACGAAGACGTAGTAGTAGCGGGCTGCGTCGCCGTCCGCGGGTGATCCCGCCGCGCGCAGGACGACGCTGTAGGTCTCCTCGCCGGAGACGCGCCGGTCGCGGACGAGCTCCCGCGTCCGCTCGTGCCGCAGCGCGAGCCGGTAAGGTGCAGCCGTGTGCGGCGACTCGAGCGCCTGCCACGCGTGGATCCGCCGCAGCGTCTCCAGGTCGGCGCGCAGCTTTTTCAGGTCGGTTGTCCAAGACGTGTGCGGCGGAAGCGTGCCCTCGCGACGATCGCCGTGGCGTACGAGCGGCCGGATCCAGGCGTACTCGATCCTCTTGCCGGTGACGCGGCCGGTGAGGAGGTAGTCGGCGCGCTCCGGATCGTCCGCGACGACGTCCATCGACTCCGGCGCCGGCAACTGCACGAACAGCGACGCTGCACGCGGCAGCCGCCGCACCGCTGCGATCGCGGCCTCGTCGCTCGCGAGCGCCGTCCGCGTGCCGTCGCGCGCGAGCAGTTCCCACCCGCTCCGGCCGGGGCGCAGGACATGCGTCGGCGTCACCTCCAGCGGATCGGCGATCCAGCGCGCGCTCGTCGCGGCGGCGAGCCGCCGCGCTATCCCCTGCACGTTCGGCATCGCACGTGGCGTCCAGATGCGCAACGGCCGCGCGGCCGCGCCCCAGGAGACGACTTCCAGCAGTGCGCCGGAGCGGATCGCGGGCGGCACCGCATTCGCCGTCTGCATGCGCGCCACGCTGCGCCCCAGGCCGAGGATCTTCGTGACGCGCAGGCGGGGAGCGGTGCCGCGGCTGCCGATCGGCCTCAGCTCACTGTTCGCCGCCAGCCCGTTCGCCCAGCCGCCCTGCAGCACGATGTGGCCGTCGTCCAGCACCTTCTCCACCGCGACCACCGCCCGCCCGTCGCGCCGCGCGACCCGCGTGTCGAGGAACGGACGCAGCCTCGCCTCGGCGGGGCCGAGCATCGCCGGAGCCTGGTACGGCGTTTCCGACCGCAGCCGCGCCTGCGCGCGCAGGAACGTCTCCTGCGCCGGCTCGCCCGGCGCGGCGTCGCGCAGCGCGCGGATCCAGGCCCAGGTGAACGCACCGTGCATCCGTCCGTCGTCGCCGCGCGCCTCCCACGCGGGATCGAGATCCTGCGTCGCCGCGAAGACGAGCGCCCCCCGCTCGTCGGGGCGCGGCCCGTAGCGCTTCGCATCGACGACGGCGCGCGCGCGGCCGATGCCCCGCGGCCGCGCACCGTTCGGCAGGCCGCGGAAGCTCGACCCGCTGTGGCAGTGGTCGAGCACCAGCGTGAGCCGCGCGCCGGCGTTGAGGATGCGGTTGAACAGCGGGCGCAGCTCCTTGTCGCGGATGTCGTCGGCGCCGCGGCGGGCGTCGGCCGGCACGATCGACTCGTCGAGACGGTCGAGCTCATCGGACGCGGCGTTCGGCACCTGCGCGCCGTGGCCGGCGAAGTAATAGAAAACGACGTCGCCGCGCCGCGCGGGACGCACGAGGTGCCGCTCCAGCGACTGCAGGATCGCCGTGCGCGTCGCCTGCTGGTTTGTCAGCACGACCACGTTCTTCCGCTCGAACCCATACCGCAGCACGAGCAGCGCCGCGAGGATGCCGGCGTCGTTCGCCGCCCCCTTGAGATCGGGGAACCCCCGCTCGCGTGCCGGATCGAGCGGCCCGACGCGCGGCAGCGTCGTCGCGCTGTAGTCGTCGATGCCGATCAGCAGGGCGCGGCGGACCGGCTGCGCGCGCAGCGACACGGCCAGCAGCAGGGTGCATGCGAGGAGTGCCGCCCGAGCCTTCACGAGCGCCCCCGCCGGCATCGCGGCAGCGACCGCGCTTCTTCCAGGTCGATCGCGCCGTATGTCCAGAGGTGTTTCGCCGCGTCGCGGTAGACGACCGCGCGGAAGCGGCGCTCCTCCGCCAGTTGCTCCACGCACAGCTCTTCGTAGGGGCCCGTTCCGTATTGCATCGACTCGACGAGCGTGTCGTCGAGCGGCGTGCCGGCGTCGATGATCAGCACGAGGCAGTCGGTGCCGCCGACCGACGCCTCCAGGTTGCGTGCTTCGTAGGTTTGCGTGAACAGATCGGCCGCCGCCGCGTGCCTCTCTCCCGCCTGATGGTGATTGCAGGCGAGCAGCACGAGCGCGAGCCAGGGATAGAGGAGCCGGTGCATGGGACCTCCTTCAAATTGAGGGGGGTTCCTCGGGTTCCTCGGTTCCTCGGGTTCCTCGGCCAACCGCACCGACGACACACCGAGGAACTCCGAGGAACCCCGAGGAACCCCGAGGAACTAACTAAGGCCAGGGATTCGTCGGCGGGCAGAGCACCCGGTCGTACAGCGACCGGCCGGGCTCGAGACGGAGGCGCGTCAACAGCTCCGAGTCGACCGCGGTCGACGGGTGGACCGACGACCAGGTGACCTGCGGCACGTTCGTGCCGGACGGCGCACCGACGCGCGGGACGAGGCGCGCCTCACGGCTGGGCGGGTTCTGCAGCAGCTCGTAGTACATCTCGAAGTGCTTGCCGACCTCCGGCGACTCGTTGTTCGACGACGCCGGCGGGATGAAGGGCGGCAGGTTCACCACCGCCACCTCCACCTTGCCGCTGGCGTCCGGCGCGAGGGTCATGGAGCGGCCGGTGCCGCCGTCGTGCTTCGTCTCGACGAGCTGCACGCCGGTGCCGGTGACCTCGACGTCGGCGGCGACCCAGCTCGTGATGGCCTGGACGTAGGCGGACGTGCTGCCGGTGCCGTCGAGCCGCTTGAAGTGCACGGGGGTGACGTCGCTGCCGGTGCGGGCGATGCTGTAGGTATAGAGGTCGCCGGTGGTCAGCTTGAAGCGCGCCGCCACGATCTCCGGCGGAACCGTGTCGAAGAGGTCGGCGTCGAGCGCGCAGCCGCCGCCGCAGAGCTGCTGCAGCGCCGGCATCCAGGAGATGTCGGTGCGCTGCGTTGAGGTCGTGGGAACGACGCTGGTGCCGCGGACGCCGTCGATCCAGTCGAGCGCCGGCAGGTTCGCCGCGCCCGAGGTTTTCTGGATGTTGATGTCGGAGCCGGAGAGGTCCCAGGCGCTCCCGTTGCCGACCGCGTCGGCGAGGGAGTCGAGAGCGACCGCCGCGGCCTGATCGCGGAAGACGAAGGAGGCGATGGCCTGGTCGTCGTCGACGCAGTCGCCGGTGCAGTTGCCGCGGGCGATGAGCAGCGGCTTGTGCGCCTGCATGGCCGCTCCGTCGGACGTGTGGTAGTGGCCGGCGTCGAGCAGCAGGACCGTGACTTCGGTCCCGTTCTCATTGGGGATGAAGGCCATCAGGCCGCTGAAAAGAATTCGCAGTACAAAGGTGGGAATCACTGTGGTTTTCCTCCGAGGTGGCGGGGTCCGGCCAGGAGGAGGCTGCATAGCCGACCACCTGATACGGTGCCCACGCCATTGGTGGGTCATTGTTCCGGAGCCTCTCGAGTTGCGCCTGCTGCAGCGCAACGGCCACGTCGTCTCCGCGCCGATGGTGACAATGGAGTGACCCCAGCAGATCCTTCGCAGTGGCGTCATTCACGTCCCATAGCGTTCCGACGACGGCCGGAACATTGGCCGCCTTGAGCGGCCGCACCAGTGGAGCAAGACCTTGTGGACCGACGGGACCCCCGCCGGCCGTACTGCACGCGCCGAGGATGACCAGCCTCGTGCGCTCGAGCTCCGAGAGCTCTCCCATCAGCCGTTCGGCCGTCAGCTCGCCGGAGTCGCCGGGGGGACGCGCCGCGAGCAACAGGCGCGACTCCCACGGATGCCGCGCATTGGCGATGGCGTGTCCGGCGAAATGGATGATCGTGGAGCTCCTCGCCAGCTCCAGAAAACTCGGGATCGTGGCCTCTGCGCCGGTCAGCAGGCGCGCCTGCGGATAATGCGTGCGCAACAGCTCTCTCGCCTCTGCCTCTGCGTCCGGCAAGGGCCAGAACCCTGTGCGGGGAGCGAAGGCGGGGTTGCCGACGAGCAGGACCGACGGCTCTCCGCTGCGCGCAAACTGTGCGTCGCGCGCCAGTGCATAGAGATAGAGCGACGTGCTCCCGTCGACGGCGATGCTGGCGCGCTCGATGAGGTAGCCCACAGTCTCAGAGGTGCTTTCGAGGCCGGCGAACGGCAGCCCGTGCATCGGGCCGTCGGGGATGATCACAACGCGCGTCTTGGAGCGGGCGTGAGCCAGCGGGGCCTCGAACAACTGGGCGTAGGCCGCACGCATCGGACCTTTGAACAAATCCCGCTGGCCCCTGGCCATCGCGTCGGCCGCCCGGGCCGCCCACCCCTCGATCGTGCTCCTGCCAGGTCGTAATTCGAAGACCTCAATCCGCCCACGGGTGAGGACCCAGGCGTACGTCATCTCCGGCAACACCAGATACTGCAGGATGACTGTGTCTTCCGGCAGACGGGCGAGGTGCCACCTGAGATCGACCTTCGTTTCGATGGGACGGAATCCCGGCACAGTCTGTTCGCGTACGAGGAGGTGCATCGGCTCGAGCGCGCGCGCCAGTTCCGCCTGCACGAACGCACCCTCCGGGTCGTCGTATTTGAGGAGGTTTTTCACGAGGTCGTGGTGCTTCTCCTGAAAGCGCGCGAAATAGGGGGCCCACAACGCCTCGTATGTGCCGCGTGTCGCGGAGTTGATGAGCCCTTTCGCTTCCTCCCGCAGCATCCTCAGCGCCGTGACGACGTCGGCGTCCGCATTTGCCTGGCCGGCGCGGCGACGGGCGGCGGCGCGCTTGAAGTGCAGGACGGCGCGGTAGGTCGAGTCCTGTGCCTCGGCGAGCGCGATCGCCTCGTCGAATTTGCGCACCGCCGCATGCGGGTCTTTGGCGACGAGCGCTTGAGCCTCCACCTCGCGCAGCCGCATCTGCAGAAGCGCTTTGTGCTTCGAGTCGTTGGCGAGGCTCGCCGCCTCCTTCAGGTCTTCTTCCGCGTCGTCGTCGCGGCCGAGACGCAGCTGAAGGTCGGCGCGCTTGCGCAGCGCAACGGCAAGATTTTCGTTTACGCCCGGCGACGAGTTCCTCCGGATCATCTCCACCGCCGCGTCCTGATAAAGGAGCGCGATGTGCGGATCTCCGAGCTGTTCCACCGCCATTGCCGCGGTACCGTAAGCCTGATGACGCGCATTGAGGTCTGTGACCCGGTCGAGCAGCTGCAGCGCGGTGAGAGAGTCCTGTAGCCCCTTTACCGGCATTCCGATGGTGGAGTAACTCGGGCTTCGCCGGACGAGCACCTCGGCGCGCCGGGTGGGATCGTCGTGCGCCAGAGCCAGCGCCCGGCCGTATGCCGCGTTCGCCGCAAAGTACTGATTCCTGACCGATTCCAGAACGTCCGCACGTAACAGCGCGATGCGGAACGACAGTAGTCGATATTCCGGCGGCGTCGCGGCCGCCAGAGCTTCGATCTGTTCGAGAGAGCTTCCGCTGTTGTACGCGATCGTATACCGCACCCACAGGTGCAACGGATTGCCGGCCTGTTCGAAGAGCGCCGCTCTCCGTTCCAGGTTTTCCACGAAGCAAGCGCGCTGCAGTGCCTCCACTCCTCCGGGCTTCGCCACGGCCTCCACGACGGCGGGCGGGAATCGCTCGCCTGTTTCCGCCAACACCTCCGCGACCTGACGCGCAGCACCGAGGTCTGCGCACATTACGTCGGGGAACCATAAGGTCACCTCGGACGGAAACGTTCGCGCCAGCTTCGCCAGTGTCGCCCCACCGGCCAGCAGATCCTCCACCCGCCACGCCGGCTCCGGAACGTTCAATGCGTCGCGGCGTCCACGCGCCTCCGCCGACCATTGCGACCGCTCCTTCACCACCTCGTCCCACGCCACAATGGCGTGTTTCTTCAGGCCGAGCTTCTCCAGTGCCAGCGCCCGGTTGAATCCCGTCGCCGTTTTCAGCGCGAGCAGCAGGTCCACCGGATTCTCATTGCGCTCCGCGCGCACGAGATAGGCCGCCGCGAGGTCCTCCGGTGAGTGGCGCGTGACGGCGGCCACCGCCCTGTCGAGGCATTCGCCGCCGGCGACGGCGAGCAGCTCCAATGCCTTTTCACGGCTGTCGGCCGGCTCGTCGTTGCACGTCGTGCGGAGCTGCACCGCCTTGTACGGCCGCCAGTCCGCCCCCGCGATCCGCGCCTCGAGCGGCCGCGTTTCCCCCAAATCGGCCGTGGCCGGGTCTCTCTCATTGCAGGCCGTCAAAGCACTGCACAGCGAAAAGAGAAAAAGAATGCGGACCAGCTTCTTCAAGGCACTCATAAGATACGTGGTCTGCCAGGATGGTGGCGAGCGATGACCAGGCGACCTGCCGGTGAAGGCCGTGACGACGAACTGTTCCGGTCTTTGTACAAACAGCATTACGCGCGCATGCTGCGGTACTTCCGGCGGGTCTTCCGCGTCTCCGAGGCCGACGCGCAGGAGCTGACGAACGACTCGTTCCTCCGCTTCTACAGGGCCATGGACGAGTACCGCGGCGAGGCGGAATGGGCGCTGCTCGAGACCATCGCGCGCAACGTGGGCTACAACCGGGTGCGCTCGCTGACCGCCGTCAAGCGCAGCGCGGTGCAGCCCGAATCGCTCGACGACCACGACGAGTCCCGCAACGATCCGGCAGCGATCCAGGCCGATCCGGTCGACCGCCTGATCGGCGCGGAGCGGATGACGCGGCTGCGGCAGGCCATCGACGGGCTGCCGCCGGGGCAGCGGCAGTGCCTGCAGCTCTGGCTCGACGACATGACCTATGACGAGATCTCGAGAGCGCTCCGGATCTCGCTCGACGCAGTGAGGTCGCGCATCCGCGACGCGAAGCGGCAGTTGCGCGAACGACTGGGAGCCGAAGGCGTGCTCCCCGAGGAATGAGTATGACGAACAAATCTGAATGGCAGGAAGCAAATCGCCGGCTCCTCGAGGAGCAGCGGCGGAAGCTCGGCGACCCGCCGACGGCGGAGGAGATGCTGGCCTACAGCCGCGGCGAGCTGACCGGACAGGAGGAAGAGCGCATCCGCGAGCGGCTCGCCGCCTATCCCGAGCTGGCGCGGATGTACGCCGCGCCGGTCCCCGACGCGCCGCGCCCCGGCGACGCCGACGCGGTTTCGGACGAGGAGGTCCTTGCCGGCCTCGAGGCCCTGCAGCGCCGTCTCGGAGGCTCCGGCACCACGGCGACGGTCCACCGCGGCCGCTTCGCCTTCCGCCACTACATCCCGACGAGCATCGCCGCCGCCGTCGCGCTGGTGTTCTTCGCCGCGTTCGTCCAGGCGGAGAGCCGCGCCCGCCATCTCGAGCGCGCCGGCCTCCTTCCCCGCATCCTCGGCGAGCCGCAGGAGCTCGAGCCGGGCGTCACGCGCGGCGGCGCGGCCGCGACGATGCTGCGCACCGACGGCGACGCCTATCTGCTGAAGCCGCGGCTCAGGACGCACGTGCGCCATCCGCACTACAGCATCGAGCTCCACGACGCGCAGGGCACCGTCCTCTGGACGAACAAGACCGCGCAGCCGGGGGTGGATGACGCCTTCCAGATCGCGGTGCCCCGCGAGTTCCTCCGCGCCGGCCGGCGGTACCAGCTCCGGATCTTCGGCCTCGACGGCAAGACCCGCTCCGTGGCCGAGTCGTACAGCCTCGCCGTCCCGTCGGAGTAGTCCCCTCGACGCCCGTCCCGTGGCCCGATCGCTGCACGCTCGCCGCGCGTGCTCCTCACCCGCCGCGGACTGCTTCTGCTGCCGTTTGCCGCGGCGGCGTGCGGCGGGACGGCGGGGAGCGTGCAACCGGCCGGTCCCGTGGACGACGTCGAGTGGGTGCTCGCGAAGCTGGCCCGGATGCGGGAGGAGCGCATCTGGCCGAACGGCCTCCGCTATCTCTGGACCGACGCCTTCGGCGTCGTGCTGCTGGTCTCGCTCTACCGCGCCCTCGGCGAGGAGCGGTGGCTCGACGAGGCGAAATCGGTCGTCGCCGAGGTGGAGCGCGTCCTCGGCAGGCCGCGGGGCATCCGCATCGGTGAGGCCGCCGACCGCGACGGCCAGTACTTCCACTACCTCGCCATGTGGCTCTTCGCGCTGGCGCGCCTCGGCGCGATCGACGGCCGCTACAGGACGCGCGGCCTCGAGCTCGCGCGCGAGATCCACCGCCCCTTCGTCATCCCCGGCCGCGGCGTGATCTGGAAGATGAAGGAAGACCTCAGCGGCCCCTATCCAGGCTTCGGTCTCGGCGCCATCGACGCCTTCCAGGGATACGTCGCCTACCGGACGCTGGGGGAGAGCGAGCTCGCCGCCGAGATCGCCGAGATGAAGGCGCTGATCGACGCCCAGTACCGCCGGCTCGACATCACCCAGGACCTCGGCCTCGGCATGATGCTCTGGATGACCCACTTCTTTCCGGAGGAGGAGTGGGCGCGGTTCCAGCAGCCGCGCTGCCTGCGCACGCTCGACCGGATGTGGGTGCCGCCCGGCGTCTTCTGCCGCGAGCCGCGCCTCCCGGAGGTCTACTTCGCCTTCACCAACTACGGCGTATCCGTCGGCCTGCAGTCGGTCGGGGCGATGCCGGAGCGGGTGGCGAAGCTCGACCGCTTCTTCGAGACCCGCCGCTCGGGCGACGAATACGACGACGACGCCATCACCCACGTCATGGCCTGCTCGTCGCGGTATCCGGGCGAGCTGCTGCGGCGCCACTGGCCCGAATCGCGCTTTACGTCTGACGCAAGGGAGGAGCACCGCTGATGCATCGTTTGCTTTTGACCGCCGCACTCATCCTCGTCTTCACCGCCTGCCGGAACGAGGAGAGCTCGAACGCCGCCGGGGCCGGAGATGCCGCCGGCACCGTCGACACCGCCGCCACGGCCACCGCCGCGACCGGGACCACCGTCACCTCGCCGGCCGGGGAGGGGAGCCCGGCGCCGCCCGTCTCCATCATGCCGGCGGACCGCACGTTCGTCGAAAAGGCGGCGCGGAGCGGCATGGCGGAGGTGCAGCTCGCCACGAACGTCTCCAACCGCGCGCAGACGCAGGAAGTGCGGTCATTCGCCCAGCGGATGCTCGTCGACCACAACCGGTCCAATGAAGAGCTGACCACGCTCGCCGCGAGCAAGGGCATCGACCCGCCGGCCGATCTCGATCCGGAGCACAAGGCGCTCGACGCCGAGCTGGCGAAGCTGAACGGCCCCGCACTCGACCGCGCCTACATGGAGGCGATGGTGAAGGATCACGCCGCCGTCGCCGCGGAGTTCGAGGCGGCGTCGCGCGAGCTGACCGACGCGGATCTCAAGGCGTGGGCCGCGAAGACGCTCCCGATCCTCCACGACCACCACAAGATGGCGCAGGAGATTCTCGGGACGATGAAGTAGCGGTTCGGGCAGGCGCGTGTCCTCCGTCCTCCTGCTCGGCGACTCGATCCGCATGGCCTACCAGCCGTACGTCCGGCAGGAGCTCGGCGGTGCGTTCGACGTCTCCGGGCCGGGGGAGAACTGCGCCACGAGCCGCAATCTCCTGGCGAACCTCGACCGGTGGGCGCTCGGCTCGCGCGCGTCCGTCATCCACCTCAACGCGGGACTGCACGACCTCCGCTACGACCCGGGCAGCGACGCGCCGGTCGTTCCGCTCGACGAATACGCCGCGAACGTCCGCGCCATCCTCACCCGGCTGCGGGAGCGCACTGCCGCGCGGCTGATCTGGGCCACCACCACGCCGGTGCACGAGAAGCTGCACGCCGAGCACAAGCTCTCCCGCCGCCGGGAGAGTGACGTCACCTCCTACAACGCGATCGCCACCGGCATCGCCCGGGAGCTGGGGGTGGAGATCGACGACCTCTGCGCCGCGGTGCTCGCCCACGGCGCGGACGCGCTCTGGTCGCAGGACGGCGTCCATTTCAACGACGCCGGCTCCCGCTTCCTCGGCGCGCAGGTGGCGCGGGCGATCCGCGCCACGTAAACGCCGCCTCAGTCGTTGTGCGGCCTCGCCGCCTGCGCCTTCGAGTACCAGCCGTCGCCGGTGATGTTGTCGATGCTCGAGCCGTACGCCGTCCACGGCTGGATCGGCGCGGTCGGGTTGCCGATGCTGATCTCCTGGTGCGGCGTCACGGAGATCGCCAGCGCGCCCGTTGCCGCCGCCGGCACGCCGCGATGGGTCATCGACTGCGCCTCGACCGCCACCTGTTCGGTGATCGTCCCGCTGCCCGTCACGAAGCGGACCGTGAAGACCAGCCGCTTCGTCCCCATGTTCACGATGCCGTAGTTCGTGCGGAAGCTCGCATCCTGCCGCAGGCCGTAGATCCAGCCGGCGATCTCCTGGAAGTCGTCCACCGCGGGCGAGTAGAGCGTGGAGGCGTGCACTCCCTGCGACGTCGTCCCCGTCCCGCCCGGAACGGGCGTCCAGATCCGCGCGTAGGCGTCGAGATGGCCGGCGGCGTTGCGCGAGCCGTCCTCGTTCACCGCGCGGAAGATGAGGGAGCCGACCCCCTCCAGATGCAGCGTGCGGGCGACGAAGTCTTCATAGAACATCACCACGCGCGGCTCCAGGACGAGGCGCGTCACCGGGGCGCCGGTGCCCGGCCGTTCCCGAGGAAGCCAGTAGACGTCCACCAGCGTCGGGGCGTTGGGGCTGGAGCTGTGGCTGACCAGCGTGACGTCGGTCTGAAAGCGCGTGCCGTGCGCACCGGCAGCCGCGCCCGCGACAGGGATGATCAGCTCGGCACGCGAGGCCTCCCGGTCGGCGGCCGCAAAGAGGGAAGGGGCGAGCAGGAGGAGGAGAGAGGAGACGGCCACCAGGCGGGTCATAGCCCGTCATACGGACGCCGGAGCGCTTTCGTTGAGGCGGATCGTGAGAGATCCTCTATTCGTGCGGTTACAGCGCGGGAGATCGCGTCGGGACGGCACAGGCACCACGCACGTTCACTCATGGTGTCGCTGTTCGAGTGGGTGAAAGTCACGGGAAGATGAGTTCGAGCGACGAATTGTTGGCGCGGTACGAAGCAGATGTAGACGAAGCCTTCGGCTTCTTACGGACGCAGTACGGCTGCGTGAAAGCGCGCAGAGGCATGCACGTGCCGGAATGCTGGGTTGGGTATCAGAACCGTCATGTTCGGATAACGGTCAGCTTCGAGTTGGGCTCTGGACCATGGGTCGTGCTCGAGCGGAGAAGTTGGTTCCGATTCTGGATCGACGACGAAGGGTACGACCTCGTGTTTCTCCTGATGGAGCGTGCACCGGACGAGTACAAACGACGTCTCGTCAAGAATGTAGACGATCCAGCACTGAGAGATGAGTTGCGTCGTTTAGCAAGCTTGCTCCGCGAACACGGTGACGATGTCTTGCGCGGTGACTTCCAGGTGTTCCCACGTTTGCGCACGATCGCGAAAGAGCACTTCGAGCGTACGAGTCTCGAACGGTACGGCCGACACTAGTCGGTAGTCACTCCTGAGGGCGTGGTTCGGCGCGTAACCTGCGAATCGCGGCGCGTGATGGTGTTCGTGCGATCACTCCGTCTTCGATCGACGCGCGGACGAGGAAAATTCTCCGCAATACCGCGGGCGCGTCTTGCGACGCGCCCGCGGGCACTTCCACTACTTCTCCTCGGGCTGCTGCGGCGCGAGCTGCTGCTTTTTCGCCGCGTCCGGCTTCACGCGCTTGCCGCGGCTGCCGAACGCGCGGCGCATCGCCGCGACGTGCGGGGCGAGTCCGGCGTGCTCCGGGCGGCGCACGAGGCGGCGCGCCAGCGCGTACGTCGTCAGGGCCGCATAGCCGGCCTTGTTCTTCGCCGCGTCGGTGCTGAACCGGACGTACTGCGCCATCGCCTCGAGCTCCGCCGCCACCGGTGCGAAGGCATCGGCATAGGCCATCAGGTCGCGTGATTCGGCAGCAGTCGTCTCTTCACCGCGGGCGAGAACCGGGTGGTTCGTCCGCGCGACGGTCGCCAGCTCCACGAACTCCGGCGCCACGGACGCGGCGCTGGACAGCGTCTGCCGCCCTCCCTTGATAGTGGGAATGACGAAATGCGGGATCTTCTGCCGCATGCGACGGAGCTCTTCGACGAACGCCTGCGCCGCCTCGGCGTAGGACGTGGCCGGCGGTTCGACCGCCGGGGATACAGTCACTTCATTCTTCTGATTGGACACAAAGCCTCCTTATGGCTTCTCGAACGTGCTGGTGATCAGAGCAGGCAGTTCGAAAAGCGGGGAGGGGCGCGTCCCCGGCTGATGCGTCGCGGTGCGTCGGTGGTCCGCCGGCAGGCGGTTCTACGTCGGCGTACGGGAATCGTGGCGATGCGGTCGTGAGCGCTCGACCGCCGGCAGAGCAGAAAGTCGCGCGCGGAGATGATGCGCGGGACGGTGATGATCCGCGGAAGGCGCCGCGGGGTCTCCGCTTCTGCGGTGAGCGCGCCCGACCGGAGGTCCTGGAGCAGGCCTTCGTGCAGGGTGAAGATCACCGAGGAGCTGTCCGAGAGCGCTCGCGCGGTCAGGAGCCAGCGCAGGGTGGCTTCCGTGAGGAGCCGCGGCGCGTCATGGATCCGCTCGGGCGCGAGCGTCATCGAATCCGTGGTCTCGCCGAGACAGCGCGCCGCACGCCGCAGCCGGTCGCACACGTCGAGGAGACGTGCCGAAAGGCGGTGAAGGTCGCGCGACGTGCGGATCGGGCAGCGGGCCGCGCGATCTGCCGCCCGCTCCGCGGCGTCCCTCGTCGCGTCGATCAGACGCCACGAGGAGGCCAGGGCGTTATTGAGACGGCGAAGCGGCCCGGCCCAGGAAGGACGACGCGCGCGGCGCACGCGGCGCCGAGGCAGACGCTTCGCGCGCGTGCCCGCATCCTTTCTCCGGCTGGTGTGCTTCGGTCGCATCAGTATGTTCCTGTGCCATCAATTAGTTGCTATTCTACCATAAAACATGGCGGCGTCAACCTTAGGTTGGGAAGGTGACCGTACTCGCGAGAACAGGTGACCTGTGCGCCGGAACAGGTGACCTGTACGCGGGAACAGGTGACCTGTGCGCCGGAACAGGTGACCTGTGCGCCGGAACAGGTGACCTGTGCGCCGGAACAGGTGACTGTGAGCTGGCACAGATGACTTGTTGGCTTTCTTCTCAGATCGGTTCGCCGACGTCGCAGAGGTCGGCCGCGCGGACAGCGACGTGGGAGAGTTGCCGAAGGGCGCGGACGATCGACGCCAGGTTGCTGACGCGTAGCGTCCCTTTTCCGCGCCGGAGCTTATGGATCGTCGGGCGCGTCACCCTTGCGGCGGCTGCCAGCTCGGTCGGCATGACGCCCAACCGGCAGAGAACCCGATCGGCGGGCGTATCGTACGTCTTGCGCTTGCGGTGCCGGCGCACGCGTGGCGCGGCAGCTCCGGTGACCGGCTCGTCTTCGCCGACGTCCGCGACCTCCGAGGCCGCGACCTGACGGCCGAGAAGTCTCGTTGCCGCGCGGACGAGACGCGCCAAGGTATCTACATTCATCTCGCCGCTTCGCCGGATCTTATTGAAAGCGGACCGCGAGAGCTCGGCTTCCTCGTGCCACCGCACGAGTCGCGCCTCATTGGCTATTCTGAACTGCTCCAGCCGCGTTCTGCCGCGTGCCTCAGCCATCGCTCAGTTCGGGCAGGGCAGCATCTCAGGGACGTTCAACTGCTCGTCGGACAGCGTGGAAGGAAACGCATCCAGATACCATCGCGCCGCGTCGAGGTAGCCGGCAAATTTGCATGCCGTCCCGAGGTCGCCGGCTGGATCGGGGAAGCGCGTGAGCTGGAACATTCCCTCGTCGAGCAGGGCGCAGTATTCAATGAGTACGACCGTCGTCCGGAGCATGAGTCTCGGGCACGGTTATACGGATGCGCCATGACCGCATCTACGGACATTTCTTCGCCTCCTCGGCGCGTCCGCTATGTCATTTCTTGTCCTTTTCGAAAGCGGGTATGGTTCCGCCTCTCGCCGTCACTCCTGTCGTGATGGAACCGCATCAGCTCCGCGACTCCTCTGAAAGACCGATGGCACCGCAAACCGACCCAGCGGCACACGACGACCTGACGGCCGATCTGGTCGAGGAAAGCTACCGCGCGCATCTGGCGATGATGTTCCGGGTGGCGATCCGGAAGTTCGGCATTCGCCCTGCCGAAGCGGAGCCTCTCGTCCACGACGTTTTCGCCACCTTCATGATGCACAGCGACGGCGTGCGGAACGTGACGGCGTATCTGATCGGCGCGATGTGCAATGCCTGCCGGCAGTATCTGCGGCAGTCGACGGCGGAGAACGCGCTGTTCTGCGGCGAGGAGCCTTGCCTGGCAACGGCCGAGGACGGCCTGATCGAGGAGATCCATCGCAAAGAGACTCTCCGGCGTGTCCTCCGGCGGACGGGCGCGCGCTGCCGCGACCTGCTGCACCGCTACTACATCGAGGGGCAGTCGACGAGCGACATCGCCGCCGCTTACGAAACCACGCCCGGCACCATCCAGGTATTTCTGCACAACTGCCGCGAGCGGGCCAGGAAAGCGTGCGGAGGGGAGCGGTCGTAGGTGCGGCATCCGGCCGAAGCGGATCTCCTGCTCTACGCCTTCGACCCGGCGGCGTCCGACCGCCGCGCGGAGATCGAGGAGCATCTCCCGTCGTGCGGCGCGTGCCGGCAGACGGTCGAGTCCGAAAGATTCGACGATCTCCTTCGCGACCCGTTCGTCTGGGGCGACGCGGCCAGTCCAGCCATGGAGTCCTCGCTCCGCGCCCGCGCCGCGGAGATCGCCCGTGAGGACGCCGAGGCGGAGCTTCTGCTCGGCGGCCTGACGCCCGCGGCCGCGGCCTGGACCCGCCGGTTCAGGAACAGGCGGAATCACACCGGCGGCGTGGTTCGATGGCTCACGCGCCGGGCGCACGCCATTTGCGAGAGCCGCCCGCTCGACGCGCTGACGTATGCCGACCAGGCCGCATACGTCGCCGAGTCGCTGCGCGACGATCGATACGTCGCAGGAGCGGTGTTCGAGCTGCGTGGTACCGCCTGGAAGGAACGGGCGAACGCGCTGCGGCTCCTCGGCCGGTTCGACGCCGCGCACGAGGCACTCGATCGTGCGGCCGAGGCGTACAGCCGTCTCCGCCACTCCGGCCGCGGTCACGCCGCGGTCGATTTCATCCGGGCTGCCGTGCTGTTCGAGCAGCAGCGCCAGGACGAGGCCGCGCTCCTCGCCGAACGCGCCGAGCGCGCCTTCGCTCACCTCGGTCTCGACGACGACCGCATGCGCGCCATCTTTCTGCGCGCGAACATCCGCTATGAACAGGGCCAGCTCTTCGCAGCGACCGCGGCGTTTCACGAGGTACTCGCCTGGGGTGAGGCGCTGAAGAGCGCGTACTGGACCGGTGTGGGAGCGCTGGGACTCGGCAACTGCTATATCGACCGGGGAGAAGTCGGTGAGGCGAGCTTTCACTTCCGGCGTGCTCTGGTGCTCTTCACAGAGCTCCACATGGAGAGCGTGTGCATCAAATCGCAGTGGGGGATGGGGCGCGTCCTGTTGGCGCTCGGGAGCCATACGGATGCGTTGCTCCGCCTCCACGAAGTAGCAGCCGGTTTCGAGCGGCTCGGCATGGTCACGGATGCCGCACTCGTTGGCCTCGACATCGCCGATGGCCTGCTGACATCCGGCCGGACGCGGGAGATCATTCCTCTCGCGTCTCACGTTTTCGACGTGTTCCGGCAAGCAGGAATGCTCACGGGAGCCCTCGCCGCGGTGGCGTACCTGAAGGAGGCGGCGGCGGCTGGGACGCTGACTCCGAAGGGTGTCGACTCGGTGCGGCGCTTCCTACGGCGGGCCGAGCGGCAGCCCGATCTCCTCTTCGCGCCTCCGGCTCCTTAAATTTCCATTAAGCGAACGTCCGTGCCAGACACTCCCTTCTCCTGAGGGTGCCCTCCCGTTACCGCCAGCCTGAGCGCTGGCAGAAGGAGGGGCTGTGAGAAGTCGTCTGTCCCGATGGGTTCGAACGGGTTGTGCCGTCGCTCTGTTGTTGCTCGTGCTGGCGCCTGGGCCGGCGGTCGCAGCCAGTAGTCATGCCGACCCGCCGACGCTGTGGGAGATCATTCTCTCGTGGTTCGCGGAGGACCAGGCGCGCATTCACGTGCCGATCGGCTGAGCGCGTCGAAACGGAGGCCGGCGCGGCGCGTACGGCCCGCCGCAGCAACGTAAAACATGAGATCTCGCCGCGACCGGCGGGTAGGGAGTTCGTGTGTCGCCGACACTCCGTAGCCGAGAACGGGGGCTCCCATGACCGGGGCGCTCGTCGTTCCAACCGGAATGACCGACGAGATCCTCCGCGACGATCGGGCCGGCCTCGAACGGGCGGCGGAGCACTATCTCGACGCATGCTTCCGCGCCAGGACGTGCGTGCGCGCGTCGGAGCTGGCGGGGCAGCTCGACCTCACCGCTCCTTATCTGAGCCGGATCGCGGCGGAGCTGCTGCAGGAGCCGATCAGTGACTATCTGCGCAGGAAGCAGCTCGAGCATGCCTGCAGACTTCTGAAGGTGACGCCTCTCACGATCGAGGAGATCGCGCTCAGCTCCGGATTCGGTACGGCACGGACGCTTTACCGCGTCTTTCGCGAGACATACCGGATGACCCCGGACGAATACCGAAAGACATGAAATGTCAGTGGACCGGCGGCGCGCGCACGGGCAGGATGCCCGGACGTCATTAAGGAAAGCGGGAGCGGTGCGTTTGTGACGCCGCCGGTTTCCTTTCGTCGAGGTCCGGGTTCCAACGGTCAGTGGAGGTTCGCGTGCGCTCTCGCCTCATCGTGGTCCAGAAGACAATGCGCGTCACGGCATACGCGCTTGCGGCATTGCTGTCCGGCGCGGCTGTGGCCGAGCAGGCGACGGTGCGCCTCGTTCCGCCCTCCACACCAGGCCCGTGCGTCGCAGGGCTGGGCGGCGCCTCTTGCAGTTACGGCTCGGCCGAAGATCCGATGAAGCTCGTCCACGTCTTCGTGCAGACGAACAATAATCCGGCGTGTCTCTCGTTCGCCGATCCCCTGCCCGCCGGTTCGACCGTCACCTCGCTCGATCTCCGGATCAGTTACATGCCGAAGCTGTCGAATGACACCGGCTCGGCGCAAGCGAACGTGTACCTGTGGGGACCCGAGACGACTCCCCGGACGATGCAGGATTACCTGATCGGCGGTTTCACAGCCGACACTGGCGAGCTGGAGCTCCGCTGCGAGCCGCCGTATGACCAACTGAGCCTGGCGACGGTGACGGGAGCGGTGAATGCCAAAGGCGTCCGCGGGTACGTCTACGGCGGCAGGAACGGCCTGTATGTGAATACGCCGGAGTGGGGGACGGTCGTGGAGTTCGTCGACGTCACGTTGAACTTCAAACGGCCTCCTGTCGTGGAGTTCGAGCTCAGCGCTTCTACGGATGAGAAGCAGCGGCGCATCCTGATCAACCGCTGGCGCGAGGACTCCGCTTATTTCTCGAGCGCGCAGGCGACGCTCCCGGAAATCGCCGGACGCAACGCGCGCATCCGCATCGCCGGCACTGCCCGGGACGCGGACGGCCCGGTCGCGAATCGGACGCTGTACCTGCGCGTGATCGACCCGCCCGATACCGCGCCGTACGTCCCGGTGCCCGCGCGGCGGCGGGGGGACAATGCGAACGGCCGCGGCTCTCTGCGCGAAACCACGGTGACGACCGATGCCGGCGGCAGGTTCGAGACGGTGCTGAACGCGACGCGCTTCGCCTCCGGGGACAACTACCAGATCGAGGCGTCCACCGTCGCCAACTTCGGCGGCAAAGAGACCTGCGGCGCCGACAACAACTGCTTCTCCAGCGGAGTGCTGACTGCCTGGAAACGGGTTCACCTGGAGGTTGGGCGGATGTTCCGGCGAGGGTCGTATCTGGCGGAGACGACGACGGAGGGCACGGACAGGATCAAGGTTCGGGACGTGGCGCCGTTTACGCCCGGCGGGAGGATCATGCTCATCCATGCGCCGCTCGGAGTCCGTCAGTTGCCCGCTTCTCCGGCCGAATACTGGTCGGTGGAGAGGACGATCAGACAAGGCGGCGTAAAGCGTTCACAGGAAGGCCCGGGAGGCGTTCTTGAGCTCGATCAGCCGGTTCATGACGTATTCGTTGCAAGCCCACCAGACGTCGCCCGATGGGACAGCGTCACCACCGACTTCGTCGGGCTCGTCACCGGGAATCCCGGTGACGACTATTACGAGCCGAACGTGGTCTACCTGGAGAAGCTGTTCGCCGACGCCTTCGTCGACTACGTTCTGATGGAACCGGCGGCGCTGCCGCTGGTGACGGCCATGCAGGAAGACGTGGCGGCGCTTTTGCCCAAGGACGAGACTCGCGAATTCGCGGAACGATGGAACCGGCACATGGGTTGGCTGGGCCATCAGTATCTCTTCGGGGTGCGGACGACCACCAGTGCCACCGCAAATCGCCCGTCGCGCGGCGTCACACGCATTTTCAATGGGCACTCTTACTCGCACGTCATGGTGCAGACCATTCTCGGCCAATTCGCCTCCGCTGCCTCCAGGCGGCTGCTCGGCGAGGTGGGCGCCCACGAGGTGGCGCATCAGTGGCACACCAATCCCTGGTCCAGCCGTACCGCGAATGGCTCGCACTGTGCCGACTCCCGCTACTACGACAACCCGTTGAAGAAGTGCCTCATGCACTGGACCTACGGCCCGGCGGGCGGCGCGTTCCCGGAGTTCACCGACGACATCGTTCGTTTTCACTACGTCGTGACCGCTTCCGGCGTCGACAGCGAGTACCGCTGGATCCGGGAACGATGCGATCCTGTACTGAAGTTCTCATTCACGTCACCTCTCGACTGGTGGACGGTTCCGGTGCCGCCCTGCCGCTGAAGGAGATTGCCCGATGAAGAAGATCTGTACGCTCCTATTGCTGCTGGCCGTTGCAGCTTCCACGTCGGGAGAAAGCACCGGCCTGACCCTGCATCTCGAATCGGACTTTTCCGAGAAACTTCCCGGCGAGCCGGTCCCGCTCCGGCTGGTGGCCGTCAATCACACCGGCGAGACGCGACTGCTGCCGTCCAGCGTCTTCATCCACGCATCCCGGGAGGGGGCGGAGAGTTTCCTCGGCGGCACGCGGTCTGGATGGGCGCGGGAGCTTACCGACGAAGAGCTGAGCCAGTTCGCCGACGGACGGCTGCCGATCGCGCCCGGCGCGACTGCCGTTACGGAGTGGGAGGTACTCGGTGCGGCCCAGACGCCCACGTTCCTCCTCGATCCATTCCTCTGGCCCCCAGGTCGCTACACGTTGCGTGTGCTCGCCACCTCGGGCGAATCAGATCTTGCCGATCTTTTGCAGGGTCCCACCACGCTCCGTGCGGTGCTGGAGGCGATCCCCGACGTCACCATCTCCAGCCCCCTCACCCTCGACGTGCGGGAACCGCAGGGCGTCGATGCGGAGGCGTGGGCCTGGATCAAGGAGCAGACGCGCGAGTCATCGCAGGCCTCGCACTCAGAAGCCATCGCTGCCGGCATTCGCCAGCGTTTTCCGGAGTCGAACTACCTCTTCTCCTTCGGTCTCGCGGAGCTCCGCGAGGTTTCCCTCGCTGAACTGGAGGCACTGGATGCCCGCGCGCGTAGCCGCACGCCGCGCCCGCCGCTGCTCGACTCGGTGCAGTTCGGCATGGCCGCTCGCCGCAACATGCAGTGCTCCCGGCACCTGGATCCACCGCGCAATGTCGTCGCTGCCGTGGAGGAGTGCGAAACCGCGCTTGCGCTATTCGCTCGCCTCGCCCAGGAGTCGCCAAGCGCGAGAGTGAGAGCCGCCGCGGCGAAGGCGGCGACAGAGACGATGTCCGCGGAGAGCGTCCGTAAATATGCGATTCGGCTCGACGCATATGACGCAGGCACGTACAAGAGCATCGTTCCGCTGCTGCAGTGCGTCCGGGAATCCGGCCGGAGGCTCGAGGCGACGTTCGCGTACCGCAATGACAATCCGTTCGACGTGCCGATCGCCGGCGCCAGCAACGCGTTCTCGCCCGGACCGGAGGACCGCGGCCAACCGACGAGATTTTTTCCCGGGCTGCACGAGAACGTGATCACCATCGTCGTCGACGGAAAGAAGAACGATCCTGCGCGCACCATCACCTGGACGCTGGACGGCAACTCAGCCTCGGCTCCGTCTGCGTCGGCGCCGCGGTGCAAGGGGCGGTGAGTTGCCGTGAGTCCCCGGTTCGCTGCAGCGATGCTCCTC
>DASWNW010000069.1:0-4358 GCA_036399015.1 Thermoanaerobaculia bacterium | reverse complement strand
ACGCGGAACTAGCCCTGAAGACCGACCCCGCGCGCGCTCACGAGTTGCTCGCGCGCGCCGCGCTCCTCCGCGGCGATCTCGCCGGCGCCGAAACGCACTCACGCCAGGGCGGCGACTCCAACGCCGCGCGCTACACCGCCGCCCGCGTCGCGCAGAAGCAGGGACGCTTCGACGAGGTGCTCCGCGTTACGACCGAGCTCATCGCCCGCCTGCAGCGCACGGAAGGGCGCCCGCTCCGTGGCCTCCACAGCCTTCACGGCGACGCGCTCGCGCGTCTCGGCCGCACGGGCGAAGCGGAGCGCGCGTTCCGCGACGAGCTGCGCCTCTTCCCCGGCGACGCCGAGGCCTACCGCTCGCTGATCGTCCTCTTCGCGTCGCAAGGCCGCACCGACGAAGCCACCGCCACGATCCGCGAATTCGCGCGCATCGCCCCGAACAAGCGCACGTACGAAGTGATCGCGCAGACGCTGGAGGTGCTGGGGGACCGGGAGGGGGCGCGCTACTGGCGCCAACGTTAGTCGCTCAGCGCCACCGCCAGCACGATCGTCCGTTTGATCCCGGTGAAGAGCGGCTCGATCTCGCACCATTCGTTGAGGCCGTGCGCGCCTTCGCAGGGGGCGGTGCCGATGCCGATGGCGGGGATGCCGGCGAGGATGGCGGCGCTGGTGTGATTCGAGGCGGTGTCGGTGATGGTCGGCTCCTGATCGAAGGCGCGGTAGACCGCCTCGGCGGTGCGCACCATCTCGGACTCGCGGTGGCCGGGCATGCTGGCGACCTCTGAGACCGACACCACGTCGCGCTTCATGGTCATGCCGGCGCGCGTCGCCTCCTCGGTAACGATCTGCTGGATGCGGGCGTCCAGGCCGTGGAGCTGCTCCTTCACCGTCGAGCGGAGGTCGACGCTCATCCAGGCATCCGCCGCCTTCGCGTTGAAGACGTCGGCGCCGCCGAGCATGCCGACGTTCAGCCATGAGCTCTCCGGCACGTCGAGCTCGTAGATCCGCAGCAGCGCCCGCGCGAGCGGGACCGTCGCCGAGTAGGGCGGCGTGCGGGAGCGGGTGTGTCCGCCCGGGCCGATGATGTGGTAGCGGTGCCAGTAGATCCCGGTGCCGCCATACGTGAAGCTGGTGTAGCCGCCGTCCATGGCCACGTAGCGGTCGATTTTCCCGGCGTGGTCGGCGAGGAAGCGGTCGACGCCCTTGAACGACGTCTCCTCCTCGACCGTGAAGACGAACGTGAGATCGCCTTTCGTCTCGAGTCGCGCTTCGTTCATCGCGCGGATCATGGCCAGCATGGCGACCACGTTGCGCGTGTTGTCGCCGACGCCGGGCGCGTAGATGCGCCCATTCTCGATGCGCGTCTTCACGTCCGTGTCGAGCGTGAACACGGTGTCGAGGTGGGAGTCGAAGACGACGTGCTTGCCGCCGCCGGTGCCGCGCCGCGTCCCCATCACGTTGCCAGCGTCGTCGCGCCGCACGTTTTCGAGGCCGTAGCTCCGCAGCAGGTTTTCGACGTAGGCCGCCCGCTGCGCCTCGTGTCCTGAGGGGGCGGGGATCTCCGTCACCTCCCGCCATTGCGCGACGATCGCGTCGCGGTCGCGCTCCACCGCCTCCAGCGCCCGCGCCACCTCCGGGCGCTGCATCAGTGCGCGCATCTCCGCGGTCGGCACGGGCAGCGTCGCCGGTGCGGGCGCGGGCGTCTGGCTCGCGCAGGCGGCGAGCAGCAGGAAGAGAGGGGAGAGCGAGCGGAGGCGGGTCACGGACGGATGGTAACCTCTCGGCGTGAACCGGCGAACCGGCGTCTGGACGGCTGTCGTGGTGGCGGCCGCCGTCGCCGCGGGCGCGGCCTTCTTCCTCCTCCGCCGCGGCGGCTCGCGCCCGGAGCCGGTCTCCGACGTCATCCTCATCACCATCGACACGCTCCGCGCCGACGCGCTCGGCTACGCCGGGAGCAAGCGGGTGAAGACCCCCTTTCTCGACTCGCTCGCTGCCCGCGGCACCGTCTTCACCCGGGCGCACGCGCACAACGTGGTCACGCTGCCGTCGCACGCGAACATCCTCACCGGCCTCTATCCCTGGCAGCACGGCATTCGCGACAACGCCGGCTTCACGCTCGACGCGAAACATCCCACCATCGCCGAGCAGCTCCGCGCGAGCGGCTTCGCCACCGGTGCGTTCGTGAGCGCGTTCCCCCTCGACTCCCGCTTTGGCCTCGACCGCGGCTTCGACGTCTACGACGACGCCTACCGCGCCGGCGGCGGCGCGCTCGACTTCGCGGTGCAGGAGCGCGCCGCGAACGAGACGCTCGCGCTCGCGACGCAATGGTGGCGCGGCGCCGCCGGCCGGAAGCGCTTTCTCTGGGTGCACCTCTACGACCCCCACGCGCCCTACCTCCCGCCCGGCCGCTTCGCCGCCGAGTACCGCGACGAGCCCTATTACGGCGAGGTCGCCGCCACCGACGCCATGCTCGGCGAGGCGCTCGGGCCGCTGCTGCAGGAGTCGCCGGACGCGCTGCTGATCGTCACCGCCGACCACGGTGAGTCCCTCGGCGAGCATGGCGAGAAGACGCACGGCCTCTTCGCCTACGAGTCGACGCTCGCCGTGCCGCTGCTCGTCGTCGACCCATTGCGGCGCGCAGCGCGCGACGAACGCTACGTCCGCCACATCGACATCGCCCCCACCATCTTCGAGCGCGCCGGCGTCGCGCCTCCGGCGCAATGGAAAGGGGCCTCGCTGTTCGCGCCGGGGGAGCGGGAGTACACCTACTTCGAGGCGCTGTCGGCGTCGCTCAACCGCGGATGGGCGCCGCTCGTCGGCGCGCTGGAGAACGGGCGCAAGCTGATCGAGGTGCCGATCCCGGAGCTGTACGACCTCGCCGCCGATCCCGGCGAGACGAAGAACCGCTACCGCGACAAGCGGCGCGCCGTCACCGCGTTGCGCGAGAAGCTGCGGAACGACGCGCCGTCGAAGAGCGCCGCGCGTCAGGCGGTGAACAGCGAAGAACAGGCCACGCTCCTCAGCCTCGGCTATCTCAGCGGCACGTCCACGAAGACCGAATGGACCGAAGCCGACGACCCGAAGAATCTCGTCGCGCTGGACGACCAACTGCACCAGGCCATCGCCGCCTACCAGGCCGGCAATCTCGGCCGCGCGCTGGAGGTCGCGAAGCAGCTCGTGACCGAACGTCCCGACATGCAGCTCGCGCAGGAGATGCTGGCCTTCTTCCTCGCGGAGAACGAGCGTCCCGGCGAGGCCATCGCCGTGCTCGAGCGGCGCGTCGCCACCGGCCGTGCGAACGACGCGGTGCGCATCCGCCTCGGGCTCCTGCTCAGCGAAACCGGCCGCGCCGCCGAGGCAATCGAGCTGCTGCAGCCGTTCGCGCAGGGGAAAGACCCCGACGTGCTGAACGCGTACGGCATCGCCCTCGCGGACAGCGGGAACGTCAACGGCGCGGTGCAGACGTTCGAGCGCATCCTGGCCGAGGATGGGAAGAACGCGCGCGCCTACCAGAACCTCGGCATCGTC
This sequence comes from Thermoanaerobaculia bacterium, assembly GCA_036399015.1. GTDB lineage: Bacteria > Acidobacteriota > Thermoanaerobaculia > Gp7-AA8 > Gp7-AA8 > QHVT01. The sequence continues at coordinate 834 of DASWNW010000069.1, read as the reverse complement.
GCCTTGCGCGCGGGGCAGGTGCCGCGGGCGCGCGACTATCTCTCCCGCGCGCTGCAGCTCGACCCCCGCCTGCCGCTCGCGCTGAACGCGCTGGGTGTCGTGGAGGCGCGCGCCGGCAATCACGACGCGGCGGTCGAGCGCTGGTCGCGCGCGGTGCAGCTCGACCCGGCGCAGTTCGACGCGCTCTTCAACCTCGGCCTGGTGGCGGCGCGGCAGGGGAGGCGCGACGTCGCGCGCAACGCCCTCCGCGACTACCTCGCCCGCGCCCCCGAGTCGCGTTACCGCGCCGAGCGGGAACGGGCCGCGGCGCTCCTCCGGTCGCTGGAGTGAGTTACGATTCTCCCTGTCGAAGGAGGCATCTCATGGCCAAAGGCAACAACGCGCGGAAAAAAGAGACCAAGAAGCCGAAAAAAGACGCCGGGAAGAAGTAGGTGTCTCGGGGTACCAGTTCCTCGGAGTTCCTCGGAGTGGATGCAACCGAGGAACCGAGGAACCCACCCGTTAACCTTTTCCCTCCGCGGTCGTCTATACCGGTATGGAGCTTTGCCGGATCGACTTCGGGGGTTTCGCGGTGCGCGAGCTCGTCTACGCGTGCGGCCGCCGCATGGCGCCGCACGCGCACGATTACAGCAACCTGACCGTCGTCGTCAGCGGCGACCTCGAGGAGACCACCGACACCGGTGAGCATCGCGGGCGCTCGTGCAGCGTCCTCCTCAAGCCGGCCGGCACGATCCACTCGAACTACGTGCACGGCCGCCGCGGCACGCACACCGTCAGCATCGAGCTGCACGCGGACGAGCTGCAGGCGCTCCCCTGGCAGTGGCTCGAGGATCC
>DASWNW010000068.1:0-22301 GCA_036399015.1 Thermoanaerobaculia bacterium | reverse complement strand
ACGCGGAAGCTGGCGCCGATGAAACGCACCGGTGGCTCATACCCCGCTGTAGCCAATTGGCTACAGCGGAGAGTCTCCCACTGGTGAAATGCACCGGCCGCTCATACCGCGGTGTAGCCAATTGGCTACACCAGACAGTCTCCCACCGGTGCGATGTAACGGCGGACCGTTGCAATGTAACGGTCGACCGGTGAAATCTACCGGCGGACCGGTGCCGCGCACCGGCCGATCACACCCCGCTGTAGCCAATTGGCTACACCCGACAGTCAAAACGGCTGCCGCGCGATAATGCGCGCCGTGATTCGACGCATCTGCGTGTTCTGCGGCTCCAACACCGGCTCCGGCTCGGCCTATGTCGACGCCGCCCGCTCCCTCGGAGAGCTCTTCGCGCGCGACGGCATCGCGCTCGTCTACGGCGGCGGCAGCGTCGGCCTCATGGGCGAGCTGGCCGACTCCGTCCTCGCCGCCGGCGGGGAAGTCATCGGCGTCATCCCCCACGCCCTCTGGGCGCGCGAGGTGGGGCATCGCGGGCTGACCGACCTCCGCATCGTCGACACGATGCACGAGCGCAAGGCGATGATGGCCGATCTCGCCGACGCCTTCATCGCCCTTCCCGGCGGCCTCGGCACGCTCGAGGAGATCTTCGAGATCTGGACCTGGGCGCAGCTCGGCCTCCACCAGAAGCCGCTCGGCTTCCTCGACGTGAACGGCTTCTACGCGCCGCTGATGCAGTTCCTCGATCAGGCCATGCGGGAGAAGTTCCTGAAAGAGCCGCACCGCGCCATCGCCATGGTCAGCGGGGACGCCGAGGCGCTGCTGAAGCGGTTCGACGCCTGGCAGCCGCCGCGCGTGGAGAAATGGATCACGCGGGACGAGACGTGAAGAAGAGCGAAGACGGTTTCGTCCACGTTCGCGGCGCGCGCGAGCACAACCTCAAGAACCTCGACGTCGACATCCCGCGCGACGCGCTGGTGGTCTTCACCGGCGTCTCCGGCTCCGGCAAGTCGTCGCTGGCGTTCGGGACGCTGTACGCCGAGGCGCAGCGGCGGTATCTCGAATCGGTCGCGCCGTACGCGCGGCGTCTCTTCGACCAGATGGGTGTCCCCGACGTCGACGACATCATCGGACTCCCGCCGGCCGTGGCGCTGCAGCAGCAGCGCGGCACTCCCACCACCCGCTCGTCGGTCGGCAGCGTCACCACGCTCTCGAACCTGCTGCGCATGCTCTACTCGCGCGCCGGCGACTACCCGCCGAACCAGCCGATCATCTACGCGGAGGGCTTCTCGCCGAACACGCCCGAGGGAGCCTGTCCCGAGTGCCACGGCGTGGGCCGCGTCTTCAGCGTGACCGAGGAGTCGATGGTGCCCGACCCGTCGCTGACGATCCGCGAGCGGGCGGTCGCGGCCTGGCCGCTGGCGTGGCACGGACAGAACCTGCGCGACATCCTCACGACGCTCGACTACGACGTCGACAAGCCGTGGCGCGACCTGCCGCGCAAACAGCGCGACTGGATCCTCTTCACCGACGAGACGCCGACCGTGCCGGTGTACGCCGGCTACACGCTGGAGGAGACCCGCCGCGCGCTGAAGCGGAAGGAGGAGCCAAGCTACCAGGGGACGTTCACCAGCGCGCAGCGCTACGTGCTGCACACGTTCGCCACGACGCAGAGCGCGCTCATTCGCAAGCGCGTCTCGCAATACATGATCGCCGCCGACTGCCGTCTCTGTCAGGGGAAGCGGCTGCGCCGCGAGGCGCTCTCGGTGACGTTCGCCGGCTACGACATCGCCGAGATGTCGCATCTGCCGCTCAAGCGCCTGGCGGAGCTGCTCCGGCCGTACGGGGGGTCGGTTCCTCGGGTTCCTCGGGGTTCCTCGGTTCCTCGGGGAGACCGCGAAGACAACCCGAGGAACTCCGAGGAACCCGAGGAACTCCGAGGAACCGAGCCACCCGGAACCCCGAAGCAACTCGTCACCGAACGCATCGTCGAGGACTTCATCGCGCGCCTCGACGTCTGCCTCGACCTCGGCCTCGGCTACCTCTCGCTCGAGCGGAGCACGCCCACCCTCTCACCCGGCGAGCTGCAGCGGCTGCGGCTGGCGACGGCGGTGCGCTCGAACCTCTTCGGCGTCGTCTACGTCCTCGACGAGCCCTCGGCCGGCCTGCATCCGGCGGACACGGAGGCGCTGCTGAATGCGCTGGAGCGGCTGAAGGCCTCCGGCAACTCCCTCTTCGTCGTCGAGCACGATCTCGACGTCATCCGCCGCGCCGACTGGATCGTCGACGTCGGGCCGGCGGCAGGGGAGGGAGGTGGGCGCATCCTCTACAGCGGGCCGCCCGAGGGGCTGCGCGAGGTGCAGCAGTCGCAGACGCGCGTGCATCTCTTCGCCGAGGACCACGTCGCCGCCCGCACGCCGCGCAAGCCGTCGGGGTGGCTGCGCCTCGAAGGCATCACCCGCAACAACCTGCAGGGGCTGGACGTCGAGTTTCCCCTCGGCGTGCTGACGACGGTGACGGGCGTCTCCGGCTCCGGCAAGTCCAGCCTCGTGTCGCAGTCGCTCGTGGAGCTGGTCGCCGAGCACCTCGGCCACGAGCTCGACGCCGAGGACGAGGAGGAGCTGGCCGCGCGCACCGGCGGGCACATCGCCGCCGGGATGGAGGCGATCAAGCGGCTGGTGCGCGTCGACCAGCGGCCGATCGGCCGGACGCCGCGCTCGAACCTGGCGACCTACACCGGCCTCTTCGACCACGTGCGCAAGCTCTTCGCCGCGACCAAGGCGGCGCGCGCGCGGCGCTACGACGCCGGCCGCTTCTCCTTCAACGTCGCCAAGGGCCGTTGCGAGACGTGCGAGGGCGAGGGCTTCGTGATGGTGGAGCTGTTGTTCCTCCCGAGCGTCTACTCGCCCTGCCCCACCTGCAAAGGCTCGCGGTACAACGCGAAGACGCTGGAGATCGAGTATCGCGGAAAGAACATCGCCGATGTCCTCGGCCTGACCGTCGATGCCGCCGCCGAGTTCTTCGCCGACGAGCCGCCGGTGCGCCGCTCGCTCGACGTGCTGCGCGAAGTCGGCCTCGGCTACCTCCGTCTCGGCCAGCCGGCGACGGAGCTCTCGGGCGGCGAGGCGCAGCGCATCAAGCTCGCCACGGAGCTCCAGCGGATGCAGCGCGGCAACACGCTCTACGTGCTGGACGAGCCGACCACCGGGCTGCATCCCGCCGACGTCGTGAAGCTGATGGCGCAGCTCGACCGGCTGGTGGAGGCGGGGAACAGCGTGCTGCTGGTCGAGCACGAGATGCGCGTCGTCGCCGCCAGCGACTGGGTCATCGATATCGGCCCCGGCGCGGGGGACGAGGGCGGCCAGGTCGTCGCCGCCGGCCCCCCGTGCGACGTGGCGAAGGTGAAGGAGAGCCGGACGGCGGCCTATCTGAAGCGGTGCGTGTAGCTACTCCAGCACGGCGAGATGCGAGCTCCCGGGATCGATTGCGCTCCGTGCGGTGATCGATTGCAGACGATGGCGTCATTCATCGTCTCCGCGGGATCATCGATTCCCGCGCTGCGGTCGTTCGATTCCCCCACCACGGTCGTTCATGACCTCGCTGATGGCATCGATCACCCGCTCCGCGGTCATCGGTTACCCCCGATGGGGTGACGCTTCGCCGTCGCAGGGTCATCGATTACCCGGCGCGACGTAATGCGTCACCTTCGTGACCGTCGTGCATGACTCTCGTGACGTCCTGCATTACCCCGCGCGAATCAAACCGGATCGCACCCGAGCGCCTATCTGAAGCGCTGCGTGTAGCTACTCGAGCACGGCCAGGTACGACGTCAGCCGCTTGATCTTCGCCCGCTCCATCACGAAGACGTCGCAGAAGAGGGCGTTCAGCACGCCTCCGTCTTTGCGCGCGCTGCGGACGGCGCCCTCCGCGACCACGACGTCGTTCTCCTCCACGAGCCGCGCGATCGTCACCGTGGGGCTGCCGACGAAGGCGTCGTTCTCGATCTGGCCGTCGAACGCCTCCTTGCCGGTGATGTGGAACATGCCGGGGATCTCCCACACCACGTCGTCCGTGAGGCAGCCGAGGATCTGGGCGTGGTCGCTCTTGTTGAAGCCGTCGATGTAGGTCTCGATGGTCCGTTTGTTCTCGCTCATGGCGCGATTTCTCCCTCGAGCAGCGCCAGCCGCCGGCGCCGCGGTCCGTTCACTTCGACGACGCGCACGCCGCCGAGGAGATCGTATTCGTCCGTGGTGATGAGATCGAGGAGGCGGTCGTGCATCGCCTCCCGCAGCTCCGGGTCTTCCTCCTCCGGCGCGTCGACGCCGTCGGGATGGACGACGACGACGAGGTCGAGGTGCTCCATCCCCGCCGCCGCGAGCCGCACTGCCGCCGTCACCTGCGCGCCTCCGCCGCGACGCAGGTCGCGCAGCGCGAGCAGATAGGCGACGAAGTCGAGCGGACTGCGCTCCGCGATCAGCCGCGCCCCCGGTCCGTAGCGCCGCAGCGTCTCGACCGAGACTTCGAGCTGCCGGTAAAAGTCGTCGGCGGCCGGCTCTTCCGCCGATGCCTCGCCGTACAGCTCGAGGGCGTCGTACGGCTCCGGCTCGTGCGTGTAGTCGGGATGCGCCGCCAGAAAATCCTCCACCAGCGTGCTCTTGCCGGAGCAGTGCGTCCCGGCGACGGCGATTCTCACGCGCGCAGCTTAGCGGAACCGGGTAGGGGAAGGACGCCGCCGATCACTCCTTCACCGAGGGGAGCTTCACATGACGACCGGCACGTTGACCACAAGCGTGTGGTACTCGCAGGGGCAGAGCTACGTGTGGCCGGAGCAGCAGGCGGGCGTGAAGCCGGGCGTCGGCGTCTGTTTCTCCGGCGGCGGCACGCGCGCCCTCTCGGCGGCGATGGGGCAGTTGCGCGCGCTCATCTCGCTCGGCCTGATGAACGACATCGACTACATCTCCTCCGTCTCCGGCGGCTCGTGGGCGGCCACGGCGTTCACCTATTACAACGCCGGCGCGGCGAACGACGCGGAGCTCCTCGGCGCGATCACCGAGCCGTCCGGCATCACGATCGACAAGCTGAAAGTGCTGCCGACGACGTCCCTCGGCTGGGGCGCGACGCTCAACCTCGGTGACGAGCTGGATGACGCGCACCGCGAAGGCGCGCCGGACGACCTCCTCTGGGCCGCCACGATCGGCCACGTCTTCTTCTCCCGCTTCGGTCTCTACGACCCGAAAGACCCGGCCTACTTCAGCCTCGACGAGGCGACGGTGGCGAAGATCCGCGCCGCGAATCCGTCGCTGGCCGGCGCGACGTTCCACACCGTGCGTCAGCCGTCCGGCTACCGGATGCCGTACCTCCTCATCAACGCCACCATCGACGGCCCGACCGCGCACGCGCCCTACAACCCGGACCAGCTCCTCATGATCACCTACTCGCCGCTCTACTCCGGCGTGCCGTTCCAGCAGACCATGAGCTACCCGGTGGCGAAGACGGGCGGCCTCAAGCCGCCGCCGGTGAAGGCAGTCGTCGGCGGCGGGTTCATCGAGTCGTTCGCCTGGGGCTGCAGCGCTCCCACCGCGCCCGCGGTCGACGGCGCCGTCACCGTCGCCGCGCCGGAGCACGTCTTCACCGTCGCCGCCGCCAGCGCCACGAGCAGCTCCGCCTACGCCGCGCTGCTCGAGAAGATCAAGCTGCTCGACGGCCTCCTGCCGGAGCAGAACTACTGGCCGCCTTCCCTGGCGGAGCCGCAGGTGCCGGCGCAGCTCTTCGACTTCGGCGACGGCGGCAACCTGGAGAACTACGGCGTCATCCCGCTGCTGATGCGCGGCGTGAAGAAGGTCGTCGTCTTCATGAACACCGAGCAGCCGATGAACCCCGACTACGACCCCACGCAGAAGACGTACGAGAGCGACATCGACTCGAGCCTCGTCAGCCTCTTCGGCGTGCCGGTCTACAGCCGCACCCTCTTCTCCACCTCACTCGTCCCCGACTTCAACCAGGTCTTCCCGAGCGCCGACTACGCCGGCGTCGTCAACGCGCTGCAGGCGCTGCGGAAGGCGGGGCAGCCGATGGTCTACCAGACCAGCCACGTGCTGCAGGAGAACCGCTACTGGGGGCTGCCCGGCGGCGCGACCGTCGACGTGCTGTACGTCTATCTCGACAAGGTGGAGGCGTGGCAGTCGCAGATCACCGACGAGGTCGTGCGGGCGGAGCTCGCCCTCGGCGACCTCGGCATGTTCCCCCACTTCCCGAACTACCACACCATCGACGAGAACCTCATCCCGACCATCGGCGAGCACCTGCCGTCGCCGTGGGGCCTCACCGAGCTGACCGCGCAGCAGGTGAACCTGCTGGCCGACCTGACCTGCTGGGTGGTGAGGAACAGCGGCGGTGCGTTTCAGAGCTTCATCAGTACGTCACCCGGTGGTAATACTTGAAGCGCACCCGCTCCCCCTTCTGCACGATCGGGTAGAACTTGGCGGCGCGCAGCGAGGCGGTGTTCTGGACCACGAGCGCCTCGGAGCCGGTGGTGTTGGTGATGGTCCGGACGTCCGTGATCTCGCCGTCGGAATTCACGTCCGCCTCGAGGTAGATCTCGCCGCGCGCGCTCGGCGCGGAGACGGGAAGCGGCATGACGCGGAACTTCGGCTGCGGGTTCTCCTCCTGCTCGACCGCCGCCGTGGCGTCGACGAGATCGGCTCCGCGCGCCCAGCCGGAGCGTTCGCCGGTGCGCACCTCGACCCATTCGCCCTTGTCCGCGAGCACGGAGATGGCCTCGCCGTTCTGATACGTCGCCAGCACCTCGGCCGTGTCGTTCGCGGCGGCGCGCACGTTCATCTCCGGCGAGCCGACGTAGCGCACCGCGATCGGCTCACGCAGGTCCATCGGCTTCGTGTCGGTCACGGGCTCCTGCCCTTTGCAGGCGGCGAGGAGGAGCAGCGCGGCGGCAAAGCACTTCTTCATGGAGGCGACGATAGCACGCCGCGAGCGGACAGATGTCCGCGGACAGTCGTCAACCGGGGCGTCCGCCGGACACGCTAAGTCGCTGAAAACAAACGAGAGGCGCGTGGCACCCCGGTCGCACTAAGAGCGCTCCGGCATGATCCACAACAGTCAATCCATGGACCGTCCGGTGACCCCGCAGCGCAACCCGCGCGTCATCGCCGCGGTCGTGGCGGGCCTCGTCCTCGTGACGATCCTCGCCGTCGCCTTCCCCGCCATCGTCCGGTGGGTGCGCGCGGAGAAGGCGGTGGACGCGAACACCGTCCGCCTCGCCACCGTCTCCCGCGGCGACCTCCTGCGCGACCTGAGCCTGCAGGGGAGCGTCGTGGCCTCACTCTCGCCGACGCTCTTCAGCCCCGGGCAGGGGATCGTCTCGCTGCGCACGCGCGCCGGCGCCGAGGTGAAGAAAGGGGAGATCCTCGCGACGATCGACTCGAAGGAGCTGCAGGCGGCGCTCGACCAGTCGCAGGCGCAGCTCCTCACCTCGCGCGCGGAGCTCGACCGCCAGAAGATCGTGAACCGCCAGACGCAACTCCGCGCGCAGCAGCAGATCGAGCTCCTCACGATGCGCGTGGCGGCGGCGCAGCGGCAGCTCGGGCGCGTGGAGACGACGTTCCGCGAAGGGCTCAGCAACAAGGCCGACTACGAGACGGCGCAGGACAACGTGCGCATCGCGCAGATGGAGCTCGAGCAGGCGAAGAGCGAGCTCGGTCTCTCGCGCGAGACCCTCGGCTTCGAGGCGGCGACGCGCGAGCAGCAGGTGCTGCGCAACCAGTCGGTGATGAGCGAGCTGCAGAAGCGGGTCGACGACCTCACCATCCGCGCGCCGTTCGACGGCATGGTGGCCTCCGTGGCGGTCCAGGACCGCGACGCGGTGGGGCCGAACCAGCCCGTGCTCACCGTGGTGAACCTCTCATCGCTGGAGCTCGAAGTGGGGCTGCCGGAGGAGTATGCGAACGAGACGGCGATCGGGACGGAGGCGACGATCGCGTTCATGGGGCGCGACTACCCGGGCCGCGTGACGGCGATCTCCCCCGAGGTCGTGAACGGGCAGGTCATGGCCACGATCGCGTTCGCGGGGGAGCAGCCGGTGGGCCTCAAGCAGAACCAGCGGCTCAACACGCGGCTCACGTTCGAGTCGAAGCGGAACGTCGTCAAGGTCGCCCGCGGCGCCTTCCTCGAGTCGGAGGGGGGCACCGCCGCCTACGTCGTCGACGGGAAGATGGCCGTGCGGCGGGAGATCGTCACCGGCGCCTCCAGCATCGGCGAGATCGAGATCGTGAAGGGACTGAAAGAAGGGGAGACGATCGTCGTCTCCGACACCAGCGCGTTCGAAGACGCGAAGACGGTGATGCTCAGGTGAGGCGTTGTCGGTTGTCAGTTGTCGGTTGTCTGGGGCGTCTCGCCCGGGCGACAGGCCACGGACAACTGAGAACCGACAACTGACAACAGGAGAAGCCATGCTCGAAATGAAAAACATCAAGAAGATCTACCGGACCGAGTCAATCGAGACGCACGCGCTCGAGGACCTGTCGCTCACCGTCAACGCGGGCGAGTTCGTGTCGGTGACGGGGCCGTCCGGCTCGGGGAAGACCACGTTCCTCAACGTGGCCGGGCTGCTGGACACGTTCGAGTCGGGCACGTACCTGCTCGACGGGAAGGACGTCAGCCGGCTGTCGGACCGGGAAATGTCGCAGATCCGGAACCGCACCATCGGCTTCATCTTCCAGTCCTTCAACCTGATCCCCGACCTGAACGTCTTCGACAACGTCGACGTGCCGCTGCGCTACCGCGGCCTCGGCGCGGCCGAGCGGAGGCAGCGCATCGAGAAGGCGCTGGAGATGGTCGGCCTCTCGGCGCGCATGCGCCACCTGCCGTCGCAGCTCTCCGGCGGACAGCAGCAGCGCGTCGCCATCGCCCGCGTCCTGGCGGGCGACCCGAAGCTGATCCTCGCCGACGAGCCGACCGGCAACCTCGACTCGGTCATGACGCGCGAGATCATGGACCTCCTCGAGCGCATCAACGGCAGCGGCACGACCATCGTCATGGTCACGCACAGCCCGGAATGCGCCGAGCGGGCGAACCGGCAGCTCCACGTGTTCGACGGCCGCGTCGTCGACCTCGAGCGGCCGCGCGTGACCCTCGTGCGCGAGCCGGGCGCCGCCCTCTCCGCGACTCTCCAGTAAGGATCGTCAACATGTTTACCTATCATCTGAAGATCGCCGTCGCCAGCCTGCGGCGCAACCCGGTCCTCACGGCGCTGCTCATCGGCGGCATCGCCCTCGGCATCTGCGTCTCCACCGCCTTCGTCACGCTCCAGCACATGTTCACGCAGGAGCTGGTCCCCGGAAAGAGCGACCAGATCTTCTACGTGCGGCTCGACACCTGGGGCAAGGACGTCAAGCGCTTCGCCGAGCAGACCATCCCCGACCAGGTGACGTACAAGGACGCCGCCGCGCTGCTGCGCAGCCCGGTGCCGGTGCGGCAGACGCCGACCTTCATCACCACCGCCTTCGTCCATCCCGACCCGAAGATCGCCCGGCCGTACCAGCCGCAGATCCGCGTCACCAACTCCGACCTCTTCGAGATGTTCCGGATTCCGTTCCGCTACGGCGGCCCCTGGCCGAAGTCGGTGGACACGAAGCCGGAGCAGGTGATCGTCATCGACCACGCCACGAACGCGAGGCTGTTCGGCGGCGCGAACAGCGTCGGCAAGACGATCCGCGTCGGCGAGCGCCACTTCCGCGTGGTGGGCGTGCTGGAGCGCTGGCGGCCGCCCATGCGCCCGTACGAGCTGATGCGCAACCCGCTCGGCGCCCCCGAGCCGATGTACATCCCGTTCAGCCTCACGCCGTCGCTCGAGCTGCCGCCCGCGGGGAACGACTCGGCGTGGAAGAACGAGGAGATGGACACCTACGCGCAGTTCCTCAACTCCGAGGTGATGTGGATGCAGTACTGGGTCGAGCTGCCGGATGCGAAGGCGGTCGACGCCTACCGCGACTGGCTGCGCGGCTACATCCTCGAGCAGAAGAAGCTCGGCCGCTTCGAGCGCCCGCTCCACTTCGAGCTGACCACCATCCCGAACCTCCTCGAGGAGATGCGCCTGCCGCTCGACGGCGTAAAGGCCCTGAGCATCGTCTCGCTGCTCTTCCTCGCCGTCTGCTCGCTGAACCTCGTCGGCATCCTTCTCGGCAAGTTCCTGGCGCGCATCCCGGAGGTCTCCGTGCGGCGCGCGCTCGGCGCGAGCAGGGCGCAGATCTTCTGGCAGCACGTCATCGAGTGCGAGCTGATCGGGCTCGTCGGCGGCGCGCTCGGGATCCTGATGTCGCTCGGCATCCTCAGCGTCCTCGCCCGCTTCATGCCGAACGGCGAGGCGCTGCGGCTCGACGGCGAGATGCTCCTGACCGCGTCCTTTCTCTCCCTCGTGGCCGGGCTGATCGCCGGCGTCTATCCCGCCTGGCGCGTCTGCTCCGTGCCGCCCGCCATGCAGCTCAAGGTGCAATAGGAGATCGCCATGAACATCGGACCCATCCTCCGGGCGATGAAGCACAACCGCACGCGCGTGGTGCTGATCGTCCTCGAGATCGCGATCACGTTCGCGATCGTCACGAACTGCGTCAACGTCATCATCGCCGAGCGGAAGAAGATGACGCGGCCGTCCGGCTTCGACGACGACAACATCATCCGCATCCACACCCGCCCGTTCGCGCCGGAATTCGCCGAGATGTCGTTTCTCGACACCTCCATCGACGCCGACCTGCGCCTCCTCGCCTCGATCCCCGGCGTACGCGCCGTGGCGAACACGAACTTCCAGATGTGGGAGGGGGGCGGCTCGTCGAGCAGCTACGTGCCGGCGAGCAGCGCGCTCAAAGACGGACCGCAGATCCAGAACTACTTCGCGACGCACGGCATCGCGGAGACGCTGGGGCTGAAGATCGTGGCGGGACGGGGGTTCCGGCAGTCGGACCATGGCATCGGCACGCAGCCCGATCCGGCGAACGTCGCCCTGATCACGCGCGACGCGGCGCGGGCGATGTTCGGCGACCAGAATCCGCTCGGCCAGGCGGTGCAGCGCGCCGACCGGAGCCTCCCGCCGTTCACCGTCGTCGGCATCATCGACTCGTTCTACAACCCGTACGGCATCAACGACGAGGGAGGGATGAGCACCCGCGCCCTCATCCGTCCCGCCCGCGTCGGCAGCAGCGGCAACGGCGTCAGCTACATGGTGCGCACGGAGCCGGGGGCGGTGAATGCGGTCGTGACGGAGGCGGAACGGCGTCTGGCGCAGGCGAATCCCGGCCGCGTCATCGAGTCGGAGACGATGCTCGGAAAGCGCAACCGCTGGTTCTCCGGCAGCCAGGTGGTCGTGACCACCATGACCGGCATCATCATCGCGCTCATCGTCGTGACGGCCCTCGGGCTGCTCGGCCTCACCTCGCTGGCCGTGGCGGAACGGACCAAGCAGATCGGCACCCGCCGCGCCCTCGGCGCCACCCGCGCCGACATCCTCCGCTACTTCCTGATCGAGAACTGGCTCGTCACCACCGCCGGCCTCGCCCTCGGCGTCGTCGGCGCGTTCGCGCTCAACGTCCTCCTGGTCAGCCAGATCTCGGACGTGAAGATGGGGTGGCAGCTCGTCGTCGCCGGCATGGTCCTGCTGTGGCTCAACGGCCTGGCGTCGACGATTCCGCCCGCGCTCCGCGCGATGTACATTCCGCCGTCGATCGCCACGCGCAGTGTCTAGAATGCCGGTTCCTCGGGTTCCTCGGAGTTCCTCGGAGTTCCTCGGATCACCGCACGACGACTCCCCCCGAGGAACCCCGAGGAACCCCGAGGAACTCCGAGGAACCCGTCTCCCATGACCAGAGTCCTCATCGTCGAAGACCAGCCCGCGGTTGCGAAGGCGCTGCGGATGCTGTTCGACCTGCACGACGTCGAGTCGGTGATCACGTCCGATCCCGACTCGGCGGTGCGCATGGTGGAGAAGGGGGAGGCGGGCCTGCTCCTGCAGGATATGAACTTCACGCCGGGGGCGACGAGCGGTGACGAGGGGGTGGCGCTCTTCCGCCGCGTGCGGGCCATCGATCCGGCGCTGCCGATCCTGCTCATGACCGCCTGGACGTCGCTGGAGACGGCGGTGCAACTGGTGAAGGAAGGGGCCACCGACTATCTCGCCAAGCCGTGGGACGACGCGAAGCTGATCGCGACAGTCCGCAGCCTCCTGCGCACGCGCGAATTGGCGGCCGAGGAAGAGCGCGAGCGGACGGAGCGCAGCAGGCGGACGCACGGCGTCGTCTACGCCTCGGAGGCGATGCGCAAAGTGGTCTCGCTGGCGGTGCAGATCGCGCCTTCGGACGTGCCGGTGCTGATCACCGGCCCGAACGGCGCGGGCAAAGAGAAGATCGCGGAGATCATTCACGCCGGCTCGAAGCGGAAGCAGAAGCCGCTCGTGAAGGTGAACGCCGGGGCGATCCCGGAGCAGCTCATCGAGAGCGAGCTGTTCGGCGCGGAGCCGGGGGCCTACACCGGCTCGACGAAGCTGCGCATCGGCCGCTTCGAGGCGGCGCACGGCGGGACGCTCTTCCTCGACGAGATCGGCAACCTCTCCGCCGCCGGCCAGATGAAGCTCCTGCGCGTCCTCCAGACCGGCGAGTTCGAGCGCCTCGGCTCCAGCGAGACCCGCCGCGTCGACGTGCGCGTCCTCTGCGCCACGAACGCCGACCTCCAGCAGGCGATCGCACGGGGGACGTTCCGGCAGGATCTCTACTTCCGCATCGCCGTCATCGAGATCGCCATCCCGCCGCTGCGGCAGCGGCGCGAGGACGTGCTGGCGCTCGCCGACGCGTTCGTGAAGCCGCCGAAGAAGCTGGACGAGGCCGCACGCGCCGCGCTCCTGGCCCACGACTGGCCCGGCAACGTCCGCGAGCTGCAGAACCGCATCCTGCGCGCCACCGCCGTCAGCACCGGCGACACGCTGACCCCGTCCGACCTCGGCTTCGGCACCGACGACACCCGCGCCGAGGAGACGCCGTTCGAGAAAACGGAGATCGAGACCGCCCTGCTCAACGCGAACGGCAGCGTCTCCCGCGCCGCCGAGGCCCTCGGCCTCTCACGGCAGGCGCTGTACCGGCGGATGGAGAAGTTGGGGGTGGTGTTGGAGAGGCGCCCGCGGTAGGAGTCGCAGAGTCGCAGAGTCTCAAAGTCTCAAAGAGAGAGGCCGCCGATGACTTTCCTCTGAGACTCTGAGACTCTGAGACTCTGAGACTGGTAAACAACCCGTGCGCCTCTCCCACCGCGTCGCCATCGTCGTCGCCCTGACGTCCCTCGTCGGGATTGGGGCGACGTTTGCCGCGTTGCGGGTCACGGATGGCTGGTACGCGTATGGGCTCGCGTTCGCGATCGTGCTGCCGGCGGTGCTCTGGAGCGCGCATGTCATCGCGTCGCCGATCGGCGAGCTGCACGACGTCCTCGGCAACGCGTTGCGCGCCACGCGCGACGGGGACTACGGGCTGCGGCTGGCGGTGCGGGGCGACGTCGAGGTCGCGGAGCTGAAGCGGCTGTACAACGAGCTGGCGGACGCGGTGCGCGTCGACCGCCACGAGATCCACAACAAGGAAATCCTCCTCGATACGATCCTGCAGCGCACGCCGATCGCGGTCGTGCTGGTCAATCCGGCCGATCGCGTCATCTACTCGAACGTCGTGGCGCGGGAGCTTCTCGCGCGCGGCGCGCGCCTCGACGGACGGACGCTGCACGAGGTACTCGAGCAGGTCACCCCGTCGGTGCGCGAGGCGCTGGCGGCGCAGGACGACGCGATCCTCTCCGTCGACGAGGAGACGTTCCATCTCACCCAGCGCAACTTCCGGCTGCACACGCTGCAGCACCGGCTGATCCTCCTCGAACGCCTCACGCCCGAGCTGCGGCGGCAGGAGGTGGCGGTCTGGAAGAAGGCCATCCGCATCATCAACCATGAGATCAACAACACCGTCGCGCCGATCAGCTCCCTCTTCCACTCCGCGCGCCGCGCGCAGGAGATGCCGGAGCACCGCCACCGCCTCGACGAGATCTACGAGCTGATCGACGAGCGCCTGCAGTTCCTCCGCGCGTTCCTGGAGAGCTACGCGCAGTTCGCCCGCCTGCCCCAGCCGCGCAAGGAGCGCGTGCAGTGGTCGGAGGTGCTCGACTCCGTCCGCGCCCTCTATCCGTTCGACGTCGACGGCGACGCGCGCATGGAGGGCTTCTTCGACCGCACGCAGCTCGAGCAGGTGCTGATCAACCTGGTCAAAAACGCGCACGAGGCGGAGAGCGGGGAGGTGACGGTGTCGATCCAGCGCGCCGCGGACGACTGGGTGGTGCGCGTCCTCGACCGCGGCCGGGGCATGCCGGACGAGGTGATGCGCCAGGCGCTCGTCCCCTTCTACACCACCAAGCCCGGCGGCTCGGGCCTCGGCCTGGCGCTCTGCAACGAGATCGTGGAGGCGCACGGCGGCCGCATGCGCCTGGCGGGGCGGGAGGGCGGCGGAACGGTGGTGACGATGTGGATTCCGGCCGCTCCGTAACTTTTTGCCCGCTCGCGCGTCCAAATGATGAAAGGAGAACTCATGAACAGACTCGGATCGTTGCTCCTCGCCATCCTCGCCGCCCTTCCCACCCTCGCCTGTGAGGCACCCGTCACCGCTGCCGTCGTCAAGGACATCCTCCGGGTGAAGGACCGGGGGGACGTCGTCTTCGTGAAGCAGACGCGCGGAGTGCTGCGGCCACCGGTCGCGGAGCTGACGGCGGAGTTGCGCTCGACCGTCATCGCCGAGGAGATCGTGGCCGACTTCGAGTCGCGCAACGCGAGGTCGGTGGAGTTGGACGCCGAGAACGCGATCGACCTGAACGCTTACGCCGGCGCGGCGGGCGTCGACTGGGTGCGTCTCGACCGCGACTTCCCCGGCACCGACGCCGTCATCGAGCTCTCGCGTCCCGGCTGCGACTCACAGTCGGCCTTCGCGATCGTGCAGGCTCGTTACCGCCTTCGGCAGGAGCGCTTCCCGGACGAAGGGCGCCTCTTCCACCTCGAGAAGCTGACGAACGGGACGTGGCGGGTGCAGCGGATGGTGGTGGCGACGGCAGAGATGTTCGCGCAGTAGCCGTCAGCTCTTCCGGAACCTGCCGGTCGCCAGCAGCGCCGGCAGGAGCGTGATCGACGCGAGGCAGCTCAGGGCGATGCCCACCACCGACGCCACGCCGATCGAGCGCACGCCGGGATAGTGCGACATTGCGAACGACGCGAAGCCGACGATCGACATCAGCGCCGCCAGCACCACCGCCCGCCCGGTCTCCGTGGCGGTGCGAGGGAACTCCTCCGGCGCCTCGTCGTAGCGCTCGAGCATGTAGACCGCGTAGTCGGTGGCGGTGCCGATCAGCATCAGCCCCACGAAGATGTTCATGAAGTTGAACTCGAGCCCGAACGCCCCCATGAAGCCGAGCATGCAGGTGCCGCCGGCGATGAACGGCACCCAGACGAACGAGGCGCGCACGAACGAGCGGAAGCCGATCCAGAGCAGGGCGAAGACCAGCACGAAGCCGAGGACGCTGGCGCGGATGGCGTCATTGCGGGTGATGGTGCGGAGGGTCTGCGAGACGAGGTTCACGCCCGTGAGCACCCCCTCGGGGTGGCGCTTGCGGAACTCCTGCAACTCGTCGGGCAGGAAGCGCGGCCAGGTGCCGGTGGTCGGGTAGACGTAGACGATCGACATCCAGCCGTCGGGCGTCTTCTTCATGAAGCGCTGCACGCTCTCGGCGAGGCCGAGGCGCTGGAGCGTGTCCATCGTGATCGGCTCGCGCTGCGCCAGCGCCTGCTCGTACAGCGGCAGCAGCCGGTCATACGCCTCGGCGCGGAAGCCGTGCTCCTCCAGCGCCGCCCGGAGCGTCCGCTCGATGCGGGCGAAGGAGAACTCGTCGTTCTCGCCCGCCTCGAGGCGCGCGATCACCCGCTGCTGCTGCGCTTCGCTGGGGAGGAACGTCGAGATCGATTCGAACGAGCCGATGACCCGCTTCCCCGCGATCGCCTCCAGGTCCGGCATCGCCGCCTCGGTCTTCGCGATCGCCTCGCCCGCGGTCTTGCCGCGCACGCCGTACATCATGAACTCGAACGACTGGCCGAACTTCTCCGTCACCACGTCCTGCAGCGCGATGCCGATGTTTCCCTTCGCGCGGAGGTTCTGCAGGTTGTCGCTGAAGCGGACGCGCGTCGCGGCGATGCCGGTGATCGCGACCAGCACGATCCACGAGACGATCACCAGCCGCGGATGCGCCAGGCTGGCGCGCACGACGCGGCCGGAGCCGAAGGCGTGCACGTACAGTTGCCGCTTCCCCGCGCGCCGCCGCTCGACCAGGATGAGCACCGCGGGGAAGACGAAGATCACGCAGAGCAGGAAGACCATGATCCCGCTGCCGGTCAGGAAACCGAGCTCCGTCATGCCGCGGAAGTCGGTGGCCAGGAAGGCGTAAAAGGTGGCGGCGGTGGTGAGCGCGCCGACGATCACGCCGGGCAGCCCGTGGCGCACGAGCGTGGTTACCGCGGCCGTGACGTCGGCGCCGTTGTTCCGCTCGTCGACGTAGCGCTCGTAGAGGACGGTGAGAAAGTCGACGCCGAGTCCGGCCAGCAGGGCGGCGAAGCCGGTGCTGGCGGCGGAGAGCGTGCCGAACGCCAGCGAGCCGATGCCGAAGGTGATGATGATGGCGAAGGTCATCGGCACCGCCGCGTACAGGAGCGCGGAGGGGCGGCGGTAGGCGTAGAGATAGAGGAGGAGCACCCCCAGCATCGAGGTGATGCTGTTGATGGTCATGTCGCGGCGGATGATCTTCTCGTCGGCCGCGGCGATGGCGTAGCCGCCGGTGTAGCCGATCTCCGGCAGTGCCGTCCCCGGATTCGCCGCCTTGAACTCCCTGACCGCCGTGGCCACGAACTGCCGCGTCTCGTCCATGACCGCGCGGCTGAAGGGGAGCGCCTGCGCCGCCTGCTCCGGGCGGGCGATGATGATGGCGGCGGTGTGGTCGGCGGAGACGTAGTAGCCGGAGGAGAGGTCGACCTTGAGGCCGCCGCCGGCGCGCTGGAGCTTCTCGAGGTAGACCGGTGCGAGGTTGAAGGGGTCGATCTGCACGACCTGCTTCATGACGCTCGACTGCGGCGTCTGCAGCAGCGCCTTGTTGCGCGCCACCGACTCCCGGATGCCGGCGTCCGACAGCTTCGCCGCCACCGTCTCGAGCTGCTGCGGGTTGAGGAGGAGCAGCGAGTAGGGGAGGACCTTGTCGACGACGCTGAACGGGTCGGGGATGCTCCAGGTGGCGCTGGAGATGTTCTTCGAGGCGCGGAGCTGCTCGCCGATGCGGTCGATGAGCGGGCCGTACGTCGCCGGGTCGGAGCCCTTCGGGAACTGCAGCACGATGACGTGAAAGTCGAGCGTGCCGGTCTCCGTGAGCAGCTCGCGGAATTCGTTCACCTCCCGGTTATTGCGGGGGATGAGGTTCAGCACGTCGGGATCGAGGCGGAGGCGCGTGGCCAGCAGGCCGAAGACCGCCACGACAATGAGGGCGACGACCAGGATCGTCTTCGGCCGCCGCAGCAGGAGCCCGGTCAGGCGTTCGAGGAGTGAGGCAATCAAGCAGGCGGGGATATATCACGGGGCCGTTCGTTCCTCGGAGTTCCTCGGAGTTCCTCGGTTCCTCGGCACCCGCTCTGGCCCACTCCGAGGAACTCCGAGGAACTCCGAGGAACCCGAGGAACCGCGGCCGTCTCACCCAAAAACATCCCTCCGCGTAAACAACCCATACGCAATGCCGAGCGCGCCAAGTGCCCACGCCCCGAGGAGGCCAATGCAGAACATCATCGACATGCCGTCGTAGGGTGGGGCCTGGCCGGTGTAGTAGTCGGGGAGCGGGAGCGCGCTGACGAAGAGGTATTTGCCGGCGGTCCAGTCGGGGCTGACGCGGGTGAGGATCGTGCCGCCGATGAGCGACGCCAGCATCGTTCCGATCGACGCCGCGGACGACTTGAAGATCACCGACAGCATGAGCGAGATCGAGGCGACGGCGAGGAGCGCGTACCACTCCAGGCCGTACGCGATCAGCGCGTCGTGCCAGAGCGGGAGCTGGCGGACGGAGTCGACGTTGAAGGCGTCGCCGGAGAACTGGAACCCGTTGAACGTCGGCGCGTCCCAGCCGTGCGCCGGCAGCACCGGCGCGGTCACCAGGTACGACACCAGCGCGCCCGTGAACAGCGTCAGCGAGGCGAAGAGCCAGAGCGTCAGCAGCTTCGCCGTCAGGATCTTCCATCGTCGGACCGGCCGGGTCAGCAGCAGCTTGTCGGTCCCCTCGGCGTTCTCCGCGGAGACGATGTCGCTGCCGAGGACGGCGATGAGGAGCGGGAGGAGGAGGAAGCCGGCGGCATTGGCGAATGTGCGCACGACCAGCGGCGCGGTCGGCTGCTCCGGATTGATGCCGCGGTCGAGGTAGAACTGCAGCCGCCGCACCTCCGCGCGCATCGAGCGCGCCCACGACTCGTTCACCCGCCCCCGCCGCAGCCGGTTCTCCGTGCGCGCGATCCGCTCCTGCAGCTCCGCGCGCCAGTTCTGGTTCTTCAGTTCCCGCAACTGCCGGTACTGCGAGTAGGAGACGAGGAGGAGGATCACGAACATGATCGCCACCACGATGGCGAAGCGCTTGCGGCGGAGAAGCTTGAGGGTTTCGTTGCGAATGAGGGCGATCATCGTTGTTCCGTTGCGTGTTGCGTGTTGCTCGTTGCTCGGGCTGTTTGGCTCGGGCGTCGATGCCCGGGCAACTCGCCACGCGCAACGCGCCACTCAATCGACGGTTTCCCCTCCCGTCACATCCAGGAACATCTCCTCCAGCGTCTGCACGCGCGGGCGGGCGTGGAAGACGTTGATGCCCTCCTGCACCAGCGCGGCGATGAGCGGCGGCGCGTCCTGCTCGTCGATGGAGGCCAGGAGCAGATCCTCGGTCACCGTCAGCTCGACATTGCGTTCGCGCAGCAGGGCGGCGGCGCGCTCGACGGCGTCGACGCGAAACTCCATGACCCGGTTCGACGAGATCAGCTCCCGCACCGGGCCGCTGCGGAGGATGCGCCCCTTGTGGATGATGGCCACGCGGTCGGCGGTGAGCTCGATCTCGCCGAGGAGGTGGCTGGAGACGAAGACTGCCAGCCCGCGTTCGGCGGCGAGGCCGCGCAACAGCTCGCGGATCTCGCGGATGCCGGCGGGATCGAGTCCGTTGGCCGGCTCGTCGAGGATCAGCACGCGCGGCGAGCCGAGCATCGCCTGCGCGATCCCCAGACGCTGGCGCATGCCGAGGGAGTAGGTGCCGACGCGCTGGTCGAGGCGGTGGGCGAGGTTCACCAGCGACGCGACCCGCTCGATCTCCGCCGCCGGCACGCCGAGCATGCGGGCGAAGTGCTCGAGGTTCTCCCGGCCGGTCATGAAGCGGTAGAGGTCGGGGTTCTCGACGATGCAGCCGACGCAGCGCATGGCCTGCTCGAACTGGCGGCGGATGTCGTAGCCGCAGACCGTGACGGTGCCGCGCGTCGGACGGATCAGCCCGACCAGCATGCGGATGGTGGTGGTCTTGCCGGCGCCGTTCGGGCCGAGAAAGCCGAAGACCTCGCCGGGACGGAGGTCGAACGAGACGTCGTGGACGATGGTGCGGTCCCCGATGACTTTGGTGAGGTTGGTTGCTGCGAGAGCTGTCATTCGCCGGAATTGAAAATTGAAAATTGAAAATGGAAAAATCGGATAGCCTGCGCAGGGTAGTGTCGATTCTCCGATCTTTCAATTTTCAATTTTCAATTTTCAATTCCGCGATGCGAAGAACCCTCTACTGGTACCTTCCGGTCACCGCAGCGCTGCTCGCGGCGTGCGTTTTCGCCTATGGATTCGCCGCCTATCTGCGCGGCGACCGCGGGCAGCCGGTCGACTTCATCCCGCGCGCCGACGCGGCCGCGCAGGCGCCGCGCACCACCATCGCCCCGATCATCCTCGGCGACTCGCTCGCCCGCGGCGCCGGCGACGCGCAGGGCCTCGGCATCGGCGGGCGTCTCGACGCCGAACTGCGCCGGCGCGGCATCCGCGCCCGCCGCACCTACAACGTGGCCGTGAACGGCGCGCGCACCGGCGACCTCCTCACCGTCCTCGAGCGGCCGAACATCCAGCAGCTCCTGAAAGAGTCGAACGTCATCGTCGTCTCCATCGGCGGCAACGACCTCTGGGGCGGCAACGACTGGCGCAACGCCGCGCCCGAGCAGGCGGAGGCGGTGATGAGGGAGGTGCTGGGCCGCATCGAGACGGCCATCGAGAAGATCCGCGCCGCGAACCCTACCGGACGCATCTTCTTCGTCGGCCTCTACAACCCCTTCACCACCGCGGCGAACGGGCGCCAGCTCACGACGCTCGTGAACCGCTGGAACGCGCGCCTCCTCGAGCACTTTGGCGACGATCCCGAGTTCACGCTCGTGGCGACGGCCGACCTCTTCTCGCACCGCGACCGGCTCGCGCTCGACCGCTTCCACCCCGGAGGGGAGGCGTACGGATTGATCGCGCGGCGGATCGCGGACGCGTTGTGACTAGTGCCGCACCGTGCGCCGCCTCGGACCGGTCACCGCTGTGCCCAACTCCGCGCGCCACGCGCCGCGCCCGTGCGTGAACGCGTAGACGGCCAGCCCACCTGAGGCGCCGGGGGCGACCAGCACCGTCTCGGTGACGGCATTCGCGAAGCCGGTGTTCTCGACCGACCAGGTGTTGCCACGGTCGAGCGAGACGAAGACGCCCATGTCGGTGCCGAGGTAGAGGCGGTCGCGGTTCGTCGGATCGACGGCCAGCGAATGCACCGGGATGTCGGGTAACGTGCCAGCGCCGGTGCCGTCGAGCGGTGTCCAGGTCGCACCGCCGTCGGCGGAGACCCAGACGTGCGCGCCGCCGCCGAAGCCGGCGTAGGTGGCGAAGGCGGTGTTCGCGTCGAAGGGGTCGAACGTGAGCGAGGAGACGAAGCCGGAGCGGGGGAGCGCGGCCGGCCAGACGCTGCTCGAATTGGTCGAGAGCGCGGCGTCGTTGCGGATGATGTGGCCGCGGTTCGTCCCGGCGATCACGCGATTCGAGTTGCCGGGCGCCACGGCGATGGCGGAGATTCTTCCATCGTCCGGCACCGGCATGCTGGCGCGCTCCGCCCCTTCGACGACCGTCTTCCACAACCGCGTTCCGCCCATCCAGATGTTGGTCTTCGGCGCGTTCGGGTCGAGCGCCAGCGGCGCGATGAAGAGGAAGCTGTCCCGCTCCCGGATGATCGGCACGAAGGGGAAGAACCGCTGCCCCTGGTCGGTCGAGCGGCGGAACGCGCCGAACTGCGAGGAGGCGTAGACGGTCAGCGGCGCAGTGGCGTCGACGGCCACGTAGCCGCCGTCGCCTCCGGCGACCTCTTTCCACTGATTGACGCCGGTGTCGGCCGAGCCGAGGAGCGTGCCGTTGTCCTGCGCGCCGCCGATGAAGCGGCGGCCGTCGGGGAAGACGGCGCCGTGGTAGAACTGAGTGATCCCGAAGTTGTGGTTGAGCGGCGTGAAAGTGAACTTCGAGCCGGGGTTGCGGCAGATCAGGTCGAGCCCCCGCGTGGTCTTCGCGTGCGAGTCGTCGGTGCGGGTGATCCCGCCGTCGTTCGCGAAGTAGACGGTGCGGTTCGTCGTCCCGTCGTAGCGGGGATGGAAGACGATCGCATGCTGGTCGGCGTGCACGTAGGGGAAGGCGGGATACGTCGCCGTCCACCAGTACGACGCCGCGCCCCAGGTGCTCCCGCCGTCGTCGGAGCGGAACAGGTCGACGCCGCCGACCCAGACCTTCTCCGGATCGGCCGGGTCGACGGCGATCACGTTGCAGTACCAGCCCATCGTGATGTACGCGCCGGTTGTCCCGTCGATGCAGATGTCCTTCGTGTCGACGGTGGTCATGTTCGTGAGCATGTTCCGCCCGACCATGTCGTGCGTGCTCTTGCCGGTGGTCGGCGCGGTCCAGGAGCCGGCGTCGCCGTCGCTGTTCGAGCGCCAGACGGAATGCAGCCCCTGGTAGAACTTACCCGGCTCGTTCGTCGCCGAGAGCGCGTAGACGACCGAGGGATTCGACGGCGCGATGGCGAGGGACGTCCGCCCCATGAAAGGCGCGCTCAGGACCGGCTCCCAGGCGGGATTCGACTCGCTGTTCTTGTTGCGGTAGACGGTGGCCTGCTCGAACGTGCCGCAGGAGGCGAAGAGATAGTCGCCG
>DASWNW010000067.1:0-21272 GCA_036399015.1 Thermoanaerobaculia bacterium | reverse complement strand
CCCCGCCGGAGGCCCCTCGTCGTCTCCCCTACACAACCACCCACAGCGGCTGATTGCGGGCTGCGGCTTGTTTGGCGGTGAGCATCAACTGCACGTACGTCTGCACGTCGAGGTCGGCGTCCTCGTCGCCTTCCAGGTAGTGGGCGCCGAGCTGCATCAGCTCCACGTCGTCGGTGGGGAGGGCGGCGGTGGAGGCGAAGCGGCGGAGCTCCTCGAGCAGCGCGGGGAGCGAGCCGACCTGCAGCGGGTCGGCGAGGTTTGCGACCGGGAGGTGGTCGACGCCCGCGTGCGCGCCCGGCACATAGACCGCCTGATACGCGTCGATGCTGGTGAGCTGCGGCGCGACGTCGAGCGTGCGCAGGACGCGCGTTTGCAGCGCGCGCCAGCCGGTGGCGGGGACCGGCTCGGACTCGTAGCGCTCGTCACCGTCATCAACGACGGAGGGAAAGCGGCGGCGCAGCTCCTCGCCGACCGCGCGCGCGAGCTCACCGGCGAAGACGTCGGCCGCCGAGCCGACCACGAATGTCAGGGGCACGCCGGGATTCTATCTTCGTCCGTCATCGCGCGTGCATCTCGATCATCCGCACGATCGCGCGCGTGCAGACGTCGCAGAAGCCGACCTCGTTGCGGGTGAACATGATGCAGTCCGCCTCCGGGCGATACAGGCCCTTCGCCTCGTAGCCAGCACCCTCGAACGCGCCGACGCGGTTCGCGTACTTTTCCTCGGCCAGGAACTTCGTCTCCCACGCCTGCGTCCGGCGGAACAGCTCGTCCATCTGCGACTCGGGGACGTTCTGCTCGCGCAGCTTGCGGCGCTCGGCCTGATAGTCGCGGGAGTGCTTCTCGAACTCCTCCTTGCGCCAGGGCGTCGGGAGCGGCGTACCGGGCGTGACGAGGTCCATCCACTTCGGGCGCGCGGCGTTCGCGGTGACGTTCGGCTCCCACGGCTCCGGGTGATCGGTGCCGCCGGTCTCGTAGGCGACGTCGGACGTGTAGTACTCGTCGCCGAGGCCGGCGAAGTGGTGGCCGAACTCATGGACGAAGACGTACTCGGCGAAGCCCGTATCGACCGAGGAGGTCGCCTGATCGTTGAAGATCCCGCCGCCGCCGTACTGCTTCTCGTTGACCAGGATCTCCAGGAAGTCGTAGGGCGCCGAGGCGGCCGCATCGCGCAGCGCGCGGTTGTCGAGCGTGAGCACGTAACGCTCGGAGTCGAAGATGTTGTACTGCACGCCGGTGAGGCTGCGGCGATGGTCGTTCGTGCGGGGGCGGTGGATGCCGCTCTCCGATCCCGGCAGCTCCAGGACGCGCACGTTGAAGTCCCCCTTGCGCGACTTGAACGGCTCGGTGGCGAAGAGCTTCCCGACCAGCCGCTCGACGTCTTTGCGCAGCTTCGGCATCTCCGCCTGCGTGTAGCCCTCGCCGATCACGAGGAGGTCGACCTTCTTCGACGGATGTCCGTTGTCGAGGTACGACCAGACGCGGCCGGCCGGCTTCGCGTCGGCTGGATTCACGAAGCGGGAGTTGGGATCGACGACCGTCGACCAGATCTGCTGGAAGGCGAACTGCGCGTCGCGCTTGGAGAGGCGCACCTGCACCGGCTTCTTCGGCCAGGGGAAGCGGAGCGACTCGTGGAAGGTGGCCGGGCGCTCCTTCGACTCGGGCGTCGTCTCCCACTCGCCGTACACCGAGGCGAAGCCGCGCGAGAAGATCGGCTGGTTGGTCTCGCGGTCGACGACCTCGAAGTAGTACTTGCCGAGGTTCATCGTGTCGATGAGATTCGTCCGGCTGCCGGGCCACGGGCCGTCGGAGACGACGCGGTCGACGGCGAGGATCTCGTCGCCCTTCGGCGTCGAGGTGTGGAAGTAGTCGACGCGCATGGTCTTGTCGAGAAAGAGCTCGTCGAACGTGGCGGCCGAAAGCGGCAGGGCGGCGAGGCAGAGCAGAAGCAGTGCACGAAGGCGCATGGGCGGATTCTAGAATAGGCGGCGGATGAGCCGTCTTTCCCGCGAGCTCGCGGTGTTCCTTCTCTTCTGCGCGCTGAGCGCGATGATGACCTGGCCGCTCGTGGCCAACTTCTCGACGGCGCTCCCTCATCCGCAGGACCCGGCCATCAACACCTGGATCCTCGACTGGAACTTCTGGGCGCTGCTGAACCAGCCGGGGCGCTTCTTCGACGCGAACATCTTTCACCCCTACCGCTACGCGCTCGCGTTCAGCGAGAACCTTCTCGGCATCGCGCTGCCGCTCCTGCCGCTCTACGTCTTCGGCGCGGCGCCGATCACCATCTACAACGCCGCCACGTTCCTCGGCTTCGCGCTGAGCGGCTACGGCGCGTACGTCCTGGCGCGGCTCGTGACCGGCTCTGCTGGCGCCGCGATCTGCAGCGGGATCTACTTTGCCTTCTTCTCCTTCCGTTTCACTCACCTCACCCACCTGCAGCATCTCTGGGCCTGCTGGCTGCCGCTGCTGCTGGCGGCGCTGATCTTCTTCGCGAAGAAGCAGACGCCGCGGCGCGCCGCGCTGTTCGGCCTCGCCTTCCTCATGAACGGGATCACCAACCTGCACTGGTTCGCGTTCGGGAGCGTCGCCATCGCGCTGTCGTTCCTCATCGGGGCGCGGCGCAACCGGCGCTACTGGATCGGCGGCATCGCCGCGGTCTTGCTGGCTCTCGTCGCGCTCACGCCGTTGCTCCTGCCGTACAAGCGGGTGCGCGAGCTGTACAACTTCCGCGGCGATCCGAACGAGGTGATGCAGTACTCGGCCGCGCCGTCGGACTGGCTGATCTCGAGCCTGCACAGCCGCTGGTACGCCGGACCGCTCGGCGACGTGACGGTGAACCCGGAGCGCTGGCTCTTCCCCGGCGGCCTCGTGCTGCTCTTCGCGCTCCTCGGCCTCACGTGGCGCGGGCGCCCGATGCTCCTCGCCCTGCTCTGGGTGATCCTCGGCTTCCTCGGCTCGCTCGGCCTCAACAACTGGTTCGGGCGGCTGCTGTTCGACTACGTCCCGCTCTTCAAGGGCATCCGCGTCCCGGCGCGCTGGTCCTTCATCGCGTACACGGGTCTCGCGCTCCTCGCCGCCTGCGGGATCGCCATGCTCACACGCCGCCTCGGGCCGAAGATGCGCGCGGCGGTGCATCTCGCGATTGCGGCCGCGTTGCTCGTCGAGCTGCACGCCGCGCCGATCCGTTGGTACATCGCGCGGCCGGAGGCGCCGCCGGTCTACCGGTTCCTCGCCGCGCATCGCGGCGACGGCCCGATCGTCGAGCTGCCGCTGCGGCAGGAAGAGCAGTACGCGTACATGCTCCGCGCGACCATGCACCACCGCCCGATGATCAACGGCGTCTCCGGCTTCGTCCCCACCGGCTTCGCCGAATTGCGCGCGATGAGTGAGGCTGCGCCGGTCTCGCCGCTTTTCCTCTCCGCCCTCGAGAGCCTCGGCGTCACGACGATCGTGGTGCACGCCGACAAGCTCGGGCCGACACACCTGCACACCACCCGCTGGCTGCAGGATGCGCTGCAGGCCAGCCGGCTCGCGTTCGTGCGCCGCTTCGACAGCGAGATGCAGGGCGACTACGTCTTCGCCACGCGCCTCCACCGCGACTTCGAGCCGCTGCTCAACAAGATCGAGCTGTACCAGCGGGTCAACCTGCAGCGCTTCCTCTCGCTGCAGCCCACGCAGAACGACAGCACCTTCGGCTACCTCGAGTCGCCGCAGCCGAACGCGGTGGTGAAAGGGAAGCTGAGCGTCTCCGGCTGGGCGCTGTCGCCGTGGGGGATCGAGCGGGTGGAGCTGCGCTTCGCGAACGGAAAAGTGGTCGTGCCGGCGAACCTCGGTCCCCGCCCCGACGTCGTGGCCGAGTATCCCTGGTATCCGATGACGACGACACCGGGGTTCAACCTGGAGATCGACGCGCCGGTGGGCAGCGACCTGCAGGTGGAGATCATCGACGGGCGCCGCAAGCGTTACCGGCTCGAGAACGTCTGGTTCTCGTGGGAACCGTGACAGCCGCGTAACGCGCCGCCCCGACCGCGGGGCTACCATCGGGTCATGCCCCATTTGTTCTGCCTCCTCCTCGCCGCCTGCGTCGCCGCGCCGGCGTTCGCGCAGTACGAGGAGTCGATCACGGTGCAGCGCATGCTCCTCGAGGTGCGCGTCACGAAGTACGGGGGCGAGCCGGTCACCGGCCTCGCCCCCGCGGATTTCAAGGTGAGGATCGGCGGGCAACCGGTGGACGTAGCCTCCGCGATTTGGCAGGACGAGGGGAAGAGCGGCGAGCCCTGTGCCGACGGGCGGAATTGTCTGCCCACGCCGGGCCGGCTCGTGGTCGTCTTCATCCAGACCGACTTCACGCGCCAGAACCTGCGCGTCACACGGCAGATGAACTTCCGCCGGTACGCGGAGCAGATCGTCAACGCCTTCGCCGCGGAAGACCGCATCGCGGTGGTGTCGTTCGACTCGCACCTCAAGTTCCGCTGCGACCTGACCACCGACCGCGAAGCTGCCATCACCGCGATGCGGCGGGCGATCCTGATCGACGCGCCCACTCCCCCGCCCGCGGTTCCGGAGCCGTCACTCGCGCCCCTGCTCGATGCAAAGAAGTTGAAGGACGCGGTGAACGCGGAGCAGGCGCTGTTGCTCGTCGGAGAGGCGCTGCGCCGCATCGACGGGCCGAAGACACTGCTGCTCATAGGCTGGGGACTCGGCGATCACCTCCGCGGCGTGTTCCACACCAAACCGGCGTGGAAGCCGGCGCGGCGCGCGCTGGTGGACGGGCGCGTGAACGTCATCGCCGTGGATACCGGCTTCGGTGGCCAGCTCTCGGAAGGGTTGAGGGTGGCGGCGACGCAGACCGGCGGCTTCTACAGCAGCGCGGCCGAACTGCCGCAGGTCGTGGTGAACCGCGTGCAGAAGACGCTGCGCGGCCGGTACGAGCTGGAGCTCATCGCGCCCGTACCGATCGCGCCCGGCGTTTATGACGTCGTGGTGAGCGTCATGCGCGGAGCGGCGGTCGTGCTCGCCCCCGACTCCATCACCATCTCCAAAGAGTAATGGTTGCGTAACGCCGCGGCGCCGGCGTGCCCGCTACCATCGGCGCATGCCCCGTTTGCTCTGCCTCCTCCTCGCCGCCTGCTTTGCCGTGCCGGCATTCGCGCAGTACGAGGAGTCGATCACGGTCTCGCGGATCATCTTCGACGTGCGGGTCACGAAGTCGAACGGCCAGGCGATCGCGGACCTGAAGCCGGAGGACTTTACGGTGGAGGTGGGCGGCGCGCCGGCGCGGGTCGTGTCGGCGTCGTGGATCGAAGAGGGAGCGGTCGCCCCGGCGCCACCGAAGGTGCGCGTGGAGCGCAGCGAGGACGGCGAGCGCGTGCTCCGCGCGACGGCAGGGGCGGAAGAGCCGCGCCTGATCGTCGTCTTCATCCAGACCGACTTCGCGCGCAACGCGGTGCGCCTCGGCGGACAGATGAAGTTCCGGAGCTATGCCGAGGAGCTGGTGCGCTCGTTCGCGCCGGCCGACCGGCTGGCGGTGTTCTCGTTCGACTCGCACCTCAAGTTCCGCAGCGATCTCACCGCGGACAAAGACGCCGTCGTCGCCGCTATGCGCGACGCGATCCGCATCGACCTGCCGCCGCCTCCGCCCACGGTGGCCGAGCCGTCGCTCGCGCCGCATCTCGACCGGGAGGCGATGAAGCGCGCCACGTCGTCGGAGGAAGGCTTGCTGCTCGTCAGCAACGCGCTGAAGACCATCCCCGGCGCGAAGACGCTGCTCCTCCTCGGCTGGGGCCTCGGCGATCTCGCCAACGGACAGATCGTGATGAAACCGGAGTGGAAGGACGCCTGGCGCGCGCTGGAAGAGGCGCGCGTGACGATGATCTCGCTCGACACCACCGACGCCTCGCACGACCTCGCCGCGGGCCTGAGCAGCGCGGCGGTGCAGACGGGCGGGTTCTACTCGGCTGCGGCGCAGTCGCCGCGGATCGCCGTGCAGCGCGTGCAGGGAACGATGCGCGGCCGCTACGAGCTGGAGCTGATCGCGTCGAAGCCACTCGACGCCGGCACGCACGGCATCGCCGTGCGCGTGAACCGGAAGAAGGCGGAGGTGCTCGCGCCGGCAGCCATCACCATCTCCGTGAGCGAATCGACATCATGAGACGCATCGCCTGTCTGCTCGCCCTCTGCGTCGCCACGACGACGCACGCGCAGTACACGGAGACGATCACCGTCTCGCGCATCGTCCTCGACACCCGCGTGACCGACGCGCACGGCGCCCCGATCACCGACCTGAAGCCGGAAGACTTCACGGTGAAGGTCGGCGGTGCGCCGGCAATGGTGGCTTCGGCGACGTGGCTGGATGAGACGGGTGACGGAGTTCCTCGGGTTCCTCGGGTTCCTCGGAGTTCCTCGGACGAGGAAGACGCCGACCCCACCGAGGAACCCGAGGAACCCCGAGGAACCCGAGGAACCGGTTCCGGCCGCCTCATCGTCATCTTCGTGCAGACCGACTTTCAGCGCGCGAACCTGCGCATGCAGCGGCAGATGGCGTTTCGCAGGCATGCGGAGGAGATCATCCACTCCTTCGACGATGACGACCGTCTGGCGGTGTTCTCGTTCGACTCGCATCTCAAGTTCCGCTGCGAC
Source organism: Thermoanaerobaculia bacterium (assembly GCA_036399015.1). Taxonomy (GTDB): domain Bacteria; phylum Acidobacteriota; class Thermoanaerobaculia; order Gp7-AA8; family Gp7-AA8; genus QHVT01. The sequence goes on along the minus strand of DASWNW010000067.1, from coordinate 14,630 downwards.
CTGACCACGGACAAGGCCGCGGCGATCCGGGCGATGAACGAGTCGATCCTCATCGACGTTCCTCCTCCTCCGCCGGCGGTGCCCGAGCCGTCGCTGGCGCCGTTCCTCGACCGCCAGGAGATGAAGCGCGCGGTGTCGTCCGAGGCGGCGATGCGGATCGTGGGGAACGCGCTGAAGCAGCTCGAGGGTCCGAAGACGATGCTCCTCCTCGGCTGGGGTCTCGGCGTGAAGCACGGCGCCATGGTGATGACGCGGCACGAGTGGCCGGCGGCGCGCGCCGCGCTGCAGGAGGCGCGGGTGGTGGTGATGGCGCTGAACACCGGCCTCGGTGGCGAGCTGTCGTATGGAATGGAAACGGCGGCGAAGGACACGGGCGGCATGTACGCGCTCACCTCCGACTTCCCGCATCAGGTCGCGAACCGCGTGCGCGGCACGATGCTGGGACGGTGGGAGCTGGAGCTCATGACGGCGCAGCCGTTGCCGCCCGGCAGGTACGCCGTCGACGTGCGCGTCAGGCGGCGCGGTGCGGTGGTGCTCGCGGCGTCGACGGTCACGATCTCCGCCGACTGACGAATGGCCGGGCCTGCCACTTGCACAATGTCTTGTGCAGGAGGTTTTCTGTATGGCCAGTCGTTATGGGAAGAAAGCGTCGGAGAAAGTCGAGAAGACGATGCACGAGCGAAAGCGCGGAACGCTCCGCAGCGGCGGCTCGGGCAAGAAGGTGACGAGCCGCAAGCAGGCCATCGCCATCGGACTGTCGGAAGCGCGGCGCGAGGGCGGCAAGGTCCCGCCGCCGCCAAAGTCCTCGTCGTCGAAGAAGTCGGGCGCGAAGAAGGCGTCGTCGTCGAAGAAGGCCTCGTCGCCGTCGAAGAAGTCGACCACCAGGAAGTCGACCGCGAAAAAGTCCTCGTCGAAGAAGTCGACCGCTTCGAAGAAGTCCAGCAGCACGAAGAAGAGCAGCAGCACGAAAAAGGGGACGTCGAAAAAGTCGGCGCGCTCCTCTTCCACGAAGTCGCGCAAGTCGACCTCGAAGAAGTCGGCCTCCAAGAAGAAGTAACCTGGTTGACGAGCCGCCCCGGCGGGCGTTATCGTGACGCCCCTCGCCCGGAAATAGGGTGCGAGGCTGGTTCGTTGACAGGATTTCTGACGTAGGCGCTTAGCTCAGTCGGTAGAGCATCACCTTCACACGGTGGGGGTCAGCGGTTCGAGTCCGCTAGCGCCTACCAACGTCACAGTCCCCTAGCTCAGCTGGTTAGAGCGCTACCTTGACACGGTAGAGGTCAGCGGTTCGAGTCCGCTGGGGACTACCATCCGCTCTCCCCCGACGCCGCCCAACCGGGCGGCGTTTTTCGTTCTAGCCGTTGCTGGTCGCCTTCAGCCCCACGATCGCCACCAGCAGCAGGACCAGGAAGAACACCCGCGCGGCGGTGACCGGCTCGTGAAAGAGGACGATGCCGAGGATCGCCGCGCCGAAGGCGCCGATCCCGACCCAGACGGCGTAGGCCGTGCCGATCGGCAGGGTGCGCGCCGCCCACGAGAGCAGGAACATGCTCGCGGCGATGGCGAGGATCACCAGCACCGACGGGAGGGGGCGGCGGAAGCCGTCGGTGTACTTCAGTCCGACGGCCCAGCAGACCTCGAGCAGACCGGCGACGACGAGCGCAAACCACGAGAGCGACATGCGTTGCCCAAACGCCGCCGCTGGTCGGGCCATTGCAATGTCTGGTACCGGAGGTATCGCAATGGCAGCAAAAAGCGAACAGGGCGAACGGAAATCGAGCTCCGGGAAGAAGAAGAGCGGAGGCGGCGGCGGAAGCAGCAGCGGGGGCGGCAGCGGTGCGGCGAACATGCTGCGCAGCGTGGTCGGCTCGGCCGGCGGCGCCGACGGGATCATCGAGATCATCGAGCGCCTCGGCCTGATGGACGTGGTCCTCGGCCGGGTGAAGTCACGCATCGAGGAAGTCGACCTCGACGAGATCCTCGACGACGCGACCGACTACCTCCGCCGGAACCCCGAGGTGCTCGTGGTCACGCTGGGCGCCGTCACCGTCGCGACCGGACTCCTGGTCTGGCTGAACAACCGCCGCGAGTGGGACGGCACCGAGCGGCGCAACGCCGCGGCCGCCACCGCGACGTCCTCCTCGGCGAAGGCCCGCCGCACCACGGCCGCCGCGCGCGCCGCGGAGCTGGACGACGACGACGACGACTAGCCGGCACGGCAGGCAGCGCTGGTTGCTCCGCCGGTGCACGTACGGCCACTCCGTCGGTACGTTCTGCCGCGCAGACTCCAGGGAGTGACACTCGTGGCCCGCGCGCTCCGAAAGCCGCGCGGGCCACGCTGCTGCTTTACCGGTGCTTGTCGCGCTGCGCCGACTTCGGGCCCTTCGGCAGCTCCTTCCCCCGCTTCCTCGACCGCCGCTCTTCCTTCCCCGACTGCACCACGCCCTCCGGCGCCGCAACGGCGCCTCCGACGACGACGGACGAGGGCACCACCGCCTTCGCTCGTCCCTTGGTCGTGAGCGCCACCGCCGCCGCGGCCGGCTGCACGGCCGGCGCGTCTCCAAACGGGCGGATCGCGACGCCCGGACGGATGCGGCGCATCACCTCGTTCATCGTCTGCTCATCCTCGTCGAAGCCGCCGTGGGACGTGGCGTTGCAGCGCCCCTGCAGGTCGGGCGAGACGATGCTCGCCGCGGCGATCTGCGCGTCGACGACCTTCCCGGCGAAGAAGCGCTGCATCCCGACCAGCGGCTCCTCGTTCTTCTTCGGCCGCTCGAACCCACGCGACACGAAGTAGAGGAGCGACTTCCTGTAGACGGTCACCGGTCCAGCCTTGCAGACGTCGTCGAGCTCCCGCTGGTCGTTCATGGTGAAGTTCGTGAACTTGCGGATGCCGCCGTTGCCGAGATGAGGCCGCACGTCGCGGTCGAATTCGTCGACGCGGATGGCCCCGGCGAGGTAGGCGAGCGTCTCCACCGCACCGATTCCAACGCGCCGCAGCGCGTCGAAGAACGCCGCGTGGAGGATGGCGCCGGTGCTGTGTCCGACGAGGTGCACGCGCAAGCGGTTACCGGTCCGGGCCTGCGAGTCGGCGAGGAGCTGCGCGAGAAGGCTCGCGCCCGGTTTGGCGAACCACTGCGCGTCGGCTGCCGGCAAGCCGTTCAGGAGCGGCGCGCAGGCGGCCCGGGCGTTCTCCTTCATCTCCTTCCAGGCGAACGCACCCACGTTCCGCGCGAGCTTCTCCGCCAGCTTGTCCATCGCTTCCGAGAAGTCGAACCCTGCCGCCGCGGGTACCGCCCTGGTCTTGTCGGCGAAGAAGTCGATCAGCGTCTCGGAGAGACCGCTCTGCCAGGCGATGAAGATCGGGAACACCTGGTTGTCCAGCCACCACTGGAACTGGCGGTCGGCGATGCGGATGCCGCCCTCCTCGCTCACCAGGCCGCCGTGCACGTAGATCACGACGTCGCGGCGGCCCCACTGCTGGTGGCGCCGCTCCATCTCCTGGATGATTCCGCGGAGCTGCGCCGGGCTGCTGGTCAGCTTGCCGTTGGTGGAGAGCCGTCCTTCGTTGCCGAGGTTGAGGACGTACTTGCGCAGCTCGGTGAAGTTCGGCGCCTTCGCCACCGTGAGCGTCCCGCCGGCGACCGTGCGCTCCATCCGCTCGAACGGCGTCTGCGGCACGCCGGGACGCGCAACCCAGGCGTCGTACGCCGACTCCAGCCAGTCCTCGTACGGCAGCGTCGCGAAGCCGTTCGCTCCCCACGAGGTGCCCCACGAGTTCTGTACGAGAAAGCCCACCTCGTCGTAGCCGACGATCGCGAAGGCGTGTCCGCCGATCGGCTGCGACGCCGCGGTTCTGCGGATCACGAACCGCGGCCGGTCGCCCCCTGGCCAGGTCTCCGGCACCGGGTTCCGCCAGCCGTCGTGGATCAGGGCGGAGGCGACGATGCCGTGCAGCTCGGTGATGGCCGACTGCATGTCGTCGAGGCGGCGGGCGTTCACGCGATAGAACGCGCCGAGCGGCCGCCTGCGGCAGGAGGCCACGAGCTGCTCGTCGTCCAAGTCGAGGTAGTCGTGGGGATTCGCCCACTCGTCCTCGCGGCAGACGCCATGGCGCCACCACCCCTTCAACACGCCGCGCACGCTGCTGCCGGCGTCCTCCTCCCCGGCGAACTCGTCGTAGCGGCGCGCCAGGTAGTACAGCATGTACGGGCTGACGCGCTCCGCCCCCGTTCCGGCTGCTTTCTGCTTCGCCTTCTGCCCCAGGATGGCGTTGACCATCGCGGCGACGGCGTGGCCGGTACAGGAGTTCCCCTCCTGGGTGAGCACGTGCCGCCCCGTCCGGGCGTCGAAGGTTTCGTCGAGCACCTGCAGCCGCGGCCGGTACTCGAGATCGCGCTCGTCGAACGCGTCGGGCGTGACGTTCGCCGCAAAGGTCGTATTGCCGACCTGCACCTCTCCAAAGATCGATTTGGACATGGGCCTCTCCTCAGATTGTCGTGAGTTGGACGTCTTGTAGAGGAGAGACGCCGACCGGAGAATCCCTACCCGAAGCGACGTGAACTGCGCTATACTTCCCCGCTCCTATGCACCGAACGTCCACAGGACAGACGCGAACGACGGGCATGACCACCACGCCCCCGCCCTGTCTCTGATCTTCGGTTGCAACCCACAGCTCAACGATCGCCAGACAGGGCTCCGGCCCTGTCTTTTGTTTGTGCGAGGTTTTCTCTATGAACGTGCAGCTCCCTGACGGCTCCATCAAAGAAGTTCCCGACAACGCGACCGTGGCCGACGTGGCCGCGGCGATCGGGAAGCGGCTGGCCAAGGACGCCATCGCCGGCAAGGTCAACGGGAAGGTCGTCGACGTCTACACGCCCGTCCCCGAGGGGGCGAAGGTCGAGATCGTGACGCCGAAGAGCGAGGAGGGGATCGACACGATCCGCCACTCCACGGCCCACCTCATGGCGCACGCCGTCCAGGAGCTCTTCCCCGGCACCCAGGTCACCATCGGACCCGTCATCGAGAACGGCTTCTTCTACGACTTCGCCACCGACCGCCCCTTCACCGACGACGACCTCCGTGCCGTCGAGGAGAAGATGGAGGAGCTCGCGAAGCGCGACCTCCCCGTCCGCCGCGAGGAGTGGACCCGCGAGGAGGCCATCGCCACCTTCGAGAAGATGGGGGAGCACTACAAGGTCGAGATCATCAAGGCCATCCCGGGAGACGAGGCGCTGTCGGTCTATCGCCAGGGAGAGTGGTTCGATCTCTGCCGCGGCCCGCACGTCCCCTCCACCGGCCGCCTCGGCGCCTTCAAGCTGACCTCCGTGGCCGGCGCCTACTGGCGCGGCGACATCAAGAACGCGATGCTGCAGCGCATCTACGGCACCGCATGGGGCGACAAGGAGCAGCTCGAGAAGTACCTCAAGCAGGTGGAAGAGGCGAAGGCGCGCGATCACCGCCGGCTCGGGAAGGAGCTCGATCTCTTCCACTTCCATCCCTTCGCTCCAGGAGCGGCGTTCTGGACCCCGAAGGGCACCACGATCTACCAGACCCTCGCGCAGTTCATGCGCGAGCTCACGCTCGCGAACGGCTACGTCGAGATCAAGACCCCGCTGCTCTTCAACAAGGGGCTGTGGGAGATCAGCGGCCACTGGGGGAAGTACCGGGAGAACATGTTCCTCGTCCTCGACACCGAGTCGAACGAGCACGACTTCTCGCTCAAGCCGATGAACTGCCCGTCGCATCATCTCTACTACGGGATGAAGCGGCACAGCTACCGCGAGCTCCCGCTGCGCCTGCACACGCAGGACGTGCTGCACCGCAACGAGGCGGCCGGCGCGATGAGCGGCCTGACCCGCGTCCGCCAGTTCGCGCAGGACGACGCCCACATCTACTGCCTCGAGGACCAGGTCCCCGAGGAGGTGAAGAAGTTCGTGGCGCTCCTGGATGAGGTCTACCGCGCCGTCGGGCTCGAGTACACCGCGAAGTTCGCCACACGGCCGGAGCAGCGCATCGGCGACGACGCCCTCTGGGACCGTGCCGAGTCGCTCCTGAAGGCGGCGCTCGACGCCCTCGGCCGGCCGTACGAGCTGAAGCCGGGCGACGGCGCGTTCTACGGTCCGAAGATCGACTTCGACGTGTCCGACTCGATCGGCCGCAAGTGGCAGCTCGGCACCATCCAGCTCGACTACAACGCGCCGGAGCGGTTCGACCTCACCTACATCGGCGAGGACAACGCCGAGCACCGGCCGGTCGTGCTGCACCGGGCGATCTACGGCTCGTTCGAGCGGTTCATCGCCATCCTCATCGAGCACTTCGCCGGCGCGTTCCCGTTCTGGCTGGCGCCGGTGCAGGCGGCGGTGCTGCCGCTGTCGGAGAAGTTCCTCGAGTACGCGACCGGCGTGACCGAGCAGCTGCGCGCGGCGGGGATCCGCGTGACGCTGGACGACTCGAACGAGAAGCTCGGGGCGAAGATCCGCAACGCGCAGCTCGAGAAGATCCCATTCATGCTCATCGTTGGAGAGAAGGAGGCGTCCAGCGGTTCCGTGAGTCTGCGGAAGCGCACCGGCGGAGATCAGGGAAGCGTTTCCGTCGCCGATGTCATCGCCCAGGCCAGGGAGCTCATTTCCAGCCGCGCGTTGACTTTCTGACGCCTTTATCCGTATGTTTGCTGACCCACAACCCAGGAGGACTTTCGTATTTTTCCACCACGCCGTAACCCGCGATTCGACCGTAGACCCGTTGAACCAGAGAACCGCATCAATGACCTGATCCGCTCGCCCGAAGTCCGTCTCATCGACGCGGAAGGCAAGCAGGTCGGGATCGTGCCGATCGCGCAGGCGCAGGAGATGGCTCGCGAGAAGGACCTCGACCTGGTCGAGATCTCCGCCACCGCCACGCCGCCGGTCTGCAAGATCATGGACTACGGCAAGTACCTGTTCGAGCAGAAGAAGAAGCAGGCCGAGGCCAAGAAGAAGCAGAAGGTGATCGTGGTCAAGGAGGTGCAGTTCCGCCCCCGCATTGACGAGCACGACTTCGACTTCAAGAAGAACAACGTCGTCCGCTTCCTCCAGCACGGTGACAAGGTCAAGTGCATCGTCCGCTTCCGCGGCCGCGAGATGACGCACATGGAGCTCGGCAAGGCGGTCCTCGACCGGCTCCTGGTCGAGATCAAGGAGTTCGGCGCCTCCGAGAACCAGCACCCCGACGTGCAGGGGAACCGGATGTCGGTGGTGATCGCGCCCAACAAGTAGCCGGGAAGCGGTTGTCAGTTGCCGGTTGTCGGTTGTCCGCAGAGTTACGCTGGCCCGAACCACAGGCAACGGGGAACCGGCCACCGGCAACACCCCGGGAATCAACCGGCCGCCAAGGTAGTTAGCAGCAACGCTTTAAGGGGATAGCCATGCCTAAGATGAAGACGCACCGTGGTGCCGCCAAGCGGTTCAAGAAGACCGGAAGCGGCAAGCTGCAGCGGAATCACGCCTTCCATTCGCACATCCTGACCAAGAAGTCGCCGGGCCGTAAGTCGCGCCTGGCCGGCGAGGTCGAGGTGTCCCCCGCGAATGCCAAGACCGTGAAGCGGATGATTCCGTACAAGTAGCCTTCGCGCTACGCAACGGAGCGCGCCCGGGTGAACACCACTCCTGACCCGGCCGCTCGAAACGAAAGGAAAACGAGGAGACCATGCCGAGAGTCAAACGAGGTCCAAAAAGAAAGAACCGCCGCGCCAAAGTCCTGAAGCTCGCCAAGGGCTTCTACGGGATGAGGTCGCGGGGTCACCGCATCGCCCAGCAGGCCGTCGACAAGGCGCTCAACTCCGCCTTCACCGGCCGTAAGGATCGCAAGGGCGACTTCCGCACGCTGTGGATCGCGCGCATCAACGCCGCCGCCCGCCTGAACGGAATGTCCTACTCGCAGTTCATCAGCGGCCTCAAGGCCGCCGGCAACACCCTCGACCGGAAGATCCTGGCCGACATCGCCGTCCGCGACGCCGCCGCCTTCACGGCGCTCGTGGAGAGCGCGCGGACGGGATTGGACAAGCGGAAGACGGCGTAGGCTGCCTTCGACAGCGTCGATTCACACGAGCGGCGGGCGAGAGCCCGCCGTTTCTGCGTTTGCGATATGAATGAAGAACGCAGAACGCAGAATGAAGAATTGAGAAAACTTCGGGGCTCTTTCTTCGTTCTTCATTCTGCGTTCTGCGTTCTTCATTCATACTTCCCCCTCCGTAAATGGCCGACCCCGTCCTCGCACTCGTCATCCTCGCCTCCTTCTTCGCGGTGGTGACGGCCGCCTCCTGCTTCAAGACGCTCGACACGGCGCTCTGGAACGACGCGCGGGTGACGATCATCGCCGGGGTGATCTGCGGGGTCCTGATCCGCTTCGCCACCTTCGTCCCGCAGTTCGTCGCCATCGGGGTCGTGCTCACCGTGGCCGCGCTCTACATGCGCCTCACCGGCCGCGAGAGCGAGCCTGCCGACGGCATGACCCTCGGCGCGATCACCGGTGGCGCGGCCGCGGTGCCGCTCGTCCTCACCGGCGGCGACGAGCTCCTCCTGCTCGCCCGCTGCATCCTCGCCGGCGCCGTGGCCGGCTACGGCATCACCTTCGCCCTCACCCGCGTCCACGACAGCCTCCGCCAGACGGCCATCGACGCCGCCACCGGCGCCCTCGCGGTCGGCGCGGCGTGGGCCCCGAACGCGCTGCGCTTCAACGCGCGGCAGATCGCCATCGCCGCCGCCGCCCTCGTGCCGCTGCTGATCGTGATCACAGTTTTCAAGCAGTGGCCGTCGGTCGGCGCCGAGCTGCGCGACGAGGCGGCCCTCGGCTTCATCGACGACGACGACGTCCGTCCCACCGCCCACCCGCTGCTCCGCCTCGGACGCGCCGGCTGGTACGACTCCGGCGCCCACCGCGAGTTCGTCCGCATCGCCAACAAGATCGCCCTCCGGAAGCGGCAGCAGCGCAGCCGCAGCGGCGAGGTGGCGCGCCTCTACCAGCTCGAGGTGATCAAGCTGCGGATGGAGCTGCAGGAGATGACGCGCATCGACCGCGCCATGCGTCTTCGCGCGGATCAGGAGCAGCAGGTCGCGCGGTAGAATGCCGCCACGAATGACGCCCCGCGCTCTCATCATCGCGCTCACCCTCTTCCTCACCACCGCCGCCGCAGCCCAGCAGAAGCCGAACTTCCGCTTCATGCCCGGCCCGAAGCCCGGCGGCGGCGACGTCAAGATCACGGTCGACGAAGGCGGCACGACCGAGCTGCAGAAGGACGAGTACTCGATCCTGCAGGGCGGCGTGACGATCGAGTACCAGGACATCAAGCTCCGCGCCGACAAGGTCACGTACAACTTCAAGACGCGCGACGTCGTGGCCGAGGGGAACGTGGTCATCGACCAGGGCTCGACGCGTCTCGCCGCGACGCAAGCCATCTACAACCTCGACTCCAAGACCGGCACCTTCTTCAACGCCAACGCCACGATGGACCCGGCCATGTACTTCTCGGGCGACCGGATCGAGAAGGTGGACGAGGACACCTACCGGATGACGAACGGCGTCTTCACCTCGTGCGACCTCGACCGGCCGGCCTGGTCGTTCCAGGTCGGCAACGCCGACGTCACCCTGGACGACTACGCGCGCATGAGCAACATCTCCTTCCGCGCGCGCGACCTGCCGATCTTCTGGCTACCGCGCCTGATCTGGCCGACCAAGCGCGAGCGCTCGCAGGGGCTGCTCATCCCCCGCGCCCGCTTCAGCGACCGCTTCGGCGCGCGCCTCGAGAACGGCTACTTCATCCCCTTCGGCGAGTCGATCGACGCCACCGTCTACGCCGACATCAGCAGCGCCAGCTACTTCGGCAGCGGCGTCGACCTCCGCTACGTGCCGAACGAGAACATCAAGATCGGCGACCTCAACGCGTACGCGGTCAACAACGTCGAGCGGGACACCGTCGAGTGGAAGTACCACTTCCGCCACGCGCAGGAGAACCTCCCCGGCGGCTTCCGCGGCGTCGTCGACATGCAGGACTACTCCGACCTGCAGTTCTTCCGCGAATACGCCGACGATCCGAACCTCCACCTCGCCTCGAACATCTACTCGTCGGCCTACCTGACGAAGAACCGCCCCACCTACTCCGTCAACCTGCTGGCCGACCGCCGCGACATCGACCTGCGGGACCGGCGGCAGCGCTCCGAGCAGCTCCCGTCGCTGCAGTACCGCATGTACCCGCAGCAGATCGCCCGCACGCCGTTCTACTTCTCGATGGAGTCGTCCGCCTCGCACCTCCGCACCGGCGCCGTCATCGGTGGCGAGCGAACCATCGACGCCGACTACATGCGCACCGACGTCTTCCCCACGGTCTCGATGCGCCTGCGCACGCCGCAGTGGCTGTCGGTGAAGCCGGAAGTCTCGCTCCGCCAGACCTACTACACCGCCAGCCGCGATCCCGAGACCGGCGAAGTCATCGACGACGAGTCCGTCTCGCGCTCTTACGCGCAGGGGCAGGTGGAGATGGTCGGTCCGTCCTTCTCCCGCATCTACAACCGCGCCGCCGGGGGCTTCAGCCGCTTCAAACACGTCATCGAGCCGCGCTTCATCTACACCCGCTCGACCGACGTCGACAATCAGCGCGAGATCCTCTCGTTCGACATCGTCGACACGCCGTCGCTGCCGATCGTGCAGGACTCGGTCATCTACTCGCTCACGCACCGCCTGATCGGCAAGGAGGCGACGCCGAACGGCAACGCGCGCGAGGTGCTGTCGCTGTCGCTCCGCCAGAGCGTCGCGCTGTCCGATCCCTTCGAAAGCGCGGGCACCCAGGCGGGCGAGCATCAGTTCACGCCGCTCTTCACGAACCTCCGCTTCAACCCCTACCAGGCCATCACCTTCGACGCGGAGGCGGTGTTCGGCAACGTCACGCACCAGCTCGACCGCGTCGGGATCTCGGCGAACCTCCTCGGCACCGGCAAGCATGCCGACAAGTACCTCGGGTTCACCTACTTCGCCTCGCTCGAGCGTCCCGGCCAGCCGAACAGCGGCTCGAGCGGCGTGCGCCTCAACGCCGGCTCGTTCATCGTGCGCGACCGCATCCGCACCGACGTCCAGCTCAACTACGACCCGAAGGACGGGCAGTTTCTCGAGCAGCGCTACCTCACCGGGTGGACGGGCTCGTGCTATGGTATCGCGCTCGAATACCGCCGTTACGCGGTCTTCAGCTCGCCCGGCGACGAATTCCTCTCCAGCTACGGTCTCGCCATCACGCTGAAGAACGTCGGCACCATCAGCACCCACTGAAAACTCTTTGTTGCCGGTTGTCAGTTGTCCGCGGCTCCACTACAACCGGCAACTGACAACCGGCAACCGGCAACAGACTTCAATGAACGCACGCGCAACTCAGAAGATGAAGGGCCTCATTCTGTCCGGGGGCAAAGGCACCCGGATGCGCCCTCTCACCTACACCTCGGCCAAGCAGCTCATCCCGGTCGCGAACAAGCCGGTGCTGGTCTACGGCATCGAGGCCATCGTCGCCGCCGGCATCGAGGACATCGCCATCATCCTCTCGCCGGAGACCGGTCCGGAGATCCGCGACTGCATCGGCGACGGCTCCCGCTACGGCGCCAACATCACCTACGTCGAGCAGGACGCGCCGCGCGGACTCGCACACGCGGTCCTCACCGCCGAGCCCTTCCTGCGCGACGCGCCGTTCGTCATGTACCTCGGCGACAACCTCCTCCAGCACGGCATCACCCCGCTGGTCGAGGAGTACCGCAGCATCGCCTGCAACAGCGAGATCCTGCTCACGAAGGTCCCGAACCCGTCGCAGTTCGGCGTGGCCGAGCTCGACGCCGACGGCCGCGTCCTCCGCCTCACCGAGAAGCCGCCCGAGCCGAAGTCCGACCTCGCACTCGTCGGCGTCTATATGTTCGACGAGCACATCTTCGAGGCCGCGAAAGCGATCAAGCCGTCGAAGCGTGGAGAGCTCGAGATCACCGACGCCATCCAGTGGCTGCTCGACAACGGCTTCAGCGTCCACCCGCACATCGTCAAGGGCTGGTGGAAAGACACCGGGAAGATCGAGGACATGCTGGAGGCCAACCGCACCGTCCTCGACACGTTCGACCTCGACGTCCGCGGCCACGTCGCCGGCGACAGCTACATCGAGGGGAAAGTGGTGATCGAGGAGGGGGCGCAGATCGTCGACTCCGTGATCCGCGGCCCGGCGATCATCGGCTCCTCCGCCCGCATCTCGCACGCCTACGTCGGCCCGTATACCTCGATCGGCAAGAACTGCGTCATCGAGTACTGCGAGCTGGAGAACTCGATCGTGCTGGAGAGCTCCAGCATCGCCCACGTGAACGGCCGCATCGAGGCCAGCCTGATCGGCAAGAACGTGAAGATCGGCCGCACGCAGCGGAAGCCGGTCGCCTACCGGTTCATGGTCGGCGACAACAGCGAGGTCGGGATCACCTAGTGCGCGCGCGCGCACTCCTGGCCGTCGCGCTCCTCCTCGCCTGCGCCTGCAAGCAGCAGGAGCCGGTGCGGCGTCACGACGACGCGGTGAAGCAGACGCTCGCCCGAATCCGCGGCGCCATCGCCACGTTTCAGCGGGAACAAGGCCGTTACCCGAGGACGCTCGAGGAGCTGGTGCCGAAGTACCTGCCGGCCGTTCCGGTCGACCCGGCCACCGGCTCGGCGAAGAGCTGGCGCCTCGTCACCGAGGAGACGGTGCAGCCGAACGCCGACTTCACCACCGCCACCAGCTCACCGACGGGCGCCGTGATCATCGACGTGCGCAGCGGGGCCCCCGCCCCCTACTCGGAGTACTGATGCCGAACGTCTACACGTTCAAAGACTTCGAGGGCAGCAGCCACCGCATCCTCATCGACTTTCTCCACCGCCACGCCCGCATGGGCGGCACGCTCCTCGACCTCGGCGCGGCGGGCGGGGAGCTGGGGGCGGCGGTGCGCGAGCACTTCTCCCGCACCATCGGCTTCGAGTTCAACGCCGACTGCCTCCCCGATCTCTGCAAGCACTTCGATCAGGCGGTGATCAGCGACCTGGAACGGGTGAAGAGCCTCCCCACGAACGTCGACGCGATCGTGCTGGCCGACGTCCTCGAGCACCTGCGCAACCCGGCCCGCGCGCTGGAGCTGGTGCGGAACGCGCTGCGCGACGACGGCCGCGTCTTCATCTCCGTCCCGAACATCGCCAACATCACCGTCCGCCTCGGGCTGCTCTTCGGCATCTTCGAATACCGCGACCGCGGCATCCTCGACCACACGCACCTCCGCTTCTACACCAAGCGCACGATCCGGCGCGAAGTGGAGAACGCCGGCTTCCGCATCATCGCCATGGGCGGCTCCTCCGTCCCCATCCGCCTCATCATCGGCGGCTACACGCCCGAGCCGCTGCTGCGCTTCGGCGAACGGCTGCTGGTATGGCTCACGCGCGCCTGGCGCGGCCTCTTTGCGTACCAGATCATTCTCGTCGCAGAGAAACGATGAGCAGCAGCACCACGCCCAGCCCCGCCGCCCACCACGTCCCGCGCGCGATCCGCCGCGTGAACAGCAGCTCGTGTCTGCCCGCCGGCACCACCACGCCGGCGAAGAGGGAGTCGACCTCGATCGGGCGCGCCTCCCGTCCGTCGATCGTCACGCGCAGCTCCGGCGTGAGCTTCTCGGACGACGCGAGGAAGAAGGGCGCGTCCGACTCGGTGATGACGCGCTGCTCGTCCGGCGCGTAGCTGGCGAGCGTCACCCGCGCGTTCGCCGGGCCGAGCGCCGGCGGCATGACCGGATCGTCGGTGATCACCGCCTCGGCCGAAAAATCGACGTCGCGCGCGTTCAGGAACTCCTCGTCGTTCAACTTGCGCAGACGCGACACGGCGCGGAAGCGGGGCAGCTCGCCGACGTTGCGGAAGAGGCGCCCGTCCGGCAGCTCGCGCTCGAACGCGAGCGGGATCGTGACCCGCCCGTAGAAGATGCGCGCCTCGCCGGGAACGTCGTTCGCCCCTTCGAGAAGGAACGCCTTCACGCCGGTGCCGCGGATGCGCAGCGTCACCTGTTCGCCGAGACGGGCGTGGGGACGCAAAGGGATGTAGACCTTGCCGAGGGGCGTGATGTCTTCCTTCGCGAACGCGCGCGACCAGACCACCGCGGCGCCCTTGAGCAGCTCGACATCGACGCGCGCATCCGGCGGCGCCTCGTCCAGGCGAATCGGGAGCTCGATCGACCAGAACGGCTCCGCGTCCACCCGGATCGTCCGCTGCAGCACGCCTTGCAGCGGGACCCAGCCGGAGACCTCCTGCACGCCCGGCACGGTGCCGCTGAAGAGCGTCCAGCGGATGATGTCGATGTCCTTGTGCTCGATGTACCAGCGGATGCCGAGGAGGCCGCCGAGCGGATCGGCGAACTGGTAGTGGATGCTGTTGAACGTGATCACGGTCGACGCGCCGCTCCAGGCGGTCGGGTCGAGGCGGAGAAGCAGGCGGCGGTACTGCAGCTCCGAGCCGAAGTGGCTGCGTACGTCTTCGAAGCGCGCCAGCTCCGCGGTGTTGGGCCAGAAGTAGTCCATGAACGGCGCGGCGCGGAACGGCTGCCGCTCCGCCTGCAGGTACTTCATCATCGGCG
>DASWNW010000066.1:0-24899 GCA_036399015.1 Thermoanaerobaculia bacterium | reverse complement strand
TTTCCTGGCACCCCGAGGAACTCCGAGGAACCCCGAGGAACTCACAAACATATCTTCCCCAGCACCGTCGGCCGCCCGCCCGTCGCCCCCGCGACGTTCGTGACCAGTCCGACCACCGAGTCGTTCGCGATCATGGCCATGGCCATCGCCTCCTTCGCCTCGGAGGCTTTGTAGATGAGCAGCTTCTGCTTCGGCATCCGCTCGCGGATCATCTGCACGAGCGTCGGGTTCTTCGCGCCGCCGCCGGCGAGCATCACCTCGTGCACGGGACCGCGCGGATGGATGAAGTCGCGGTACGCGCGGGCGATGCTCTCCGCGGTCAGCGCGGTGGCGGTTGCGATGAGGTCTTCGATCGGTGCCTCGGGCGCCTCGGCCAGGATGCGCCGCGCGTACTGCGTCCCGAACAGCTCCCGCCCCGTCGTCTTCGGCGGCGACATCGAGAAATACGAATCCGCCATCCAGCGCTCCAGCAGGTCGTGGTGCACCTTGCCCGACTCGGCGAGCGCGCCGTCGACGTCGTACGTCTGCCGTCCGTTCGTCGCCACCCACGTCAGCTCGTCGATGATCATGTTGCCGGGGCCGGTGTCGAACGCGATGACGTCGTCCCAGTTCGCCTTCGGCGGGATGTAGGTGACGTTGCCGATGCCGCCGATGTTCTGGATGCAGCGGCCGCGCGACTTGTGGCGCAGCAGCACCCAGTCGAAGTAGGGAACGAGCGGCGCTCCCTGGCCGCCCGCGGCGACGTCGCGCACGCGGAGGTCGCCGACGGTGATGATGCCGGTGCGCTCCGCGATGACCGCCGACTGTCCGATGGCGAAGGTGGAGCGGGTCTCGATCGGGTGATCGATCCAGTCGACGTCGGCGTTGACGAGGCTGACGCTCGGGTCGTGCCAGATCGTCTGTCCGGCTGAGGCGATCAGGTCGACCGTCTCCGCCTTGATGTTCGTCTCCTCGAGCATGCGCAGGACGGCGGCGGCGAAGACCTCGCCGAGGATGAAGTCGTAGCGGCAGATGTCGTCGATGCGGGCCCGCCTCGGGTCGAAGAGCTCGCGCACGACCGCGCGGATCTTCGGCGGATAGGGATATTCGCGGAAGTGCTCGAGCTTCACCTCCGCGGTCAGGCCGTGCTTCTTGATGCGCACCATGGCGACGTCGATGGCGTCGAGGGAGGTGCCGGACATGAGGCCGATGATGCGGCGCGAGTATTTGGTGGCCACGTGCATCAGCCGTTCGAGACGGCTCATGCGTCGAGGACCTCGCGCAGCGGTTTCTCTTCGATGAGGCGGCGGGCTTCCTCCGCGCTCACCTTCTTTCGGGCGATGACGGTGGCGACCTTCACGTTGCCGCCGGAGTCACGGATGGCCTGCACGGCCATGGGGCGGGTGACGCCGGCCGCCAGCTCGACCATGCGCACGGCGCGGTTGCGCAGCTTCTCGTTCGTGGCCGGCATGTCGATCATGAGGTTCGAGTAGACGCGGCCGAGGCGGATCATGACGCCGGTGGAGATCGTGTTGAGGACCAGCTTCTGCGCCGTACCGCTCTTCATGCGCGTCGAGCCCATGATCACCTCGGGGCCGGACTCGATGACGATGGGGATGTCGGCGTGCTGCGCGAGCGGCGACGCGGCGACGTTGGTGACGCCGACCGTCAGCGCGCCGAGCATGTTCGCCTTGCGTACCGCGGCGACGGTGTAAGGAGTGGTGCCGGAGGCGGCGATGCCGACCAGCGCGTCGTCGGCCGTGACGGTCGCGGCGACGGCGTCGATGGCGGCGTCCTCGTCGTCTTCCGCCCCCTCGACCGCCTCGAAGTAGGCCCGCTCGCCGCCGGCGATCAGCACCTGCACGAGCGACGGGTCGATGCCGTAGGTCGGCGGGAGCTCGGAGGCGTCGAGCATGGCGATGCGCCCGCTGGTGCCGGCGCCGGCATAGAAGAGGCGGCCGCCGTGGCGGAGGCGCTCGGCGATCTCGTCGATGGCGTGCGCGATCCGGCCGGCCTGCGCGGCGACGGCGCCGGCGACCTGCGCGTCCTGCTCCTGGATGATGCGGACGACCTCGGGCGTGGGCAGGCGGTCGATGTCGAGGCTGGCTTCGAGCCTGTCCTGGCTCATCGTTGCGAGCTTATCATTGGCGTTCTCATGCTCGACCTCGACGGCCTGCAAGTCGCTTACCTCGGCGTTGCTCTCGCGCATTACCTCGACCTCGAGACCGGCGACATCATCGACCTCCCGCTCGACGCCGAGGCGCCCGGCGACCCGTCGCGCTACCTGCGTATCCCGGCGCGCTCCGAGGAAAGCGAGGCCGAAGACAGGCGGCTGTTCCTCGACAAGGTGAAGGTCGCCGCCGTGCGCGAGCGCCTCTCCGGCGTCGTCGACGACCCGGCCGCCTTCCGTCAGGTGCTGCACGAGGACCGGCTCGTCGAACGGTCGTTCTTCAACTTCAAGAACGACCGCGCCACGAAGGCGATCGAGGAGTGGCTGGCCAGCGAGGGCATCGAGTGAGTCTCGAGCGCGTCCGCGACACGTGGACGCAACTGGGCGAGCGGGACACGTTCTGGGCGGTGCTCACCGGCGCCTGGGGCTCGTCGATGAAGTGGAGCGAGGAGGAGTTCTTCCGCCTCGGCGAGCTCGAGATCGAGGCGCGTCTGCACGAGCTGCGCGACCTCGCGCCTGAGATGCGTCGTGGCGCGGCGCTCGACTTCGGCTGCGGCGCGGGACGGCTCACGCGCGCGCTGTCGCAGCACTTCGACCGCGCTGTCGGCGTCGACATCGCGCCGAGCATGATCGCCCGCGCGAAGAAGCTGAACCGGCAGTACCGCCGCTGCGAGTTCCGCCTGAACGGCGGCGATCTGTCGTTGTTCAATGACGCGACGTTCGACTTCGTCTATTCGAACCTCGTCCTGCAGCACATGCCGCCGGAGCTGAGCCGCCGCTATATCCCGGAGCTGTTCCGCGTCGCGGCGCCCGGCGGCGTGGTCGTCTTCCAGTTGCCGTCGCATTTCGACGCGCCGCCGCCACCGCCGATCACCGTGCACGCCGCGCCGCTGCCGGCGAGCGGGATGCGGGCGGAGATCCGCTACAGCGCGAAGCTGCTGCGCGTGCCTCCCGCGTCGCGCGTGCATCTGATCGTGCGTGCGCTCAACGTGAGCGACACACTGTGGCCGGCGCGGGGGCGGGAGGACGGCCACTTCTCGATCCGCCTCGGCAATCACTGGCGCTCCCGCTGGCGCAAGCGCCTCCTGCGCCTCGACGACGGGCGGGGCGAGCTGCCGCGCGACCTCGCGCCGGGCGAGGAGGTGGAGATCGGCATCGACATCACCACGCCGGAGAAGCCCGGCCGCTACCTGCTGGAGCTGGAGATGGTGCAGGAGCACGTGGCCTGGTTCGGCGCGCCGCTGCAGATACCGGTGAAGGTGGAGCGCCGGAGGACGGAGGTGGCGGGACTGCCGGCGCGGATGGAGATGCACAGCATCCCCCGCGCGGAGGTCGAGGCGCTGATCGCCGCGAGCGGCGGGGAGATCCTGGGAGTGCTTCAGGACCCGAGCACCGGCGACGGCGTCACGAGCCTCCGCTACTTCACGCGGCGGCGCTGACGCTGGCTCACGTCTCCCTGGAGTGCCGGGCTCTCAGCCCGGCATTACTCGCGAAAACCCCGCCGGGCTAAGAGCCCGGCGCTCCAGAGAGCACGGCATCTCACGCGGCGGCGCGGCTGACGATCAGGAGCGTCACGTCGTCGTCGAGATTCTCGGCGTCTCCGACGTGATCGAGCACGGTCTGGTTCACCGCCGCGGCGATCGAGTTCGCGTCGGCGCCGTGCAGCTTCGTGAGCGCGTTGCCGATGATGTTCGCGCCTAAGTCGTCGCCGTCCCCGCTCCGCGCCTCGGTCACGCCGTCGGTGAACAGGACGAGCGAGTCGCCAGGCTCGAGCTGCAGCTCGCGGTTCGTGAACTGCGCGCGCGCGATCACGCCGAGGAGCAGGTCGCTGTCCGTCAGCTCGACCGCGCCGGTGCGCGACAGGAGGAGCGGCGGCGTGTGGCCGGCGTTCACGTACTCGATCTTGCCGCTGATCGTGTCGAGGCGCCCGAGGAAGAGCGTCACGAACTTCGACTGCGGCAGGTTCTCCTTCAGCGCCACGTTGAGCTGCGTCACCAGCGTGGCCGGGTCGGGATCGCTCTTGGAGAAGATGCGGAAGGCGACCTGCAGGCCCGCCATCATCAGGCCGGCCGTGACGCCCTTGCCGGAGACGTCGCCGATGACGAAGTAGACCTTGCCGTCGGGGCGGATCGCGAAGTCGTAGTAGTCGCCGCTGACCGTGCGGCAGGGCTGGTTCTTGCCGACGAACGTGAAGCCGTCGATGCCGGTCGGCGCCGCGGGCAGAAGGCGGCGCTGGATGCCGGATGCGGTCTTCAGCTCCTCGTCCATGATCCGCTTCTGGATCGCCTCTTCACGGAGGCGGGTGGTCTCCAGCTTCGTTGCCGCGAAGCGGCCGATCTGCGCGACGAGGCGCACGTCGTCCTCGGCGATCGAGCGCTGCGTGAAGAGGAAGTCGACGTACAGGACGCCGACGACCGAGTTGCCGATCATGAGCGGCGCGCAGAGGATCGAGTGGATGCCCTGCATGATGATCGACTGCGCGGTGCGGAGCTTCTCGTCCGCTCCGACGTCGACGAACGCGAGCGCCTTCTTCTCCTCGACCACCTCGGAGAGCAGCGTGTGGCTGATGGTCAGCTCGCTCGCGTCGCTCTCGTCCTGGCGGCGGACCTCGACCTTGGTGAAGGAGCGGCCGTCCGGGCCGAGGAGCGCGATCGCCGCGCGCGACGGGTGGAGGTGCTCCATGACGCGGTCGACGATGAAGCCGAACAGCTCCTCCATCGGCCGGTCTTCGATCAGCTCGCGCGCGAGCAGCGTCAGCGTGTGCAGCCGCGCGACGTCCTGCGACTCCGGTGCGTCGGAGATGTCGTTGACCGGGATGGCGATGGTGGGGCTGGCGCCGGAGTGATCGGCGACGGCGTAGAAGCGGTCGGTGCTGCGGTCCGAGGTCTCGAAGACGATCTCGGTGTCGCCGAGGCGGATGCGGTCGCCGGTCTTGAGCAGCTCGTCGCGCTCGACGCGCGAGCCGTTGAGGTACGTGCCGTTCGCGCTGCCGAGGTCCTTCAGGATCCAGGCGTTGCCGTTGGCGATGATCTCCGCATGTTTGCGCGAGAGGTAACGGTCTTTGATGGGAATGGAGCAGTCGGAGGCGCGGCCAATGGAAATTGCGTCACCGATCAGCGGCTGGCGGAAGGGTGAGAAAAGGGGTGAGTAGACTGTGACTTCCGCGCGCGGTGTGACCGGTTCCATGAAGAGGGGCTCCGTGGTTGACGGGTGATTGTAGCTGATCGTACGGTGAGGACGTGTCGGGCGACTATTTCCTGGAAATCGAATCGCATTTCGCGCAGCGCCGCGGCACTCCCTTTGTGCTGAACGCAAAAGACTGGATTTTGATGAAGAGCTGGAGCGACGAGGGCATCCCGCTCCCGGTGGTCATCGAGGCGATCGACTCGGTCTTCGACAAGCAGGAGGCGAAGCAGAAGAAGGTCAACGGCCTCGCCTACTGCAAGCACGCCGTGAAGGAGCTCTGGCAGGAGCGCCGCGAGCTGCTGATCGGCGCACAGGAGAACGCGCCGGAAGAAGAGGTCGTGCCGCGGCTCGACGCCCTCGCGACCGCGCTCGCCGAAACCGCGCCGGAGTTCTCGGACCGCGTGCGCGCGCTCGCGTCCGAGAAGAGCGTGCCCCGCATCGAGGAGCGGCTGATGGAGCTCGAGCAGGAGCTGATCGACGCGCTCCTCCCCCGGGCCGAGGAGCTGCGCGCCGAGGCTCGCGCCCTCACCAGCGGCGCCGACGAAAAGACCCGCGCCCGCACCGAGGAGGCGCATTTGCGGCGGCTGGTGCGGGAGAGGTTCGGGGTGCCGCGGTTGACGTTGTTTTGAGCGGAGTTGCGTGTTGCGAGTTGCGCGTTGCCCGGGCCTGGTTCCTCGGGCGACACTGCCCGGGCAACACGCTACACGTTACGCGCAACGCTCACTGCAGCGCCTTCGCCACCTGCTGCAATGCCGCCACCGCTTCCCGCCCGGTGATCGTCGCGTCGGCGGTGCGTCCGGAGACGGGGTCGGTGACGCCGCAGGCGCTGAGGACGCGGTCGGCGGTCAGGCCGCGGGCGCAGGTGGCGCCGCGGAGCTGGAGGAGGCGCGTCAGGTGCGTCGAGAGGCGCGACGCCGTCACCTGACGGTGGGGGCTGACGCGGCGCGTGACGGGGTCGACCTCGTAGAGGCCGAGCGCCATGGCGCGGATCACTTCCTCCCGGCCGCCGACGTTCTCGATGTCGATGGCGATCGGCGGCGTGCCGAGGTTCTGCGCGAAGCGGACCTGCGGGACGGTCCAGTAGAGGAGCGTGGCCAGGTCGGCGCGGGTGATGGCGGAGCTGTCGAGCGCCGTGCGGTAGTGCGACGGCATGTTCGCCGCGCCCCATTCGAGCTTGATCTCTTCGAGACGGCGGGCGTAGCGCTGGTCGCTCGTGCGCCTCGCCAGACGGTCGTAGCGGACGATCGCCTCCTGGTACCGCCCCCGCCCCGCGTCGATCTCCGCCAGCATCTCCTGCACCTCGGCGCGATCGGCGGCGGTGTCGAGCACCGGATCGAGCTCCGTGCGCGCGGTGTCGAACTGCTTCTGCGCCACCAGCTTCTGCGCCAGGAGAATGCGCGCGTCGAGCGACGCATTCAGCGCCAGCGCCTCGCGCAGCAGGCGCACGGCCTCGGCGTCCGACGTCGCCTGCGCCGCGGCGAGCAGCTCGTTGAACAGCGTCCCGCGCAGCTCCTCGATGCGCTCCTTCACGAACGCGGGCGCGTGCGGGTCGCCGGCGAGCGCCGAGTAGAGGTCGTGTGCGGCGCGCGTCTGCTTCTCGCGATAGGCGATCTCCGCCTCATAGACCCGCGCCGCCGTCCAGTTCGGATTGCGCTGCAGCGCCTCCGCGACCACGCCGCGTGCCGCGTCGAAACGGCCGGCGCGGATGTCGAGCGCCGCGACCGCCAGCTCCGCCGGCGCGAACTCCGGATCCGCCTGCCGGATCTCCGCCAGTCGCCCCTGCGCCTCCCCTTCGTCGCCCGCCAGCGCCCAGCGCCAGGCGGTCTCGAATTTCGGGCCGATGGCGGGGGCGATCGCCCCTTCATAGCCGACGCGGGGATCGACGAGGAAGCGGTCGCCGCCGGTCGGCGTGACCACCGGGGCCGGCTTGTCCGGCGTGGTACAGCTCGCCGCGACGAGCGCGAAGGCGAGCAACAGCAGGGTCTTCGATTTCGTCAACGTTCTACCTCGATGATTCGCAGCGCCGCTGCGAAGGCTAGTTCTCTGTCTGTTCCATCCAGCCAGTGCACATTTCGCTCCGAGCGGAGCCATGTCATCTGCCGCTTGGCATACGCACGGGTACGGCGACGGGTTTCACCTACGGCATCCTCGACGGACAGCTCCCCCCGTACCACCGCCGCCGCCTCCCTGTAGCCGATCGTGCCGAAGGGGCGGGCGGTGGGGGGGAAGCGCTCCAGGAGCGCCCGCGTCTCCTCGATCAGGCCGGCGCGGAACATGGCGGCGACGCGCGCGTCGAGGATCGGGCCGAGCGTCTTCCGGTCGACGTGCAGCGCGAGCTTGACCGACGGCAGCTCGTCGGCCGTGTCGCGCTCGCAGCTCGAGATCGGGCTGCCGCTCGTGATCCAGACCTCCAACGCCCGCTCGACGCGATGCCGGTCGGCGGCGGCGATCTTTCTACCACTGACCGGGTCGACGCGGGAGAGCCAGCGGTGCAGCCGCTCCGGTCCGCGCGGCTTGTGCGAGAGGGCGCGGATGCGGGCGCGCACCGCCTCGTCGCGGCCGGGCATCTCGGGGAGGCCGGAGAGGAGCGCCCGCAGGTAGAAGAAGGTGCCGCCGGCGAGGATCGGCGTGTCGATCAGCGCGCAGGTCTCCCGCGCCAGCCGTCCGTAGTCGGCGGCGTTGAACTCCTCGCCGGCATCGACGATGTCGAAGAGGTGGTGCGGCACGAGCGCGCGCTGCTCGCGCGAGGGTTTGGCGCTGCCGATGTCGAAGCCGCGGTAGATCTGCACGGAGTCGTAGTTGACGATCTCGCCGCCGAGGTGCTGCGCGAGGCGGAGGGCGAGCTCGGACTTGCCGGAGCCGGTGGGGCCTGCGATGACGACGAGCGGCTTCAACTAGCGGCGCACGCGCGCGGCGTGCGTTCGGTCGTCCTCGTGCTCGAGGATCGAGCGGAGGTGCGTCCGGCAATAGAGCGCCCCCGGCGCGATCGCGGTGCGGCAGGTGCGGCAGCGGTTCTTGGCCACGACCTTCGCTCCCTTGTCGAACACGCGGGCGACGAGGCCGAGGAGAATCACCGCCACGGCGACGATCAGAGCCTGCTGCAGCATCGGCATCGGGATCATCTCCGCCCACGCCTCTTCCTCGTACGTCGTGGCGAGGACGTACACCGCCAGGACGAGAATCAGCGTCCAGAGACCGAGGCGCAGGAGCGTGGTGGACATGACGACTTCCGTACATGCTAGTCCCTTCGTCCGCGCACATACAACTGCCCGTTGCGCACCTCGACGTCGACCGTTCCGTCGCGGTCCGTGCGCCAGATACGCACCCGCCGTTCGTCAAGTGCATCGGTCACATTCGGGTGCGGATGACCGAAGAGATTGCCCCTCCCGCACGAGATCACCGCCACTTTCGGCGCGACGCGCGCGAGGAACGTTTCCGACGTCGACGAGCGGCTGCCGTGATGTGCGACCTTCAGTACGTCCGCCTGCAGCTCGCGATCGGCGAGCGCCAGCTCCGCCTCCCGCTCCATGTCGCCGGTGAAGAGGAAGCGGCGGCCGCCGGTGGTCGCGTGCAGGACGACCGAGGCGTTGTTCTCCGGCGCGCGCCGGAAGGCGACGCCGGCGAGATGCGCGGTGATGGTGAAGCTGCCGTGCTGGAACGTGGCGCCGTCGCGGACGGAGTGGACCGGCACCGCCGCCCGGCTGCACGCCTCCAGGATGCGCGCCGCGCAGTCGCCGCGGAACCGGCGGGAGGCGACGAGGACGCGGCGCACCTTCCACTGCTCGATGACGGCGGGTAATGAGGCGCAGTGGTCGGGGTGGGCGTGCGTCAGGACTACGGTGTCGACCCGGCGGATGCCGCGGTCGGCGAGGAGCGGGAGGAGGCGGAGGTCGCGTCCGCCGTCGATCAGCAGCGTCTCGTCCCGTGAGCGCACGGCGATCGCGTCCCCCTGCCCGACGTCGAAGAAGGTGACGGTGGGGTGCTCGAGCTGCTGCGAGAACCCGCGCGCGACGGCGGCCATCGTCGGGACGAGCAGCATCGCCGCGACGGCGACCGCGCGCCGCTTCTCCCGCAGCAACGCGATCGCGAGTAGCGCGCCGAAGCCGCCGGCGACGAGCGCCCACACCGGCGGCGCGGCAAAGTAGCCGGCGAAGCCGAGGCGGTTCAGCCACGCGCAGGCGAAGTGCAGCACGCGGATCAGCTCCAGCGCGGGAGCGAACGCGCAGGCGGCGAGCGACGCCGCGAGCATGACGAAGATCAGCGGCGACATGGCGAACGTGAGCAGCGTTCCGCCGAGCGCGTACTGGTGAAAGTGAAAGAGCGTCAGCGGCGCGACCGCCAGCTCCGCCGCCAGGAGGCGCGACAGCCAGCGCCCGAGGAACAGCAGCGCGCCCGCGCCCGCGTACGTCAGATGGAACGACGCGTCGGTCAGGTCGGCCGGCTCCAGCAGCAGCCGCAGCAACGCGGCGACGCACCAGAGGTTCTCGAGTGACGTCGGACGCCGGAGGATGCGCGAGAGCGCGTAGAGGCCGATGCCGGTGCTCGCGCGCGACACAGACGCGGTCGGGCCGATGAACAGCGGCGCGAGGATGGCGAATACCAGC
This sequence comes from Thermoanaerobaculia bacterium, assembly GCA_036399015.1. GTDB lineage: Bacteria > Acidobacteriota > Thermoanaerobaculia > Gp7-AA8 > Gp7-AA8 > QHVT01. The sequence continues at coordinate 14,960 of DASWNW010000066.1, read as the reverse complement.
AGCAGCCAGTCGGCGGCGCGCGGGCGGTGCAGCCACCGCAGGAGCAGCGCGAGCAGGCCGGCGGCGACGGCGATCTGCATCCCGGAGAAGACCAGCAGGTGGTACGTCCCGCCGCGGCGGAAGCTGTCCCGCAGCTCCTCGGTCAGCCGCTCGCCGCGCCCGAGGAGGAGCGCCTGCGCGAGCGCGACCTCGTCGGGGTAGCGCGCGGCGTGTGACTCGAGCCGGTTCGCCAGCGCGCGGTTCCACGCCCGCGGGTGCCAGCGCGCCAGCGCGCCGTGGTACGACAGCAGCGGCGGCGCCTTCACGCTCACGCTGTACTCGCCCCGCTCGTTGCGGCGCAGGAAACCCTCCGCGCGCAGCGTGGCCTCGTTCGCGATCTCCGGCGGCGCGAAGCGGGTGTAGACGCGGATCTCCGTCTCGAACGGCGCGCCGTTGGCCGTGAACTCGTCCGCGCGCAGGACGAACGAATGGTCGCGTTCTGCCCAGTCGTGGCCGAGCGGGAGCTCGATGACGGTGAAGTGCTCGGGGTCGAGCTTCGCGAATGCGGTGCGCTCCGCGGTTTCCGCGCGCTCGCGCTGCAGCGCCAGGAGGATCCCGATGATGAGGAAAACCGTCACCCCCTGGAGGCGCGGGCTCTTAGTCCGCGCGGCGACGGGCTGAGAGCCCGTCGGTCCAGAGAGTACGGCAATGACCGCGAGTCCGAAGACCGCCGTCCATGGGTTCACCAGGACCGGCCCGAGGGCCAGCCCGGCGATCAGTGCGATGAGTGGGAGAGCGGCAGGTACGTCATGTTTCACGCTCGAACGAGGAGAGCGTCTCGACGTGATGGGTATTGGGGAAGAGGTCGAGGAGGTCGAGCGTGGACAGACGCCATCCGGACGCGATCAGCCGGCTCGCGTCACGGGAAAAGGTTACGGGATCGCAGGAGAGGTAGGCAATCCTTTCCTTCGTCCGCTCCGCGACCGCCGCGATGACCTCCCGCTTCGCGCCGGCGCGCGGCGGGTCGAGGAAGACGAAGTCGGCGGGGCGCATGTTGAGGACGTGCTGCTCGACCGCCGCCTCCACCACCTTCACGTGCCGCGGCACGTTCATCCGCGCGTAGCGGACCGACACCGGGGAGCCTTCCACCAGCATCACCTTGTGGAAGTGCTGCGCGATCGGGAGGGTGAAGAAACCGACGCCGCCGTAGAGGTCGTAGGCGAGGTGGCGCTGCCGCGTCTTCGAGGCGTGGCCGTTGACGAGGCGCAGCATCGTGCCGAGGAGATGGCGGTTCACCTGGAAGAAAGCGCGGGTGTGGAGGCGGTAGGTGAAGGCGTCGACCTGCATCGTCAGCTCGCGCTCGTCGCGGATGACGCCGTGGTCCACTTCCCACTGTTCGCCCTCGGAAGGATGACGCGCCGTCTCGACGCCGACCACCTCGCACTCCGGCACGAGCGGCACGACGCGATTGGAGCGCATGGCGAAGAAGCCGACCGCGTCGCCGTCGCGATGGAGGCGCGAGCGGAGGCGGTAGTTGAGCGGGGAGGGGTGTACGGTGATTTCCGGGAGCGACTGCACGTCGAACTTGCCGATGCGCCGCAGCGACTCGGTGAGGATGCGCCGCTTCGCCTCGAGCTGCTTGTCGAGCCGGTACGCCGTCCAGTTGCAGCCGCCGCACTCGTGCGCGATCGGGCAGGGCTCGGCGCGCCGCCAGGGGCTCGGCATCAGCAGCTCCACGAGGTCCCCCTTCGCGTACCCCTTCTTCACCTCGTAGAGCCGCACCTTGGCCACGTCCCCCGGAAAGACGTTCATGGCGAACACGGGAAACCCGTCGACCCGCGCCAGCGCGTCGCCGCCCGCCACGAGCTCGGTCGGGGTGATGGTGAGGAGGTCGCCTTCGCGCATCGGGGGAGTCTAGTGGAGTCTCAGAGTCTCAGAGTCTCAGAGTCTCAAAGAGGCTGCGCCTTGAGGCGACACCTGCGTGAGGAACCTCTGAGACTCTGAGACTCTGAGACTTTGAGACTTTGAGACTCTGCGACTCTGAGACTCTGAGACTTCTGAGACTTTGCGACTCTGCGACTAAGATTCCCGCCATGCGCATCCTCCGCCCGCTGCTCCTCCTCCTCACCCTGCCGACGTCCGCCTTTGCCTGGGGGGCGAAAGGGCATTCGGTCATCGCGGAGATCGCGGAGCGGGGGCTCTCGCCCAACGTCGCGGCGCAGGTGCGGCAGCTCAACTTCGGGGCGCCGTTGCGCGACAGCGCCTCGCTTCCGGACGACTGGCGCGCGGAGGAGACGAAGGGGATCCGGACGGGCGACACCGGTCCGCTGCACTACAGCAACATCCCCAACGACCAGGAGACGTTCGACCGCGCGCGCGACTGCAAGGAAGACCAGTGCGTCGTGGCCGCGATCGAGCGGTTCACCGCCGTCCTGAAGGACAAGTCGCAGCCGCGCGACAAGCGGCGCGAGGCGCTGATCTACGTCGTCCACTTCATGGGCGACCTGCACCAGCCGATGCACGCCGCCGGCGGGCAGGTGAAGAACGAGACCTCGGGGCAGATGGAGCCGGACCGCGGCGGGAACCTGGTGAAGATCCGCTTCCTCGGCAGCGACACGAACCTCCACAGCGCCTGGGACAGCGCCCTGATCGACTGGGGCCCCGCCACCGTCGACGGCTACGTCGAGCGCCTGCTGCAGTACGAGATGCGCGGGCGTTCGGTGGCGGAGCTGCAGCGCGGCACGATCGTCGAGTGGTTCAACGAGTCGCATTACGCGGCCGTCCACCACGCCTATCAGATCGGCAACGGCAACCTCGGCGGCGAGTACGCGCAGCAGAACATCGGGATCGTCTACGAGCGGCTGCTGCGTGGCGGCCTGAGGCTGCGGCGCGTGCTCGAAGACGCGCTGGGGGCGCCGTAGATCGTTGCCGGTTGTCCGTTGTCAGTTCTCAGCGGAGAGCATGTCTGGCGGGCGCTGCTGCACGGACAACCGACAAGCGGCAACCGACAACAACAACGCCCGCTGCGTTGTGATAAAACGCCCGCCGCTATGAAAGTCCACGAATATCAGGCAAAAGAGATCGTGCGCCGTTACGGCGTGCCGACTCCCCGCGGCATCGTCGTCGACAGCCCCGAGCAGGCGCGCCAGGCGGCGACGGACCTCGGCGGGCGCGTGGTGGTCAAGGCGCAGATCCACGCCGGCGGCCGCGGCAAGGGCGGCGGCGTCAAGCTCGCCAAGGACCCCGACGACGCCGTCGCGCTGGCGAGCCAGATCATCGGCATGAACCTCGTCACCCACCAGACCGGCCCGCAGGGGCAGGTCGTGCGCAAGGTGCTCATCGAGGAGGCGCTCAACATCGACAAGGAGCTCTACCTCGGCATCACGCTCGACCGCCGCAGCGGCATGAACGTGATCATGGCCTCCGCGCAGGGCGGCATGGACATCGAGGAAGTGGCCGCGCACGACCCGAACGCGATTCACCGCGAGCCGGTCGACAGCGTCCTCGGCGTGCAGCCGTTCCAGGCTCGCCAGGTCGCCTACGCCCTCGGCCTCACCGGCCAGGCCTACAAGGAGTGCGTCGACTTCGTCCAGAAGCTCTTCCGCGCCTACATCGAGACCGACGCCTCGCTCGTCGAGGTGAACCCGCTGCTGGTCACGAAGGAAGGGCGCGTCCTCGCGCTCGACGCGAAGATGACCTTCGACGACAACGCGATGTTCCGCCACAAGGACTTCGCCGAGATGCGCGACCTCCACGAGGAAGACCCGCTGGAGGTGGAGGCGTCGAAGTTCGGCCTCAACTACATCAAGCTCGACGGCAGCGTCGGCTGCATGGTCAACGGCGCAGGGCTGGCGATGGCGACGATGGACATCGTGAAACTGGCGGGCGGCGAGCCGGCGAACTTCCTCGACGTCGGCGGCGGCGCGAGCGCGGAGCAGGTCAAGAACGCGTTCCGGATCATCCTCAGCGACAAGAACGTGAAGGCGATCCTCATCAACATCTTCGGCGGCATCATGCGCGGCGACCGCATCGCCGAGGGGGTGGTCTCCGCTTCGAGGGAAGTGGGGCTGCCGGTGCCGGTGGTGGTGCGTCTCGAAGGGACGAACGTCGAGCTCGGGAAGCAGATCCTGGCGGAGTCGGGACTCCCGCTGATCACAGCGGACGGGATGTGGGACGCGGCGCAGAAGGTCGTGGCCGCGGCAAAGGGACAGGCGTAATGGCGATCTGGGTAGACAAGAACACGAAGGTCATCGTCCAAGGCATCACCGGCCGCGAGGGGACGTTCCACGCGATCGGCTGCCGCGACTACGGGACGCAGGTGGTCGGCGGCGTCACCCCCGGCAAGGGCGGCACGACGCACGAGGGCTTCCCGGTCTTCAACACGGTGGTCGAGGCGCGGGAGCAGGCGGGCGCGAATTGCTCGCTGATCTTCGTCCCGCCGCCGTTCGCCGCTGACGCGGTCATGGAGTCGGCCGATGCCGGCATCGAGCTGATCGTCTGCATCACCGAGGGCATCCCGGTGACGGACATGATCAAGGCGCACGACTTCCTTCGGAAGACGAACGCCCGCCGCGTCGCGGAAGGGAAGGCGCCGTCGCGCCTCATCGGCCCGAACTGCCCCGGCATCATCACGCCGGGCCAGGCGAAGATCGGCATCATGCCGGGTCACATTCACAAGCCCGGTCCGATCGGGATCGTCTCCCGCTCCGGCACGCTCACCTATGAGGCGGTCGGGCAGACGCGCACGATCGGTCAGTCGACCGCGGTCGGCATCGGCGGCGACCCGCTCCCGGGCACGAACTTCATCGACTGCCTGGCGGCGTTCCAGGCGGACCCCGCGACCGAGGCGATCATCATGATCGGCGAGATCGGCGGCAGCGCGGAAGAGGATGCGGCGGCGTTCGTGAAAGCGCACGTGACGAAGCCGGTCGTGGCGTTCATCGCCGGCCAGACTGCACCCCCGGGACGCCGCATGGGCCACGCCGGCGCGATCATCAGCGGCGGCCAGGGCACCGCGGCCGAGAAGATGAAGGCGCTCGAGGCGGCCGGCATTCACGTCGTGAAAGCGCCGTCCGACATGGGCGGCATGATCGAGAAAGTGTGGAGAGCGCGCGCCTAGCGGGCACGCGCGCATCTCGCCGGCGCACGGGGGCACGACGAGAGGCCTCCGGCGGGCGGGCACGGCCCGCGGCGCTTGTTTCCGCCCGGACCGCGCCTTCCGCGACACGCGCGCGTTCAGCCTGTGGCAACCAGCGTTGCGGGCCGTGCCCGCCCGCCGGAGGCCCTTCGTCGTCCTCGTCCGCGGGCGACACGCGGGCGTTCAGCCTGTGGCAACCGACGCTGCCGGCCGGGCCGGCCCGCCGGAGGCCTCGTCGTCGTCTCCTGTTCGTCCTCCTCGCGCTCCTCGCCACGCCGCTGCAGGCGGCGTGGCTCAAGGGAAACCTCCACACCCACACCTCCGAGAGTGACGGCGACTCCTCGCCGGCCGTCGTCGCCAAGTGGTACGCCGAACACGGCTACGACTTTCTCGTCATCACCGATCACGACAAGATCACCACCCTCCCCGACGCGCCGCTGCTGCTGATCCCGGGGGAAGAGGTCACCGACCGCCTGCCGAAGCGGCCGCTGCACGTCAACGCGATCGGTTTGACGCGCGTCGTGAAGCCGCAGGGGGGCACGACCGCGGTCGAGGTCCTGCAGCGGAACATCGACGCCGTGCGCGAGGCGGGCGGCCTGGCGCTGGTCAATCATCCGAACTTCGGCTGGGCGTTTGGCGCCGAGGAGCTGCTGCAACTGAAGGGGGCCACGATGCTCGAGGTGGCGAGCAGCCATCCCTTCGTCAACGACATCGGCCCGCCGTCGGTCGAGTCGATGTGGGACCAGTTGCTCACCGCGGGAAAGCGGGTCTGGGCGGCGGCAGTCGACGACATGCATCACCTCGCCCGTCCGCTCGATGAAGACTCCGTCCCGCCGGGTGGGGCGTGGGTGTGCGTGCGCGCCGAGAAACGTGAGGCGAAGGCGATCCTGGCGGCGCTCGAGCGGGGGGACTTTTACGCCTCGACGGGTCCGGTGCTCGAGGAGTACGCCGTCACCGAGAAAGCGCTCGCGGTGCGGGTCGCCGAGAAGTGGGGCGCGCGCTACCGCGTGCAGTTCATCGGCAGCGGCGGTAAGGTGTTGCAGGAGACGCAGGGGCCCTCGGCGGCGTATGCGATCGCCGGCGACGAAGGCTACGTCCGTGCGAAAGTGATCGACTCCAACGGAAACGCCGCCTGGCTGCAGCCGCTGTTCGTGAGCGCGAAATGAAGCTACCCGTATCCCTCTCCACCCCCGTCACGACGCTGGTCCTCATCGGCGGCGGCGAGTTCTCGTTCGGCGAGACGCGCGAGATCGACGAGCTGCTCCTCTCGCGCATCCTCCCCGAGCGCCGCGCCGTGGCGTTCCTCCCGACCGCGTCGGGCTCGGCCGAATACGCGAGCCACTTCGGCACGTACCTGCGGGCGATCGACGCGTCGGTCGAGGTGGTGAACGTCCCCATCTACCGCGGCCGCGACGTGCGCCGTCAGAAGAGCCTCAACACCATCACCACCGCCGGCCTCGTCTACCTCGGCGGCGGCGTGACTAACAACCTCCTCGACACGCTGCGGGAGTCGCCCGCCGACGTGGCCTTGCGCGATGCCGCGGCGGGCGGTGCGGTGATCGCGGCGATCGGCGCGGCCGCCTCCTGCTTCGGCACCTATGCCCGCGACATGCGCGGCGGCTCCGCCGCCCTCCCGGCCCTCGGCTGGCTCGCGAATACCGTCATCGACACCGGCTTCGATCCCGCCAACGACACCACCCTCCGCCGGCTGATGTCCCTCCCCGACGTGACCCTCGGCCTCGGCATCCCGGCGAAGACGGCGCTCGTCATCGGCAGCGACGGCTCAGGGGAGATCGTCGGCGAGGGGCAGGTGGCCGCGTTCCGCAGGAAGTAAGCGGTACGGGCGTTGCAGCGAACGCGCACTTTGGAGGTGCCGTATCGAAGCGCTGGAACAGACGCCCGCGGCTGAAAAGCCCGTCACCCACGAGGAGTTCGTCCGCTTCTTCAGCGTCCTCTCTCACGACCTGAAGTCCCCGATCTTCGCCGTCGACGGATTCAGCGACCTGCTCCTCAGCGACTACCTCGAGAAGCTCGACGAAGAGGGGCAGGACTTCCTCCGCCGCATCCGCTCGAGCGCGCAGTACATGAAGCGCGTCCTCGACGAGATGTCGCACATGGTGAAGCTCCTGGCCCGCCCCAGCTCCCGCAAACCGACGCCGCTGCGCGAGGTGATCGAGGAAGTGATCCTGAAGTACAACTTCCAGATCGAGGAAGGCGGCGTCCGCGTCGACGTCCCGGCCGACCTCCCGGTGGTCAACGTCGACCCGGAGAAGCTGCGCGAGGCCCTCGGCTCCCTGATCGCCAACGCCCTCTTCTTCACCGACCGCCCGAAAGGGGAGCGCTCGATCGCCATCGACTGCAGCAACGACGCGAACGGCGTCCGCGTCTGCGTCCGCGACAACGGCATCGGCATCGACCCCCGCTACATCAACCAGGTCTTCGAGCTCGGCGGCATGAGCAAGCTCGACAAGCCCCGCGGCGGCGGCCCCGGCTACGGGCTCTATCTCGCGAAGCGGCTGGTGGAAGCACAGGGAGGGGAGCTGTCGGTCGAGTCGAACCTCGGCGAGGGCAGCACGTTCTGCTTCACGATCCCGGGGTGAGGCGCCGCTGCGCGGCGGGTATCGGGTGACACCTACTGCGCTGCAAGCGCAGTACTCGTGTCCCCACCCACCACCTTCTCCACCTCCGCGAAATCCACATCCTCCGGCAACGGCTCCTCTCCCGGCAGGGCGATGATCCGTACTTCGACGTGGCGGTCGGGATGGCGGTCGACGCCGAGGAAGCGGGCGGCGGCCTGGGAGAGATCGAGGCAGAACTTCTTGGCGTAGGGGCCGCGGTCGTTCACCCGCAGGCGGAGCGTGCGGCCGGTGGCGCGGGACTTCACCTCCACCCAGGTGCCGAGCGGGAGCGTGAGGTGGGCGGCGGAGTACTTGCCGTTCCGGAAGACCTCGCCGTTGGCCGTCTTCCGGCCGTCGAAAAACGATGAGTAGTAGCTCGCCAGCCCCTTCACCCGGTGTTTCACGGCGAGCTCGGCGTATTTCAGCATCCGCTGGAACAGTGGGTCCTGCTCCGGCCTCATCGGGACGGCCGTGGCCGAGCGTTCGTAGCAGTTCTCGGGCGGCCCGGGGAGTGCAGGGAACGGAGGATCCTCGCCCGCGAGCGAGGGGGCCAGGAAAAGGAGTCCGGCGAAAACGATCGAAGCTCCTTTGTGCATCGCTGCGCGGATTGTATGCCCAGACAAGAACCGCGCCAAACCCGAGCGTAAATTGCGACGGCTCAGCAATTTGAAGTGGTCTCGCGCTTGCAAATAAGTAGTATCGAAGCAAGAGCAAGGAGACCGAGCGATGCCGGAGCTGAAGACGAACAGGCCTTACCAGGAGCGCTTTCTCGACAACTTCGACCGGTCGCAGTTGCGACGCGAGGTCGAGGCCGTGAAACCCCGCCGGATGAAGGGGCTGAAGAAAAAGTACGCGACGTGGGCGCTCGGCGCCTCGCTCGCGTTCGGCGGCATCGGTGCGCCGCTGAAGATGATGCAGAACGGCGCTCCCGGCACGGCGCAGGGCAAGAAGGCGGCGTCGAACTCGATCACGCTCGACAAGGAGCTGGCCAACGACCTGAGGGCGGCGCGCTCCATCGCGCAGCAGGTTGCGGGCGGCGTCGAGGCGGCAGCCGGCGGCGTGAAGGCGGCGACGTCCTCTCCTCTCGAGACCGTGGCGAACACGCCGAAGAAGCTGACGGCCGTGGTCACCGACCAGGTCCGTGAAGACTTTTTCAAGAAGGAAGTGCCGTTCGGCGCGCTGATCTACAACGAGGCGAAGAAGAACAACGTCCGTCCCGAGCTGGTGGCCGCCGTGGTCGAGGCCGAGTCGCGCTTCAAGCCGACCGCCCGCTCCGGCGCGGGCGCGGTGGGGCTCATGCAGCTCGTCCCCCGCACCGGCCGCTGGATGGGTGCGCGCGACCTGACCAACCCGGCGCAGAACATCGCCGCCGGTACGAAGTACCTCAAGTACCTGCACGAGCGCTTCGACGGCAACGAGACCAAGATGATCGCGGCCTACAACGCCGGCGAGGGCAACGTGAAGCGCTTCGGCGGCGTCCCCCCGTTCAAGGAGACCCGCAAGTACGTCGTGAAGGTGCGCAACTACGAGCAGGAGTACAAGAACCGGGTCGAGAACCGGATCGCCGAGAGCAACGTCGCCTCCGCCGACCTCGCCCCGGAGTACGCGCGTTGATGTGATTCAATAGCGCGCCGTGTCGGGGATCAGACTCGTCCTGGGCGTGATCGTGATGGGCATCGCCATCCCGGTCACGCTCTTCTTCCTGCTCGGCCTCCAGACCGTCTCCCAGCTCCTCACCATCGCCGCCACGACGTTCACCGCCTGGGGCGTCTGCGACTTTCTGGCGACGCTCCTCGAGCGCCCGCGGCTCCACGACCGCACCCCGGGAAACGCGATCCGCGAGGACCTCGAGCGCCGCGCGAAGGATTGACGACGGTAGGGGAATCCCCCGCCCGCGGCACTCCTACGTTGTATGCCGCTCAAAGATTACGGAGTCCTCGTCGGCCGCCCGATCGATCGCCGCAACGGTACCGGCCAGAATCCCCACTACCAGATCCACATGGTCGACGACGACACCGACTACCGCATCGCGGTGAACGTGCAGTCGAGCGACAAGTCGGCGGTCCAGTACCTGGTCATCGACCATTTCGAGCACGACATCCTGGACGAACTGGCGCTGCTGAAGCCGGGGTGGCACAACATCCCGAGCAAGCCGGGCGGGATCGCGCTCGACTACATCCGCGCGAACATCGTGGAGCGCGACAAGTTCGTGGCGCTGCCGTTCAACATCCCCGGTCCCGACAACGACCTCAATGAGAAGGTCGACGCGCAGATCTCGCGCGCTCTCGGCGACGAGGACTCGCTGCTCTACGCCTTCGGCGAGCGGTGGGGCCGGCTGAAGCCCGAGCCGCAGAAGGACAAGATCTTCGGCTTCGCGCCCGGGAACGGCGTGCACGACATCCACGCCAACCAGGGCAACGACCCCGGACACAAGAAGGATGACGGCGTCTGGCAGGACGGCGGCGTGCTCATTCACTACCCGAAGACCAACCAGTGGGTGGGGATCTTCCTCCGGTTCCAGTCGCAGTCGTGGCACACGGACGACGTCACGGGTCACGCGCTCAGTGCGCCGATCCCCGACGTGGTCACGCCCGGCGACCCGATCCAGCCGACCACCGACAACCCGGACGGCATCGTGCGCATCGTAGCGGCCCTGGTCAACGCGAAGCAGAGCCCGGAGATCGAGACGGTGACGCTCGTGAACACGTCCCCGAACGAGATTCAGCTCGCCGGCTGGAGCCTGGTCGACAAGCAGAAAAAGAAGATGCCGCTCTCCGGCTCCATCGCGGCGGGGGCGGCGCTCAACATCACCGTGAAGAAACCGATGGAGCTCTCGAACAAGGGGGGGATCATCACCATCGTGAACGACGACGGCCTGAAGGTGGACGGTGTGGCGTACACCAAGGCGCAGGCGTCCAACCCGGGGTGGACGATCGTGTTCTGACGCGCCCTACGTCCAGTCGCCCATCTTCTTGAGCAACTGGTCGATCGACAGCAGCTTCTCGGCGCCGTCGGACTCGCGGCGGAAGATGGCGTGGTACCAGCCCTTCATCCCCACCGGCGTGTAGACGTCGTTGCCCATGCGCAGGCGGCCGCCGGAGACGAGCTTGAGGAAGACCTGCTCGTACGCCGAGCGGGTGAGGCGGCGGTCGGGGAAGGGGATCGCGTAGCTCCGCTTGCGGCGGTCGGACTTGCGGCGGCGCTCCGCGGCGGTCGCCTCCGTCCCGCCGTTCCCGCCCAGGAGCGGGAGGCCGCGACGGTCGACGTACTGCGACGCGCGCTTCGGGACGAGCTTTCCGGGGCGGTCGCTGCGCCGGCGCGAGAGCAGCGACTTCGGCCGCTGCGCGGCAGGCGGCGTCACGAACCCCTCGAGGCCGACGCCGTCGAACAGTTGCTTCGCCTCCGCCTTGGCGTCGGCTTCGGCTGCCGCGATCGAGCGCCTCCGGGCGCGCGGCTCGGACGCGCTGACGCTCGCCATCTCGCTGCGGTGCTTCTCGCGCGCCTGCTGGCGCTCCAGCACGAACTGGTCGATCGACTGCGCGTTCCATTCGCGCCAGGGGGCGAGCAGCCCCATCTCCGACTCGTAGTTCTTCAACTCGTGGATGACGCTGCCCCAGCGGCAGAGGCGTCCCACGTCCTCATACGCGCTCGGACGGTCGACCAGCTCCAGCATCGACGGCGCACGTCCGTCGAGCACCGCGAAGAGGAGGCGGAAGCTGAACGGGTCGGAGTACTTGCGGATCGACTTGCGGAAGTACCAGGCCACTTCCTTCCCGATCTGCCGCAGCGACTTCTTCTCCCCGAACTGCGTCGTCCAGATCGGCGCGTTGATGTCCGACGTGTAGGGGCTCTGCGGGTAGTGGAAGTCCTTGGTCAGCCACCCTTTGCGGGTGGTGTGCTTGCCGGGGACGACGCCCTTGATGACGGGGATCGGCAGCTTCTCGAGCACCGACAGCTCGTACGAGGGCCAGGTCATGATCTCGCGCACGATGCCGACCACCAGCGTCGCCGCGGCGATCATCAGGCCCGGATCGGGGGTGAAGTCGACGGTGATCTCGATGCGCGCGCCGCGTGGGCGAACGCCGACGCCGGTCGAGCGGCGGTTCGAGGCCACGAGCATCACCGGCACCGGCAGGACGTACGCGAGCAGGAGCGCGAGGAGCTTCTCGTTCCGCTGCTTGTTCTGCTGCGACTTCGGGATCTCGTACGAGATGTTGATGTGGCTGCTGTACGCCTTGAGGCGCACCGTGTGGCCGGTCTTCTTGCCCCAGTTCGTGAGCTGGTCGCGCACGAAGCCGATCTGCTCCCAGAGGTTGCGCACCATGCGCGCCGTCGAGGCGGGGGCGAGTTCGATCACCGGAGTCACCACCTCGATCACGCCGCGGTCGAAGTAGACGGCGCCGCCCGTCGGGAGCTGCAGCGAGGTCTTTTCGCGCTTCAGCAGCGGCTGGTCGATGAAGGCGCTGGGGTGCTTCCAGTACGGCTCCGGGTTGATCTCCACCTCGTCGAGCCAGACGTTGAACTCCGACTCCATGCCGATCACAGGCATGTCGAGGCGGGTTTTTCCCAATCGAGCGATCTCGCGGTCGAGCTCGGATTTTCTACTCTGAGGCGGCAAAATTTGTACTCCGGAAGTGGGTGGACTTCTGCAACTGCAGCCTCAACCTAAGCAAACGGCAGGCCGGGTCCGGCTCTGGCTATTCGCTCTCTTCGACGGGGGCCCGCCGCTCCGTCCGCCTTCTTTCTTCGAAGGCGAAGCGCGGCCGGCTCTCCTGAGGCTGCTCCATACGGTCCTCGCTGATCTCGCGCGGGACCAGCGTAATGTAGCCCAGATCGATGTGGACGTGGTCGTCGGCGTTCTTCCCGGTGACGTGGCCGTACGGGAGCACCGTGATCTCGTCGCTGAGCTCCTCGGCGATCGCGTTGTACTTCTCGATCGCCTCCTTCGTCTTCACGATGTCCTTCCCGATCCGGAAGATGTCGGCGGCCGTCCCCCACATGTGCGGCGTGGCGTTGTGGGAGAGCTTGTGCGACGGGGAGCGGTAGCCGCCGTTCACCGCCACGTGCACCGAGGCGCCGCAGGCGGCGCGGAACTGCTCGAGATAGAAGGCCAGCACCCGCACCGCGCAGGGTACGTAGCGGGGGAACTCCGAGAGCCGGTCGGCCTCCTTGAGGTCGGTGAGGATGAACTCGTTGATTCCGAAATGGGTGGAGAGCCGGGTGGTCAGCGCCACCTCGCGCGACGGGATCTCGTAGAAATAGCGCGGCAGCCGGTGGCGGCGCCCCTGGCCGTCGCGGACCATCTCCCCCGGCTTCAGGATGTCGCGCAGCTCGTCGTCGAGGTCGAACGCGTCGACCACCTTCAGCCCCTGTTCCTCGGTCACCACACTACTCATAGACACTTCCGGCCAGCGTATTGAAGATATCGCGCGATACGTCGGCCACGGCGGTCCCGCGCCCCTGCTCCGGCTCGAACTGCGTCAGGATGACGAGGACGTACGGCTTGCGGTTCTCGAGGTAGACGATGCCGGCATCGTGATGCACGGTGGAGATGTTCCCCGTCTTGTGCGCCACGCGGGCCGCCTTCGGGAGGCCGGCCGGGATACCGCTGCGGTACTGCTGGTCGAGCATGATCTCCAGCATCTCGTCGCAGACCGCCTTCGAGTAGGCTTTGCCGTCCGCGATGAGTCGCAGGAGCTTGAGCAGGCCGTTGGCCGTGACCTCGTTGTTCAGCCCCGCCGCGAAGGCGCGCTGGTCCTCCACGCCGCGGAGGACGCGCACGCCGTCGATCTCCAGCTCGTCTAGCGCGAGCTGCACCGTCTGGATGCCGATCACGTCGACGAGGAGGTTCGTGGCCAGGTTGCTCGACTTGGTGATCATCCAGTACGCGAGGTCGCGCACGGTCATGGTCTTGCCGAGCTGTCCATAGACGTTCGGGTCGGCGTCGCGGGCGAGGTCGAGCATGAACGGCTCCTGGTTCACGATGCTGGTGAACCGGTTCCGCACGTGCACCTCCGCCGTCAGCGCGAGCTCGCCGCGGGCGATCTCCCGGAAGACGCCGAGCAGCACCGCCAGCTTCATCGTCGAGGCGGCGTGGAAATAGTGGTCGGCGTTGTAGGACCACTGGATCGTGGTCTCGGCGTCGTAGAACGAGATGCCGAGATCGACGAGGTGATGGTCCTGCTTCATCTTCAGGACGTTGCGATAGAGCGAGACTTCCGATGCCGCGACCGAGTCTTTGGCCGGTGGGATCGGGAGCCGCTCTTCGGCGTGGTGTGCTTTCGACATCGCGCGAATCTTACTGAAACTCCCCAGCGCGTGGTCTGCAAGTTCGGTGCAGCGTGCTCGACACGGCTCCGCGCGGTGACTCTAGCCCTGCTGCCAGCCCTCGTCGGCGGTCGGTCCGTAGATCGACGGGACCGGCTGCTCGTTGAGCCGCAGGTAGACGGTGAGCTGTCCGCGGTGATGCGCGAGGTGAGAGATCGTGTCGGCGATCGTCATGTAGCGCGGCTTCTCCTCGACCACCGTTCCGTTGACCCGCAGTTGCCACGGCTTCATGAGGTGCTCGTCGGTCGTATTCGAAAGCGCGCGCCGCGCGTCGGCGACGGCCTTGTCGAACACCGCCAGCCGTTCCTGACCGGTGGCCGGCGATCCCGCCCCGCCGCCGATGTCGAGATGTTCGGTGTCGACGATCATGGCGATCCAGCCGAACATCGCCGCCACGAGGTTGGAGAGGTACCCCAGCGGCATCGACTTCGGATGCGGCTTCCAGTCGTCCTTTCCTTCCGGCACCCGCTCGACCACCTTCCGCGTGGCCGCGACCTCCCGTTCGACCTGCGCGAGCAGCATCTCCGCGATGTTCATCGTTCGTCTCCTTTCCGTTGCCGGTTGCCCGTTGCCCGTTGCCGGGCGGCTGCCGGAACGCGAAGCCGCTTCACTTTCGCCTTGCGTGCCCAGTCGGCCCACGATTGAAGCACGACCTCGAGCAGCCGCCCCTCCAGCTCCTTCACCACCGCTCCTCGGCCGCGGACCGGCTCGCGCGAGCCGTTCACCGAATCGAGCATCTCGCGCGCGACGGTCGAAAGGCCGTCGAGCTGCCAGGACTCTCCCGACGCCGCGACGGTGAGGAAGGCGGGCCAGAGCCGGCGATGGACGAGCGTCACCGCGTCGTTGTCGGGTGTCAGTTGTCCGGGGGGCGCAGGACCGGCGGCCAACCGCAGACAACC
>DASWNW010000065.1:0-91009 GCA_036399015.1 Thermoanaerobaculia bacterium | reverse complement strand
CTACGGCGACGGCAAGCAGGTGCGCGACGTCCTCTACGTCGAAGACCTCGTCGACGCGTTCCTGCGCGCGGCGAAGAACATCGACCGCTGCAGCGGCCAGGCCTTCAACATCGGCGGCGGCGCCGCGAACACGATCTCGCTGCGCGAGCTGCTGGCGATGCTGCGGCGGCTCGACGGCCGCGACGCCCTCGTCGACTGGGGCAAGTGGCGCACCGGCGATCAGAAGTACTACGTCTCCGACAGCAGCCGCTTCAGCGCCGCCACCGGCTGGGAACCGGCCATGAACGCCCCCGACGGCATCCGCGCGCTGCGTGAATGGCTGATCGCCTCCGGCGTGCCGGCGCTCGTGCAGCAGGCCGATGAGCGTCCCTCCGAGGCTGCCAGGTCGCCGCTCGCGGCGGTGGCGCGCGATGTGCCGGTCGTCGCCGTACCGGCGACCGAATGAAAGCAGCAGTCATCGCGGGCTCCCGCAAACTCGAAGTCGTGACCACCAGCGTGCCCGTCCCCGGCGCGCGCGAGGTGCGCGTGCGTCTCGAAGGCTGCGGCGTCTGCGCCTCCAGCCTTCCCGTCTGGGAAGGGCGCGAGTGGTTCAAGTACCCGCTCGACGCCGGCGCGCCGGGGCACGAGGGCTGGGGCGTCGTCGACGCCATCGGCGACGAAGTCACCACCGTGAAGGAGGGGGAGCGCGTGGCCTTCCTCTCCGGGAAAGCCTTCGCCGAATACGACCTCGCCGATGCCGGCTCGGTCGTGCGCCTCCCCGACGAGCTGGCCGGACGCACCTTCCCCGGCGAGGCGATCGGCTGCGCCATGAACATCTTCCGCCGCTCCGGGATCGAGCCCGGCCAGACCGTCGCCGTCATCGGCGCCGGGTTCCTCGGCAACCTGCTGATCCAGCTCGCCAAGAGCGCCGGCGCGCGCGTGGTCGCCATCTCCCGCCGCGAACAGGCCCGCGAGCTGGCGAAGACGATGGGCGCCGACGAGACGATCGCGATGGACGACCACTGGCAGATCGTCGGCCGGGTGAAAGAGCTGACGGAGCAGCGCGGCGCCGAGCGCGTCATTGAATGCATCGGCTCCCAGTGGCCCCTCGACATCGCCAACGACATCATCGGAGAGCGCGGCCGCCTCGTCATCGCCGGCTACCACCAGGACGGCCCACGCCAGGTGAACATGCAGAACTGGAACTGGCTCGGCATCGACGTCGTCAACGCCCACGAACGCGACCCCCGCAACTACGTGCGAGGGATGGAGGAAGCGGTGCAGGCGGTGGTGGAAGGGCGGATCGATCCCACCCCCCTCTTGACGCACACGTATGCGCTGGACGAGCTGGGGCAGGCGCTCGACGACGTGGCGGAGCGGCCGGGGGGATTTGTGAAGGGGACCGTGATTCTGTGAATGAAGAAGTTCGAATTTCGAATGAAGAATTGAGCAGCGCAGCGCCGCGCTCGGCGGAGCCAATTCGAAATTCTTCATTCGAACCTCTTCATTCCGCGGCGAAGCCGCGCCTAGCCTTCGCCGGCCTAGGATGGATCGGCCGCAACCGCATGGAGGCCATCGTCAACTCCGGCGCCGCCGAGGCCACGTACCTCTGCGACGTCGACACCGACCTCACCTTCGACGATCTCCTCCGCAGCGACGCCGACGCCATCGTCATCGCCACGCCGAGCGCGATGCATGCGGAGCAGGCCATCGCCGCGCTCGAACGCGGCAAGGCGGTCTTCTGCCAGAAGCCCCTCGGCCGCAACGCCGAGGAGACGCGGCGCGTCGTCGAGGCCGCACGTGCGAACGACCGCCTCCTCGGCGTCGACCTCTCCTACCGCTTCACCGACGCCATGGTGGCGGTGAAGCGGCTCGTGCAGGAGCAGACGATCGGCGACGTCTACGCGGTCGACCTCGTCTTCCACAACGCCTACGGACCCGACAAGCCGTGGTTCTACGACAAGCAGCTCTCCGGCGGCGGCTGCGTCATCGACCTCGGCATCCACCTCGCCGACATGGCCCTCTGGACGCTCGGCTTCCCGAAGATCGAGCGCACCACCTCCCGCCTCTTCCACCACGGCGGCCACTCCGTCGAGGACTACGCCGTCGCGATGATGGACCTCTCGAACGGCGCCGCAATGCAGCTCGCCTGCTCCTGGAACCTCAGCGCCGGCCGCGAGTGCGAGATCCGTGCGGTCTTCTACGGCACCGGCGGCGCCGCCGCCTTCCGCAACGTGAACGGCTCCTTCTACGACTTCGTCGCCGAGCACTACCAGAAGACGCAGACCACGCAGCTCACCCAGCCCGGCGACGCGTGGGGCGGCCGCGCGGCGGTCGCCTGGGCCAGCCGCCTCGCGCAGAGCAACGCCTTCGATCCGGCCGTCGAGCATGTGATCGATGTGGCGGAGGCGCTGGATGGGATCTACCGGGGTTCCTCGGGTTCCTCGGGGTTCCTCGGAGTTCCTCGGCCCGCCACGCACCATTCCCCCGAGGAACCCGAGGAACCCCGAGGAACCGAGGAACCCCCACAATGAACGTCCTCATGACGGCCGACACCGTCGGCGGCGTCTGGACGTACGCGGTCGAGCTCACCCGCGCCCTCCCCGACGTCACCTTCACCCTCGCCACCATGGGCCGCCGCGCGAGCGCGGGCCAGCGCGCCGAGGTGCCGGCGAACGTGACGCTCGCCGAGAGCGAGTACAAGCTCGAGTGGCAGGACGATCCCTGGTCCGACGTCGACGCCTCCGGCGCCTGGCTCCTCGGCCTCGAGGCGGAGGGGAACTTCGACATCGTCCACCTCAACGGCTTCTCCCACGGTGCGCTGCCGTTCCGCGCGCCGAAGCTCGTCGTCGCCCACTCCTGCGTCCTCTCCTGGTGGCGCGCGGTGAAAGAAGAAGACGCGCCGCCGGAGTGGAACACCTACCGCGAGCGCGTCGAGCGCGGTCTCGCCGGTGCGCGTCTCGTGGCGGCGCCGAGCGCCTGGATGCTCGCGGCGCTCGACCAGCACTACCGCCTCTCCACGCCGCGCCGCCTGATCTACAACGGCCGCGCTTTCATCCCCTCGACCGGCCACGCCCACCGCGCCTCCGTCTTCGCGGCCGGTCGGCTGTGGGACGAGGGGAAGAACCTCCGCGCCGTCCTCGCCGCCGCGCCGCTCATCGAATGGCCGGTGCGCATGGCCGGCGACGGCGGGGCCGACGCGCAGAACGTCACCTCCCTCGGCTGGCTCGAGCCGGCCGACCTCGCCCGCGCCTACGGCGAGGCGGCGATCTACCTCTTCCCGGCGCTGTACGAGCCGTTCGGCCTCTCGGTGCTCGAAGCGGCGCTCTCCGGCTGCGCGCTCGTCCTCGGCGACATCCCGTCGCTGCGCGAGATCTGGCGCGACGCCGCCGTCTTCGTCCCGCCGCGCGATCCCCAGCAGATCGCCCGCGTCACGAACGAGATCATCGGCAATGACCGCTTCCGCCACGAGCTCGGCCAGCGCGCCCGCAAGCGGGCCGCGGAGTTCTCCGTCGCCCGCATGGCCGCCGGCTACCGCGAGACGTACGAGGAGGCGGCGTGAAATTCGTCCTCTTCTACCACTCGCTCGTCTCCGACTGGAACCATGGCAACGCCCACTTCCTGCGCGGCGTCGCCACCGAGCTGCTCGACCGCGGCCACACCGTCGAGGTCTACGAGCCGGCCACCGGCTGGAGCGTGCAGAACCTCGTCGCCGACCACGGCACCGCGCCGCTCGACGAGTTCCGCCGCGTCTTCCCGCAACTCCACTCGCACGAGTACATGCTCGACACGCTCGACCTCGACGAGGTCCTCGACGGCGCAGAGGTCGTCATCGTGCACGAGTGGTCGGAGCACGAGCTGGTGCGCCGCATCGGCCTCCACCGCGAGCGGGCGCGCAACTACCGCCTCTTCTTCCACGACACCCATCACCGCGCCGCGACGCAGCCGGAGGAGATGGCCAAGTACGACCTGCGCAACTACGACGGCGTCCTCGCCTACGGCAACGTCATCCGCGACCTCTACCTCCGGAACGGCTGGGCGCAGGCTGCGTGGACGTGGCACGAGGCGGCCGACACGCGCGTCTTCCATCCCCGCCCGCACGGCGACGCCGAGGGAGATCTGGTGTGGATCGGCAACTGGGGGGATGAGGAGCGGACGGCGGAGCTGCACGAGTTCCTCATCGATCCGGTCAAAGAGCTGCGCCTGCGCGCGCGCGTGCACGGCGTCCGTTATCCCGAGCACGCCGTCGATGCGCTGCGCGAGGCGAACATCGAGTACGCCGGGTGGCTGCCGAACTGGCGCGCGCCGGAAGTCTTCTCCCGCTACCGCTTCACCGTGCACGTGCCGCGGCGGCCGTACGTCACCACGCTCCGCGGCATCCCGACGATCCGCCCCTTCGAGGCGCTGGCCAGCGGCATCCCGCTCATCACGGCGCCGTGGGAGGACGCGGAAGGGCTCTTCACCCCCGGCGAGGACTTTCTCGTCGCGCGGGACGGCGGGGAGATGAAGAAGCAGATGCGGGCGCTCCTGGAAGACCGCGCGCTGGCCCAGTCCTTGATCGCGCACGGCCTGAAAACGATCGAGCGCAGACACACCTGCGCCCATCGCGTGACGGAGCTCATGAACATCATCCAGCCCGCGCAACACGCCACTCGCAACGCGTGACAAGCACATGAAGATCGCGTTCTACGGTAGCTCCCTCGTCTCCGCCTACTGGAACGGCGCCGCCACGTATTACCGCGGCGTGATCCGCAACCTCGCGGAGCTCGGCCACCACGTCACCTTCTTCGAGCCCGACGCCTACCACCGCCAGCAGAACCGCGACCTGAAGGAAGACCCGGAGTGGGCGCGCGTGGTGGTCTATCAGCCGAAGGACGTGGAGCGGGCGCTCGACGAGGCACGGCACTACGACGTGGTGGTGAAGGCGAGCGGCGTCGGCGTGCACGACGACCTTCTCGAGCGCGCCGTGCTCGAACAGCGCCTCCCCCACCAGACCGTCATCTTCTGGGACGTCGACGCTCCCGCGACACTCGACCGCATCCAGCGCGACGAGCTCGACCCCTTCCGCGCGCTCGTCCCGAAATACGACTTCATCTTCACCTACGGCGGCGGCGACCCGGTGGTGGCAAAGTACCGCGCCTTCGGCGCGCGCGAGTGCATCCCGATCTACAACGCGCTCGACCCCCTCACCCACCACCCCGTCCCGCCGAACGGCGACTTCGAGGCCGACCTCTCCTTCCTCGGCAACCGCCTGCCCGACCGGGAGGCGCGCGTCGAGGAGTTCTTCCTCCGCGCCGCCGCGCTGCTGCCGCAAAAGCGCTTCCTCCTCGGCGGCTCCGGCTGGGGCGACAAGCCGCTCCCCGACTCCGTCCGCTACCTCGGCCACGTCTTCACCGGCGACCACAACGCCTTCAACTGCACCCCCCGCGCGGTCCTCAACGTCTCCCGCGACTCGATGGCCAGCAACGGCTGGTCGCCCGCCACGCGCGTCTTCGAAGCCGCCGGCGCCGCCGCCTGCCTCATCACCGACGCCTGGGAAGGCATCGACACCTTCCTCGAGCCGGAAAAGGAAGTCCTCGTCGCCCGCAACGGCGCCGAGGTGGCCGCGATCGTCGAGTCGCTCGACGAGAAACGCGCGAGACAGATCGGCGAAGCAGCGATGAAGCGCGTATTGGCGGAGCACACGTACGCGCACCGGGCGAGGCAGGTGGTGGAAATTTTGGAGTCGCGCGTTGCGAGTGGCGCGTTGCCCGAGCCTGGTCCCACGGGCGAAACTGCCCGGGCAACCGGCAACACGCAACACGTAACCCCATCATGAACATCGTCATCCTCGGCCTCTCCATCACCTCCAGTTGGGGCAACGGCCACGCGACGACGTTCCGCGGCCTGGTGCGCGAGCTGGCGGCGCGCGGGCACGAGGTGCTCTTTCTCGAGCGCGACGTGCCCTGGTACGCCTCCAACCGCGATCTCCCCGACCCGCCCTACTGCACGACGCGCCTCTACCGCGGACTCGCGCAACTGAAGCATCGCTACGCGCGGCACGTGCGGGAGGCGGACCTGGTGATCGTCGGGTCGTACGTGCCGGAGGGGGTGGCGGTGGGCGAATGGGTGACGGAGACGGCGCAGGGGCTGACCGCCTTCTATGACATCGACACGCCCGTCACCCTGGCCAAGCTCCGGAAGCGCGACTACGAATACCTCTCGCCGCAGCTCATCCCCCGCTACGACATCTACTTCTCCTTCACCGGCGGCCCGACGCTGCGGCGCATCGAGAAAAAGTACGGCTCGCCGATGGCGCGCGCGCTCTACTGCTCCTTCGATCCCGAGCACTACTTCCCGCGCAAACACCGCCTGAAGTGGGACCTCGGCTACCTCGGCACCTACAGCGACGACCGCCAGCCGACCGTCGAGCGGCTGCTCCTCGAGCCGGCGCGCAAGCGGCGCACCGGCTCGTTCATCGTCGCCGGACCGCAGTACCCGGCCGACATCAAATGGCCGCGCAACGTGAAGCGGGTCGAACACCTCCCGCCGCGCGACCACCGCACCTTCTACAACTCCCAGCGCTTCACCCTCAACGTCACCCGCGCCGAGATGATCCGCGCCGGCTGGTCGCCGAGCGTGCGCCTCTTCGAGGCGGCGGCCTGCGCCGTCCCGATCATCAGCGACTGGTGGGACGGCCTCGACTCCCTCTTCGAACCCGACCGCGAGATCCTCATCGCCGAATCGGGCGCCGACGTCCTCCGCTACCTGCGCATGAAGGACGACGACCGCCGCGCCATCGGCGCGCGGGCGCGCGAGCGGGTCCTCGAGGAGCACACCGCCGAGCATCGCGCGCTCGAAGTCGAGAGAGCGGTGAGTACCGCAACTGAAAATTGAAAATTGAAAATTGAAAGATCCGAGCTGAACGACCTGCGGCGATGCGGGGCTCCTCTTTTTCAATTTTCAATTTTCAATTTTCAATTAGCATCCGCCGCGTGACGCTCGATCAGCAGATCTTCGCCATCCATCGTCCGGCCCGCGAGCTCTGGACCTACTACATCCTCACCTCGCTCCTCCTCGGGCCGCTGTTCTTCATCCCGCTGACCTACTACTACTTCCGCTACACCACCATGCGCTACGACTTCGACGAGGAGGGGATCTCGATGCGCTGGGGCATCCTCTTCCGGCGGGAGATCACCCTCACCTACGCGCGCATCCAGGACATCCACCTCACCAGCAACATCCTCGAGCGCTGGCTGCGCCTCGCCCGCATCCAGATCCAGACCGCCAGCGCCAGCGCCACCGCGGAGATGACCCTCGAAGGCCTGCACGAGTTCGAACAGGTGCGCGACTTTCTCTACACAAAGATGCGCGGCGTGCGCGGAGCTGGTGGAGCGGCGGCCGCTTCGGCCGCCGAGGCGCCCGTCGACAACACCCTAGCCTCCGCCCTGCGCGAAGTAGCCGCCGAGCTCCGCGCGGTGCGTGAGGCACTGGAGAAACGGTGACCCTCCGCGACACCCTCCTCCACTACCTCAAGGTCCCGCCGACGCCGGAGCCGCCGCCCGGCACCCCTCCCCGCGTCTTCCGCGCCGCGCCGAGCTTCCTCACCCTGCGGCTGATCCGCTGGGGCCTCGGCCAGCTCGCGGCCCTGGCCGGCATCCTCTGGGCCATCAACTTCTTCACCTTCCTCGAGCGCCGCGGCGTCCCCGACATCGCCGTCTTCCTGATGCGCCTCGGCGAGGCCTTCGGCGTCGCCGCGCTCGTCTTCAACGCCCTCCTCGGCTGGATGCTCGTCCGCCTCGACTTCGACCTCCGCTGGTACATGCTCTCCGACCGCGCCATCCGCATCCGCGAGGGCATCACCACCATCCGCGAGAAAACCATCGCCCTCGCCAACATCCAGAACATCGCCATCAAGCAGGGCCCCCTCCAGCGCTTCCTCGGCATCGCCGACGTGGAGGTCAAGACCGCCGGCGGCGGAGGCGAGGGGGAGCACGGCAAGAAAGGGCACGTCGGCGAGCCGATGCACGTCGCCTACTTTCGCGGCGTCGACAACGCCGTCGAGATCCGCGACCTGCTGCGGGAAGGAGTGCGCCGCCAGAAGGACGCGGGGCTGGGGGATCCGGACGAGGAAGTGCACGTGGAAGACACCGTGTCCGCTGCCGTAGAGGAGTTGCTGAACGAAGCGCGCGCCCTGCGCGCCAGCGCCACGCGCTAGCCACCGGTCTCTCTGGAGGCCCGGGCTCTCAGCCCGGGCAAAGTCCACGACGGGCTAAGAGCCCGTCGCTCCAGAGAGCCCCGCGGAAGACATTCCCCCCCGCAAACGTTCCCCGGCCCGCATGATCTCCTTCGCCAACGTCAGCAAGCAGTACGGCAAACAGGTCCTCTTCGTCGAGGCCTCCTTCCAGCTCAACCCGGGCGAGAAGGCGGGGCTGGTCGGGCCGAACGGCGCCGGCAAGTCGACCCTCTTCCGCATGATCATCGGCGAAGAGGCGGCGGACGACGGCGTGGTGAACGTGCCGCGGAAGATCTCCATCGGCTACTTCCGCCAGGAAGTCGACGAGATGAGCGGGCGCACCGTCCTCGACGAAGCCATCGCCGGCAGCGGCCGCCTCGGCGACCTCCATCACGAGCTGATCGAGCTCGAGCACGCCATGGGCGACCCCTCCCGCGAGGACTACGACAAGGTCCTGGAGCGCTTCGGCACCGTCCAGGAGGAGTACCAGCACCAGGGCGGCTACGAGCTCGAGGCGCGCGCCCGCGAGGTGCTGCACGGCCTCGGCTTCACCGACCCCCAGATCGACGGCGACGTCGGCGCGCTCTCCGGCGGCTGGAAGATGCGCGTCTCCATGGCCAAGATCCTCCTCGGCAAGTTCGACGTGCTGCTGCTCGACGAGCCGACCAACCACCTCGACATCGAGTCGATCGTCTGGCTGGAGCGCTTCCTCAAGAGCGTCCCCTCGACGATCCTCATGACCTCACACGACCGCGACTTCATGAACCGCATCGTCTCGAAGATCGTCGAGATCGACGAGGGCGACATCGTCACCTACTCCGGCGACTACGACTTCTACGTCCGCGAGCGGGAGCAGCGGGAGGCGAACCAGGAGGCGGCCTACGCGCGGCAGCAGGCGAAGCTCAAGAAGGAGCAGCGCTTCATCGAGCGCTTCACCGCCCACGCCGCCAAGGCCGCGCAGGTGCAGAGCCGCGTGAAGATGCTGGAGAAGCAGGAGCGCATCGAGCCGCCGAAGAAGCGGATCGCCATGAAGTTCGACTTCCGCTCGCCGCAGCGCTCGGGCGAGGACGTCGTCGCGCTCAAGTCGGTCTCGAAGTCCTTCGGCCCGCGCACCATCTACGACGGCTTCGACTTCCACGTCCGCCGCGGCGAGCGCTGGTGCGTGATGGGGAAAAACGGCGCCGGCAAGTCGACGCTGCTGAAGATGGTCGTCGGGTCACTGAACCCCGACCGAGGGGAAGTGAAGCTCGGTGCGAGCCTGAAGATGGGCTACTTCTCCCAGCAGGCGCTCGACCTCCTCGACGCCGACCTCACGGTGTGGGAGCAGATGCAGAAGGACTTCCCGCTGGAGAGCATCGGCACGCTGCGCAACCTCCTCGGCGCCTTCCAGTTCTCCGGCGACGACGTCGACAAGAAAGTGCGCTCGCTGAGCGGCGGCGAGAAGTCGCGGCTGGTCATGGCGCGCATGCTCCTCGACCCGCCGAACTTCCTGGTCCTCGACGAGCCGACCAACCACCTCGACCTCGCCACGAAGGAAATGCTCATCGAGGCCCTCGGCGACTTCCAGGGCACGATGCTCTTCGTCTCCCACGACCGCACCTTCCTGCGCGGCCTGGCGAACCGCGTCCTGGAGCTCGCCGGCGACGAGCACGACCGCCCGCTCACCTACGGCGGGTCGTACGTGGAGTACGTCGAGCGCACCGGGCGCGAAGCGCCGGGCGTGCACACATAAGGCTTGTGTCCGCTTTCAGGTGGGCATATACATGTCCATATGAAAACAACTATCTCGAGGAGCCTCGCCGTACTCTCGCTCTCTCTGCTCGCGCTCACCCTCGGCGCCGCCCCGCCGCCGGACGACATCGGGAAGGCGGCCGTGGTCGCGCATCTCGCCAAGGGTGAGGGGGAGAACGCACGCGCGCACGTGCAGGTCCAGCTTCACCGCTCCACCGTCACCGACGTCACGGTCGAGCTGTTCGACGCCGACGGCGCCGTGCTGCACACCTACGCGCTGAAGGCGCGTGAGGGGACGACGTACCGCCCGGTCATGACCGTCGAGGTGGCGCCGGTGTTCGCCGCCGCCGCCCACAGCGCGCGCGTGACCGCGTTCTCGATCCGCTCCGCGGGCGAGCGCGAGGCCGTCTTCGACACCGGACTGCTGAACGCGGTGCCGGTCACCAGTTGCACGGGGATGTGCAGCCCGACGCGGATCCAGTGCAACAACGAGTGCTTCTGCGCGCACTGTTCGTCCGCCATCTACTCGTGCACGGAAGTGGACAACGAATGCGTCGCCAGTTGCACCTGCACCGACTGCACGGTCGGGCAGAACTGCAACGAGTGGTAGAAGGGAAGTAGCGGTTCCTCGGGTTCCTCGGAGTTCCTCGGAGTTCCTCGGAGTTCCTCGGCGGTTTGTGACCCTGGCCCGCCACTCCGAGGAACTCCGAGGAACCCCGAGGAACCCCGCGCGCCCTACATCTTCCGCAGCGCCACGCGCCGGTTCTTCGCCCGTCCGTCGTCGGTGGTGTTGTCCGCCACCGGGGTCGAGTCGCCGAAGCCTTTCGAGGTCAGACGCGAGCGGTCGATGCCGTTCGAGGCCAGCCAGGCCACCA
Source organism: Thermoanaerobaculia bacterium (assembly GCA_036399015.1). Classification (GTDB taxonomy): domain Bacteria; phylum Acidobacteriota; class Thermoanaerobaculia; order Gp7-AA8; family Gp7-AA8; genus QHVT01. The sequence continues at coordinate 80,209 of DASWNW010000065.1, read as the reverse complement.
CCGCGGCGGCGCGCTCCTCGGAGAGCTTCTGGTTCGCCGCCTTCGCGCCGACGTTGTCGGTGTGCCCCTCGATCTGCATCTTCCAGGTCGGGTTGTCGTTGAGGAGCTTGACCACCTCCTCGAGGCACTTGCGCGACTCCGGCTGGATCGTCGACTTGCCGGTGTCGAAGAGGATGCCGTAGATCGAGCAGCTCCCGGTGCGGTTGATCTCGTCCGCCCAGGCGTCGGCGTCGGCGACCATCTGCTGCTCCATCCCCTGCACCAGCACCGCCGTCTGCATGTAGCCGAACGTGCCGCCGCCGGGGTTCTGCGAGTGCACCTGCAGCCACTGGTTGCCCTTGCGCGCGGTGACCACCGGCGCGTCCTCGGCGATCCCGGAGAAGACGACCGTGTACCCCGCCTTCTTCAGCGCCGCCTCGGCGTTGCGGGCGATCTGGAGCATCGAGACGTTCTCGCCGCAGTCGTAGCCGACGATCTCCTTGCGCCCCTCCACCGGCTCCCGCCGGTCCTCGCCGCCCACGAACAGCTCGGCCGAGTCGAACTCCTTCCTGTCGCACTCCGTAATGACGCAGCCGCGGAGGCGCGTCAGCAGTTGCGAGTCGGTGCAGCCTTCCACGTCCTGCGGCTCGTCCTGAGCCCACCCGCTCCACGCGCTCAACCCGACAGCGACCGCCAGCGCCAGCACTTTTCCGTTCACGCTCGTCTCTCCCTGATAGCTCGATTGTGGAAACGGAAGATAGCAGATTCGTTCCCCGCGGTCCGGGTCGCGCCTCGGAACCGCGGGGCTCGAGCCTACTTCTTGGCGTCCTTCACGTTCGTCTTTTTCCGGGTCTTACGCCCGCCGCCGCGGCTGAGAAGAGGAGCCACGGCGTCGAGGTGGACCTGGGCCGCCAGACCGTCGGGACCGCGCAGATTGCGGCCGGTGCGGTAGGCGTCGCGGGACTTGGCGATGGCGGTGTAATGGTGGAAGGCGAGGTTGTAACCCAGGATCTTGGTGAACGCCCCGAGCTCCTCGAAGAGCGGCCGGTGCTCTTCGAAGAGACGGAGGCGGTGCAGCTCCTCCGGGTTCGTGTGCGCCGACTGCTGCCACACGGGCGACGGCTCGATCGCCGTGGCGATCGAATCGATCACCTGCGGCGACACCGTGCGCGCCACACTGATCCGCGCGCGCAGGCGCTCGTCGGTGTCCGGCGGAACCATCTCCATCCCGTCACGAACGATGCGCACGATGGCGAGCCGTTCGGCCGGTGTGAGCGTGTGAGTGACCGCACGTAGTATCTCGATGGCGGCGGCAGCGGTCGGACCGCCGGCATCGACTCCCTGATTCGGGGGTTTCATCATGTCTTTCTCCCGATCCGTCAGAGGTTCGCCGGCTGCGGGCTGCCGCCGATTCAGCAGGTCCCCGCCCCACTCCGGCAGAACGCGCGCGACGCGTTCCGTATATGGGACGTATGAGCCAGGCAAAAAGTTACGCAGCACGCTGGGATGTCTCCAGAAAAAGTCGAAGGGACCTGATTTTTTTCTGCGCGTCGGTCGAGAACGACCCACCGCTGTCTCTTTCAAATGACAGCGCGGGGTATTACGCGGCTGCAATGCGCACGAAATTCTGGCGGCGCCGCTCGATTGCGAGGCGCTCTGTCAGTTTCAGGAGACAGCAGCCGCTGTTTTTTGACGCGCGGCGCCTCACGATTGATACTCGGGCGCTGGAGAACGACCGATGATCGCTGAATTTCGAGGGTTCCTCACCAAGACGAACGCGCTCGCGCTGGCAATCGGCGTGATCATCGGCGCTGCAGTAGGCAACGTCGTCTCGGCGCTGGCCGCCGACATCCTCATGCCGTTCATCAGCCTCTTTCTGCCGGGAGGCGACTGGCGTGAGGCGAAGCTCGTCCTCAGCTCCGCCACCGACGCGGCGGGAAAAGTCACCGAGAACGCGATCCTCTACGGCCACTTCATCGGCGCGCTGCTCGACTTCATGGTGATCTCGCTGGTCGTGTTCCTGATCGTGAAGGCGCTGGTGAAACCGGTGCCGGAACCGGCGGCGCAGGCGAACAAGGAATGCCCCGAGTGCCTGGAGATGATCCCCGCGGCCGCGCGCCGCTGCCGGGCGTGCACGGCGACGGTCGGTTGACGGCGAGCCGCGCGCGGCGCATCCTGTCGCCCCGCTCGCAACGAGCGAAGGAGGACATCATGCGTAAGAAGAACGAGGACTTCTGCTTTTGAGCCGAGCAGCAAACGCCGCAAAGGCTATCCGTCCGAGACACGCGTAAAGCGCGGCCTCAGGATCGTGCACGGCGACAAAGAGCTGCTCGAGAAACTCGGCCGCAACGACCCCTGCCCCTGCGGCTCCGGGAGGCGCTTTCAAGAAGTGCTGCATGCCGTCCGGCCACTACGACGGCTCCGACAGGGACCATTACTTTCCGCTGAGTAAACGCGCTTAAGCCTCGCGCTTAAGCCACATTCAGCTCGAGACCCAGTTCCCGAACGACGGCAGCGAAACGGCGGTCGCGCGTCCAGATCCGCGCACCGGGAGTGAGCGCGGCCGATGCGAGGAGATGCACGTCGATATAACCGATGCCTTTCCCCATCAATCTCTCTCGCTCAATGAGGAGCAGCGTCTCCTCATCCGTGGCAACCGTGACCGAAGGAAGAGCCGCAAGCAGCCGGAGGATCTCGTCACGGTTCTTGAGATTGCCACACGCCAGCTCGCCGATGATGAAGGGATGCGTGATCACCTCGCTTCGCTCGAGCAGCTCAGCGAGCGGCCGCACTCCCTTCGCCGATGGTCCACCCAGATGGACGTGTCGACGAGAATCACGAGGCGCGGCGTCTTGGCGGACGCTGAAGGCGCGGCTCGCTCCCACCCAGTCGGGCCAGACGCTTCGCGCTCTCGCGCGCGATCAACGCCCGCAGCCCCTCGTGGATCAACGCCGTCCGCTCGGCGGTGCCCGTCACGCGCTGCGCTTCTTCAAGAAGCTGTTCGTCCAGGTTGATCGTCGTTCGCATGGCGGTCTTTGATGCGTCAAAGATACACCATGTGATGCATCGCTAAGGACGAGGGACTGCTCCTTTACGCGCCGCTACTCGAGCGCGATCCTGGCGATCCCCTCGTTCAGCTCGTCGCGCCATCTCTTCGTGAGGTCGTTGCTGGCCCAGACGAAGATCACCCGCTCCGCCGGGTGGTGGATGAGCTGCGTCGCGTATTGCGGCATGCCGCCGCCTTTGTGGATGCGCGCCGGCTCGACGTGCCAGCCGTAGCTTTCCCTCGGGCCGGGCTGGAACATCTTCCGGTAGGCCGGCTCGGCGCGCGCGGCGAGGTAGAAGCGGTAGACGTTCTCGACGGTGGTGATCATGCCGCCGGCGCCGCGCGTGCCCCAGCGGTACGGATTCGGCGTGCTCTCGCCCGACGCGACGTAGCCGCGCGCCATTCGGTTCGCGGGCACCGTCTCCCCGCGGAACCAGACGTTCTCCAGACCCGCCCGCGGGAGGACGCGCGTGCGGATGAACGTCTCGTACGGAATCCCCGACGCCTTCTCCACGATCGCGGCGAGCACGCTGTAGCCGGCGTTCGTATAGCGGTAGCGCTCCCCCGGCGCCGACTCGCGCGCGACGCTCTTTACCGCGGCGATGAACTGGTCGCGGTCTTCCCCCTCACCCAGGTCGGTGCCCTCGGGGACGAGTCCGGCGGTGTGCGCGGCGAGGTGATCGATCGTCGCCGCCGCCTTCTCCGGCGGGAACGGCCCGAGCCAACGCTCCAGCGGATCGCTCGTGCGCAGCACCCCCTGCTCCTCGAGCTGCAGGATCGCCGCGGCGGTGAAGGGCTTGTTGAGCGAGGCGATCTCGAAGAGCGTCCGCGGCCCGTTGCGGATCTGCCGCTCGCGATCGGCAAAGCCGTAGCCGCGGTGCAGGACGATCCGGCCGTCCTTCGCCACCAAGACCGTGCCGGAGAAGCCCTCGCGCTCGTATCCCGAGAGCAGCGCGTGCAGCCGGTCCTGCAGTCCGGAGTCGTGTGGGCGCGCCGACGTGCAGCCGGCGAGGAGGAGCAGGACAACGACGAGCTTCTTCATGGAGTCATCATGAACGTGGGCGGCGCGCGCGGATGGAACGCACTGAACCTGCTACGCTCGCCGCGTGCCGGTCGAATACCGCGACGTCACAGTCACCGTCCCCGGGCGCACCATCCTCGACCGCGTCTCGCTCACCATTGCCGACGGCGAGCGGGTGGCGTTCCTCGGCCGCAGCGGCGCCGGCAAGACGACCGCGCTGAAGGTCATCAACGGCCTGGTGCCCGCGACGTCGGGCGAGCTGCGGATCGACGGCGCGCCCATCGCCGGACGCGATCTCACCGCGCTGCGCAGGAGCACCGGCTACGTCATGCAGCAGCCGGCGCTCTTCCCCCACCGCACCGTCTTCGACAACATCGCCACCGTGCCGCGCCTCCTGGAGTGGCCGGAGGAGCGCATCCGCGCGAGCGTGACCGCGCTGCTGGAGCGGCTCGAGCTGCCCGGCTTCGAAGAGCATTTCCCGCGCATGCTCTCCGGCGGCGAGCAGCAGCGGGTGGCCATCGCCCGCGCGCTCATCGCCGGCCCGCGCATCCTCCTCTGCGACGAGCCCTTCTCGGCGCTCGACCCGCTCATCCGCGCCGATCTCCAGGAGCTGCTGCTCGACCTCACCCGCGACACCACGCTCGTCTTCGTCACGCACGACGTGCGGGAGGCGCTGCGCGTGGCCGAGCGGGTCGTCCTCTTCGACCGAGGGGCGGTGGTGGTGGACGGCGGGCCGGCGGAGCTCCGGGCGAGCGAGCATGACCTCGTGAGAAGATTCCTCGCCTCGGCGTCATGAACCTGCTGCGACTCACGGGCGAGCACCTCCTCATCGTCGTGGCGGCGGTGACGATCGCCATCGCCGCCGGGGTGCCGCTCGGCACGCTCGCGCATCGCCGCCGCGGGGCAGGGGGCGTGGCGCTCAGGATCACGGACGCGGTGCAGACCATCCCCTCGCTGGCCATGTTCGGCTTCCTGATTCCGCTGCCCTTCATCGGCGGCATCGGCGCGCGGCCGGCGATCGTGGCGCTGGTGCTCTACTCGCTGCTGCCGATCGTGCGCAGCACCTTGGTGGGATTGCAGCGCGTCGATCCGCACGTCCGGGAAGCGGCGACGGCGATGGGGATGACGGGACGGCAACTGCTCTGGAGCGTCGAGCTGCCGCTGGCAACGCCGGCCATCGTGGCCGGGATCCGCATCGCGGTGGTGACGGCGATCGGCGTCGCGACCATCGCCGCGGCGGTGGGCGGCGGCGGATTGGGGACGCTCATCTTCCGCGGCGTGGCGATGGTGGACACGCGGCTGATTCTCTCCGGCGCGCTGCCGGCGGCGCTGCTGGCGCTGGGGGCGGACGTGGTGTTGACGCGGGTGGAGAGGTGGTTTGCACGCAAGCGGGGTGAGGGGTGAGGGTTCCTGGGGTTCCTCGGAGTTCCTCGGAGTTCCTCGGGTTCCTCGGGTTCCTCGGGTTGGTTGCGGGGAACTCGCCTGTCGCCGAGGAACTCCGAGGAACCGAGGAACTCCGAGGAACCAGAAAAACCATGCGCAACCTCGTGATCGTCATCGTCCTCCTGCTCGCCGCCTGCCGCGGCGAAGAGAAGCCGATCGTGGTCGGCTCGAAGAACTTCACCGAGTCGGTGCTCCTCGGCGAGCTGCTGGCGCAGAAGCTCGAGTCGGCCGGCTGCAAGGTCGAGCGGCGGCTGAACATGGGGGGGACGTTCGTCTGCGACTCCGCCATCCGCACCGGCTCGATCGACACCTACGTCGAATACTCCGGCACCGCGCTCACGGCGATCCTGAAACAGCCCTCGGCCGACGTCCGCGCGGCGTACGACAAGGCGGGGCTGCGCTGGTCGCCGCCGCTCGGCTTCAACAACACGTTTGCGATGATCGTGCGGAAGGCGGACGCGCAAAAGTACGGGCTGCGCACGGTGTCCGATCTCGCGCGCATGCCGAACATCCGCCCCGGCTTCGGCTACGAGTTCACCGAGCGGCCGGATGGGTGGGCGGGGCTCAAGAAGGCGTACGGGCTGAACGTCGCCACTCAGCCGCGCACGATGGACCTCGGGCTCACCTATAAGGCGCTGGCGAGCGGCGAGGTCGATCTCATCGCCGGCAACTCTACCGACGGGCTGATCGACCCCCTCGGCCTCCTCGTCCTCGAAGACGACCGCCGCTACTTCCCGCCGTACGAGGCGGTGGTGGTGGCGCGGAAGGATCTCGACGAGCGCTGCAAGGGTGGGCTGGCGGCGCTGGAGTCGCTGAAGGGCGCCATCGACGACGACGCCATGCGGCGGATGAATTACCTCGTGGATGGGGAGAAGAGGGATGTTGGGGTTGTGGTCCGGGAGTTCCTCGGGGGTCCTCGGGTTCCTCGGGTTCCTCGGAGTTCCTCGGGTTCCTCGGGTTCCTCGGCGCCTTTTACTTTGGTGCTTGGGGTTGCGCAGGATGGGGGGTATCCGCAGGCGGGGTGCAACCGGCCGGACTGCGCGGAGGCGTGGCATGACCGGCGGCTGCGGCATCGTGTGGCGTCGCTGGCCATCGTCGACCCGGAATCGCGGCAGCGGTGGATCATCGACGCCACGCCCGACTTTCCGTCGCAACTGCGCACGCTCGACGAGGTCGCGCCGCGCGGCGACGTGCTGCTCGACGGCATCCTTCTCACCCACGCCCACATCGGCCACTACCTCGGGCTGGCCCAGTTGGGGCGCGAGGTGCTCGGCGCGAAAGGGGTGCCGGTGCATGCGATGCCGCGCATGCGCGAGTTCCTCTCCGGCAACGGTCCGTGGGACCAGCTCGTGCGCCTCGGCAACATCACGCTGGCGCCGCTCGAGGACGGAATGGAGGTCGCACTCAACGCGCGCATCCGCGTCACGCCGCTGCGGGTGCCGCACCGCGACGAGTACTCCGAGACCGTCGCCTTTCTGGTGCGCGGCCCGTCGCGCGCCGTGCTCTGGCTGCCCGACATCGACAAGTGGGAGAAGTGGGCCACGCCGCTGGAGTCGGTGCTGGAGCGGGCCGACGTCGCCTACCTCGACGGCACGTTCCACGATGCGAACGAGCTGCCGGGGCGCAACCTCGCCGAGATCCCCCATCCGCTGATCGTGGAGACGGTAGCGCGGCTGGCAAAGTCGCCGCTGCGCGAGCGCGTGCGGTACGTGCACCTCAACCAGTCGAACCCGCTCCTGCGCGCATCGCGGAGCGGGATTCAGGTGGCGAAGGACGGCGAACGGCAGGCGCTCTGAAGCGCTACAGCGCGGCCACGATGCGGTCGGCGAGCGTCCCGAGCGCGGTGCTCATCGCCGACACGATCTCCGCGTTGTCGAGCGAGGTGAGGTTGATGGTGATGCGCTCGTGGCCCGCCATCTCGTCGACGCCGGTGCCGGTGATCACCCAGCGCGCGTCGAGCACGAAGACGTTGTCGGGGCCGGGGGCGAGGTCTTCGAACGTCACGTAGAGCGAGCGCATGGCGGCCGGCTTGGCCTGGCCGGGCAGCACCACCATCCCGTTCGTCAGCCGCGAGGCGAGGTCGAAGCTGAGCGTATGGACGACCATCTCCTCGAGCGGCGAGGCCCACTGGTGCGTGCCCCGCTCGTCGATCTTGTTGCCGGTGCCCCGGACGGTGATGCCGCGCCGGTCGATGGCCGGCGGGAGCTGGATGCCGTCGACGCCGAGGGGCACGCCGCCGACCGTGCGCGGCGTGCCGGGGATGGTGTCGAGGGACCAGAACTGGTTCTTCGGGCGCTTCATGATCCCGCACCCGGCGACCAGCAGTACCAGCAGGATCGCGCCGCTACGGCGGATCGTCATTCGCGCCTCCCCTTGATGAGCGAGTCGGGATTCTCACTGAGATACGAGGCCAGCTCGCGGACCGCCTGGGCGGCGCGGGTGAGCTCGCGGATCAGCTCCGCGACGTCGTAGTTCTGCTTCTGCGAGGTGCCGATGAGCTGCTCGGCGCGTTTCGCGGCCTGCTCGGCCGAGGCGGCGGCGTTGCGCAGCGACTCGATGATCGGGCCGACGTTCTGGCCGGCCGACGCGGCCGTGGCCTCGACCGACTTCGCCGTCGCCTCCGCCGACTCCGCGGCGTTGCGCAGGCTCTCGACGATCGGTCCGGCGTTGTTGCCGGCCGTGTTGGCCACCTTCTCCATCTGCGCGAGCGAGTCGTTCAGCCGCTGCAGGCTCTGGTCGAGGCGGGGATCGCTGACCAGCGCCTCGAGGCGCTGCGCGGTGTTGCGCATGTGGCCGGCGATCTCGCGAATCGGCAGGCCGCGGATGGTGTTGGCGACGCCGGTGACGGCGGCGAGCGCGCCCGACAGCCCGTCACCCTCCGCCGCGGCGGGGATGATCGGCGGGTCGTTCTCCACGACCAGGCGTCCGGTGCCGTCGCCGGCGACGTCGACGAGCGAGACCGCGCTCGCGCCGGGGAGGACCATGCTGGTCGCCAGCGTGGCGCGCATGCCCTTGTGGATGAGGCGCTGCATCGCGCCGTTGAGGCGGTCGCGCAGCTCTTCGCGCGTGGTGGAGGCGTCGACCTGGAACTCCATCAGGCGCGGGTCGATCTCGATCGTGACCGGCGTCTCCAGCGCCGCCGTCTCCGGCACGAAGCGGAGGCGGACGTCGCGCACCCGTCCGACCTGCACCCCCTTCATCGTCACCGGCGTGCCGGGCGTGAGCCCGTTCACCGGGCCGGGGAAGTACGTCAGGTAGGTCATGTGCGGACCGTCGGCGGCGGCGATGGCGGCGCCGCGGGAGTTGTAGAGCTGGAAGCGCGACCCGTCGGCGGCCGGCGCGCCGGCGAGGACGTCGGGGGTGTAGAAGGCGATCGGCGCGTTGAGGAGCGAGGAGATCGAGGCGTCGCCCATCTGCAGGCCGCCGCCGCCGAGGGAGAAGGAGAGGCCGCCGGCACGCCAGAAGCGGGTGTTCTGGCGGACGTGGTCGGCGAAACGCCGGACGACGAAGACGTGGACGAAGGTCTGCTGCTTCCGCTCGTCGAACTCCGCGCCGAGGATGCGGCCGACGCGCAGCCCCTCGAACTGCACCGGGGTGCCGGCGGTGAGGGCGCCGAGGCCCGGCCCTTCGAGGATGAACGTCTTCCCCGCCTCGGGGGCCGACATGACGGGCGGGTACTCCTGTCCGACGAACTCGGTCGTCTCCTCCCCGTCGCCGGGGGCGATGCCGACGTAGGTGCCGGAGAGGATGCCGCCGAGGCCGCCGCCTTCGAGGCCCGGCTCGACGATCCAGAAGCGGGTGTTCTTGCGCAGCGCGTGCGCCATGGAGGCGTCGAGCGTGATCGACACCACCACCTGGCTCAGCTTCTCGTCGATGGTGATCTTCTGGACCGTGCCGACCTTGGCCCCGCGGAACCGCACCGGGCTGTAGCGGTCGAGGCCGCGCGCCTCGACGAAGCGGACGGTGACGTCGCCGCCGCCGAAGCCATAGCGGACGATCAGCCAGCCGACGATCATGATCGCCACCGCCGGGACGATCCAGACCCACGGCGACCAACTGGCGACGTTCACGCGCGCCTGCGCGGCTTCCTGCTCCGGGTGCGGCTGGTCGCGGTCGTCGTTGCGGTAATCGGTCATCCAGCTTCCCCGGCGGTCTTCCACATGAGTTTCGGCTCGAAGAGCCGCATGGCGAGCATGAGCAGGGCGATGAGGGCGAACAGCGGCGTCGCGCCCGGCCCGGCCACGATGTCGTCGATGCCGCGGAAGTCGACGATCGGCGCGGCGAGGGCGGCGATGAAGGGGATGATCATCGGCCACCGCACCAGGCGGTGCAGCATCCGGTAGACGCGCGTGCGGAGCACGAGGCCCTGGCGGTTCGGGAAGCGGACGCGCATCAGGAGCCAGATCATGCCCGAGAGGACCAGGATCGGGATGACGATGCCGGCGAAGAGGACCACCACGCCATATTGCCAGTAGCCGCGGTCGGCGAGCATCTGCACGGTGCCGATGATCGTGTGCTCGAGGACCGCGGTGAGCTGATCGTTGACCATGACGGAGAAGGCATACGCCGGCAGCAGCAGCGGGATGGCCGCCGCGACGGCGCCGATGGCGGGGGCGAAGCGGCGGGCGACGTCGCGCTCGAGCTGCGCGCCGCAGCGGGGACAGGGCGTCCCGGGGCGGCCGGAGGGGACGGCCAGCTCGCAGACGTCACAGGAGGCCACCGGCCCCGCCGGGATCGTCACGGCGTCGGGGAGGATGGCGTTCCAGATCGCGCGGCGGTCGAGCGTGCGCTCGGAGAAGTAGGCCAGCACGGCCACGAGGAGGTACAGCCAGGCGCCGACCATCACCTGCACGTCGGCGGGGATGGAGGCGCGGTAGTAGGCGATGAGGCCGGCGATGACGACGACGTCGGTCATGCTCCAGATGCGCAGCTCCTCGCTCCAGCGGAAGAGGCGCCCCGGCTGCGGGACCGGCCAGTTCCACTTGAGGCGCCCGAGAACGAGGATCTGCAGCAGCGCGCGGACGCCGGGAAAGAGAAAGGCGAAGAACAGGAACCCGAACGCGAACGGGAACCAGACCTCGGTGTAGATGGTGCGGACGCTGGAGACGAGCCGGCTCTGGTCGTAGACCAGGTGCTTGATCGTCGAGTACATCATCGGCAGGAGCCCGGCGGGCGGGAGGAGGAGCAGGGTGGCGAAGGCGAACGCGAGCGGCAGCTCGAACCCGGTCGTGGTGCGCCGCCCCAGAAGCCGGTCACAGCGGCGGCAGGAAGCCTTCCCCCGCGGAGGAAGGGCCGGAATGGCTTGCAGGGCCCCGCAGTCGGAACAGGTGATGGTGACCATCGAAACGTCAGTGGGCGCCGACTGCAAGAGAGATTCCTGAATGGATGGGCCCGGAGGGAGTCTCAGAGTCGCAGAGTCTCAAAGTCGCAGAGGGCTCCGCCTCTGGTGCCGTTCTCCTTTGAGACTTGAGACTCTGAGACTCTGAGACTCTGCGACTCCCCCGGGGCAATTTCCAACGTAGGTCCCCGGTTATCAAGATCTTATGTCATTCAGCACACTCGGACTTGGTCCGAAACTTTTGCAGTCCATTGTTGACGTCGGCTACACCGTGCCGACACCGATTCAGATGGCGGCCGTGCCGCACGTTCTGGCCGGACGCGACCTCATCGGGATCGCGCAGACCGGCACCGGCAAGACGGCCGCGTTCGTCCTGCCGATCCTGGAGCGCCTCTCGAAGACGAACCAGCCGTCCCGCAACCCGCGGGCGCTGATCGTGGCCCCCACGCGCGAGCTCGCCGCGCAGATCGAAGAGAACGTCCAACTCCTCGGCCGCGCCCTGCGCGTCCGCTGCACCACCGTGTTCGGCGGCGTCGGAGAACGTCCGCAGATCAACGCCCTCCGGGCCGGCGTCGACGTCCTCGTCGCCACCCCCGGCCGCCTCATCGACCTGATGGGCTCCGGCCATGTCTCGCTCCGCGACGTGCAGGTGGCCGTCCTCGACGAGGCCGACCGCATGCTGGACATGGGCTTCCTCCCGCAGATCCGGCGCATCGTGAACGCGCTGCCGAAGCAGCGGCAGACGCTTCTCTTCTCGGCCACCCTCTCGAAGGACATCGAGAAGGTGACGGCGGAGTTCCTGCGCAACCCGGAGACGGTGGAGATCGGGCGCCGCTCGAATCCGGCGGAGTCGGTGACGCAGTTCCTCTACCCGGTGCCGAAGAGCCGCAAGGTCGACCTGCTCGTGCACCTGCTGCGCGACCAGAAGCTCGACTCGGTGCTGGTGTTCTCGCGGACCAAGCACGGCGCCGACAAGATCGCGCGCAAGCTGCAGCAGGCGGGCGTCTCGACTGTGGCGTTGCACTCGAACCGCAGCCAGGGCCAGCGCACCACGGCGCTGGAGTCGTTCAAGAGCGGCAAGGCGCGCGTGCTGGTGGCGACCGACATCGCCTCGCGCGGCATCGACGTCGAGGGGATCTCGCACGTGATCAACTTCGACTTCCCGATGCATCCGGAGGATTACGTCCACCGCATCGGCCGCACCGGCCGGGCCGCGGCGATCGGCGACGCGCTCAGCTTCGTCACGCCCGAGGACGAGCCGTACGTGCGCGACCTCGAGAAGCTGACGAAGAAGGCCGTGCCCCGCAAGCGGCTGGAAGGCTTCGACTACACCGAGCTCGCGCCGCTGCGCTACGTCCCGCAGTCGCGCCCCGCGACGAGGCCGCCCGCGCCGCGCCCGCAGTACCGCGAGCGCCGCAGGGCTTAACGCGTTCCGTTTCGTAACTCTTCGATGTGGACCGCGCGGATGACGGACGTCCGCGCGGTCAATGCCGGGTCGGTGAACGTCACCGGCATCCCGATCGCGCTTCTCGCCTGCGAGAGTGCCGTCCGCAGCTCCTCGACGTGCACCGCCTTCGCGATGGCCGGCGTAGTGTCCGTGAACGCCGCCGGCGTCAGCCCCGCGAACGCGCGCACGGCGTTCACCGCGGTGCGCAGCTCGGTGACGTGAGAGCGTTTCACCTTGACGCCGCGCAGCCCGTTGGGATCGGTGAAGGCGACGGTGGTGACGAGGAACGGTGCTGAGGGCCGCGTGCCGGTCGGGCGACGCGCCTCGACCTTGTACATCCAGGTGGCGTCGAGCGGCATGATGTTGCGGACGTACTGCGCCTCGTACACGTGGATCGTTTGCCAGCGGTGAGCCCACTTCCCCTTCAGATAGACGACGTAGTGCGTCGCCTCCCGGTAGGGCAGCCACGAGAGGTGGACGGTCGTCCCGTCGACGGCGGCCTGCACCACCAGGGGCGTCTCCCAGGGGACATACACCTCGACCGATTGCTCGGCGACGGTCGCGAGATGGTTCGGGTCGCCGTTGTATTCGGCGCGGACGTAGTAGGTGCCGGCCGCCAGCGTCGTGGTGAACGACGCCTCGCGGTTCGCGACGGTGCGGGTCTCCAACGGCTGGCCGTTGATGAAGAGCGTCACCGTGCCGGTCAGCTCCCCATACGCTGCGCCCGTCGCCGGCAGTGAAACGACGAATGTGACCGGGCCCGCCATCCGCGCGGCCGGCGCCGGAGAGACGTTGATGAACGCAGAGGGATGCCCCTTGTTGACCTGAATGGTGACGGGCGCCGTCGAGGGCTCGTAATTGGCGTCGCCCGCGTAGCTGACGGTCAACGGCCAGGTTCCGGTGTCGAGCTCGAGCAGCAACGCGTTGCCGGAGCGCGGCACTTCCTCCCCTTCGAAGAAGAAGGTGAATGCCGGATCCGCCGGTCCCGGCAGGTACGAGACCCGCGGGAAATTCAGCACCGGATCGGCGTACGGCCATGCGCCATAGGTCGCCGCGATCACCGCCGGCCCGGCGATGGAAGTCGCCGCGCGGCTGACGGTGTGCGACAGCGAGACGCCCGCGGACCGGTACGCATGGTCGCCGTTGTACGTCATCGTGACGGTGTGCGCACCGACAGGCAGGGCGCGGAGCAGGCTTCCGATCGCGGAGGCGGGGTTCGCGTCGAACCAGGTGAGCACGCCCACGACGGCCAGCGGCTTGCCGTCGACGCGAATCGTGACGGTCCCGGTGACGGGACGCGGCGTCGTGTTGGCGATCGACATCTCGAACGCCACTTCCTCGGTATACGAGCTGCCGGAGGGGACGTCCAGGACCGCCACCGCCGGCGTGGCGAAGGGGCCGGCCGCCAGGCCGGACCGCAGCAGGGTGACGGTATCGCCGTAGACGCTGACCACGTCGGCGCGGCCGTTGCCATCCATGTCGGCCGCCGTCCTCCGGTAGCCGCCGACATAGGTGAGGTCGCGGAAAGCGGCGGCGCCGTCGCCGAACAGGACATCGGCCTCTGCGAGCAGGTCGAGATGTCCGTCGCCGTTGAAGTCGGCCGTCACCGGTCTGTCGACGAACCCGAGGCTGGTGTCGACGACGGTCTTCACATGCCCGCCGAATGTGCCATCGCCGTTCCCCGCCCGCACGCCGTACGCGTCGTGATAGGAGTAGTCGACGGTCACGCCGGCGAGATCCGGTTTCCCGTCGCCGGTGAAGTCGCCGACGGCGACGACGTAGTCGGTGGAGGAGAAGCTCGTGACGGTGAAGGTGCCGGTGCCGTCATTCAGCCCGACGAAGTTCCGGTTGTCGTCGGTCCATACGGTGTCGATGGAACCGTTGCCGTCGAGATCGGCGAGCCGCTCGAACGTGGTGCCGGGCGTCACGGCCGCGCCGAACCCGCCCGCACCGTTGCCCGGGTAGTAGCGGGCGTAGGTGACGAGGTCGGTCTTGCCGTCGCCGTTGACGTCGGCCAGGCGGAGCGGTACCGCGGCATCACCGGCATTGACGGAGGAAGTCGCGCCGGCGGTGAGCGTGCCGGCGGCGCTGCCGAGGAACGTCGTCACGGAGGGGGTGTCGGACCGCAGCACGACCACGTCGGCGTAGACGTCGTCGTTGACGCGGCCGGCGGTGAACGACGCGGCGCGCGCGCCTGCTCCGGTCCTGACGGCGGGGCGGAGTCCGCCGGCGCCGTCATTGCGGAGGATCGAGATCTGGTCGGCGGTCGAACTGGCCCAGACGACGGTGACGACGTCGGGCTTCGTGTCGCCGTCGACGTCGGCGATGACCGGCTCGTGCGTCGTGTCGGTGGCCAGAGCCGCCGGGGCGCGGGCGAGGTAGGTGCGGTCGAGCGCGAGCGTGCCGTCGCCGTTTCCTCGCGCGAAGTAGCCGTAAAAGCCGTGTGGCGGGAGGCTCACGACGTCGCGTTTTCCGTCGCCGTCGAAATCGGCCACGGCGAGCGAGACCCCGCCCGCAGCGCGGAAGTGGAGGGGCTCGGCGAACGTACCGGCGCCGTTGCCGAGCAGGACGCTCGTCGTCCGTCCGAGGGCGACGACGTCGCGGATCCCGTCATTGTTCATGTCGGCGAGCGCAACCCGGCCGGGCGGGACGGCGTAGGACGCGAGAGAAGTAAAGGTGCCGTTGCCATTCCCGGCGAGGATCTCGAGACCGTCGCCGTGGCTGGCCACGAGGTCGATCGCCGAGTCGCCGTTGACGTGACCGAGGGCGAACCAACGGGCGGTCGTCGACCACGACGAATACCGCGAGAACGTGCCGCCGCTCAGGCTGAGATGGACGTGCGCCACGCTCCCGTTCCCGAGGATGGCGTCGGCGCGGCCGTCGCCGTTCACGTCGGCGGCCTCGACCTGGCTCATCACCGCGGGGTTCCCGAGGTCAGTGGTGACGGCGGCCGCGAAGCCGCCCGCGCCGTCGCCGGCGTGCAGCGCGAACCGCATCGGGTCGCCAAAGGTGTTGTAGTCACCCGGTGCGACAAAGACGTCGAGCTTGCCGTCGCCCGTGAAGTCGGCGACCGCGGACGGGCCGGCGTTGAGGAGCGTGGAGATGGTGGCGCCGGCGGTGAAGGTCCCGTTGCCGTTTCCGAGGAAGATGGAGAGCGCACCGGCGCGCACCCGGACGAGGTCCTGCTTCCCGTCGCCGTTCACATCGCCGGCGGCGCTGGCGCGGGCGTAGTGCTCCAGCGGGGAGACGATCGGCGTTCCGAACGGGCCGCCGGCTTTCCCCGGCACGACGGCGAGATTGCCGACGGAGAGGTCGGGCCGCGAGTCGCCGGTGAAGTCCGCCATCACCACCTCGCCGTTGTGGCCGGTGCCGAGGGCGATCGGCAGCGGATCGCGAAACAGCGGCCCGGCGGAGAGGGCGGAGCACACGACGAGCGCCGCGGCCAGCGAAGAGAGGCGAGTGAGTGGGTTCATTGGGAGGGCGGACCAGGCCCGGCGCGATGATTATTACATGGATGGCGCCCGCGCGGCGGCGCGGGTCTCTCTGGACGGCCGGGCTCTCCAGCCCGGCCACGACGGGCTAAGAGCCCGTCGCTGCAGGGGGGACGGGGTTAACGCGTTCCGTTTCGCAATTCCTGGAGGTGGACCGCGCGGATGACGGACGTCCGCGCGGTCAACGCCGGGTCGGTGAACGTCACCGGCATCCCGATCGCGCTTCTCGCCTGCGAGAGTGCCGTCCGCAGCTCGGCGATGTGCGCGGCGCGAACGACCGGCTGCTCGGCGAACACGACCGGCGTCAGCCCCGCAAACGCGCGTACCGCGTTCACCGCGGCACGCAGCTGAACCACGTGCTCGGTCTTGATCGCCGTGACGCGGGCGAGCACCGGGTCGTCGGTGAACAGCGCCGAGGTGAAGAGCTTCGGCTCGCTCACCGGCGTCCACGTGCCGGCGGCGTTCCGCGCCGCGACTGCATACATTGCCGTCTCGGGATAATCGACGAAGTGGTGGAACCACGACAGGGACGTCTCGAGCGTGGTCCACGGCCCCGAGAAGGACGTCCGGACGTAGAGGCGGTACCTCGTCGCACCGTTGAGCGGCGTCCAGTGAATGTACAGGTTGTTGCCGTCGTACCAGGTGGAGACCGCCTGCGGCGTCCCCCACGGTGCGGCGACGGGAACGACGACGCTGCGGCTGACGGGGTGATGATTCCGGTCACCGTCGTACGCGAACGTCACGATGTGGCTTCCGGCGTTCAGGGGAAGACTGAACCGCGCGTGCTGGTCGACGAGCTTGACGCTGGTGGCGGGGTTCCCGTTCACGGAAACGCGAACCGCTCCGGTTGAGGGACCATTCGGGGCGTGCGAGCGAACCTCGACATCGAAGGCCACCGGTCCGGGCTGCGGCACCTGGGGCGGATGGGTGTACTCGATCGTGCTGTCGACCTTGTGGATCGTCACGGCGGCCGAGGCCGTCGCCGGCTCGTAGTTGTCGTCACCCGCCAGCTCGAGCTCGAGCGTATGCGTGCCGCTGTTCAAGCCGGCAGCAAGAGTGGAGATCACGGCCACCCTGCCGTCGAGCCACTCCGCGGCGAGCACCTTACCGCCCGAGCGGATCACGGGAATGGGGTTTGCCGGCCCGGGAAGATAGGAGAGCCGGGCTCGTGTGACGGTCGTGCTGAGCTGAATCTTTCCCGTGAAACTCACGGGGGTGATCGGCGCGATCGTGAGTGCCGTCGTCGCGCGTTGGACGGAGTGCTGCACCGTGGCGGTGGAGGGGCGGTACATGAAGTTGCCGGTGTACGTGGCCGAGACGGCGTAGGAGCCGACGGGAGTGGCTCGCGACACGCGCGCATGGGCACCGTCGACGCGGAACACGCTGCCGAGCAAGGCGAACGGGACGCCGCCGGCGGAGAGGACGACGGTCCCTTCCACCGGTGCGCCACCGCCCACCGTACGCGACGCGAAGCCGACCTCCTGCGCGTACCTGCTCGACGACAGGTTCGACGTGAGGGTTGTGGACGTCGTGAGCGAAGGCTCCGGCGCGAGCCCGTTGAACGTGATCCAGACGACTCCCGCACCGAACATCGCTACGTCGGGTTTTCCGTTACCGTCGAAGTCTCCGACGGCCGGATAGCCGGCGAAATCGATCTTGTACATGTCGTGAAACCGGCCGTCCCCGTGACCGAGGAGCAGGGTCGATCCGGCAACGATGTCGAGATGACCGTCGCCGTCCAGGTCGGCGGTGGGCCCGGCGTCGATGGACATCGAGTCGACCCAGGTGACGACCGGCTGGTCGAAGGTGCCGTCCCCGCGGCCGCGGTATACGTACACCTCGTTGCGCGCGGTCGCAAAGATGTCCGCCTTGCCGTCGCCGTTGAAGTCGGCGACCCGCTCCGGGAACGCGCGGGCAGGCGGCAGGAGCGTGGCCGTGAAGGCGCCGGTGCCGTCATTGATGGCGACCTTGATGCTCCCGCTGCTGTCCCATCCGACGGCATCGGCGATGCCGTCGCCGTTCAGATCGCCGGTGACGCGGATGTCGAGCCCCGACGAACGCGCGGCGCCAAAGGCACCGTTGCCGATCCCCGGGTAGAAGGTCGACCCCAACAACAAATCCGCCTTCCCGTCTCCCGTGACGTCGGCGAGCGTCACCGTCACCGTCTCCTCGTCCGTCGCGATCGGCGTCACCGGACCGGGAGTGAAGCTCCCGTCGGAGCTCCCGAGGAAGGAACGCGCACTGGTGCCGGACAAGACCACCACATCGGGGCGCGTGCCGGCATCGAGGAATCCTGCCGCGAAGCTTCCGAGCTCGCCGCCGATCGGCGTGAGGACCGGCTGTGACATCCCGCCGGTGCGGTCGTTGAGCAGGACCGACAGCGATGCGACGTCTCCCTCGGTTGCGGTGGTGATGAGATCCGGGACGCCGTCGCCGCTCATGTCCATCGCCAGGCCGGGCCGGGGCAGCTGGGGGAAGACGCGGGGGTGAGTCCTCCATGCGCGGTCCGGCGGTCCGACCATTCCATCACCATTGCTCTTCATGAACCGGGTGGTGGGTTGGGCAAATGCGATCACGTCGCACCTGCCGTCGGTGTCGAAGTCGGCCGTGGCGAACCGCCCTGAGTATCCGCGAGAGAACGAGGGAGGGTCGAAGATACCGGGCCCGCGCGCCCGAAGAATGGAAATGACGGGCCCAAGGACCAGGACGTCCGGACGGCCGTCTCCGGTAGTGTCCTCGATGGCGACGTCCGTCCCGGTTGCGACCGAGTGTTCGGAGGCCGACGTGAAGCTGCCGTCGCCGTTGCCGGTCAGCAGGCGGAGCGTTGTCGACTCGCCGCCGATTTGCTCGATCACGGCAGCGTCG
Organism: Thermoanaerobaculia bacterium; assembly: GCA_036399015.1. GTDB lineage: Bacteria > Acidobacteriota > Thermoanaerobaculia > Gp7-AA8 > Gp7-AA8 > QHVT01. Next base: position 61,579 of record DASWNW010000065.1, on the reverse strand, counting down.
AGGATGCCGTCGTCGTTCAGATCACCAAGGGCGAGCGGACCCGAACGCGCCGGAACCGTCGTGATCCAGGTGAGACCGCTCCGGCCGCCGAGGAGAACGAAATGTCCGCCGCCGCCGGTAACGATGTCGTCCACTCCGTCCCCGTTCACGTCACCGGCGTGCAAGCCGTTGACGCCGTAGGGCGACGGCAGCGGCGTCGTCACCGCGGCACCGAACCGGCCGGCACCGTCCCCGGGAAACAGCATCAGACCAGCCGAAGACCATGTCCACGTGATCACCGCCGCGTCCACTTTCCCATCGCCAGTGAAATCACCCACGGCGACCTGCTCGGGGTCGATCTTCGTGTCCTCGACGACCCCACCCTGGCGGAACGTGCCGTCGCCGTTCCCGAGGAAGGCCATGATCCTGAAGACGCCGGCCCCGACGAGGTCCAGCTTGCCATCGCCGTCGATGTCGCCCGTTGCGGCGTGAATGATGTGAGGCACGGGCGTGGAGATCGCCGGCCCGAATGTGCCGCCGGCCGCGGCGGGGATGATGATGATGGCATTCGACGGGTTGCTGCCCGTGTGTCCCGCGAGGTCGGGGCGGCCGTCGCCGGTGAAGTCACCGGAGATGGCTCTCTGCCATCGCTCTCCGAGCAGCCCGAGGCCGTGGATCGTCAACGGCTCGCGAAACAGGTTCGCGGCGGAGCTGCCGTGGCAGAGGAGCAGCGATGCCGTCGCAAACACGGCGCGGATCACGTTGTTCATCGGTGAGTGACGGAGGGGAGGCTAAGGCTCGCTCAGCTTCGCTTCCAACTCTGCCCAACGCGCGTAGAGCCGGTCAACTTCCCCTTGGGCGGCGCTGAGTTTCGCGTAGCGCTCCTGCAGCGCGTGCGCGTCGGCGGCGATGGCCGGGTCCTCGGCGCGGCGCTTCGCTTCTTCCAGCGCCTCCTCGGCCGCGAGAAGCGTCGTTTCCATGGCGTCGAACTCGCGTTGTTCGAGGTAGCCAAGGCGCTTCGCCTTGGTTGCCGGTTGTCGGTTGTCGGTTGTCTGCGGTTTCTCGCGCACCGGACGCTGATCGCGGGCGCTTTCCCACTGCGACAGATCGGCGTAGTACTGGGTGTTGCCGTTGCCGTCGAGGGCGAGGATGTTCGTGGCGACGCGGTCGAGCAGATACCGGTCGTGCGTGACCAGCACCAGCGCGCCGGGGAACTCGAGGAGGGATTCTTCGAGGACATCGAGCGTCGGGATGTCGAGGTCGTTGGTCGGCTCGTCCATCACCAGGAGGTCGGCCGGGAGCAGCATCAGCCTAGCCAGGACAATGCGCGCCTTCTCGCCGCCGCTCAGCCGCGACACGGCCGTCTCGAGCTGCTCGCTCCGGAAGAGGAACCGTTTGGCCCAGCCGGCGACGTGGATCGAGCGGCCCTGATACATGACGCTGTCGCCCTCGGGGGCGAGGGCGCGCTTCAAGCTCACGTTCGGGTCGAGCGACTCGCGGTTCTGTTCGAAGTAGACGACGCGCAGCCCCTCGGCGCGCTCGATCGTGCCGGCGTCGGGCTCCAGCTCGCCGATGAGCATGCGCAGGAGCGTGGTCTTGCCGGAGCCGTTCGGCCCGAGGATGCCGAGGCGGGCGCCGGGGGTGAGGAGGACGTCGAGGTCGTCGACGATCGGCTTCTCCCCCATCCGCTTGCGCAGGCCGCGGGCCGCCCAGAGGCGTTTGGTCCTGCGCTGCGAGGCGGTGAAGTCGATCTCCGCGTTGAAGCTCATGGCGCGGTCGCGCCCCTCGGCCAGCTCGTCGATGAGCCGCTCCGCGTTCTGGATGCGTGCCTTCGCCTTCGTCGTGCGCGCCTTCGCGCCGCGCCGCAGCCACTCCACCTCCCGCCGCACCAGGTTCGCGAGCGTCTCCTGGTAGGCGGCCTCGTTGGCCAGCACCTCGTCGCGTTTCTCCAGGAGGTCGCTGTAGGTGCCGGTGGTCTGCAGCAGGCCGCCGGGGTAAGCCTTGTTCAGCTCGAGCATCCGCTTGGCGGTGTTCTCGAGGAAGTAGCGGTCGTGGCTGACGACGACGAAGGCCTCCGGCTCGCTCTTCAGCAGCCCTTCCAGCCAGAGGATGGCCTCGACGTCGAGATGGTTGGTGGGCTCGTCGAGGAGGAGGATGTCGGGCTCCCGCGCCAGCTCGACGGCGATCGCCAGACGCTTGCGCCAGCCGCCGGAGAGCGTCTCGCTGCGCTGCGCCGGGTCGGTGAAGCCGGCCTTGCCGAGGGCGATGGTGACGCGGGCGAACTTCTCGTGGTCGTCGAGGGTGTGGAAGTCGCCGAGGGCGTCGAGCAGCACCTCCTCGATGGTCTTGCCGGGCGCGAAGACCGGGTCCTGCGGGACGTAGCCGACGCGGACCCCTTTCCGGAGCGCCCGCGTCCCGGAGTCGGGCGACTCGACGCCGGCCATGATCTTGAGGAGGGTCGACTTGCCGGAGCCGTTCGGCCCAACGAGGCCGACGTGGTCCCCCTCGGACACAGAGAAGGAGAGGTCTTCGAACAGCGGGCGGGCGCCGAAGGCTTTGGTCAGGGACTCACAGGAGAGGAGAACGGCCATAATCGGGCGAAGCGCGCGGAAGGATACGATGAACACGGAACGATGAACACGGAACGATGAACGAGCGACGGGTTCCGTGTTCCGCGTTCCGTGTTCCGTGTTCCCACAGGCCGCGAACGAACGTCGTGAACCGCGTGTTCTTACCGTCATGAAGAACTCCTGGACTGGTGGCGAGGCCGCCCGCCTGAGAGACACGGCTGAGGAGAACCTCGCCGTGGCCGTACATCGGTCGGAGCCGGGCGCTCTGGAGCGTCTGATCGACCGGTTCGAGCCGGCGCTCTACGGCTACGCGTACGGAATCCTGCAGAACACGTTCGACGCGCAGGAGGTCGTGCAGGACGCGATCCTCCGCGCGCACCGTGCCCTCACCCGCCAGTACGACGAGGCGCGCTGCGCCGCGCTCGCGCTGCGGCCGTGGCTCTTCAAGACGGTGCGCAATCTCTGTCTGAACAAGCGGCGGTCGAAGACGCGGGCGCTCGAGCAGCCGCTCGAGTCGTTCGACGACGGCCGCGTGGGGCCGTTCGTGCGGGAGCACGGCTCGGAGCTGGAGCGCCAGCAGGACGCCGACATGCTCCGCCACGCGATGTCGGCCCTGCCCGTCGACGCGCGCGAGCTGATCGTGCTGCGGTTCATGGAGGAGATGTCGTACGCGGAGATCGCGAAGACCGTCGGGACGACCGAGGCGTCGTTGCGGGGAAAGGTGTTCCGCTCGCTGAAGCTGCTGCGGGATGCGCTGGAAAAGAAAGGTGTGGCCCATGCGGTGTAGATCGGTTTTGACGAGAGTCGATGCGCTGCGCACCGGCGAGCTGCCGGCTGAGGAGCAGGCGGCCGTCACGCAGCACCTCGAGACCTGCTCGAGCTGCGACGACTCGCTGCACGACCTCGGCGCGCTGGCGAGCAGCGTCAAGGCGCTCGCCGCGGTCCCTCCCCGCTCGTGCAAGGACGCGGTCTGCGACTCCTACGAGCTGGTCGGCGACGTCTGGGTGGCGTTCACCTCGAACGGGCTGCGCATGATCCAGCGCGGCGGCACGGCCGACGACCTCCGGAGCGCCTACACCGCCCGCTACTGCCGCACGCTCAAGGCGGGCACGCTGCCGGAGGCGCTGCGGAAACAGGTCACGGCGGCGCTGGAAGGGGCGGGCGTGGAGAAGCCGCGCGTCGACTGGAGCGACGAGCTGACGGAGCTCGAGCGCGACGTCCTCGGCGTGCTCCCGAAGATCCCCCGCGGCGAGGTGCGCACGTACGAGTGGGTGGCGCGGCAGATCGGGCGGCCCCGCGCCGTCCGTGCGGTCGGCAACATCCTGGCGAAGAACGTCGTCCCGCTGGTCGTCCCCTGCCACCGCGTCGTCCCCACCTCGGGCGGCGTCGGCAACTACGCGTTCGGCAGCGCCATGAAGCGCGAGCTGCTGCGGCGCGAGGGGGTGGACGTCGACGCGCTGGAGTCGCTCGCGAAGCAGGGGGTGCGCTACGTCGGCTCCCGCACCACGAAGATCGTCTGCTTCCCCACCTGCAAGGACGCCAAGCGGATCCGGGAGGAAAACCGGGTCCCTTTTCGGGGAGCAGAGCAGGCACTGGAGAAAGGATTCCGCCCATGTCATCGATGCCAGCCGTTCGCGGCAGCCTGATCGCGAAGATCGACGCGATCTCGCGGCCGGCGCGCACCTTCACCGGCGACTTCTACTTCACCCATCGCGGCGCCGACCGGGTCTGGCTCGCCCTCGGCGACGTCGCCGGCAAGGGGCTCCCGGCGGCGGTGGTGATGGCGATGATCCAGGAGGAGCTGGAGCGGCGCATCGCGTCGTGCGCGGAGACGAACTGCGACCCGGCGCGCACGATGGCGAAGCTGCACGAGTTCCTGCTCCCGCTCATGCCGCGCAACCGCTTCGCGACCGGCGTGATCGCGCACCTGCAGGAGGACGGCCTGCTGACGTTCGCGAACGGCGGCCACTGCCCGCCGCTGCTGGTGCGCGCCGACGGCACGATCGAGGAGCTCTCCTCGACCGGTCCGATCCTCGGACTGCTGCCGGCCGCGAAGTGGCGCTCGGTGCAGACGCGCCTCGACCACGGCGACCGGCTCGTGCTCTACAGCGACGGAGTGACCGAGGCGACGCGCGATGAGGAAGAGCTGGGCGTGTGCGGACTCCGGAAGATCGTGCGCCACACCGCGAGCGCGCGCGAGATCCTCGGCGCGCTCGCGGCCTACGAGCATGGGGACGACACGACCCTGGTGGTGGTGACGCGGGCGGATTAATCCGCGACCGTCAGCCGCACCTCCTCGCCATTCGCGCGGATGTCGGGCACGTACATCGCCTGCCCCAGGAGCGGGAGGGCGTGGAACGTGCCCGGCACCTCCGCGCGCAGCGTGTACTTGATCGTCCAGAGGCCCTGCGGCAGGCGGTCGACGAACATCGCCACCTTCCGGTCGCGCAGTTCCTGGTAGACCCAGACGGAGTCGCGGCCGTCGGTCCGCGTCGCGTACAGCGGCTGGCCCGACTGCAGTTCCACCGCCTCCAGCCCGGCCGGCTTGAGATCCTCGAAGAGCAGGTACTCGTAGTCGTTCTTCACGTCGACCGTGACCGTGACCTCGACCCGCTCGCCACTCTTGATGGTGTCGCCGTCCTTCACCGCGACGCGGTCGTAGAGCACGCCCTTGAGCAATGTCGGGCGAGGTGCGAGGCGGGCGTATTCGCGCTTCACGAACATCTCGTTGCCCGCCGGCTTGACCGGCTCCTCCAGCGAGAAGAACCGCGCCTCGGCCGAGAAGTAGATGGAGCCCGTGCCGCCGGTGCGGCGGATGCGCACTTCCTGCCTGGTATCGGTGAGCAGCGCGCGGTCGACGGCGAAGCGGCTCGGCGCGCGCAGCACGTCGGCCGCCGTCACGGTTTTCGTGGCCACGACGCGGCCGTTGACCGTCACCTCGTACGCGACGTCGCCTTTCAGCTCGCCGCTGTGCTCGAGGTAATCGTTCAGCGCCAGGAGGGCGATGGCGGTGTCGCGGGTGTTGGTCCAGCGGGAGCCGCGGCGGTTGTTCACGAGCCAGTTCATCGCCGGCTCGACGAGACGGTGATTCGGGTCGATGGTCACGAGCGCCTGCAGCACGAATGAGGTCGTCTCGATCGGACCCTCGTACCAGCGCCACCAGAAGCGCTGCGCGCCCCAATGCGCGGTGGCCATGGTTTCGGCGGCGGTTTCTGCTTTCAACAGCACTGACTGGTCGGGCGTGCGGTCGATGACGGCGCCGTCCTCGAGATTGCGCACCAGCACCGCGGTGCGCTCCTTCTGGCCGTCGCGGTGCAGGGTGAGGGCGAAGAGCGCGCGGCCGTACGGCGTGAGCCGCTCGCGGTGCTCCCAGATCTCGTTCGCCGCCGTGCGCTCGGCCTCGGTGGTCAGGCGGCCGCGCCACGCCGACAGCGCGTGGAGGAGCCACGACTGGTCGTTGTAGTGGCCGCGGCGCTCGACGACGCGCTTCGACAGCCACGCCGCCGCGCGATCGACCGCCTTCGCGTCGACCGGCAGCCCGGCCTCGCGGGCGATGGAGAAGCCCCAGACCACGTACGCGGTCATCCACACGTCGTCCGGACCTTCCTTCCACCAGCCCCACGCGCCGCTGGCGTGCTGCATGTCGTAGAGGCGCTTCATGCCGGCGGCGGTGACGGCGTCGAGGTCCTTCTTCGGCAGCCGCTCGTGCGGATCGAGGCCGAGCTTCGCGATGGTGCGGGCGACGACGGCCGCGGGGAGGAAGCGGCTCATGGTCTGCTCGGTGCAGCCGTACGGGAACTCGATCAGGTACGGCAGCGCGTCGAGCATGGTCACGGCGAGCGTCGGCGCGACCTGCACGACGAGATCGGTCGAGCGGCGCTCGCGCGGCAGGTCGAGGCGGATCAGCGCCTCGCTCCCCCGCAGCTTGCCGGAGCGGGCGATCAGCTTCTCGATGCCGTGCTCGTACACGGCGTACGTCTTCTCCATGGCGTCGCCGAGCGTGCCGCCGCGGGCGGTGACGCGCAGCTTCGCCTCGCCGGCTTTCTCGGCGGTGACGGTCCAGTCGGCGCGGGCCTCGCCGTGCGCGGGGACCTCGATCGGCGCGCTCGCCTGACCTCCCGTGAGGCCTTCCGCCTCGAGCGTCGGCGTGACGCTGATCGCCCGGTCGGTGTTGTTGTTGATGACGGCGGAGACGGTGACGCGGTCGCCCACGACGAAGAAGCGGGGCGCCTGCAGCCGCACGAGCAGCGGCAGGTTGGTGCGGGCGGTGGACGTGCCGAGGCCGAAGGCGGCGCCGGTGGTGACGGCGCGTGCCGTCGCGCGCCAGGTGGTCAGCGCCTCGGGGAACTTCAGGCTCACGGTCGCGGTGCCGTTCGCATCGGTGACGACGTCCGGCTTCCAGAAGGCGGTGGAGCGGAAGTCGCTCCGCACCTGCACGTCGATCGCCGCGTTCGCCGCCGCCCCCTCGGCCACCACGGGCGGCGCGACCGGCATCGGCGCAGGCGCAGGCGGAGGGGGAGGCGCCATCGTGGCCGCGGTGTCGTAGGCGACCCCCGCCTGGGCGGTGACGGAAATCGACTCGGCCACGGCGGCGCCGGCAAGCCGTCCGTCTTTGGCGAACGCCCGCTCGCGCGGCAGTGCCCGTGTCTTCTCCTCCTCCGTTTCGAGGTCCTTCTCGGTCAGCTTCAGGTAGCGCTGCTGGTGCAGTCCGGCGCTCGCCTGCGCGCCCTCGCCCCAGGTCTCGTTGAAGAAGAACTGGCGCGGGTCGCCGGCCAGGTCGGCCTGGATGGCGGTGACCGCCTCGTCGGAAACCGCGACCGCCACCTCGGCCGGCACCGGCTTGCCTGCCGCGTCGCGCGTGGTGATGGTCAGCGTCCCTTCCTGCCGCGGCTCGTACTGCTCGCGGTCGGCCTTCACGTCGACCGTCAGGAAGTGCTCCACCGGCGGCACGACGACGCGCGTCATGACCGTGGCCACCTGCACGTCGAACACGGACGATGCGGTGAGGAAGAAGTTCGGGACGTGGCGCTCGTCGAGCGGGAACTGCACGAGCTTGACCGTGCCCTCCATCTTCAGCACGCGCGTGTCGAGGATCGTCCCGGCCGCGGTGGTGAGCATGACCCAGCGTCCGGAGCTCGGGACGACCACCATCACGTTCGCCGTCTCGCCGGCGCGCATCGTCTCCTTGTCGACGATCAGCTCGACGCCGCCGGCGTGGTAGTAGCCGATGTCGGAGACGGACCTGTCGGCCACCCAGACGGTGGTCTCGGCGATGACGCGGTCGCGCGCGCGGTTCGGATCGCCGTCGATGCTCGTCCACTTCACCGCGTAATAGCCCTCGCGCTTCGGCGTGAAGGTGAAGGTCGCCTCCCCCTCCGCGTCGGTGGTGAGCTTCGCCGTCGTGACTTCTTCCTCGAGGTACTCGCGCTCCTTCCAGCGGCGGCGGACGACGGTGACGGTGCCGGTGGTCTGCACCGGGCGGTCGTTCGCGTCGACCGCCTTGAAGCGGACCGAGACGGGATCGCCGGGGCGGTGGATGTAGTGCTCCGGCTGGGCCATGACGGTGTAGCGCTGCTTCATCACGTTCACCGAGCCGGTGCCGCGCACCTCGCGGCGGGAGGCGTCGACCACGCGCGCCTCGATGCGGTAGGTCATGTCGTTGCCGTCGCGCGGCGTGTCGATGCGCAGGATGGCGCGGCCGTTCGCGTCGGTGGTCAGCGTCTCGCGCGTCATCACCTGCTGGTGGTGCTCGTAGGGGTGACGAATCATGTCGGGGTAGTACCAGTGGTACTCGCGCCAGGGGTACCAGTAGCGGTAGCGCGGCTGCTGGTAGACCACCGCCTCGACCGTGGCGTTCGCCACCGGGCCGCCGAAGTAGTAGGTGGCGTCGATGGTGGCCTCGATCGTGTCGCCGAGTCGGTACTGCTTCCCTTCGGGCGTGGAGACGGTGACGGCGAACTCGGGGAGCTTGTACTCCTCGAGCCGGAAGAGCTGCGCCTGGCCGTAGTGGCGGTTGCCGCTCATGAAGGTGACGGTGTACGCGCCGAGGGCCATGTCGGGAGTGAGCGGGAGCTCGCTCCAGAAGCTGCCGTAGGCGTTGAGCGTCGCCTTGCCGCTGGCCACCTTCTCGCCGCGGGGATCGGTGATCGTGTACTCGACGGAGCCGGTGGGCGTCGTCCAGCTCTGCTGCTCGCGGACGCGGGCGATGATCTTCCACTGCACCGTCTCGTTGGGGCGGTAGGCGGGGCGGTCGGTGAACGCGTAGATGCGCCACTCCGCGCCGCGGCGGTCGTGGTGGTAGGTGGAGACGTAGGCCTGGTGCCACGCCTGCCGCGCGCCGGCGGCGGCGCTGATGAAGTGGATGCCGTGGGTGGTCACGTCGACGTCGACGAGGCCGCTGGCGTCGGTGACGAACGAGCGCGCCTCCTGCTTCGGTTGATGCGACCAGACGCGCACGCGGGCGTTCGCGATCGGCTCGCCGGTCTCGACGTCGGAGACGAAGACCCTGGCGCGGTCGCCGGCGCTGTGCACGAGGATGTGCGCGTCGGTGACGAGCACGACTTCCGTCGCGGACGACGACGTTCCGGAGCGTGCCCTGACCACGTACGCGCCGACCGGCAGGCGGGGATTCAGGCGCAGCCGCTCCTGTCCCGGGACGTACTCGCCGGTGTTGGTCTCGTGCGTCCAGCGGCGGACCGGCTGGCGGTCGGTCCCGAAGAAGATCCACTTCTTCCAGTCGTGCTCGTTCGAGGAGGTGCGCGCCTCGAGGTCCCTCGTGAGGTCGATGGCGTACACCTCGAGCTCGATCCGGCGGGCGTTGCGCCAGGTCAGCGCCAGCTCCTGCTCGGAGTCGGGCAGGAACGTGCCGGTGGCCATGACGTTGACGCTGGTCGCGGTGATCTCGCGGATCTGCCGCTCGGCGTCGTCGACGAACTGCGACTCGCCGGGGCGAAACTCCCGCACGAGCCGGCGGAAGAGCTCGAGCGCCTTCGCGTAGTCGGCGGCCGGGACGTCGTCGTCGGTGCTGATGGTCTGCACCGCGCGGTCGCTCCACTGCATGAGGGCCGTGCCGTAGGTGTAGAGGGCGTCGTCGTACCAGGGGGTCTCGCGGCCGAGGGCGATCACCTCTTCGAAGAGCTCGAAGGCGCGCTCGGCGCTCGTGGGGGTTCCTTCCATGAGGAGCCGCTGCGCGAGGAGGAAGCGGGCGCGGGCGCGGTCGTCGCGGCTCTCCGCGATCTTGACCGCGTTCACCAGGATCTCGCGGTCGACCGTCCACCCTCCCTCGGTCATGCGCCAGACGATGGCGAGGTAGCGCTGGCGCGCGCGGGCGATGTCGTCGTGTCCGGCCCAGTAGTCGAGGGCGACCGCGTGCCAGCGCTGCGCCGCGTGGCCGTCGTGATACATCATGAAGATGTCGCCGAGCGCCTCGGCCGCGGTGGCGACCGTGAGATCGACGGGGGTGGTGGCGGCGATCTTCTCCAGCGCCTGCCGCGCCTCTTCGGACCGCTGTCCGCGCGGCTCGGAGCGCAGCGTCGTCTCCGCGATGCGCATCTCCACCCAGCGGCGCTCGTCGGGCGTGAGCTCGAGCTTCGCCGCCTGCTCGTACACCTCACGCGCCCGGCTGAACGATTTCTCCTGATAGAACCTCTCCCCCTCGGCGTGGAGAGAGTCATACGGGCGCCCGGTCGCCTGCGGCGGCAGCGCGACGGCGACGGCGACGGTGAACAGCAGCAGGATTCCGACGATCGTGATGGTGGCGGTCTTCAAAACGTTCTCCCGACGGCTTAGACGGTGGGTCGTTGCGAAAGATAACTGTATGACGTGAGACGGAATTGAAAACTGCCATCCACGGCGGGATAGCATCAGTGCGCGACTCAGGGAAGTGCCATGGGGATTTCGTCGCCAGCACGGCGGCCCGTCAGGTGCAACCTCAGTGAAGCCATAAGCCGCCGTCTGCCCTTTGTAATGATGGGCGCCACGCTGCCGCTCGGTGCCTACTTGCTCGCGTCATTTGCGAATGACCTGGCGCGGATGTCACTCCGCGCGTACGGAACGCGCGCGCAAAGCGTCCTGGGCGGCCCGGTAATCTGGACGGCAGCGCATTTCCTCAACTGAAAGCGTTGGCAATGTGCCTGCCGGGAGTCATCGTCGCCGCGGTGGATGGGACGGTTGAGCGATCTGACGTGTCTCATCTATGTATCGTCGTGGGCTTTCATCATCGTGACATGGTCGATTTCCGTCGCCTATTTCAGCGTGCAGCCCGGCGTCCTTGGCTAGACCTAGAATGCACGCGTGCGCCTGATCGCCACTGTTGTCATTTTCCTCACAGCCTGCGGTCCGGGCTCCGACGCCCCTACCGGACGCGAGCTCTACCTTGCGTACGGGTGCGCAGCCTGTCACGGAGAGCAGGCGGATGGAAATGGTCCCGCGGCCGGGCTCGCCGCCTTCAAGCCGAAGGACCTGCGCGATGTGGCGGGCTTCGGCGGCGGGAAGACGGCCGAGGCAATCGCGGCGGTGATCGCGTTCGGCGTGGCTGACGGCAGGACCGGGATGCCCGCCTACCCCGACATCCCGAAGCGGGAGCGGCTGGCGATCGCGGAGTACATCCTCTCTCTGACGCCGCCGGCGAAAGAGGTGGCGCTCGAGCGGGCTTGGGCGGCGGAGTCGAACCCCGCCTGGAAGATCGCCGCCGCCTACCTGGAGCTCGCGAACCGCACCGACGTCCCGGTGGCGGTGGTGGGGGTGAGCTCGCCGGCGGCTAAGACGGTGGAGATGCACGAGACGACGGTCGGCGCGGACGGCGTGATGTCGATGCGCCAGGTGGAGCGGATCGTCGTGGAGGCACACGAGCGGGTGCTGTTGCAGCCGGGCGGCTCGCACCTGATGCTGATCGACCTGAACCGCGACCTGCGCGCCGGCGACCGCGTCGAGCTGACGCTGACCTTCAGCGACAAGACCACGCGCAAAGTAACGGCGCCCGTGCGTGCGGCGGCGTCGTCCCCTCTGGACCGCCGGGCTCTCAGCCCGGCGACGGTGTCGGCCGCGACCGCAGACCTCACCCTCGTCGACCACCACAACCAGCCGTTCCGCTTCTCGTCCCTCCGCGGCAAGTCGGCCATCCTCTTCTTCGGCTACACCCACTGCCCCGACGCCTGTCCGACGCTCATGTCGAAGATCGCCCGCGCGTACCGGGAGGCGGGAGCGGAGGCGCGCGACATCCCGACGCTCTTCGTCAGCGTCGACCCGCGCGACACGCCGGAGGTGCTGGACCGCTATCTCGACTACTTCGCGGCCGTCCCGGCGAAGGGGCTGACCGGCTCGAAGGCGCAGATCGACGCGGTGGTGAAGCGCTTCGGCGCGCGCTACGAGATCCGGCAGTCGGGCTCGGCCGCCGGCCCGCTCGTCGACCACACGCTGCGCATTTACCTGCTCGACGCCGGCGGGACCGTCAAGACGTCGTTCGACCCCTCGGCGGACGCCGCGGACATCGCGAAGGCGATGCTTTCTTTCTAGAATGCGCGCTCATGATCGAGCGCAGCGAACAAGACGGCATCACCACCCTCCGCCTGAACCATGGAAAAGCGAGCGCGCTCGACATCGAGCTGCTCGACGGCCTCGCCCTCGCCCTCGCTGAGGCGAACGCCTCCGCCACGCGCGCCGTCATCCTCACCGGCACCGGCTCGATCTTCTCCGCCGGCGTCGATCTGTACCGCCTCGTCGAGGGGGGCACCGCTTACGCGGAGCGCTTCGTCCCCGCGCTGTCGCGGACGCTGCTCGACCTCTTCGCCTTCCCGAAGCCGCTGATCGTCGCCGCGAACGGCCACGCGATCGCCGGCGGCTGCATCTTCACCCTCGCCGCCGACTACCGGCTCCTGGTGTCGGGCAACGCGCGCATCGGGATGCCGGAGCTGCTGGTCGGCGTGCCCTTCCCGCCGACGGTGCTCGAGGTGGTGCGCTACGCGGTGCCGCCGCAGCACCTGCAGATGCTGATCTACACCGGCCGGACGCTCGCGCCCGACGACGCGCTGCGCCACGGCCTGATCGATGAGATCGCGGAGCCGGACGCGCTCCTCGGGCGCGCCGAGGAGATGGCGCGCCATTTCGCGGCCCTGCCGGAGCGGAGCTTCGCCCTCGCCAAGTACCAGCTCCGCGACCGCGCCATCAACCGCGGCAAGCACTACGCGAACGAGCTCGATCCGGAGATGGTGGAGCAGTGGAGCGACTCGGCCACGCACGCGCGCATCCGCGAGTACATGGCGAGGACGGTCAGGAAGTGAGTTCCTCGGGTTCCTCGGGGTTCCTCGGGGTTCCTCGGGTTCCTCGGGGTTCCTCGGGTGGATCTCGCTGATTGACCCTCCGCCTCCGAGGAACTCCGAGGAACCCGAGGAACCCGAGGAACCCGAGGAACCCGCGAAACTACCGCCCCGCCACCACCACCCGGAACGCGCCGCCGAACACCGACGGCTCGTTCGTCACCACCTGCAGCGGCGTCCCCGCGAGGAGGTCGCCGAGGCGGCGGTTGATGTTCGTGGCGAAGAGGTTCGTGAGGAGGTTCGCCGCGCGACGGACCAGCGACGGGCGGGCTTCGTCGGGCAGGAACTTGTCGAAGATCGACGCGCGTCCGCCGGGACGCAGCACGCGTGCGGCCTCGCGGGCGGTGGAGTAGGGATCGGGCACGACCGCCAGGATGAGGTGCAGGAGGACGCAGTCGAAGCTGGCGTCGGGGAAGTCGAGCTTTGCGGCATCCATCACCCGCGCGTCGATCGTCATGCCGAGGGCTTCGGCGCGGGAGCGGGTCTTCTCGACCATTGCCGGCGTGAGATCGACCGCCGTCACCTGCGCGCCGCGCGGCAGGAGCTCCAGATCGAGTCCCGTGCCGCAGCCGACGATCAGCACCCGCTCCCCTTCCCTCACCTGCAACAGCTCCAGCGCGCGACGGCGGCCGCGCCCGAGGCGGCGCGCCACCAAGTCGTAGAAGGGGGCGTAGAGCGTGTAGCGCAGCCGGTTCCACCGGTTCGTGTTGACCCGCATCGCCGCCGAGTATAAAAGCGCGGCATGACGATCAAAGCCCTCGTCGCACGCGAAGACAACGTCGCCTTCGAAGAGCTCGAGGAGCTGCCGCCGGGCGAGCTCACGATCGACGTCGCCTACTCGTCGCTCAACTACAAGGACGGGCTGGCGGTCACCCGCCGCGGCAAGATCGTGCGCCGCTTCCCGATGGTCCTCGGCATCGACCTCGCCGGTACGACCGAGGCCGGCGAACAGGTGGTCGGCAACGGACAGGGGCTTGGCGAGAGCGAGCCGGGCGGCTACACGCGGCGCCAGCGCGTGCGCGCCGATGCGGTCGTGCCGCTGCCGGCCGGGATGACGCTCGAGCAGTCGATGCAGCTCGGCACCGCCGGCTTCACGGCCATGCTCTGCGTGCAGGCGCTGGAGCGCAACAACGTCCGCCCGGACGAGCGCGAGGTCATCGTCACCGGCGCTGCCGGAGGGGTCGGCTCGATCGCCGTGCTGCTCCTGGCGAAGCTCGGCTACCGCGTCGCCGCCTCGACCGGCCGCCCGGAGCAGGCGGACTACCTGCGCGGCCTCGGCGCGACGACGATCATCGAGCGGGAGGAGCTCGCCGCCCCCGGCGCGCCGATGCAGAAGGAGCGCTGGGCCGGCGCCGTCGATACCGTCGGCGGCGTGACGCTCGCCAACGTGTACGCGCAGACCGCCTACGGCGGCGCGGTCGCCTGCTGCGGCATGGCGGGCGGCCACGAGCTCACCGCCACCGTCTGGCCGCTCATCCTCCGCAACGTCTCCCTGCTCGGCGTCAGCTCGCTGCGCACCCCGCGAGCGGAGCGCATCGACGCCTGGAACCGCCTCGCCCGTGACATCGACTTTGACAAGCTGGCGGAGCTCTCCCGCACCGAGCCGCTGTCGCGGATCTTCGAGCTGTCGGAGGAGATCATGGGCGGCGGGGTGCGGGGGCGGGTGGCGATCGACGTCGGGCGATAGTCGCAAAGTCCTTGGAAAGTCTCAAAGTCTCAGAGTCTCAAAGAGAAGCGTCCCCCCGGCGGGGTCCTCTGAGACTCTGAGACTCCTCAGGCGTAGCGCCGCGTCATTTCCGCGCAGAACTCCGCAAACTCCCCCACCACCTGCGGCGCGGATCTTCGAGCTGTCGGAGGAGATCATGGCCGGGCGGGTGCGAGGGCGGGTGGCGATCGACGTCGGGCGGTAGTCGCAGAGTCTCAGAGTCTCAAAGTCTCAAAAGAGAAGCGTCCAACCGGCGGAGCCCTCTGAGACTCTGAGACTCTGAGACTCTGAGACTCTGAGACTCTGAGACTCTCAAGCGTAGCGCCGCGTCATCTCCGCGCAGAACTCCGCGAACTCCCCCACCACCTGCGGCGGCGAGGTGTAGTGATCGCGGACGCCGCGCGAGCCGGGCGTGAAGCAATAGGTGATCGTCACGTCGAACGGCTCCAGCGCCTTCATCTGGCGGTCGAACCACTCCAGCGCGTTCGGGCGGTGGTGATCGGCCCAACTGAGGCCGGTGCGCAGCTTCTTCACGCCGAGCTTCTTCAGCCACTGCACGGCGTCGTCGAGGCGATGGTCCTCGTAGTGGAACCACTGGCAGATGCCCGCCGCCGGCGTGTACTCGCGCAGCGCCTCGAGCGCCAGCTTCGGCGTGCCGTCCTCCCGGAGGAGTCCCATGTAGAAGTGCCGGTAGTACGACGAGCCCTCCGCCTCGCGATGCCGCGTCGTGGCGGGCCACGCCTTCGGCAGGTCGTAGAGCGAATACCAGTGCACGCGGGGAACGGAGTCCAGGATCAGCTCCATCGTGCGCCGCAATCCGAAGAGCTGCACCTCCTCGGCGCCGAACGTCGACACCCCCACTTCACTGACCCAGATCGGCAGGTCGGTGACCTCGCGGATCTCCTGCAGCTTCGCCGGCCACTCGTGGATCTGCCAGTGGTTCCAGTCGAGCGGGAACCCGTGCACGGCGACGACGTCGAGGTGATCGAGCACCCCCTGCAGCTTCATCCGCTCGATGAACTTTGGGTCGATCGGCGAGATCCCGCCGAGGACGCGGGGGAGCGACGCGTTGACACTCTGCACCGCCTGCGCGGCGAGCGAAGTCATCTCCGAGAACACCTTCCACTCCGGATCGATCTCGAAGTCCCAATGGGACATGTTGTTCGGCTCGTTCCAGAGCATCACTGCTTCGACGGGCATGAATCTCCTTGTTTTTCAACGTAGAACACGGAACACGGAACCAGGAACGAGGAGGTTCCCGCTCGGACACCGTTCTACGTTCCGTGTTCTACGTTCTACGTTCCCGATTACGCGTCCCCGAACGTCGGCCGTTCGCCGCGGCGGCAGAGATAGACCTCGTCCTCGGGGTGCGCCTCGATGACGAAGCCGGCGCTGCGCAGCATCCCCTCGACGCAGGCGCGATTGGGGATCCACCAGTTGGTCGGGTCGTTCGCGTAGCGGCGCTCCACGAAGTACATCAGCGGATAGCCCTCCTGCTCGAACACCGACTCGTCCCAGAACTGGTAGTTCTCCTCGACCGGCGCGACCTCCTTCGTCCCCCGCTGCATGCTCTGGAAGAGCAGCATGTCGCCGACGACCGTGTCGTACAGCGTGTCGAGCGCGAGCAGCGGGTGGCGCAGGTGATAGAGGACGCCCATGAAGATCACCAGGTCGAATTTCTCGCCGAGCTGCCCCACGTCGTAGACCGACATGTTCCGGAACTCGATGTCGCCGTAGCCCGACACCTCGGCCGCGAAGCGGGCCTGGTTCAGGTAGACCTCATCGGAGTCGAGTCCGACCACGCGCGCCGCCCCCCGCTTCTTCATCTCGATCGAGTAGAAGCCGGCGTTGCAGCCGATGTCGAGGACCGACTTGCCGCTCAGGTCCTCCGGCACCGCGTGCGCGAAGCGCTGCCACTTCACGTTCGGATAGTCGCCGAGGAAATGGTCGGGCGCCGTTTTCACCCCGTGCAAATCGAGGTTGTGGAACCACTGCCCCAAAGAACGGACCCGCTGCTCGATCTCATGCGTCGAAAGCTGCATTCATGCTCCTCACTTCGTTTGTCGCGCCAGGTCATCCACCATGTTCTGCACGTCGGGGCGCAGGCGAACGTTTGCCAGCCGCGCTCTCGCTCGCTCGCGCATCCGATTCCACGTGTATGCCACCTTCTTCCGCGTCTGCTCCGGCCCGAAGTAGCTCGCGTACCCGTGGGAGTTGAGGGAGAAGAACGACAGCGCGTCGGCGTCGTTGAGCAGCGCCACCTCCGGGTCGTCCGACTGCCGCTCGTGCCCCGCGATCAGCTCCGCGACCCGCGTGCACACCCCCTCGCCCACCCCCGCCTCGGCCAGGACCTTCCGCGCCATCTCCGCCCCCTCGCGTGCGTGCGCGTCCTTGAACGACTGGTAGTCGGCCGCGAGGTGCTCGACACGCGCGTCGGGCTCCGACACCAGCCGCTCCACGTCGTGAAAGAGCGCAGCCAGTTGCAGCGCGAGCGAGGCGTCGGCGTCGAGCCGGAGGAGCCACTGCCGCACGTCGAGCGCATGGTTGTAGTCGGCGCGCACGAGCGGCTTCTGGAGGTCGAAGAGCGCGCGATGGCGGCGCAGGACGCGCGTGAAGAGCTGCCCCTGTGAGTGGCGGTTGCGGCGGTCGATGTGGCGCTGGCAGCGGTTCAGCACCTCGAGCGGAAACGCCGCGCCGTCGCCGTCGTCGGCGATGCGCAACGTAAAGGAGTCACGCGCCAGCTCGTCGATGGCCACGTCGAACTGCCAGGCGTCGAACGTGGGGCTCTGCCAGTCCGTCGCGCGGAGATGCACCTCGCCGCCATCCTCGTACCGCACGTAGACGGAGGGGAACTCCGCTCCGATGGCCGCGGCGGAGCGCGGCAGCGGCGGCGCGACGACAGCAAGCTCTTCGATCATGCGACTTGCGCCCCATGCAAATCAGTGGCCCGTGTCTTGCTGCGTCTGTTTCATACTGTGAAGCAGCCCGACGTAGTCCAGCCAGCCGAGGGTAAGCTCGGTATTCTCCTGCCCGGCCTGGGCGCCGTCGCCACCACCATGATCGCCGGCGTGCTGCTCGCCCGCAGGGGCCTCGCCGAGCCGATCGGATCGCTCACGCAGATGGGCACCATCCGTCTCGGCAAGCGCACCGACGGCACCTCCCCACACATCCGCGATTTCCTGCCGCTGGCGAAGCTCGACGACATCGTCTTCGGCGCGTGGGACATCTTCCCCGACAACGCCTACGAGTCGGCCGTGCACGCCGACGTCCTCACGAGCAAGCACCTCGACCCGATCCGCGACGAGTTGGAGGCGATCCGGCCGATGGCCGGCGTCTTCTATCCCGAGTACGTGCGCCGGCTGAACGGCACGCACATCAAGACGGGCACGACGAAGGCCGACATGGTCGCGCAGCTCCGCGAGGACATCCGCGAGTTCAAGCGGGCCAACGGGTGCGACCGCGCCGTCGCCGTCTGGTGCGGCAGCACGGAAGTGTGGGTCTCCGCCAACGGCTGCCATCACAGCCCCGAGACGTTCGAAAAGGCGCTCGAGAACAACGATCCCACCATCTCCAACGCGCAGCTCTACGCCTGGGCGTGCCTCAAGGAGCGCGTCCCCTTCGCGAACGGCGCGCCGAACCTCGCGCTCGACCATCCGGCCGCCTGGGAGCTGGCGAAGCGCGAAGGGGTGCCGATCGCCGGCAAGGACTTCAAGACCGGGCAGACGCTGATGAAGACCGTCGTCGCGCCGATGCTCAAGGCGCGCATGCTCGGCGTGCGCGGCTGGTTCTCGACGAATATCCTCGGCAACCGCGACGGCGAGGTGCTCGACGATCCGGAGTCCTTCAAGTCGAAGGAGAACACCAAGCTCGGGGTCCTCGACTACATCCTCCAGCCGGAGATCTACAAGGAGCTGTACGGGGACCTCTTCCACAAGGTGCGCATCGAGTACTACCCGCCGCGCGGCGACGCGAAGGAAGGGTGGGACAACATCGACATCTTCGGCTGGCTCGGCTACCCGATGCAGATGAAGATCGACTTCCTCTGCCGCGACTCGATCCTGGCCGCGCCGATCGTGCTCGACCTCGCCCTGCTGCTCGATTTCGCGCAGCGCGCCGGCTGGTCGGGCGTCCAGGAGTGGCTCAGCTTCTACTTCAAGTGCCCAATGACGGCGCCGGGGCTCTACCCGGAGCACGACCTCTTCATCCAGCTCATGAAGCTGAAGAACACGATGCGCTGGGCGATGGGGCAGGAGTCGCTCACGCACCTCGGCCACGAGTACTACGACTGACCATGTACGAATCCATCGAAGACCTACCGATGGTGTGCCGGCTGAACCTCCCCGAAGACGCGCTGCAGGTCTACCGGGACGAGTTCAACCGCGCCTGGCGGCAGACCGCGCGCTACCGCGCCGCGCAGGATCACGCCTGGCACGAGGTCCGGAAAAAGTTCGAGCGGGACGAGAAGACGGGGCGCTGGGTACAGAAGTGGAGCAGCGGAGACTGATCCGCCGCCCCACGTTCGACTGGTGACTACCTCGCCTCGCCGCGGTCGCCGATTGCCTTCCCGATCGCGGTCGCTTTCGCGGTCTTGACCTTGGTCGGCATGAGCTTGTGCGCGGCGCTCTGCAGCTTCTTGACGGGGCGCAGGAGCGGGTTGTCCCACATCGCCTGCACCGAGTCCTTGCGGGCCTGCATCATGTCGCCGAGCTCGCGGAGCTGATCTTCGCTGAAGCGCTGGCGCGCCTCGACGAACATCTCGTTCTCTTCTTCCTTGATGTGATGCTCGAGGAGGTCCTTGATGACCTTCGCCTTCGCGGTGAACTCCTTCGACTTCGGGTTCGCCGCCTTCAGCGCCGGCAGGACCATGTCCACCACGTGATGCTCCTCGGCCGCTTCGTAGAACATGTCCTCGGCCTCGTCGCCGCGGGTGGCCGCCTTGAACGCCGGATAGAAGACCTCTTCCTCGACCTGCGCGTGCATCTTCACCTCGCGCTCGATCTGGGCCACGAGCTGCTCGCGCTGCTTGGTGGCGCGCTCGGTGGTCTCGTTCAGCTCGCGCAGCAGGCGCTTGAGCGTCGCGTGGTCGGATTTCAACATCGTGATTGCATTCGGCATTGGCGTGTTTCCTCCGGGTTCAACAAATGCGTGATGCGTGCCTGCCGAGTGCGGTAAAACGCACGGAATGAACGACCTCTCCATCCTCCACGAACGGGTCCGCGAGGCGGTCGCCGCGGCCGGCATCACCAGCTTCGAGGTCCTCCCCTGCGCCCCCGAGCTCGCCGACACGGCCGAGTTCTGCGCGCACTACGGCATCCCCCCCGACGAGGCCTGCAACGCGATCCTGGTGGCGCTCAAGACCACCCCCCGCCGCTACGTCGCCTGTCTCGTGCGGGCCGACACGAAGCTGGACGTGAATCGCAAGGTGAGCGCGCTCACCGGCGTGAAACGACTCTCATTCGCGTCTTCGGAGGAGACGGCGGAGCTGACCGGGATGCTCATCGGCGGCGTGACCATCCCCGGCCTGCCGGAGGACATCGACATCTACATCGACGAGCGGGTGATGGAGCGTCCGCAGATCATCATCGGCGGCGGCAACCGCTCCAGCAAGATCCGCCTCGCGCCGGCCGAGCTGTTGAAGCTCCCCCGCGCGAGCGTGGCCAACGTGGCGGTGCCGCGGTGACGCGACGCGCGGCGGTCCTGCAGAAGATCGTGCACGTCCTCACCGCGCTCACGCTGCTGCTCAAAGGCGTGGCCAAGCTCGAGCACCCCGAGGGGTATTGGCCCGTGATCCTCTTCTTCTTCGCCAGCGCCGCCTACATCGCCGCGATCGCGGTGCTGCACGACCGGCTGCACCACCACGTGCGCCGCATCACCGCCAGCGTCTACGCGCTCGAGTCGCTCGCGACCGCAGCGATGGCCTGCGTGTACGCGCACGAGGGGAAGAAAGGCCTCCCCTGGGCCGCCGGCGCCGCCTCGGCGATGTTCCTCGTGGCGCTCGTCGTCCACCTCGTGAAAACGGGCGGGAATGGACCCCACCCCGACCGAGTTAAGGGCGCTTGACACGCGGAAGGAGCCTTCGCTACTCTCCGCGTCCCTTCTCCGGCGCATTCGTCTAGGGGTCTAGGACGCCGCCCTCTCACGGCGGTAACACGGGTTCGAATCCCGTATGCGCTACCAACCTTCCCCGCTTCGGTCGGCGATCGCCCTGCCCTACTGCACCGCCGCCCGCAACTCCGCAAAATGGACCGCCTTGATCGTCTTCCCGGTCAACGTCGCGTCGGTGAACGTCAGCGCGGGAAGGCCGTACGCGGCGCGCGCGGCCTGTAGGGCGGAGCGGAGCTCGGTGAGATGCACGGCCTTGACCCGGGTCGCGGCGGTGACGGTCGGGTCAGTCACTGCGACTGCACCCAGGCTGGCGCTGGCGCGATAGGCGTTCGTCGCTGTTCGCAGTTGCGTCAGGTGCTGGGCCCGCACGCGGGTGCCGGCTGTCAGCGGGGTATCCGCGAACACCACGGTGGTCGCTGGATCGCGGAGGCTATCGGCGGAGATGGAACCGTCACCGGCGACGGCGCGGAGGAAATAGACGTACGTCGTGTCTGCCGTCCGGCCGGTGTCGTTGAAGCTCGTCGTCGTGCTGGTCCCTGCCATGGCGAACGCGCTGCCGTTGGAGCTCCGCCAGATCTGGTACGAGGCCGCGTCGGCGACGGCGGCCCAGTTGACCTGCACGGTCGCACTGCTCGTGGCCGTGGCGACGACGGAAGACGGCGGCGTGATGTCGACGGGGACTCCTTCCGTTGCCACCAGTGAAACGAGTGTGTCGCTCGTCCCACCGGGGGCCGTCGCGATCAGCCGGAAGACGTAGAGATCCGCAACGTCCGGCGTGAACGTCGGATTGGCGATGGTCGTCGACGACAACTGGGCATTCGACCGCGACGGGCGGCGGACGATCGACCAGGAGAACGTCGTCGCCGTCTTGGAGGAGACGCCGAGCTGACGAGCCACGCCGGTCGCGGCGGTGTCGTCGTCGATCGAAGCTGCATCGGAAAGCGCGGGCCGGCCGACGCGAATCTTGTGATTCTCGCTGTCGGCGACATAGACGTTTCCGTCGTTGTCCGCGGCGATGCCGTACGGGTACGCGAAGCGGGCAGCGTCCGCGGTTCCGTCCATGCCGTGAGTCTCGCCCGCCACACCGCCGAGGGTGGTGACGGCCGTTGCCGGATCGATCTTGCGGATCGTGTCGTTCCCCCAGTCGGAAACATAGAGGTAACCGCCGCTGTCGATGGCCACGCCGGTCGGGTTGTAAAACCATGCGTTCGTTCCAACGCCGTCTCTGTGGCCCCCGAGCCAGTAGATGAAGCCGGCGTACGTCGATACCTCATACGCCGGAGTCATCTTTCGAATGGCCTGGTTGTTCGTATCGGCGATGAACACATTCCCCAGGGCGTCCACCGCGATTCCCGAAGGATTATCGAACCGGGCCACCGATCCAGGCCCGTTCGCATGACCGGGCGACTCGGCCGCGCCGGCAACCGTGACGACGGCCCCTCCGGGAGAAACTTTGCGGATCGTGTGATTGCTCGTATCGGCGACATAGACGTTCCCGCTTCCGTCCACCGCGAGAGCGCGTGGCCTGTAGAAGCGGGCGGCGCTTCCGGTTCCATCGACGCCGCCTGACGTAGCCGCGAGCCCGGCCAGCGTGATCACCGCACCGTCGGAAGAGATCTTCCGGATCGTGTGATTGAAGGTGTCGGCGACGTAAACGTTCCCGAGACTGTCCGTTGCCACGCCGTACGGCGACGTGAAACGCGCCGCTGTCCCCGTGCCGTTGGCGGATCCGGAGGTGCCGGCGAGCCCGGCGAACGTGCTGACATTCCCGCCGACGACCTTCCGGATCACGTGGTTGTCCGTGTCGGCGATGTACATCGTGCCGTCGTTTCCGAGCGCGACGCCTCCGGGACGGGAGAGTCGTGCAACGGTCCGTGTGCCGTTGACGCTGCCGATGCTGCTGGAACCGGCCAGCGTGGTGACGACACCCGCCGTCGTGACCTTTCGGATCGTATTGTTGTTCGTATCGGTGACGTAGAGACTCCCGCTTCGCGCGCAGATGCCCTGCAGTCCGCGGAAGCGCGCGGCGCTGCCGGTGCCGTCGCTGCTCCCCTGGGACAGGGCCACGCCCGCGACCGTGCTGACGTTCCCCGACGCGATCTTCCGAATCGTATGGTTACCGGTGTCCGCGACGTAGATGATCCCCGCCTCGATCGCGATTCCATCGGGATAGTGGAATCGCGCCGTCAGGGCACTCCCGTCCGTACTCCCGTTTCCGGAAAACCCCTTCACGCCGGCGAAGGTCGTCACCACGCCGGCGGTCGTGACCTTCCGGATCGTGTGCAGGCTGGTCACGTAGAGATTGCCGCTGCCGTCGTAGGCGATCGCCCGGGGGCTTTGAAATCTCGCGTTGCTTCCGGTTCCGTCGAAGTTCCCGGACCCGTTTGGAACACCCGCCAGCGTCGTGACAACGCCACCGGGCGTAATTTTCCGAATCGTGTGATTCCCGGTGTCGGCGACATAGACGTTGCCCGCGGCGTCGACTGTCAGCGCCCCGGCGATGAAGAACTGCGCTGCGCTACCGGTGCCATCGGCGGTCCCTGACGTATCCGAACCGGCCAGCGTCGTGACCGTACCTTCAGGTGTGACCTTACGGATGGCCGTACCCTCCGCCACGTACAGGGTGCCACTGCTGTCGATGGCCAGACCACCGCCGTGGAGGCGCGCTTCACTGCCAGTCCCGTCCTGCAGTCCCGGCGAGCCAGCGAGACCCGCGAGAGTCGTGACCACGCCGGCTGGCGTGATCTTCCGGATGGTGTTGTTGTCGGTCACGTACACGTTGCCGGCCGCGTCCGCGACGACTCCACGTGGTCGCAGAAACCCCGCCGCCGCACCCGTACCGTCGTACGCACCGGCGCCGCCGGCAGGTCCCACGTAGGTCGTGAAGGTGTAGGGCTCATAGGTTGCCTGTGCCCAGGTGGAGGAGGCGCCGAGGACAGCGGTGACTGCGACGAGAGCACGGAGGCTGTTCATAGGTTCGCGCGAGAACGACGGAGAGCTTCTCCTTGTTCTCTTTCGCTCCGTAAAGATGTTGGTGGTTAGGGCCGGAATGGTACCACTGGAACCACCAGCGGTGAGCGATACTGTTGCGCGATGAAAAAGGTCGCAGAGGTGCTGGACGGCCTTCGCGAAGAGGAGCGCCGGCTCTCGGTGGAGTTGTCCGGCGTGCGCCGCGCGATTGCCGCGCTCGAAGAGGTCCTCGGCATCGTGCCGGCGGAGGCGGTCGAGGAGGAGGAGGAGGACGCCGAAGAGGCGGCGCCGCCGAGCCCTGGTTCGGGTGAGCCCGCACCCCCACCCGGTCCGTACGCGACGTGGGGCTTTTACGACGCGGCGGCGGATTACCTGGCGGCGGCTGGCGAGCCGAAGAGCGCCCTGGAGATCGCGGCGGCTCTGCAGGCCGGCGGTTACCCGACGCGCGCGACGAACTTCAGGGCCACGGTGCGAACGATGCTCAACAGGCGCCTCTCCACCATGCCGTATGGCATCTGCGCGACCGACGATGGCGGCCGATGGTTCGTTCGCCGCTGAGCCGGTGGGACCAGTCCGATCCCGGGTCGCGTGAACCCGCGCGTCGATGGCACTGAGCGCTGTGCGAGCACAACAACCTCCTCCGCGAGCGCAAGAACGTCCTCCGCGAGCGCAACAAGCTCCTCCGCGAGCGCAACAACGATCTCTCGGAGTGCAACAACGATCTCTCGGAGCACAACAATGGCCTCTCGGAGCGCAACAATGCGCTCTCTGCTCGGAACAATGCGCTCCGCGATGGGATCGTTGCGCTCGGCGAGGTCATTGTTGCGGTCCGAGAGATCGTTGTCGCGCTCCTGGAGGTCATTGTTGCGCTCCCGGAGGTCATTGTTGCGCTCCGCGACGTCGTTGTTGCGCCCCGTGACGGGATCGTCACGCTTCGAGACCGCACCGTTGCGCTCCGTGAGGTCCGCGTTCCGTTCCGCGACGCCATCGATGGCTTCGCCGGTCGGATCGATCCCACCCGTGCCCACGCCGGTGGCCTTCAGGACGGCGGCCGTGGCAGTTGGAGCCGCGCGCGCGTGCCTCCGAGGGGCGACGTCTCCAGCGCGACCGAGCCGCCGTGCAGCTCCGCCAGGTCGTTGACGATCGCGAGACCGAGCCCCGATCCCCCCACCTGCTGGTCGGCGCGCACGCCGCGCTGCAGCACCCGCGCACGCATCGAGGCGTCGAGTCCTGGCCCGTCGTCATCGACGGAGATGGAGAGCCAGTCCCCTTCGGCCGACGACGAGACCCGGACGCGCGAACGCGCCCACTTGCAGGCGTTGTCGAGCAGATTTCCGAGCATCTCCTCGAGATCCTCCCTCCGCCCGCGGATCTCGTGCGCGGGCGCGACGTCGGCCTCGATCGTCAGCTCGCGGCCGGCGTGCGGGCGCCGCATCGTGCGCACGAGTCCTTCCACCGACGGGAGCACCGCGCAACGGACTCCCGGCGCGGTTCGCGCCGTCGCGGTCGCGCGCGCACGGGCGAGGTGATAGTCGACCTGCCGCTGCATCCGCTCGACGAGCTGACGGAGCGTGGCCGCGAGCTCGTGATGTCCCTCCGCGGCCGCCTGTTCCGCCTCCTGCGCGAGCACCGCCAGCGGCGTTTTCAAGCCGTGCGCGAGATCGCCTGCCGTGGCAAGCGCTCGCGCCACCGCCCGCTCGCGCTCCTCGAGCAGCGCATTCAGGTCGTTGACGAGCGGCTGCACTTCGCTTGGATAATCCCCGTCGATGCGCTGACCGCGTCCCTCCCGCACCAGAGACAGCCCGGCGCGAAGGCTCTGGAACGGCGCCACCGCCTTTCGCACGAGGAACAAGCCGCCGACGAGGGACGCCACCACGAGGAGGCCCATGGCGATGTGGGTCGCGTGGCGCACCGCCAGCTCGGGATGGTTCCTGGTCAGCCTGACCACGAGGGCGATGACGACGACGAGCACCGCCGTCATCCAGACCAGCGCCCCCGCGATCAATCGCGTGCGGAGGGAGCCCTTCACGATTCCGTTCCGATGCGATACCCGAGTCCGCGCACCGTCTCGATCGTCGCGGCGCCGAGCTTCCGCCGCAGACGGGCGATGAACACCTCCACGGTGTTGGAGTCGCGGTCGAACGTCTGCGCGTAAATGTGCTCGGTCAGCTCACCCTGCGACACGACCCGCCCGCGGTGGTGCATGAGGTACGAGAGCACGCGCAGCTCGTGACTGGTCAGCTTCACCGGCTGGCCGTCGAGCGTGACCTGCGACGTCCGCGGGTCGAGCACCACCGCGCCGCAGCGCAGCGCCGGCGTGAGCTGGCCGCTCGCCCTCCGGATCAGCGCGCGGAGCCGCGCCAGCAGCTCCGCCATCTCGAAGGGCTTGGTGAGGTAGTCGTCGGCACCGCCGTCGATGCCGCGAACCTTCTCGCTCCAGCTTCCGCGCGCGGTGAGCACCAGCACCGGCACCGCGATTCCCGCCGCGCGCCAGCGCTCGAGCAGCGTCAAGCCGTCGACGCGCGGCAGGCCGAGGTCGAGAATGATCGCGTCGTAGGCCTCGGTGCTGACGAGAAAGTCGGCGCGCTCCCCGTCCGCGGCAACGTCGGCCACATACCCCTGCTCTCCGAACGTGGCAGCGAGCCGGCGGGCCAGCAGCGGCTCATCTTCGACGATCAGGACTCTCATGCGGCGGCGCGCGCATTATGGCCTCCTCCGCAGGCCGCTCGCAGCGAGGATGACGGAGAGCGTGCCGCTCGCGCCGAGCGCGAAAAGGGTCCAGATGAAGAAGAAGGCGCCGCTCGTCTTCACGAATGCGCCGGTGCCCCTCATGTGGACGGCGGGCATGATCGCCGCCAGCAGACCAACGAGGAGCATGATGACGCGGCCCGATCGCCGCTCGGGCAAGAGGAGCGTCCCGTACAGCCAGACGACGAGGATGAGCACGAAACTGAGCTTGTCGAATCCCCACCGGTCGAATCCGCGAACGATGTCGTCGCTCACGTGAATCGAGACGAGGAGGATGGACAGCAGCGAGGTGGCGGTGAGGATCGCGTTCTGTTTCATGCGCTCAGGCTAGGGCGGCGCTGCTGAACGGCCGCTGAACGGGCCGTTCAGGATTCGTTCAGGAAGGGCGCGCTACCCTGATGCCATGCACATGCTCCTGCCCGTCCATATTGCCGCCGGTGCCCTTGCGATCCTCCTCGGCTTCACGGCGCTCTTCGTGAAGAAGGGGGGAACGGTCCATCGCCGCAGCGGCATGCTGTTCGTCTACGCGATGGTGGTCATGGGCACGACCGCCGCGATGCTCGAGTTCCTCCAGAGCGCCGGTGTGGCGAACCTGGTCGCGGCGGTGCTGTCGGTCTATTTCGTCGGCACCGCGCTGACGACCGTCCGTCCGGCGACGCGCGCCACGCGTGCGCTCAACGTAGCCGCGCTGATCGTCGCGGTCGCACTCGCGCTCGCGATGTTCGCCGGCGGCGCGCAGTCGGTCAGCAATCCCGGGCTCTCCTCCGGCGGCGTCCCGTTCCGCACGATCGGTGTGATGTCGTTCATCCTCGGCGCCGTCCTCCTCCTGGCGGCGGCCGGCGACCTGCGGGTCATGCGATCGGGGATGCCGCGTGGCGGGCCGCGCCTGGCGCGCCACCTGTGGCGGATGTGCATCGCCCTCTTCATCGCCGCCGGCTCGTTCTTCTCGATCCGCGAGCGGGTGGCGAAGGTGCTGCCGGAGCTCTTCACGACCGGGCCGATGCGCACGCTGCCCTTCCTGCTGCTGTTCGGCTCGATGTTCTATTGGTTATGGCGGGTCCGGCGCCGCACATCGCCGGCACCGGAAGCCTACCGCTCCGTATAATTCGGGGCTGATGCCGCTCGCCGCCGGAACGATGCTGGGGCCGTACGAGATCGTCGGGCCGATCGGGGCAGGCGGAATGGGCGAGGTCTTCAAGGCGCGCGACACGCGGCTCGACCGGAGCGTGGCCATCAAGGTCCTGCCGAGCGCATTCGCGGCGAACGCGCAGCTTCGCATCCGCTTCGAGCGCGAGGCGAAGACGATCTCGCAGTTCAGCCACCCGCACATCTGCACGCTGTACGACGTCGGGCACGAGGGCGACGTCGCGTTCCTGGTGATGGAGTATCTCCAGGGGGAGACGCTCGCGGCGCGGCTGACGCGGGGGCCGCTGCCGGTCGAGCAGGTGGTTCGCTATGGGTTGCAGATCGCCGATGCGCTCGACCGCGCGCACCGGCAGGGCATCGTGCATCGCGACCTCAAGCCCGCCAACATCATGCTCACGGCGTCGGGCGCGAAGCTGCTCGACTTCGGGCTGGCGAGGGAGTTCGAGTCCACCAGCCCGTCCGACCTGGCGACGGAGGTGCGGGGCGCCACGGCGAAGTCGATCACCGAGGAGGGGACGATCATCGGGACGTTCCAGTACATGGCGCCCGAGCAGCTCGAAGGGGGCATCGCCGACGCGCGCACCGACATCTTCGCCCTCGGCGCGGTGCTGTACGAGATGGCGACGGCGCGCCGCGCCTTTCAAGGCCGGACGCGCGCGAGCCTCATCGCCTCGATCCTCGCGACCGAGCCCGAGCCGGTGACCGCCGTGCAGCCGGCGTTTCCGGCGTCGCTCGACCGGGTGGTGCGGACGTGCCTGGCGAAAGATCCGGACGAGCGGTTCCAGAGCGTCCACGACGTCAAGCTCGCCCTGCAATGGCTCACCGACGCGACCGTGGTGCGGGGCGCGGCGCCGCGCCGCTCGTGGGCCGGCTGGATCACCGCCGGCGTGCTGGCGGTCGCCCTCGCCGCCGCGACGGGGCTGCTGGCGCGCGACTGGATGGCGCGCCGCGACGCGAAGCCGGTGCGGACGATGATCGAGGCGCCGAGCGGGGGCGACTTTCTGTTCATGTCGGGTGGCGGCCCGCCGGAGATCGCGCCGGACGGAACGAAGATCGTGTTCTCCGCCGGACCGCCCGACCAGCCGAAGCTCTGGCTGCGCGCGCTCGACGGCACGGCACCGCAGGAATTGCGCGGCACGACCGGCGCGGCGTTCCCGTTCTGGTCGCCGGACAGCCGGAGCATCGCGTTCTTCCAGAACGGCGAACTGAAGAGGATGCAAGTGCCGGCCGGACCGATCGTGACGATCTGCAGCGCGGACAGCGCGCGCGGCGGAAGCTGGAGCCCGGATGGAACGATCATTTTCGCCATGCGCTTCAGCCCGATCTATCGGGTCGCGGCGACGGGCGGCGCGCCGGTCGCGGTCACGAAGCTCACCGACGGCGACGCCACGCATCGGTGGCCGCGCTTTCTGCCGGACGGGCGGCATTTCGTCTATCTCGCCAGTCCGGTCGGCAATGAGGATCCGCGCAACCAGATCTGCGCCGGCAGCATCGACGAACCGATGCGCAAGCCGCTGGTGGCGGCAAGCTCGAATCCGCTGGTTTACGACGGGCGCCTGCTCTTCACGCGCGAGGGGAATCTGATCGCGCAGCGCCTCGACTTCGATTCGCTCACGCTCATCGGCGATCCGGTGAGCGTGCCGGAAGGACAGATCCGGACCGACGTACAGTTCTCGCGGAGCGTCGTCTCGGTCGCCGGCAACGGAACGTTGGTGTACCAGACCGGCGCTTACGTCGAGGAGTCCGACCTCTGCTGGTTCGACCGCACGGGCAAGCTCCTCGGCACGGTGTCGGACCGCCAGCCGTACGGTCATATCGCGCTCGACCCGCGCGGCACCGCGGCGGCCGTCGCGCTACGTGGCCTGGAGCGGAATCTCTGGATGGTCGACGTCACGCGCGGCGTCAGGACGCGGCTGACGTTCGACGTCCGCAGTCAGAGCCCGGTCTGGTCACCCGACGGGGGCCAGCTCGCATTCGGCTCGGCCAGGCAGTCGACGCAGTCGGCGCTGGAGTTGACGGTCATGGACTTTGCGACGCGCCGCGAGCGGCAGTTCCGCACGACGCCGGGCGACAAGATCCCGGGAGGCTGGTCGCCCGATGGTCGCCTGCTGTTCTACACGAGCTACGGCGTCGGTAGCCGCACCGGTTCCGATCTGCAGTACGTCACCATCGCCGACGGGCTCTCCCACGTTTATCTCGCGTCACCGTTCGACGACGCGTCCCCACGGATGTCGCCGGACGGCCGATTCGTCGCCTACCAGTCGCGTGAGTCGGGCCGCTGGCAGATCTACATCGCCCCGTTCCCCGCGACCGGTCAGAAGTGGCCGGTGTCGCCCGAGGGCGCTGTCGTTCCGCGCTGGCGCCAGGATGGGAAGGAGCTGTTTTACGCCGTCGGCGACGTGATGACGGCGACCCCGATCGAGCTCGCCGCCACTCCGACGATCGGCGCGCCGCAATCGCTCTTCCGCTTCCGCTCCGCCATGCCTCTGTCCACCGCCTGGGACGTCGCTCCCGACGGTCAGCGCTTCCTCATCAACGGGTTCGCCACCGACGAGCCGAAACAGCAGCCGCTGACGCTCGTGCAGAACTTCGACAGCGTACTGAGGGCCGCCGAGAAGCAGGAGGAGTAGGCGCCGATGCGAGCGTGGTGCGGCGTTGTCCTGCTGCTGGCACTCGGGTACCCGATCGCCGCGCAGGAACCGGCAGCGCGCCACGCCGCGGTCGATGCGGTGTTCGCACGGCACGTCTCCGCTGACGGTCCAGGTTGCGCGGTCGCCGTCGTGCGCCGCGCGCAGCTCGTGTACGCGCGCGGCTACGGCCTGGCCGACGTCGAACACGGCACGCCGTTCACTCCACAGACGGTCTTCGGCATCGGGTCGATCTACAAACAGCTCGTCGCGGCCGCGATCCTCCTGCTGGAGCGGCAGGGCAAGCTCTCGCTGGAGGACGACATCCGGAAATTCGTTCCGGAGATCCCCGACTACGGCGCGCGCATCACGGTGCGCCAGTTGCTCGACCATACGCACGGGCTGCGCGAGTCTTCGAACCTGGCCGCGCTGACGCCGGTGCGATCGGAACGCCCCGCGGACGTGCTCCGCCTCCTCTCGAGGCAGCGGGGGCCGGCGGCAGCGCCGGGAGCGCGCGTCGTGTATGGCAACACCGGGCCGTTGCTCGCGCGGCTGATCGTCACGCGCGTCAGCGGACAGCCTCTCGGCGACTTCATGCGGCAGCAGGTCTTCGGGCCGCTCGGCATGCGGAGCACGTACGTCGGCGACGACTCGCGCGCCGTGCCGCTGCGCGCCATGGGCTACCGGCGCGGACCGGACGGCGCTCTGATCGCGGTCCCGTCGGGCGGCAGGAACGAGTCGACCGTCGAAGACCTCGCGCGGTGGGGGCGGAACCTGGAGCGGCCGGCGCGCGGATGGAAGCGGCTGCTGCGGCGGATGCGGACGCCGCAGGCGTTGCGAAACGGCGAGGTGCCGGACTACGGCCTCGGTCTCCGCCTGTCGCCGTACCGCGGACTCGAACGCGTCTGGCACCCCGGCCTTGCGAGCGGCGGTGTCGCGATCCTCATGCACTTCCCGGAGCCCCGTCTGACGATCGCGATCGGCTGCAACAACCAGACGCTGGAACCGATCCTCCTCGCCGAGTCGGTGGCTGACGTGCTGCTGCGCGACGAGCTCGCACGGGCGGAGCCTCAGTCCATGGTGACGCTCCCCGACGAGGCGCTTGCGCGGCTCGCCGGCACGTACGTGTCGGACACCGGCAGCGTCCTCCGCATCGCGTCGAGGAACGGCCGCCTCTACGCAAAGTCGGAGGGCGGCTCGCGCCGCCTGGAGGGCGAATCGGAGACGGGCGAGCACGAGCTGGTGCCGGTCAGCCCCACGCGCTTCGTCTTTCCAGGACGGCCGAAACTCCCGCTCGATCCTGCATCCGAAGCCGTTTTCGAGATCCCGCGCGACGGCGGCCGCACCATGGTCGAAGTCCGGACGGATTGGTTTCCGCTGCGCTTCACGGCAGTCGAGCCGGCCGGTCCGTCCGCGACAGTGCCCCGCGCGGCCCTCGGGGCGTATCGCAACGTAGAGACGGAGAGCACGGTCACCATCCTCGAGCGCGAAGGGCGCATGGAGTTGAAGACGCCGCACGAACAGCTCGAGATCGTGCCTGTGTCGCGCAACCTCTTCCGGGCAGGGAGATTCCTCCTTCGCTTCTCCCCCGCCACCGGCGAGCAGGTCCTGGCGCTCGACCTCACCGTCGGCGCGGTTCCGAACTTGCGGTTCGACCGGCAGTGACCGGCAGCGACTCAGCCGGTGTTCGAGAACCGGTCCTTTTTCGCGGCTCGCGCCTTCGCCGCGCGTCGCGACGTGCCTCGGGTCCACTCTTGTAACGCGCGCGGCGTGCTCGCCGCCGCGGCGTCCTGCACGACGACGTGTGCGACGACGCTCGTGGCGAGGATCACCGCGCCGGCGATCGCGGCGGCAAGGTGCGCGAACGTAATGGCGACCGCGCAGCCGTACGCGCTCGCGGCAGCGAGCCAGAACCAGGCCCGCTTGTCGCGGCGCGATGCGGCGTTCACGGCCAGCGCGAGGAACACGAGCGCTGCCGCGACTGCATGAATCCTGAAGAGGACGAGGAGCATAAAAAGAAAAAGGACGGCAGTTACGCCGTCCAGGTAATCGGCATCAAAGCAAGCGGTGTGCCGCACGCCTGCGTGTTGTTACAATCCACTACTCTTCATTGACAGGTACCTTGCTTGGCCTTAGGTTGAATGGCGTGACTGATTCGTTCTACGTGAACTGGACCACGCAGTTGCGCAAAGGGCTGCTCGAGCTGGCGATTTTGAACACGCTCGCCGGCGGCTCGCTCTACGGCTACGACATCGTCCGGCGGCTGGGGGAAGTCGACGGGCTGGTGATCACGGAAGGGACCGTCTACCCGATTCTGAGCCGGCTGAAAAACGAACGCTACGTGGATACGTATATCGAGGAGTCCCCCGAGGGGCCGGCGAGGAAGTACTACCGGCTGACGAGGAGTGGACGCAACGAGCTCGAGCGAATGAACGAACACTGGCTTCGGCTGCACGACGCGATCGGTACCCTCAGAAAGGAAGCGCGATGATCGACCTCACCCCTTCGGCACGGCAGCGGTTGGATGAATACCTGCGGCGTCTCCGGCAGTCGTTGCGGCGCGCGTCGCCGGCGGAGGCTGACGACGTGGAGCAGAGCGTGCGCGAGCACATCGAGGTGGCGCTCGCCGGCTTCCCCGCACCGGTGGGAGGCGAACAGGTGGCCGAAGTGCTGGACCGTCTCGGCGCACCCAACGGGTGGGTGCCGGAAGACGAGCGCTCGGTCGCCCAGCGGGTCATCCAGCAGGTGACGGACCGCCTGCGCTCCGGCCCCGAGGAGTGGCGCCTCGCGTATGTGACGTTCGGCCTGTTTCTCGTGGCCCTGCTCCTCATGCCGGTGGGCATCGGCTTCTTCCTGATGATCGCGTCGTTCCTGGCGAGCCGCGCCTATCTCGACTACATGGAGACGCGGCAGGAAGCGCCCGGCGCACGCCGCTGGCTGGTCTATCCGCCGATCGGGTTCTTTCTTGCTCTCGCCACCGCGTTCTTCGTCGTCGGACCGGCCGGTCCGATCGTCGGCTGGGGCATCGGCGACGAGGGATTTCTCGGCCTGCTCGAAGAGTCGGGTCTGCGCGCGCCGTATCACGAGGCGCAGTTCGTCGCCGGCGCCGCGGTCTCCGTGCTCGGGGCGTGGTGGACTCTCGCCTCGCTCCTCGGCATGGCGTTCCTGCCGGTCATCCGCTTCATCTTCAAGCCGCTGCTCGCGCGCGTGCGCCGTCCGCACTTTCTCGGGCTGACGGTCATCGGAGCGCTCTCGCTGGCCGTCGGGTTCGCGCTGCTGCGGCCGTGGGTGTCGCAGCTCTGGTAAAGCCGCGGAGGGGCGGCGTCAGGGCGGTACCTGGATCGTGAACGGCGCCGACACGCGCTGTTCGAGCGGCAGCTCCGGGCCGTACCCCTCCTTGTTCGAATCGAACGAGGTGAGGACGCCGCTCCACACCACGCGATACGTGCCCGACACGAGCTTGCCGCCGACCGGCTCGGGCACGGCGCCCGCCCGTTCGTGCAGGTAGAGCCGCGCCGTGTGCTCTCCGCCCGGCGGCACGACGATCGGCGCCGACATGCAGGCGTTCATCCCGACGACCCACGAGTACACCCACTCGTCGCCTTTCTTCCGCTGCATGGTGAGCCCTGTGGCCCCGTTGCAGTTGAGGATGTAGAGCGTCTGGCCGGCGGGCGCGCGCAACGTGGAGACGATCGTCGCCTCCGGCCCCTGCGCCCCGTTCGTGAGGACGTACGAGGAGCGGTCGGTTCGCACCGGCGCGGGTGGGACCGCCGGCGCCTCCGCGGGCGCGGGGGTCTTTGCAGCGGGCGTCGCCGTCTGCACGCGCGGCGTCTCGACATCCCCGGTGCAGGCGGCGAGTACCAGCAGGAGAACGACTGCGGGGCGAATCACGTCGATCGCCGGTGCAAGTGACACACCGGCGCGGCGCGCGCCGCACGTCTACTTGATGGCGGCCGGCCTCACGTACGCGATGGCGATGGTCGTCCCGTTGCGCAGACGGGCGGTGCCGGGAACGAGCGACGTGCCGAATGCGTCGGACGACTCGCTGCCGCTCGCGGCGACGGCGATCGCCCGCAG
Source organism: Thermoanaerobaculia bacterium (assembly GCA_036399015.1). Lineage (GTDB taxonomy): Bacteria > Acidobacteriota > Thermoanaerobaculia > Gp7-AA8 > Gp7-AA8 > QHVT01. Next base: position 27,339 of record DASWNW010000065.1, on the reverse strand, counting down.
CAGCTCTTCCGCCGCCGTCAGCTCGCCGGCGCCGATCGTGCCGTCGGCGTTGTCATCCCGGAACAGAGCGATCGCGGACCAGGCGGCATCGCTCTTGTTGATCCGGCCGTCGCGGTTGCCGTCGAGTCGCGCCAGCAGATCGCGTGCGTCGGACGCCGCGAACGAGGCGCCGGACGGGTCGGTGGCCCTCAGACCGCCGCGGGGGAAGACGAACCCGTCGAGCTGCTCGCCGGCTGCCGTCGTCAGCGACCAGCCGCCCGCACGCAGCGTCGTCGCGTTCACGACCACGATCGCGTCATCACCCTGCGGCTTCACCCACCGCATGACGGCGGCCGATCCGGTGACGAGGGAGGTGCGCACCTCGCCGGACAAGTCGAGCCCGTCGCGGCCGAGATCGACCACGACGAGCTCCGGACTGACGAGCTGAATGACGTTGAGCCGCGGCGTCTGGACCGCCACCTTCTTCGGCACCTGCCCGATCGGCCGCGGCGTCACCTGCGCCGCCGCGCCCAGCGTGAGAAGAAGCGACAGCAGGATCACGGACAAGCAGCGGTTGCGCATCCGCAGAGTGTCGCACGAACGGTCACGCCGCCATCATCCCGATCGCCAGCGGCCCGCCGCGTCTCTTGAGCGGCACGGCGTCCGCGGCTTCGTCCGCGGGCTCCCGACTCACGCGCCCTCCTGACGATTATCGGTAGAGGGCCGTCTGCCCCGCCGTGCGGCCTCGATCGCGGCGACGTCGATCTTCTTCATCGTCAGCATCGCCTCGAAGACGCGCTTTCCCTCTTCGCCGCCGGCCGCCACCGCCTCGGTGAGGACGCGCGGGCTGATCTGCCAGGAGAGGCCCCAGCGGTCCTGGCACCAGCCGCAGGCGTTTTCCTCGCCGCCGTTGCCGACGATCGCGTTCCAGTAGCGGTCCGTCTCTTCCTGATCGTCGGTCGCGATCTGGAACGAAAAGGCCTGGCTCTGCTTGAACGCCGGGCCGCCGTTCAGGCCGATGCAGGGAATGCCGAAGACGGTGAACTCCACGGTCAGGATGTCGCCCTTCTTCCCTCCCGGAAAGTCGGCGGGCGCCTCGCGCACGGCGGTCACTTCGCTGTTCGGAAAGGTGGCGGCGTAGAAGCGGGCGGCGTCGACCGCGTCCTTGTCGAACCAGAGGCAGATCGTGTTCTTCGGCGTCATCTCCGGAGTGTAGCAGTCGACCTCGGTATGATGGCCGAGAGAGAGGGAGCAACGAATGAGCAACTACGGTCCCCCGCTGGAGGAGGCGGAGTTCATCCGGTTTCACGAGGCGACGCAGGAGTTGGGCAACCAACTGCAGAAGGTGGTGGACGAGTCGTCGTTCCTCACCTATCTGTCCCTGCTGATCGAGGACCACGACCGCTTCCCGAAGTTCTGGGACAACGGCACGACGCGCGAGTACCTGGCCGGAGCGCTCTGGTGGGGCAGCGGCAGCTTCAAGGACGGCGACCCGAGCGAGCCGCCGCTGCGCCGCGTGGCGACGATGCTCACCGCGGCCCGTTACGCGCGGGACCGGAGCAACGAGTAGCGGCCGCATCCCACTCCGCCGGAGCCTCGACGAACGAGCGGTCGAGGTCCGCCAGCGTCGCGCATCCGAGGAGCTGCATCGTCCGGATGATGTCGGCGCGGAGGATCTCGATCGCGCGCGTCACGCCGGCGCCGCCGGCCGCGCCGAGACCGTACGCGTAGGGTCGCCCGACGAGCACCGCGCGCGCGCCGAGGCAGAGCGCCTTGACGACGTCGCTGCCGCGGCGGATGCCGCCGTCGAGCAGCACCTCGCACTGGCCGCCCACCGCCGCCACCACCTCCGGCAGGACGCGCAGGGTCGGCGCGACTCCGTCAAGCTGCCGCCCGCCATGGTTCGACACGACCACCGCCGCGGCGCCGCGATCGGCCGCGCGGCGCGCGTCATCCGCCGTGTGCACCCCCTTCACCACGACCGGACCGCGCCACGCCTCGCGGATCCAGTCGAAGTCGTCCCATCTGACCATCGACTGCGCCAGCGCCGCGCCGACGTCGGCGTACGGCATCGGCCCATCCTTCAGGACGATGTTCGGGAACTTCATCAGCCCTCCGTCGCGCAGCCAGGCCGCCAGCCAGCGAGGCCGCGACAGGAACTGGAAGAGGTGCGGGAGCGTGGTGAACGTCGTGCCGGAGACGAGCTCCTTCGCGCCGTTGCGCAGGTCGCGCTCGCGCTGCCCGGCCACCGGCGTGTCGATGGTGACGATGAGCGCCGACGAGCCGCATTGCCCCGCGCGCTCCAGCGCGCCGAGGGCGACGTCCCGCCCGCCGACGAGATAGAGCTGATACCAGACCGGTCCGCGCGTGGCCGCCTTCACGTCGCGGACCGCGCAGCCGGAGAGCGTCGAGAGGCTGTAGATCGTCCCCGCCTCCCCCGCCGCACGTGCGGCGACCTCCTCGCCGCGCGGATAGAAGAAACGCGCGCTGCCGACCGGCGCCAGGATCACCGGCAGCGAGATGCTCTCGCCGACGACCGTCGTGCGGAGGTCGCACTCCGGCGTCGCCACCGCGGACCGCGGCCGGAAGAGGACGTCCTCGTAGACGCGCATGTTCTCGCGCATCGTCCATTCGGCGTCGGCGCCCCCGTCGATGTAATCGAAGACGACGCGCGGCAGCCGCCGCTTCGCCAGGAGACGGAGGTCGGCGATGTTGACGATGGTCCTCACCGCGCGGCATTCTAAGGTCCGGCCGTTCGTCCCACGGATCGTCCCGTTCACACCAATCCGGTAAACCTTGCACCGCTCCTCCCGTATCGAGCGGCGACACTCATGAGGAACCTCTCCGCCCTGCTCGCGCTCGCCCTTCTCGCCCTGCCGGCCCTCGCCCAGGAGCGGCCCGCCTACACCGTCCGTGCGCTCGAAGGGGGCGCGATCGAGATCGACGGCCGTCTCGACGAAGCCGTGTGGCAGCAGCAGCCGACGTTCGAGCTCGCCTACGAGACCCGTCCGGCGGAGAACACCGCCTCGCCGGTGCGCACCGAGGTGTGGCTCACCTACGACTCCTCGAACCTCTACGCCGCCTTCCGCGCGCACGATCCCGAGCCGGGCAGCATCCGCGCGCGCTACTCCGATCGCGACGCGGCCACGAACGACGACTACGTCGGCATCATCCTCGACACGTTCAACGACCAGCGCCGCGGGTTCGAGTTCTTCGTCAATCCGCTCGGCGTGCAGATGGACCTGATGCAGAACGAGATGACCGGCGCCGAGGACGCGTCGTGGGACGCGATCTGGGACTCCGCCGGCCGCACCACCGCCGCCGGCTACGAGGTCGAGCTGCGCATCCCGTTCTCCTCGCTGCGCTTTCCCTCCGCGACCGGCGAGATGACCTGGGGCATCGACGCCTACCGCAACTATCCGCGCGGGCAGAGCTACCGCCTCGGCCTCGTGCCGATCCGCCGCGGGAACAACTGCTACCTCTGCCAGAACGCGGCGCTCGTCGGCCTCGGCGGCGTCCGCCCCGCGCGCTCCATCGAGCTGCACCCCACCGTCACCTCGGCGCAGTACGGCGAGCGTAACGCCGTCGGCCGCTTCGAGACCGGCAACGCGAACACCGAGGCGGGTCTGACGGCGCAGTGGGGCATCACGCCGAACTTCACCCTGAGCGGCACCATCAATCCCGACTTCTCGCAGGTCGAGGCCGACGCCGCGCAGCTCGCCGTCAACACGAACTTCGCCCTCTACTATCCCGAAAAGCGCCCCTTCTTCCTCGAAGGCGCCGACCTCTTCGACACCCGCTTTCAGGCGATGTACAGCCGCAACATCGCCGACCCGGAGTGGGGGGTGAAGCTCACCGGCAAGTCGGGCAAGAACGCGTTCGGCGCGATCGTGGCGATGGATCGCCAGACGAACTTCCTCGTCCCGTCGGGCGAGGAGAGCCGGCTCTTCGCCGCGGAGCGGGAGAATCTCTCCACGATCCTCCGCTATCGCCGCGACCTGTTCGGCGCGACCACCGGCGGCTTCTTCTACACCGGGCGCGAGGGGGACGACGGCTATCACAATCGGATGCTCGGCGGCGACATCCTCTTCCGCTGGCGCGGCACGAAGGCCTTCCGCCTCGAGCTGATGGGCTCGAGCACGCGTTACCCCGAGGACATCGCCGCGGCGGCGGAACAGCGCCGCGACGCCTTCACCGGCCACGGACTCCGCGCCGTCTATCAGCACACGTCGGCGAACTGGATGTACTACCTCGCCTACCGCGACGTCGCCGAGGGCTTCCGCGCCGACCTCGGGTTCGTCCCGCGCGCCGACTTCCGCGAGCGCGGCGCCGCGCTCGAGCGGGCCTGGTATCCGGCCACGAACGGCTGGAGCCAGGTGCGGCTCGGCAGCGACGCCCTCTCCACCGACGACCAGGACGGCGACCATCTCGAGACGCGCGCGAACGTCTACGCCTGGGCGCAGGGGCCGCGCCAGTCGTTCCTGCGTGTCGACCTCACGTCCGCCGACCAGACGTACCGCGGCGGGCGCTTCGACACCGATCGCGTCACGCTGTACGGCGAGGTGCAGGCGCGCCCCGACGTCTTCGTCTACGCGCAGACCATCGTCGGCAACCAGATCGACTTCGCCAGCGTGCAGCAGGGGGAGCAGGTGCGCTTCGATCCCGGCGTGCGCTGGAACGCCGGCCAGCACCTCCGCCTGAACCTCGGCCACTTCTACGAGACGCTCGACGTCGAAGGCGGGCGCCTCTTCACCGCGAACCTCACGGAGCTCCGCGCGACGTATCAGTTCAACAACCGCACGTTCGTCCGCTGGATCGGGCAGCACCTCGACGTCGACCGCGCCGAGTCGCACAGCCGCGACGTCTTCAACCAGTTGCTCTTCTCTTACAAGATCAATCCGTTCACGGTGCTCTTCGCCGGCTATTCGGATACCTGGGCGGCCGGCACGCGGCTCGATCTCGCGCAGCAGAGCCGCACGCTGTTTCTGAAGGTGGGATACGCCTGGCAGGTGTGACGGCTCCCCCTGGAGCGACGGGCTCTTAGCCCGTCGGCGCGTTTGCCGGGCTGAGAGCCCGGCACCCCAGAGAGCACGTCGGAGTTACCATGCTCCGGTCGGACCCGCAGATCCTGAACTGGAGGCGAATCCCTGATCCACCGAGACGGCAGCGGTGCCGCCGCGCGTACGCGCTTCGTCCTCCTGCTCGCGTGGCTCGCCGCCGCCGTGCTGCCGGCGCACGCGGTCGACACGCTCGACCCGACGCAGGCGCTCACGCAGTATCGGATCGACGGCTGGAAGACGGACCAGGGTCTCCCGCTCGACACCGTTCAGGCGCTGCTGCAGACGCGTGACGGCTATCTCTGGGTCGGCACCGGTGGCGGACTGGCGCGCTTCGATGGGCTGCGGTTCGCGACGTTCGAGTCGGCGGAGGTCCCGCAGCTCGCCTCCCGCTCCATCTACGGCTTGATGGAGGACGCGCAGGGCAACCTCTGGGTCGGGCATTCCGAGGGGGCCGCGATCTACCGCGACGGCCACTTCCGCGCCGCATTCGGCAGCGACGTCACGAACGGGCGGCGCGTCTGGGCGTTCGCGCAGGCGCCGGACGGCGCGGTCTGGGCGGCGACGGAGAACGGGCTCGTGCAGTGGCAGCACGGCAGCGTGCGCAAGGTGTACCGCGTGGCCGACGGCCTGCCGACCGACCGCCTCCGCTCCGTCGCCTTCGACCGCGACGGCACGCTCTGGATCGGCTCGACCGGCGGAGGCCTCGTCTCCTTCGACGGCAGGCGCTTCACCGCGCTCACGCCGGAGAACGGCTTCCCCCACATTGCCGTGCGGTCGGTGCTCGCCGATCCAGCGGGCGGAGTCTGGGCGGCGACGGCCGGCGGCGGACTGGCGCGCGTGCATCGCGGCAGCGTCACGACGTACACCACTGCCGACGGCCTGCCGACCGACCAGCTCACCAGCCTCACGCGCGATGCCCGCGGCTCGCTCTGGATCGGCACCTGGGGCGCCGGAGTCGTGCGCCTCCGCGACGGCCGCTTCACCTCCCTCTCCGCGGAGCAGGGGCTGGCGGGAGACCAGCTCTGGTCCGTCCACGCCGACCGCGAGGGGAGCATCTGGGCCGGCACCTGGGTCGGAGGCCTGAACCGGCTGCGCAGCCGCCACTTCGTCGTCCTCGGCACGCCGGAGGGGCTCTCGAACGACAACGCCCGCGCCGTGCTGCACGCGCGCGACGGCTCGACGTGGGTCTCGACGGCGGGCGGAGGGGTGAGCAGGATTCACGGCGGCACCATCACCTCCATCGGCATGAAGGACGGGCTCCTCAGCGACGAGGCGTCGACGCTGCTCGAGGATCGCGACGGCTCGATCTGGATCGGCACCTACACGACCGGCGTCGCACGCCTGCGCGCCGGCAGAATCGACACCTTCGGCGCGGCCGAAGGGCTGCCGAGCCTCGACGTGCGCGTGCTCTTTCAGGACCGCAGGGGCACGGTGTGGGCGAGCACGACGTCGGGTCTGGCGCGATTCGACGGCGCGCGCTTCGTCCGCGTCACCGAGCCGGGCGCGCCGGCACAGGGGGCGTCGGCGATCCTCGAAGACCGCTCCGGCACGCTCTGGATGGGGAGCGACGAGGGGCTGGTGCGCTACCGCAACGGCGTCTTCACGCGGCTCACGCGCGCGGACGGCCTCGTCGCGAACTGGGTCATGTCGCTGTACGAGGATGCCGACGGCGCGCTCTGGATCGGCTCGAACTCCGAGGGGCTGAACCGGCTGAAGGCTGGACGCCTCACCGCCATCCGTCCTTCCGACGGCCTGTGGGACGGCCTCGTGCAGGCGATCCTCGAGGATCGTCACGGCAACCTCTGGATCACCTGCAACCGCGGCTTCTATCGCGTGGCGCGCGCGGAGCTCAACGCGTTCGCCGAGGGACGCGTGTCGCGGGTGACGTCCGTCCCCTACGGTCCCGGCGAGGCGCTGCGCAGCACGACCTTCGCCGGCGGCCTGCAGCCCGCCGGAGCGGTCGACAGGAGCGGCCGTCTCTGGCTGCCGTCGTTCAGCGGCTTGGTGATCGTCGATCCGGCGAATCTCCCCGGCTCCGGCGACCCGCCCGCGGTGCGCTTCGAGGAGATCACCCTCGACGGGAAGCCGGTGAACGCGACGTCCGGCGTCGTCCTGCCGCCCGGCTCGCGGCCGCTCTCGATCCGCTACACGGCCACGCCGCTGCGGAGCGCCGCGCAGGTCCGCTTCCGCTATCGCATGGAAGGCGGCGCGTCGAACGCGTGGGTGCAGGCGGGCGCGCGCCGCGAGGCGTTCTTCCCGACGCTGCCGCACGGCGAGTACCGCTTCCGCCTCGCGGCGTCGACCGACGGCACGCGCTGGCGCGAGGCGGCCGCGCCGCTGGTCATCACCGTAAAGCCGTACTTTTTCCAGACGCGCTGGTTCTTCGCCGCGGTGGCGATCGCGCTGCTCGCCGCGATCGCCGCGTTCCTCCGGCTGCGCACGCGGCAGCTCCGCCGGCGGCAGCGGGAGATGGAGCGCCTCGTCGCCGAGAAAACCGAGGAGCTGCGGCTCGCGAACGAGCATCTCGCGCGACTGTCGTTCGTCGACGCGCTGACCGGTCTCGCGAACCGGAGACGCTTCGACGAGGCGTTGCAGGAGGAGTGGGCGCGCGCCCGCCGCTTCGGAACGCCGCTCGCCGTCATCGTCGCCGACGTCGATCTCTTCAAGGCCTACAACGACTCGCTCGGCCATCCCGCCGGCGATCGCTGCCTCGCGGCGGTCGGCGAGATCTTCCTGAACGCGAACCGCCGCGCCGGCGAGCTCGTGGCGCGCTACGGCGGGGAGGAGTTCGTGGCCTTGATCCACGCCGACGAAGCAGGCGCAGTGGCCTTCGCCGAGCAGCTCCGCCGGGCGTGCGAGGCGCGCGCGATCCCCCACCCCGCCTCCCCCGTCGCCCCGCACGTGACGATCAGCCTCGGCGTCGCCTCGTGCGTCCCCGACGAGTCGATGTCCGCCGCCACCCTCGTCGCCGAGGCCGACGCCGCGCTGTATCGCGCGAAACATGCGGGGCGCAACCGCGTCAGCACGTCACCGGTGGCGGTCGTCAGCGGATGAAGTCGGCGGCGGTGGTGTTCGCGCCCCCGTCGCACCCGTTGCCGGGCTGAGAGCCCGGCACTCCAGCGAGCACGGGGGCGGCGGCACCCTCTGGAGCGACGGGCTCTCAGCCCGTCGGAGCCGTCGTCAGCGGGTGAAGTCGACCGCGGTGGTGTTCGCGCCGCTGACCACGACGCAGACGCGCTCCCCCGCGGCCGGCTGATAGCGGCTCGACAGCAGCGCGGCGAACGCGGTCGCGCCTCCCGGCTCCGCCACGATCCGCAGCTCCTGCCAGAGCGTCTCCTGCGCGCGACGGATGTCGTCGTCGGCAACCAGCACCACCTCGCTCACCGCCCGCTGTGCGATGGGGAACATCAGCTCGCCCACCTGATACGGCGCGAGCGAATCGGCGGCGATGCTGCCCGCCGGAGCCGGCACCGGCCGCCCTTCCGCGAGCGCCTTCGACAGCGTCGGCGCCCCCTCCGGCTCCACGCCGACCACCTTCGTCGCGCTCCCCTCGAACCACCCTGCCACGCCGCCGATGAGGCCTCCGCCGCCGACCGCGACGAGGACCGTCTCGAGCCGCTCCGCCTGCGACTGCAGCTCCAGGCCGAGCGTCCCCTGCCCCAGGAGCGTCTCCATTTGATCGAACGCGTGCACCGGGAGCGCGCCCGACTGCGCGCGCCACTCCTCGCTCGCCGCGAGCGCGTCGCCGTAGCGGTCGCCGGTGATGACCAGCTCCGCGCCGTAGTCGCGGATGCGCCGCACCTTGGCGGACGAGGAGACGGTCGGCACGTAGATGCGCGCCGGGATGCCGAGGCGCATGGCCGCGTAGGCGACGGCGGCGCCGTGGTTCCCGCCCGAGGCCGCGACGACGCCCGCCGGCGGAACCTCGCGAATGAGCAGGTTCGCGAAGGCGCCACGGGTCTTGAACGAGCCGGCGTGCTGGAGGCACTCCAGCTTCACCAGGACGCCCTCCCGCAGCTCCACCACCGGCGTGCGGCGGATGTGGGGCCGGATGACTTCCTCGGCGGCGGAGATCCCGGTCTGCATGTTCGTCACTTAGCCAATTAGCTTATTGCCGCCACTGCGCCGCGTCAACTCTTGACAGGCGCGGCGCGCGCGCGCAGAGTCGGCGTCATGCTCACCGTCGACGTGGTGAAGGCGCTGGCGAACGAGAAGCGGCTGCAGATCCTGGCCTGGCTCAAGGACCCGCGCGCCGAGTTCCCGCCGCAGGTGGACGGCGACCTGGTGCGCGACGGCGTCTGCGGCATCTTCATCGCCCAGAAGCTCGGCGTGACCGCCCCTACTGCCAGCGAGCACCTGCGCGTCCTGACGCAGGCGGGGCTCATCCGCGGCAAGCGGATCAAGCAGTGGACGTTTTACAAACGGGACGAAAAGCGCATCGCCGAGGTGAAGCGGGCGTTCCGGACGGCGCTGTGACGCCTACACCGGCAGCGGATGCTGCTCGATCGTGGTGGTGAACGTCCGCCCGTCGAGGTCGAGGTAGAGCTGGCGCTCCGTCACCGTCAACGCGAGCACCGCGCGCCGCCCCACCGCCTCCGCCACCTCCTCGATGAAGCCGGTGCCGAACGTGTAGACCGGCACCTCCTCCGCCCGATGGATCTTCTTGCCGGAGAGCTGCTCCATCACCGTCCGCAGCGGACGATGCGTGTAGACGGCGACGCGCTCGGCCAGCTTCGTGGCGCGGTGGATCCGCTCCGCGTCGGGCGCGCCGACCTCGATCCAGGCGGTGATCTTCCCGGTCAGATCGCGCACCAGCACCGCCGGCTCGTCGCCCGACGCCACCCCTTCCGTGAGCGTGATCCCCTCTTCATATTCGAGCGCGTACGCGAGCACTCTGCTGAGCATGTACGGCGCGGTCTCCGAGGGCTGTCGCGCGACGCGCAGATCGAGCTTCTCGTACACGCCGCGATCGATGTCGGACAGCTCGATCGCGAACGCGTGCATCGTCGGTGTCAGCGCCATGGATGCGTCGCTCAGTCGTTCCAGCGGAGCTGAAACTCCAGCTCGTGCTTGCCGCCGGAGCGCTCGTGCTCGATGTTGAACGCGGCGTCCGCCGGGATGCGCAGCCGCTCGCCGGCCACCTGAATCGTCAAGCCGCTTTCCGACTCCAACGCGTCGGCAAGCCGGCGCAGTTTCTCGATGAACTGTTTCCGCGGGTAGGTCTTTTCGATGTCGCGCGCTTTGGCCATGGCGCGTGAGGATACCGCTTACGTCACCGGCTTGTAGCGCCGCGCGAGGAACCCGGTCGCGAGCGCCGGCTCCACGTCGCCGAACAGCAGCCCCTCTTCCCCGTAGGGCTGGAACGAGAGCACCGTCCCGTCGGGACGCACGATCGCCGACGTCGTCGGAGGACCGTCGCTCGCGTAGTTGACGGTTGCGAAGTAGCAGGTGTTCTCCGCGGCACGGCAGAGCGCCGCCTTCTCGTGAAAGGTGTTCAGCGGGTCACCGAACGCCCGCGGCCGGAACGATCCCGGCTCCGCCTCGTGAAAGTGGGGGTGGAACACGACGTGCGCGCCGCGGCGCGCCGCCCAGCGGACCGTCTCGGGGTAGCGCCACCCCTCATGGCAGATCACGACGCCGAGCGTCAGCGCCCCCGCCTGAAAGAGCCGCCGCTCCGTGCCCGGCGTGTACGTCCCCTCTTCCGACGGGTCGATCTGCACCTTGTCCTGGAACCCCGCCGGCGAGCCGTCCGCGTTGATCACCAGCGCCGTCGCCACGAGCGCACCGTCGACGAGGCGCTCGGTCCCGAGGACGATCGCCACCCGCCCCTTCGCCGCCGCGCGCGCGATCTCCCCCCACGCCCGTTCGAGCGACTCCGCATCCGGCGGCGGGAGCGGCCGCCCCACCGCGCGGTACCCGGGGACGAAGCACTCCGGAAAACAGACGATCTCCGCGCCGCCGGCCGCCGCCTCTTCGACGGCGCGCACCGCCAGCCGGACCGAGTCCTCGAGACTCTCAGGCTGCCGGACGTTCGCCAGCGCGATGCGGACCGTGCTCACGCCGCGCTTTTACCACGCATAACCGAAACTGAGCCCCGCCCACGGGAGGAAGTCGCCGCCGCCCGCCACCGGCGTGAACACGGCCCGGAACTGAAAGCCACCGTCCGGCTTCTGGTAGCGGTAGCCGACGATCCCGGTGACGAATGCCGTGGAGAAGGTCTCGTCGTCATCATCGCCGAAGTCGTAGAGCTCCTGGCGATCTCCCCCGGCGACCGTGATGCCTCCGCCGAGCTCGAGATGATGGTTCGACGCCGGCCGCGTCACGTACGACGCCGTCACCGGAACGATGATCGTCGTGTCGGTATCGTCAGTCGTCTCGGACGAACCCGTCACCACCGACGCGCCGATCCGGCCGAACCACTCCGGGCTGAAGCGCCGCTCGTAGTTGACGCTCGGGATGATCGCGCTCCCGCCCAGCTCGAAGTAGGCGGCGTTCCGCGTCTCCTGTGCACCGGCGGCGAGGGCGAGGGCGGACAGCAACACCAGCAGGATGGCTTTGGTCATGGGCGGGCGAACGGTGCAGACGGTGTGCCGCGCCCTCACTTCGACAGGAGCTCCAGCGCCTTCTCCAACACCTCGTCCCGTCCCGCGCGGATGCCGGCGATGGTCGGCGTGACCGGCACCGTCGGGACGATCCCGACGCCGTGATGCCGCGAGCCGTCGTGCTTGAGGACCTTCATGCCGGTGAAGTGGACGCGGTAGCCGCCGGGGAGCTGCACCGTGTTCACGTTGCCGTTCGTGCCCGCCGTCGTCTCCCCGACGATGGTGGCGAGCTTGTACGCCTCGACGATCCCCATCCACGACTCCGCGTAGCTGATCGCCCGCCCGTCGATGAGGAAGACGACGTTCTTCGTGAAGCGCGGCTGCAGCGGCTCGAGCGACCAGCGCCCCGAGGTGCTCCACTCCGCCCCCGCCAGACCGGGGCGGCGGACGATCGGCACATTCCAGCGCGCCGACTCCACGGGCGAGTCGATGAGATGCTGCAGCGGCTTCGTGTCGAGGCGCGGGTAGCCGCGCAGATCGAAGACGATCCCGCGCGCCGCGCCGAGCTTTTCCACCGCCGCCGCAAAGTCGGCGTCGCTGGCCCGGTCGAGGTCGACGTACCAGAGGCCCGGCTGCAGTTCCGCGATCTTCTCCGGACGCTTCTCCCGCATCGGCTGCGTCCGCGCCGCGCGCGTCAGCGTCACCGGCCGCGTCGTCCCGTCCGCGGCGCGGATCGTGAGCACCACCCGCGAGCCCACCGGGCCGGACGACAGCTCGAAGAGCCCCCGCCAGCGGCGCCACTGCGGCGTCGGACTCGAGATCAGCGCCTCTGCCTCCCGCAACGCCTGGAACGCGGGACGGCCGTCGATGGCCACGACCTCGTCCCCCGCGCTCACGCCGCTCACCGCCGGGTCGACGGTCACGACGACGAGCTTGTCGCCGACCACGCGCCAGAACAGCGGCAGCGGTGCCCGCGCCGCGGCGGACAGCAGTTGCACGGAGCCGTGTCCGTCGTCGAGCGCCGCCACCAGCCGCCGCAGCGTGACGAGAAACGCCTCCTCGCCGCGATCGGTTGCCGCCGCCCGCAGCGCCGGCCGCAGCTCCGCCGCCCAGTCGGCGTCGACGACGTCAAAGTAGGGATAGAAGTGCTGCATCACGTTCCAGAGGATCACCACCGCGCCGATGCGAGAGGCGCGGTCATTGCCGGAGTAGGACGTGCCGGTCGGCGCCGGGAGCGCCTGGCGCGTCGCGCGCGGCAGCGTCCCCGTGGCATCGGCGAAGACGGCGAGAGGAAGCGAGGCCGACACGCCTCCGCCGAGGTCGATGCGGAACGGCTCGGACGGATGGGGATAGCGGCCGTCAGTTGCGTCGAGGCCGCGGCGCACCCGGTTGCTCGAGTACCTGCTGCGCGCGTCCTTCTGGCCGTAGCCGTGGTGCTCCCACGCCACGATCTCCCGCGCCCCTTCCGGCGGCGCGAGCTTCGCCTCGGGCGCGGCGCTCCCGGCGACGATCTTCAGCGACGGCGCGAGCGGCAGGAAGACGTCCGTGAGCCGCGCCGCCAGCTCTTCGGCATTCTTCGCCCCCTCCACCACCTCGCTCCCGTTCACCGCCACCGCCTCCCAGTCGGCGGCAGCCGCCTCGTCGCTCGCGTGGAAGTGGCGGACGATGCCGAAGAGGCGCGCGAACGCGGCCAGGTTCTCCATTCCCCGCGGCGTCACCGCCCGCGGCGGCGCGGACCGCGCCGGCAGCACGGTCACGGTCCCGACGATCTCGAGCGTCACGTCGTCGAGCCAGGCAGTACCCTCCTGCTGCATGAGCATCCCGAAGTTCAGGAGCTCGGCGTTCGGCGCGACCTCGCCGGTGATCTCGTAGTACGCCCATTCGGCGGAGCGGATCGGGCGGTCGTCCATGTTGTCGAAGAAGCCGACCTTCCCGTCCGTCTGGTCGACGCGCATCCAGAGGCCGGCCGTGGCGGTCGCTCCCTCCACCCGCACCGCGCCGCGCAGGCGGACGCGCTTGCCGCGATACGCGGAGGCGTCGACGACCTGCATCACGTTCCCGAACGAGGGGCGCCCGTTCTCGAGCGTCTTCGACGCGCCGCTCACGCGCACCGACTGTTTCCCCTGTTTCGGCGCGTCGGCGGTCAGCACCGCGCTGTAGCCGCCGAGCGCCGGCGGCGCGAACCATCCCGGCGGCACCTCGCCGGGCGACCCCTGCTCGAAGTCGAGGTTCACCGGCGCCGGCGCGATCGCCCGGACCGGCAGCACCACCAGCAGGAAGAGGGCGAGGGCGCAGGCGCGAGCCATACGCCCGATTGTCGCCTACTTCTCCTGTTTCGACGCCCCGTGGGCGAGCATCGCCTCTTCGCAGCGACGCACGTCGTCCTCGTTGATCTCCCACATCTTCTTCGCGCCGACGACGCCGGTGAGCTGGTGGAAGAGCGACTCGTCGATGAACGGCGTCACGTTGCCGCTCTGGTACTCCCGCTCCTTCTCGCCGTAGAGGCCGAGGAACGTCTTGTCGTTGAACCACGACTCGCGGTTGCGCTCGGCCATCTTCTGCAGCAGCTCCTCGCTCGGATTGCGCTGCAGGAACTCGAAGAACATCCCGCTGGCGGGCGAGCCGGGGAAGAACCATTCGCCGCTGAAGACCTGGATGACGTCCTCCCCCTCGTCGCGCAGCACGGGGGTGATGAAGTTCACGCCGAGGGCGGTAGCGTGGGCGTGGAACGCGAGGAGGTCGGGCGTGCGCAGCGCGATGTGCTGCCAGTGCGCGGCGGCGCGGTGGCCGTCCAGCATCTCCCGCACGTGCGAGCGCTGGGATGCCGGCTCCGACGGCTGCACGACCGCGATCATGGTCGTGGTGAGCTCCGGCGTGAGGTCCACCCCCTGCCCCACCTGCATGGCGTAAGTGAGCGACTGGTCGCCCTCGCCCGCCACCCATTCCTTGCGCTTCTCGTACACCACATGCTCCGGCGTGCAGCCGAAGACGGTGCGGAAGAGGACGTAGGCGACGTTGTAGAGCTGCGGCTGCACGAGCAGCGTCATGTGGTCGACTTTGAAGTTCAGAAATTCAGGACGTGGCAAATCGTGACCCTTTCTGCCGCATCCATATCACGGCCGGGCTTGGGGAGATCAACGGCGGCGGCGTTCGCGGGCCGCCCGGACCCTCTCCTGCAACTGCCGCGCGCTCGGCCGGAGGTTCTCGCTGATCTCGACGACGCGGTCGGCGTGCACGGTCAGCGTCACGTCGAGATCGCCGCAGCGATACACCCACCAGTCGCCCGCGGCCGGCTTGCGCAGCCCCGGCGAGCGGGCGATGCGGCTGGTGACCCCCTTCAGCACGTCGTGCTTCAGGACCATGTCCGGCTGCGCGATCGCGCGCACCTCGGCGGGGGTCATGCCGACGCGGATCGACTTCAGCCGATTCCATTTCGCCATCTCGGGCGCCGACATGACCGGCGACTCGTCGTGGATGAAGGAGACGTCGAAGCCGAAGGAGGCCTTCGTCACCGCGGTCAGCTCGTCGCCGTTGACGTCGAACTTCAGCGTCGTCTGCTCCCGCGGGCCGGTCGGGTAAACCCACTCCTGCGTCAGCCGCCCCTCTTCGAGATAGGTGTACCGCGTGTACGGCGGCCCCGCCTGCGCCTCGGCGACCGCGAGCGTGGTCGCCCCTTCCGCCAGTTGCCGCATGACCGTCTGATACTTCGCGTATGCGGCGGCGTCGTCCGCCGCGAGCAATGACGCGGAAACGGCGAGCACCGCACCCAACAGCACAGCCCTCCACACACCGAGCACCATCACCGGGTCTCCCGCGCTGATGATAGCGCCGCGCGGTGCGCGCGGCGCGGCGCGGCGGGAGGTGTGAGCAGGCGTTGCAGAAACGTGCGGGAGCGCTCCTCAGCCTCGCCCGCTAATGCCGCACCGACCTTCGGCGGCAGGGGTCGAGCGGCTCGTCGGTGATCGTGACGGTGAACTGCCCGGTCGCCTTCGGACCGTCGTGGGAGACCCAGAGCTCCTGCACGCCGGTGGTTTCGGGGTAGTAGACGAAGCCCGAGTCGGCGGGGTCGTCGACCTTGAACGTGCCGGTCTTGGCCCCGACGGAGTTCGCTTCCATGTACAGCGGGAAGGCAGCAGTGCCCTGAATGCGCACCGGAACACCGCCGGTGCCCGCGAACTGGAAAAGTGTCCAGTTGTCGGTGGCCGTGTTGCACCCGTTCGTCGTCGTGAGGCTGCCGGTCGTGGCCACACCTCGCTGCAGGAATCCGCTGGACTGGCACGACGCGCCACCTCCGCAGGTGAACGCAAGGTTGTACGAGCGCGAGTAAAAAGGCGTGACGTAACCGACGGTGACGGAGTATTGCTTCGAGACCGAGGGCGTAAAGGTGAGGGTCGCGCTGCCCCGCGAGACGGTCGATTTCAGCACCTCGCCCGTCCCGCCGAAATCCTGCACGGCGACGAGCACGTCGTAGATCGTCGAGGCGTTCGTGACGACGGCCGTGACGGGCTGCCCCGCAATCCCGTTGAAGATCCAGAAGTCGAGGTAGTACTGGCCGGTATTACAGGCGCTCGCCGTGCCGCTGACGCTCTGGCCGCACGAAATGTTCCCGGCGATGTTGCACCCATCCGCCCGCACGCGCAGCTCCTCCAGAAGGGCCAACGCTTCCGAGGTCAGCGGCGGTGCGTCCGCCTGGATGCGGCGGGGTTGCGCCAGTGCCGGGATGACGGAAATGAGCAGCAGCAGGACTCCTCCCGAGCGGGCGAGCATTCTCACGGATCGTTTTCTCCTTCGATCGGCAAGACACGCGCGGGCGAAAAAAGTGGCGCGACCCGGGTGACGATCGGCCTTCTCGCCACCCGCACGCGCACTGATCTGTGTATGGTTTTCCCCATGGCGCGCACGAACATCCTTCTGCAGACCACCATCCCCTACACCGCCGACGACTGGCACATCGGCCGCTTCTCGCTGCTGCGCGACTGGCTCGCGTCGCTGGACCACGTCACCGTCACCGCGCGCGACCGCGACGCCGATGCGACCGGCGACGACCGCCTCCTGCCGTCGCTCGCCGAGTCGGGCTTCGACCAGCTCTGGCTCTTCGCCGTCGACACGGGAGAGGGGCTGACGAAGGCCGACTGCGCCGGCATCACCGCCTTCGCCCGCCGCGGCGGCGCCATCCTCGCCACGCGCGACCATCACGACCTCGGCTCCTCGATCTGCAACCTCGGCGGCGTCGGCGCCGCCCACTTCTTCCACACCCGGAACGTCGATCCCGACCCCTCCCGCCGCACGCGCGACGACGAGGCCACCACGTCGATCGACTGGCCGAACTACCACTCCGGCCGCAACGGCGACTACCAGCGCATCGCCGCAACGCGATCGCATCCATTAATGCAGCGCGCCGACGGCACGCCGCTGGAGTGGTTCCCCGCGCATCCGCACGAGGGGGCCGTCGGCGTCCCGGAGAAGAACGGCGCCGCGCGCGTCATCGCCACCGGCACCAGCAAAGTCACCCAGCGCCCCTTCAACCTCATCGTGGCGATGGAGGCGAACGAAACGCACGGCCGCGCGCTCGCCCACTCCAGCTTCCACCACTTCTGCGACTACAACTGGGACATCGCCCGCGGGTGCCCCTCCTTCGTCGAGGAGGCGCCGGGCGACGAGATCGCGCGCGACCCGCGGCGCCTCGACGACGTCCGCACCTACGTCGCCAACGCCGTGCGCTGGCTGCAAGGCAGTCCGTGATATTCAAGCGCCGTGCGTCTACCGTTCGAACCGCCTCTCGAGCCGATGTTGTCCAGCGCCGCCGACGCGCTTCCCGCCGGTGACGGCTGGCTGTTCGAGCCGAAGTGGGACGGCTTCCGCACGCTCGTCTTCCGCGACGGCGACGAGATCACGTTGCAGAGCCGCGACACGAAACCGCTGAACCGCTACTTCCCCGAGCTCCTCGCGCCGCTCGCCGCCGCGCTGCCGGAGCGGTGCGTGCTCGACGGCGAGATCGTCATCGTCGGCGCGAACGGCCTCGACTTCGAGGCGCTGCTCCTGCGCATCCATCCCGCCGCCTCGCGCGTGAAGCTGCTCGCCGAGCAGACGCCGGCCTCGTTCGTGGCCTGGGATCTCCTCGCCCTCGGCGACGAGGACCTGCGCGAGGTGTCGCTCGAACAGCGCCGCGCGCGGCTCGAGGAAGTGCTGGGCGGCGCCGCGTCGCCGGTGCACCTCTCCCCCGCCACGCGCGACCTCGCGCTTGCCGAGGACTGGTTCCAGCGCTTCGAGGGTGCGGGGCTCGACGGCGTGATGGCGAAGCGGCTCGAGTCGACGTACGCGCCGGGCGAGCGGACGATGATCAAGGTCAAGCACACCCGCACCGCCGACTGCGTCGTGGCCGGCTTCCGCTGGCACAAGAACGGTCCCGGCACGATGGTCGGCTCGCTGCTCCTCGGCCTCTACGACGCGGACGGGAAGCTGCAGCACGTCGGCGTCACCTCCGCCTTCACGAACAAGGTGCGGCAGTCGCTGGTGGAGGAGCTGGCGCCGCTGCGCGAGAACGCGCGCGACGATCACCCCTGGCGCGACTGGGCCGACTGGGCCGGCGAGCAGCGGATGCCCGGCGCGTCGAGCCGCTGGAACCGCGGCAAGGACCTGACCTGGGAGCCGCTGCGGCCCGAGCGCGTCTGCGAGGTCGCCTACGATCACATGCAGGGCAACCGCTTCCGCCACGCGGCGCGCTTCGTCCGCTGGCGTCCCGACAAGCCGCCGTCGGAGTGCCGCTACGACCAGTTGGAGGTCACGCCGGCCTACGAGCTGGAGCGCGTCTTCGGCGCCGGCCGCTTCGAGCCGCGCCAGGGATCGTAGTCGGGATCGGGCGTCTCCTCGGCGGGACGCTGCTCCTCCGGCACGTTGCGCAGGTTGACGCGGATGCGCGTCCAGGTCGTCGAGCGCCCCCGCATCGCGTCGACCAGCACGTCGTCGACCGCCAGCAGCGCCGCCGCCTCGGGGTGCCGCGCTTTCCAGCGTTCCAGCCCCGCCAGCGCCTCGTCCTTGTGCTCCGCCTTGGCGACGGTGATGAGCGGCTGCGCCGGCTGCCGCCTTCCCGTTCCCTTCGGCTTCGCCTTCGCGGCCGTCTTCGCGCGCGACGGTGCGACGCGCGGCGGCTCGCCGCTTTGCTTCTTGTAGTTCGGCGGCCAGGGCGCGTCCCCCAGCCCCTCCGCTTCCTGCGCGGCCGACAGCTCCAGCAGCCGCTCCAGCGAGCCGGCCGCTTCGTCGATCCCTTTCGACGCGTCGCCCCGCTCCGCGAAGCGCGCCGGCGCCGTGACGAGCGTGAAGGCGGCGGGATCGCAATCGGCGACCTCGTCCCACTCCAGCGGCATCGAGACGCGCGCGTCGGGCGTCGGCCGCACCGACCAAGCCGAGGCGACCGTGCGGTCCTTCGCGTTCTGGTTGTAGTCGAGAAAGACGCCGTGGCGCTCCTCCTTCCACCACTTGCTCGTGGCGATCTCCGGCACGCGCCGCTCCACCTCGCGCGCCACCGCCAGCGCCGCCCGCCGCACCTGGTCGAACGTCCAGCGCTGCTCGATGCGCACGTTGACGTGGATCCCGCGCGACCCCGAGGTCTTCGGCCAGCCGCGCAGCGCATGCTCGTCGAGGACGTCGCGCACGACGAGCGCCACCCGCCGCACGTCCTCGAAGCTGACGCCGGGGCCGGGATCGAGGTCGACGCGCAGCTCGTCAGGATGGTCGAGGTCTTCCGCGCGGACGGGATGCGGGTTGAGGTCGATGCAGCCGAGGTTGATGGTCCAGAGGAGCTGGGCGGCGTCGCGCACCACCACCTCGCGCGCCGTGTTGCCGGACGGGAACTGCAGCTCCACCGTCTCGATCCAGTCGGGATGATTCTCCGGCGCCCGCTTCTGGAAGAACGGCTCCTTATCCGCCCCGTTGACGTAGCGCTTCAGCACGACCGGCCGTCCGCCGATGCCCCGCAGCGCCCCCTCCGCGACGGCCGCGTAATACCGCGCCAGATCGAGCTTGGTGTGGCCCGCCTGCGGGAAGAAGACCTTGTCGGGGTTGGTGATGACCACCTCGCGGTTGGCGATCTCGAGGACGGCCGGCTGGGACTTCGGCATCGGCAGAGTGTTGCACACTCAGCGCGCGCCGGGCGCCGTCGTCAGCTCCTCTGCGAGGCGCTTCTCGATCCACCCGGCGATGAACATCCTCGCCGTATCGGCGCCAGCTTCCGCGCCGGCGACCTCGATGTCGGAGAAAACCTCCGTCCCCTCGGCCGGATCCTCGTCGAGCTCGTGCGCGACCGCGTACTCGAGCAGCTCCGTGACCACCCGCTGGCCGTAGACGTTCGTGCTGGCGCTGCCGGCGCAATAGCGGCGCCCTTCACGAAGCGCCTTCCGGATCGCCGAGTCGCCGTTGCGCGCGCGGAACAGCACGACCCGCTCTTCGATGCTCGACAGCCCCTCGTTCATTGCGGCTCGAAGGCGCGCCTTCGCTCGTCGTGCGATAGAACGTCCGCACCCCGAACCACTTCATCGCCGCGCCCACTCACCCGACTTTCGTCGCGATCCACCACGTCGTGCCGCCCGCGTCCTTCACGCCGCCGCGCTTGTCTTCATCCTGCTTGCGGACCGGCTCCTGCACCGACTCGGCACCCGCCTCGAGCGCGAAACGATAGGTGGCGTCGACGTCCGCCACGTAGACATGCACGTGCGACTGCAACGGCGGCCAGCCCTCCGCCCCGTCGGCGATCATGAGCACGGTGTCGTCGATCCGCACCTCGGAATGCATCAGTTTCCCGCTCTCGTCGGGGAAGCGGCGCAGCTCGACCGCGCCGAAGACGCGCTCCAGAAAGGCGATGGTCTCGCTCGCACCATTCACGATCAGGTACGGCGAGACAGTGCTGTAATTCTCAGGCTTGTGTGACACGGCCACACGATAGCACTCCGGTCATCGCGACGGCCTGTACAGGATCAACGGCCCCGATTGCAGCACCGTGACCGCGAACTGCAGGTCGGCCGCGTGCACGAGCGCCTCCTCCTCCCGGAGGCGAATCAGCGTGGCCCGCTGCTCCGCGGTCGGCTCCCCCTGTCCCCGCGGCATACCGCGCCGGCGGGTTGCTCGACCGCTCGCCGGATACCAGACCTGCAGCGTGATCTGGCGGCTCGTCGCGCGAAGGAGCGGCCCGCGTTAGAAGCGGTCAGCCGGCGATACTGCGGAGCACCGGCTCAAGATGCGGCGCGCGCTGCTGCACGAAGTCCTGCATCGAGCGCAGCTCGCCCGCGTCGCCGTTGCCGCGGGCGATGAGCGCCAGCCCCCAGGCGGCCAGGATCTGCCCGAGGAGCGGCAGACGCGTGAGGGCGCCACGAAGCTCCTCGGCCGTCGTCGGCGTCGCGCGGCCGGCCAGCGCCATGCCGAGGTTGCGGTAGGTGCGGAACGCGACGGCGGCGGTGGTGGCGCCGGGGAACGCCGGATCGAGCGCCGCCTGCTGCCCCGCCATCACCGCGTGGTCGAGCCCCTCGGTGACCGCGCCTCGCACGTACGCGATGACCGCGCGCGCGGCCGGCTCCTGCGCCTGCACGAGAGGAGGAACGCCCTGCCAGACCACGTCCTCCAGTATCCGCTCCCCCTCCTCGGTGCGGCCGTACAGCGCGAGGATCGTGGCGGAGTTCGCCGCCGCGAAATGCGCTCCATGCGGGATCCGCCGCAACGACGTCTCGAACGCGCGCAACGCCGGACCGGGATCCTCGCTGCGGAACATCGCGCCGATCCGCCGCTTCTGGCGCCAGCGCGTGCCGGCGATCAGGAGCGCCGCGAAGACCAGCCCGACGAACACCCCGCCGCTGCGTGCCGGGTCGCCCGAGGTGAGCGCGAGCACGACCAGCACGCCGACGAACGTGCAGAACAACAGCACCGGGATCCAGAGGCGCAGGACGTACGCGCGGTTGCGGGAGCTCGGGTCACTCATTGTGTGCGCGCCTCACCAGGTCGACGGCCGGCGGCAGCACCTCGCCGATTCCGGTCCACAGCCGCAGCGTCGCCACTTCATCGTACGGCGTTTCTCCCTTGTTGATCAGCACGACGCGTGCGCGCGCCTGCAGCGCGATCCCGACGAAGGAGGCGGCGGGCTGCACGACCAGCGACGAGCCGAGGACCAGCATCAGGTCGCAGCGGGAGGCGTGGCGGCGGGAGAGCTCGATCTCCTTCAACGGCAGCGGATCGCCGAAGTTCACCACCGACGAGATGAGCCGTCCGCCGCACGCGGGGCAGGGAGGCTGACCCGGCTTCGGCCGGTCGGTGCGATACCCGGGGCCCCACTTGCCCGTCCCCCACCCCGTTTCGGCGCGTGAGAACTGTTCGTCGCACGCCAGGCAACGCATCAGATGCCCGTTGCCGTGCAGCTCGGCGATGCGCTCGGCTGCGATCCCCGACTCGCGGTGAAGGTTGTCGGTGTTCTGCGTGATGAGGAACGCCAGTTTCCCCATCCGCTGGAGGTCGACCAGCGCGGCGTGCGAGGCGTTCGGGCGGACCTGATCCGGCCGCACCTTCCATTGCGGAGCCGGCAGGCCGGCGTCGCGGCGCGTCCAGACGCCGTCGGGCCCGCGAAAGTCGGGGATGCCGGAGTCGGTACTGATTCCGGCCCCGGTGAACGCCACGACGTGCTTCGCGGCGAGGATCCACTGCGCAATTTGTTCGATCGATTCCTGGGGATTGGTCATGGTCGGGGGGCGAGGCGTTGTCGTGGAAAACGGCCGTCACTTTCGTTCTGTTCCTCCCGCCGCCCGCCAACGTTGCAGCAGCAGCCGCTCGCGGTCGGCAGACAGTCCGGCGCGTAGCGGGCGCCCATTCTCCGCGGCGCGGTACCACTCCAACGTGTCCCGGAGCGTCTCCGGCAACGGGCGGTACGACAGCCCCGCGCCCGCCGCTTTGCGGCAGTCGAAGGCGATGAACCCCGCCATGTGCGGCATCGCCTCGCGCGCGATCCACAACGGCAGCTCCGTCCACGGCGCCACCTGCTCGCGGAGCAGGAACCGTTCGTCCGCCCAGGTGAACGCCGCCTCGCTGCCCGCCACCTCGCGGCAGCTCTCCAGCAGGCTTGCCATCGTGACAGCCCCCGCGGCGCCGGTGGCGTTGTAGATGCCGCCCTGCTGACGCTCCGCCATGCGCACGATCCAGCCGGCGAGGTCGCGGGCGTCGATGAACTGGACGTTCTGTTCGGGCGGTGCCGGCGCGAGCACTTCCCCGCCGCGCGCCACGCGCACCGCCCAGTACGTCAGGCGGTCGGTGTAGTCATACGGGCCGGCGATGAGACCGCAGCGGATCACCAGACACCGCGGAGCGTCTTCCACCGCCCGCTCACACCACACTTTCAGGCCGCCATAGAGCCGGCCGAACGTGACGGCGGAGATCGAGCCGGAGGTGTCGATCGCATCCGCCTCCTGCAACTGCTCGGGCGTCAGCGTCACCAGCGGCGCCGTCTCGTCGAGCCCGGGCACGCTGCAGTCGCGATAGACGGAGAGGCTGGAGATGAAGATGTACTGTCCCGCCGCCGGCGCGAGCGCCTCGACCGCAGCGGCCACATCCCCCGGCAGGTAGCCGGACGTGTCGACGACGGCATCCCACGTCCGGCCGTCGAGACGCCCCAGGTCGGTGCGCCGGTCGCCGAGGATCGTCTCGGCGCCGGGAACCGTCGCGACCGGGTGCCTGCCGCGGTGAAACAGCGTGACCTCGTGCCCCTGCGCGCGCGCCGCGCCCGCCAGGTGATAGCCGAGAAAACGGGTCCCGCCGAGGATGAGGATCTTCACTGGAGCGACGGCTCACGTGGGGTGATACTTCGTTCGATGCACGGCTCGCTCTCGCCGTTGCAGTAGAAACGCACGTCCAGGGCGTCGTCGCTCACGTCGAGCAGCGCGAATCCCCCTTCGATCCGGAACGACTCCCCCTCCCGGCACTTCGCCCCCCGCTTCCGGATCTTCGACGCGGAGCCGCTGACGACATGCATCGTCCGTCCCGGCGCGGAGGCGATCTCGAGGTCGTGATCGTGGCCTGTGAGATAGAGGTCGACGCCCGAGCTCTCGAACAGCTCGTGCAGCGCCGCACGCAGCGTGAGCGTCGATTGGTCATTGCCATGATCGCCGCACGAGTACATCGGATGGTGCGCGACGACGACGCGCCACGGCGTCGTCTTGGGGCGGGCGAGCACCGCGCGCAGGGCGCAGAGAGGATCGCTTCGCTGCTCCGGCCAGGAGTAGGCGATCGGGCTCGAATCGAACATCACCAGCTCCGCGACGTCGGTGCGCACGACGTAATTCGCCGCCGGAAACTGCCACTGCTCGAACCCTGGTTGCCCCGTCTTCGCGATCTGCGCCTCGGGGTTGCTGAACGTACAGCCGGGAGTGGCCTTGCTCCCCCAGTCGTGATTGCCGAGCACCGGGTAAACCGGCCGCCCGATCGCGAAGAGCGGCGCGATCACGCGCTGCCAGTTCGGGTCGGCGGTATCGCGGACGCCGCAGCGATAAACGTTGTCGCCGAGGAGGAGGACGGCGTCGACGGTGCCGAGCTTCTTCACCGCCGCGATCGTCGCGTTCAGATGCGACCCCCGCTCCTCCGGCCCCTCCCCCGCGTCCCCGAGCGCGGCGATCTGAATCGAGCGCCCCGCGGGGCCGGCGATCGCCGGCGGGGCCGCGCCGGACGCACACTCCACCTCCGGCAGCGCCCGCGGCCGCGGGGCGGGCGGCTCGAGCCCCGTGCAGCCGGCGATCGCGACGAGAGCGATGAGCAGCGGCGGCAGTCCTGCGCGAACGATCGGCATCGTGAACCCCTCGGCTCTCGCGGAGGGGCAAGCCTCGCACCAGCTTCACCAGCTCCGCAGGCGCCGGCAGGGCGTCAACTGCCGCTGTCGTATCGCGCTCGATCTCCTCGACGCGCGTCTCGTGAGGGTCCTCGTTGATGGGCAACGACTCGACCGCGCCGTCGCCGTATTCGAAGTGAAGGCTCCAGTGATACCGCACGCGTACGCGGCGCGCTGATTTCCCGCCAGGAGCCCGTGCAGGCGGCGAACCTCCGCTCCCTCGAGCACGAGCGCCTCCGGTCCTCCGCGCCAGACGATCTTCCGGATCAACAGGCGCTGCGGCTGCCGGTCCCCGGAGATGCCGAGGTCCGTCCAGGGATCGCCGGCGGATGACGCGGTGGGCGGGAGTTCCGCCGCGTTCGCGGTGCTGCCGGCCTGCCGCTCCGGCGCCTTCGCGCAGAACGACCGTAAGAGCAAAATGCCCAAGGCAGTCGCCGCTCGCCGGACGTCTTTTCCGCTCATGTGCTGGCGCTCGCCACCGCGGCTTTCCGAAGCGGAACGTGGGCGCCGTACGTGAGCCGGACCGACTTTCCCGCCGAGTTCCAGCCCGACGCCGCGAAAGATCAGCATGCAGATGACGCTCTGGCCGACGTCGTTCGTCAGCGCCATCCGACCCACCGGCGCGCATGCATAGCCGGCACTGAGCGGCAGGATCGCGACCGTCTCCAGCAGCGCCTGCGCGGCACTCTCGCTCTTTCGAAATTGCGCGCATAGAGAACGTTCAGCGGAAGACCGATCAGCAGGCCCGCGACTGCGACTCGCTTGATGACGTCCAGATGGTCCTGCAGTCGCTTGTGAATTTCATTGCGGCCTCTATAGAACCCGAGCAGAAAAGATGAACTCGTATCGCTCCTCTCGCGACGTCGGCAGCACCTACGGCATGCACCACCCCCGTTCTGGCGCTCACCGGCTCAGGATCCGGTGATCATCACAACTGCGACCCAGAGGCTACCGACGACCGCAATGCCTGCAGGCAATAACCCGACGACGACCGCGGGCAGGCGAAGTTCCGTTCGGTAGCGGATCGCGGCGACGGCCAAGAGGATCGAGCCGGCGGCAAACATCCCGAAGATGGGAAGCGTGAGCAGAAGCGCTCCGGGGCCATGGAGGCCGCGTCCTACGCTGGAGCGGTTGAGTGAGTCTGTCGTGACGATCGCACCTGCCAGCGTCCCGCAGAGCGCAACCGTCGCCCCGAACGTCAGGAGATGGAGCCGCGAAAGCATCTTCGCATTTTACATCGCTCTAGTGCGTCACTGCCGTGGTCCCTCTCGAGCGCCGGGCTCTCAGCCCGGCACACGTCCGCAGCGCCGACAGCTCGGTCGCGACGCCGCAGTTACCATACGCACATGAAGACCGAACGAGAGCTCCGCCGCGAACGGCGCATCGGACTGATCGTCAGCATCACCCTCGCGTCGCTCGGCGTCGTCGCGTGGCTGACGTTGAAGTTCGTGCTGGGCTTCTCGAGAGTCGGCGCGAGCTCCATGGCGCCGACGATCCACCGCGGGGACCGAGTTTCGGTGAATCGTGCCGCCTACCGGTTCGGAGGGAAACCGCGCGTTGGAGACGTGGCGTCCTATCGGGCCCTGCAGGGGGAGCTCTTCCTCCACCGGATCGTCGGCGGCCCCGGCGACACGGTCGAGCTGCGCGACAACGTTCTCTTCCGCAACGGAAAACGGATCGACGAGCCGTACATCATGGTCACGCCCGACGTCGCCGCGGTCCGTTCATTCGGCCCCATCGAGGTACCGCCCGGACACTATTTCTTCCTCGGCGACAATCGCGACAATGCAAACGACTCGCGCTATCAGGGATTCACCGAGGAAAAAGACATCCGCGGCCGGATGGGCTACGTTCTTCACATCGGAGATTGCGACGGCGCGAACTAGGTTCGGGCGGCGAATGACGCTATTTCATCGCCATTGCAACGCCAAACGCGGCGACTGCTAGGACCACGGTGACGATTGTGCCGATCCAGAGTGTCCTGAAGGACTTGTCGGCAGTTCGAGACACGACGGATCGTGACGCCTTCGCCACGAAGCTGTGAAAGAGGGGGAAGAGGTCATCCGAGGTGAAGGCGGAGCCATAGCCCGCGTTCAGCAACGTTTCCCGCAGATCGTCCGTGCGCTCGATCCAAGCATGTAATTGTGCCGCCGATTCCGCCACTTCTCCGCGGTGAATCATCCGCAGCGCGATCGCACGGGTACTGGCGCGCACCTGGTCTGAGAACCGATATCGCGGGTCGCGCATTGAGGCCAGCAGGTGCAAGCAGCGAACCTGCGCTCCGAAGTGGGAAACGTTCATTGCGCCGCCCGCGAGCGACGACCGCTGAGAGCGCTTGGCTCGCATCTTGTACCGTCTTTCGGCTATGAACTGGCTCGTCTGGCTTGGTCTTGCCGTTGTGGTGGCTGGTATCGCCGCGGTGTCCGGTGTCAAACCGAAAGGGACACGACACGTCGCTCACACCCGGATGATGGGCGTCGGCCGCATCGCCCTGTTCGTAGTCGTAGCGATATTCGCCTATCTCGCTTACCGCGCGCGCGGTGGATGATACGCGGTCGGGTCCAGCAAATCCGACGTTCCTCGTCCGCGCAACGAGTCTCGCGGTGAGGCTGTGCGGCCGGTCGCCCGTGCCGAGGCCGTTAGCGGCGCGGCGGTTGCCGCGAATGACGTTGCGCAGAACCGAGTCGGGATCTGCACCCGCCGTGACGCCGTCGCGCTGGCGACGGCGTAGGCAGTTCGGCTCTGAGCCGAATCCGGGGGCCGCACCAGCTCAGCGTGAAGTTAGGCGGCGCCCCAGCTGCGCCGGGATCGATCTGGAGAGAAACTGGAGGCGAAGCCTGCACGGAAGGTATAGTGTGCGACGGTCTCGGGCGACGGTAGCCCGATCCGCCACTGGTGCCTTTGTGCCCGA
>DASWNW010000064.1:0-33802 GCA_036399015.1 Thermoanaerobaculia bacterium | reverse complement strand
CCCCCCCCCCGCTCCACAACCTCTACGCGAACTGTGCGAGAACGATCACGTTCCCCGCCGCGTCGCGGAGGAACGTCTCCGTGGCGCCGTAAAACGTGGTCCGGCGCTCGACGAAGACGTCGGTGCCGGCGGGGAGCTTCTGTACGGCCGCGTCGAGATCGTCGACGTGCACGAACAGCGACGACGCGCCGAGGGGCCGCGGCCCCTGCGCCACCTTCGGCTCGTCCGCCAGGACGCTCGCCTCGGTCTGGTACATCACCTCCACGCCGTCGCGGGCGAGGATGACGAAGCCGAGTGCCTCGCCGTGCGGCACCTCGGCGGTGCGGGTGAAGCCGAGTGCCTCCCAGAGCGGCAGCACGGGCTCGATGGCGGGAACGACGAGAACAGGTGTGATCTTCATGCGCGCAACATACCGCCCGCGCGCGCTCAGCGATTGGAAAAATGGAACGCGTTCGGCGTCGCCCCCGCCAACTCGCGGAACTCGGCGATGAGGTGCGACTGGTCGTAATAGCCGTGCTCCGCCGCCGCATCGGCCCAGTCGATCTCCGCCCGCTCCCCGAGCGCCTCCACCAGCCGGCGGAAGCGGAGCACGCGCGCGAACGTCTTCGGCGGGACGCCGACGTGATGCAGGAACTGCCGCGCCAGGTGCTGCCGCGAGATCCCGATCTCCCTCGCCACCTCGTCGATCCGGGCGGCGCCGGAGACGATCCGCGCCACGGCGGCGTCGACGCGCCGGTCGCGGTCGGGGTCGAGGCGGCGGAGCAGCTCCGCCTCCAGCGAGGGGATGTCGAGCTGCCCGTCCCAGTTCTTCCAGACGTCGGCGAGGGGGACGCGCGCGTCGGTGATCTCCGCGAGCGGGATGCGGAGGAACGCCGCCGCCCGTCCCGGCCGGAAGCGGACGCCGAGGAATTGCGAAGGGCCGTCCGGCTCGATGAGGACCGGTCGGGTCATCGTGCCGACCACGTCGGCGTCGCCGCGCGTCAGGTCGAAGACCAGGTCGGCGCACCCGTCGGGCAGCACGCGCGCCGGCTCGGCCGACGGCGCGTCATCCCGGATCGTCCAAAAGCATTCGACCCACGGCGCGAGTGCGTCCGTGGGTCGAATTTCCGTGTAGCTCACGAGGGGGATTTTAGCGCGACAGCACGTCGTGCAGCGAGTTGATGGCGATCTTCTGCGGCTTCTTCGGCAGCCCGATCTCGAACTCCACCGGCTTGGTCTGGCTGCCGACCAGCACCGTCGAGCCGAGCTTCACGTAGCTCGTCTTGTCGAAGTGCACGTAGATCGGCACGGCCGCCGCGAATCCTTCCGGCACCTCCGACTGCGTGATCGTCCCGCTGATCTTGTACTTGCCGCCGCCGACGTCCTGGAACGTCAGCTTCGACTCCAGCTTCGGGATGTCGGTGCCGTACACCCACTGGTGGAAGAACCAGTCCATCTTGCCGTCGCTGGTCATCTTCACCTGCGCCGGCGCGTGCTTCTCGACGATGCGCTTGAAGTCGGCGGTGGAGGCGTTCTTCCCCGCGTACGTCGTGGCGAAGTCGGTCATCATCCGGGAGAAGACCTCGTCCCCCTTCTTCATGTCGTACATGGCCATGCGCAGCATGTGCAGCACGTACGCGCCCTTCGAGTAGACGATGGCGCTGTAGGCGGAGGGATTGCGCCAGGTGGAGATGCGGTAGCCCTGCGAGATCGGACCGGCGTCGGCGTTGGAGATGCTCGCGCCGCGCGGCCGCTCGAGGACGGTCTTGCGCGCCTTCGCCCAGAAGTCGTTGTAGCGGGTCCAGCCGCCGGTCTGCTGCGCCACGAGCGCGGAGGTGAACTCGGAGAAGCCCTCCGAGATCCATTCGTCGCGGTACGTCTTCGTGCCGACGTGGTGTCCCCACCACTGGTGCGCGATCTCGTGCGTGCCGACGTTGTCGACGAAGTCCTTCATGTCCGCGCCCATGCCGAGCGTGTTGCGCTGGGTACCGTTGAGGAAGGCAACGTACGGCAGGTAGACCAGCGTCGGCCACGACTGGCCGAAGAACCACTGCGACTGCTGGGTGATGGCCACCCGCTTGTCGGCGAGCGGCCCGAAGAACATGTTGCCGGTGCGCGCGGTGTTGATGCCGTCGGCCATCGCCGCCTGCGCCAGGCTGCCGGTGTTGACCGTCATGCTGCTCGGCCCCCCCTCGGTCTCGGCGACGTACGCGAGGATGTCGTTGATCTCACGCAGGCTGTCCGGCGTGCCGGTGTTCGTGTAGACCTCGAACGACATGCCGCTGTCCTTGTCGTCCTGCGCGAGCTTCTTGAACTTGCCGTAGTTGAAGCCGGCCACGCGGATCGGGTGCGTCGCCTTCCAGACGGAGAGACGGGAGTCCCCTTCCACCTTGTTCTCGACCTCGCTGCCGACCGAGACGATCTGGAACTTCTGCGGCGTGCGGAAGCGCAGCTCGTACGTGGCCGTGTCGTCGAACGAGCCGACGTTCGGGTACCAGCTCGAGCGGCGGCTGATGGTGAAGTTGCCGTCGCCGGCGCTGGAGAGCACTTCCTTGCCGCCGTACGTCATCTTGAGCAGGTACTTCTGCCCGGCGGTGACGGGCGCGGGGAAGATCACGGCCGCGTCGGCGTCCTGCTTCTTGTCCTCCTGCACGAACGCGAGCGGCGCCCACTGCGGGTTGTCGCCGGCCGTCGCGAACTGCGCGTCGGTGATGCGAAGGTCGGGAGTGAGGTTGATCGGCAGGACGCGGTAATTGCCGCCGGCCGTGAAGGTCATGGTCGTCGTCGCGGAGAGCTTCGCGCCGTCGATGCTGGAGTCGATGAAGTAGTGGTCGGCGTCGGCGATCGGCCGGACGGTGACGCCCTTCCCCGACTCGATCTCGCTGCGCAGGCGGGAGGAGTACCAGGCTCCGCCCTTCGTCTCGTGCGCGACGATCATCGCGGTCTGCTCGTCGTCGACGATCCCGCGCGCGTCCACGGCCAGGAACGCCGGCGGATGCTTCTTGCCGTCCACCCAGGCGAGGAACAGCGGCTCGAGGTCTCCGTCCACGACTTCCTGCATGAGACGGATGTGCAGGTTGGTGCGCAGGTTCTTGCGCTGCTTCTTGAGGTAGCCCTCCCAGCGGTCGATCGCCTTCGCGTCGGGCGTGCCGGTCACCGGCGCGCCGAGCTTCACGGCGGCGGCGGGCAGCGCGGTGCCGAGGAAGACGGCGCCGTCGAACTGGTCGACCACGGAGGTGAGCTTCTCGTCATTGGTGTTGATGCGGAGCTGCCGCAGCTCCGATTCCGCGGCCGGCGTCAGCTCGTACGAGCCCTGGCCGGTGAACACCGCCCCGGCGGTCTTGCCTTCGACCTCCGTCAGGAGGTGCAGCGTGCCGTTGAGCGTGAATTTCAGCACGTCGCGCTCGTAGACGAAGTTGTTCAACGCGATCGTGCGCCCGTCCGGCCGCATGGCGCGGAGCGCCGCGTACGTCGGATCGGTGGCCGCGAACGCGGTGGTGGAGATGAATAGACAGAAGGCGACGGCGAAGGCCGAACGGCGCATGCGGGTGTTCCTTTCGATTGGATAGGAGGGGATCTGGTTGCCGACCAGAATAACATTTTCGAAACGTCGCATTCCGAACACGCTGCTGTGACCGATCCGCAAACCGGGCTGCGGCGGCGCCCGCCCCGCGCTAAGGTGCAGAAAACACAAAGGAGAGTGCTCATGCGGCGCCTGCTCTTCCTCGTTGCTTTTCTGTCCCTCCCCCTCCTCGGTCAGGAGCCGGTGACGCTCCAACTCGACTCCAGAATCCTCGGCGAGACGCGGACGATCCTCGTTCGCACGCCGGCGTCGTACGCGAGCGGCGCGCGCGCCTACCCGGTCCTCTACATGACGGACGGCGACCGCCAGTTGCCGCACACCGCCGCGACCACCGACTTCCTGTCGCGCGAGGGGCGGATGCCGGAGGTGATCCTGGTCGGCATCAGCAACACCGACCGGACGCGCGATCTCACGCCGACGCACGTGGAGACGCTCCTGCAGGATGGACGGACGCTCCGCTTCCCCACCAGCGGCGGCGGCGAGAAGTTCCTGACCTTCATGGAGACGGAGCTCATCCCCCACATCGAGCGGAGCTACAGGACGGAGCCGTACCGTCTCTTCGCCGGGCACTCGTTCGGCGGCCTCCTCGCGCTGCAGGCGCTCTTCACGAGGCCGAGGCTGT
This sequence comes from Thermoanaerobaculia bacterium, assembly GCA_036399015.1. Classification (GTDB taxonomy): domain Bacteria; phylum Acidobacteriota; class Thermoanaerobaculia; order Gp7-AA8; family Gp7-AA8; genus QHVT01. The sequence continues at coordinate 29,618 of DASWNW010000064.1, read as the reverse complement.
TCAACGGGATCATCGCCGCGAGCCCGGCGCTGCTCTGGGACGACCGCTGGGCGGTCCGCCACGCCACGGAACTGTTAGGAAAGACGAAGGAGCTGAACGCGACGCTGTTCGTCAGCGTCGGCGATGAGGGGGAGGCGCTCGACCGGGAGTTCCGCGCGCTGCAGTCGCTGCTGAAGCGGCGCGCGCCGAAGGGTTTTCAGTTCGAGGCGGTGAAGTTCGGAGAGGAAGACCACGGGTCGGTGGTGATGCCGACGCATTACGCCGGCCTGCGGAAGGTGTTCGCCGACTGGCGCTTCCCCCTGACCGGCGACGTGAAGACGCTCTACCCGCGCGCACGCGACCACTTCGCGAAGCTGTCGAAGCGGGCCGGGTACGCGGTGCCGGTGCCGGAACTGACCGCGAACTTCATCGGCTACCAGCTCCTGCAGCAGGGACACGTGGCGGACGCCATCGAGGTGTTCCGCGCGAATGTGACCGCGTATCCCGCCTCCGCCAACGTCCACGACAGCCTCGGCGAGGCCTACGAGCAGGCCGGTGACCGGGAGCGCGCGCGGGAGAGCTACACCCGCGCCGCGGAGATCGGCAAGCGGATCAACGACCCGAACACGAGCATCTACGAGCGCAACGCGGCGCGGGTGGGAGGGGCGGGCCGCTGATCGTTCATCCGCGACTCGGCCGGCGACGACGCACGAGAGTGCCCCGGTACTTCGGCCGGATCCGCCGGTTGAAATGCGCCCCGACCGACGCTGCCTGGATCAACTGCAGGTACGCCGAGCGAGGCACTTTCGTGTAGGCGTAGAGACGCCCGTTGTTGAACTCGATGAACAGGGTTGCCGTCGTGTCGTCGTAATGAACGAACGCGATCGCCGACGAGCGCACGTGCGCCATGCAAAACGGCGAAGGACCCGTCGCAGACTCATTATTTCTTTGGAGCGTATGAGTGTCTGACTCACTTCACGGTTCTCGGAAGCGCTTCTACCGGGTGCGAAGCGACGCGTCATGCTCGAGATCCCGTTGGCGGCCGACATCGCGGAAGACGCGCAGCTCCGGTTCGAGCTCACCTCGCTGGTGCCCGCCGAGTAGCCGCGCCGACGCCGCGGCGGAGATGAGACGCCCTACCGCGCCGGCACGTAGACGTAAACCGTGAACGCGCCGGACCAGTAGGCGCCGCCGTCGTCGGCGCTGAAGCCGCCGCACCCGCGCGGCACCCCGAGCTCCAGCACGCCGTCGTTCCAGGCCTCGTGGCTCCCTCTCACCTCGATGCCCCGCTCGCCGATCCGGCCGCAGAGCATCCTCCAGCCCCAATGGCCGATGCCGTCGTGGGGGCCGATGTTCTCCCCCTGGCCGCCCGTGATCCTGCCGGAGGCGTCGATGCGGAAGGTCTGCCCTTTGCGCAGCCGCACGCCGGTGGACTGCCAGCCGAGGGCGTTCGCGGAGAAGGGGCCGTAGCGGATTTCGTCGCCGACGCGCTCCCCCTGCGGCGGCGCGGGCGTCTCGCCGCCGGTGCTGCCGCCGCCGCTGCTGCCACCCTGCGGCGGCGCCGAGGGCGGTGGGACGGGCGGTGTGAGCGGAGGCGGCGGGTTTCCTCCGGCCGGCGGCGGCTCGACGAGCGGTGGCGTGGAGGGTTGCGGCGGCCGGACACGCACCGGAGGGTCGGTGACCGGCGGCGCCACGGCGGCACTGGCGAGCCATCCGACTTTCGTGAAGACGACGGGATTGTCCGGCTTCGAGAGGCGGCGGTAGGTCAGCGGCTGGTCGATCAGCGCCAGCGCCTTCGCTTTGCAGATGCCGGCCTGCTCGAGGTGGTAGCCGAACGGCTTCGGCTGCGCGAAGTCCTGCACGATCACCCGGTCGCCGGTGGTGGGGTTCCAGAAGATCGAATGATCCTTCTGGCACTCCGAGTCGAACCGGTTCATCACCAGTTTGTCCGCTTCCGCCGCCGCCTGTTCGTAGGTGGAGAACGCGCCCGATCCGGCGGGGTGGAACCCGGCGGCGACCAGCGCCTGCAGGTTCGTGCCCGTCGGGACGACGATCGCCCACTCGTTCGGGTCGACCGGCCGCGGCGCCACGCGCAGGAGGATCGTGTAGGTCTGCGGCGCCTGCGCGAGCGCCGGCGAGGACATCAGCAACCCGCCGACGAGGAGAAGAACCACGAGGACGCCACGAGCCTGCTTCGCCATGCGCATTTCCACCTTCCTGGGGACACGGTCTTCAATTGGAGCGGATGCGCCATTCTCCCCCGGGACACCGGAGCGGTGTCAATCGAGCACAGCGGGGAAAAGGCGGGGGCCGCACCGGATCTGCTGTACAGTGCCGTTGGATCGCGGGCAGCCGCGGGAGGCATTCATGACACGAGGCGCAGGCAAGGCTCCGAAGCAAATCACCTGGATCATCTGTCTGCTCCTCTACGTCGTCGCCTTGCTCGCGCACTTCGGCCTCGTCCGGATGACGGGCAATGTCGCCGACTGGTCGTGGATCATCGGCTTCGGCCTGCTCCTCGTCGCGGTGCAGGTGCGCGGGCTTTAACGTGACTGGCTCGCGCGGCGTTCGGTAGCGCTGCGTCGGCACGCGAGCAGAAAACGGTGACGCCGGAACCGCGTTCGCCGGCGAGCGAAGCGCGCGTTGTCACCATGGAGTCGTTCGCGCTGCCGTTCCGAGCGATTTCGATCGGGCTGCGAGCGATTTCTTCACCATGGTGTTCGATTTCTCCACCATGGTGATCGATGACGTTCGGAGTGCGATCGATTTTGCCTGGAGCGCGAGTGATTTCGATCAGCTTGCGTTCGATTTCGCTCGGGTTGCGAGCGATTTCTCCACCATGGTGTTCAATTTTGCTCAGGTTGCGATCGATTTCGACCGGGTTGCCAGCGATTTCTTCACCATGGTGTTCGATTTCTCCACCATGGTGATCGCCTCGTGAGATCCTTCTGCCCGTGAAGACTGCCGTCCGATTCTTCGCGGCCGCGTGTGCGGTTCTCCTGCTTGCGTGCCAAGGCGAAAGCGTCACACCTCCCGAGGTTGCTGCAGCCCTGCAGCCCTATCCCGGCAGCAAGGTGCTGAAGTCGGGGGAGAGGGGGGCGGCTTCCCACGTCGCGTACGAGGTCGCGGTGCCTTATCCGGCGGAGCCGGTGCTCGAGTTCATCCGCGGGCGGCTGCCGCCGCGGTTCCGGCCGCGCAACGAGGACTTCATGAATCCGGGCGTGCCGACGTCGCACGTCCGCGGGTGGACGGACTACGCCGATCACAGCAGGAAGCCCCATTCGTGGGTTCATCACTGGGCCGGCGAGTGGGAGGATTCCGGCGGCAACATCCTCTCGTACGATCTGATGTACCGCTCCCCCGGTGCGGAGTCGGGCGGCCAGCCCACCTCGCGGCAGCTCCAGGTCATGGGCAATTACTTTCCGCGGGAGCAGGTGGACGCCATCAAGGAGTCGCTGCCGGCGGAGCAGGAGCCGGAGAAGCGGGAGAGCGCCACCCGTCCGGCCGCTCCGTCCGCGCCGGTTGCGAACCCCGGCTATCTCGTCCTGAGGCCGCACCCGGAAGGCGACGTCATCATCGACCTGAGCGACGTCGCCCTGCAGGAGGTCGAAATCGCCGGCGGCGACGGCGAGACGGCCGTCGTCCTCATCAACCTGAACGCCGCCGGCGCGAAGAAGCTGACGGCATGGACGTCGGCGAACGTCGGGAAGCAAATCGGTGTGTACCTCGACGGCAAGCTGATCTCCACGCCGAGGGTCGTGTCGCCTCTGGACTCGTTCGTCATCGACAACGAGCTCTCGAAGGACGAGGCCAGGAAGATCCTCGCCCGCATCCGCCGCGGCGGCGCGCCCTGACGTGAGCGAGATCGCCACAGTCATCGACACCGTCATCGATCGGGGGCTGCGCCGGACACTGAAAGAATCCGGCTTCAAAAAACATGGCCGGACCTTCGTCCGCGAGGCCGGTGCCGCGGCCCAGATCGTCCACGTGCAGGCCAGCCAGTGGAATCAGGGGGCCGAGGGGAACTTCACGCTGGACCTCGGCGTGTACTTTCCCGCGGTCGCGGAGCGGCGGGGAGAGGTCGCGCGCGGCGCGTACCCGAGAGAAGTCGACAGCACGTACCGCGAACGGATCGGCTACCTCCTGCCGGAACAGAACAACCGCTGGTGGGAGCTCACGGCCACGTCCGATCTCGGCCGTCCGGACGAGGCCACCGAGATCGTGCTCGACGCCTACGCGCGTGCGCGTCCGCCGTTCGCGCCGACCGTCCGGCGATTCGCGGAGAAACAGGGCATCGCGCTCCCGGAACGCTGATCGTGCGTGTTTCGTCGTACGCGGCGTCGCTCACGTGCGGAGCAGCCTGACACGCGTGGGGCGACGGGCTGAGAGCCCGTCGCTCCAGTGAGAGTCTCAGTGGTTGGAGCCGCCGCCCGTCACCGTCTCCAGTCCGAGGTAGAGGAGGTGCGGGTGGCGGCGGGAGAAGGCGAGGGCGTTCACGTCGTCGTGGGAGTTGTGGGTCATCGTCAGCGTGGCGCTGCCGGCGTCGTAGCGGAAGAGGTCCGTGCCGTAGCCCTGGAAGTGGGTGCCGAAGACGAAGTAGAGCAGCTCGCGGTTGGTCGGGTGGGCGGCCATGGTGGGGCCGTTGACGAGCTTCACCTGCGCGTTCTCGTCGATCACCCGGCGGTAGGTGGCGCCGCCGTCGTCGGAAAGAAAGATGTGGCGGCCGTGCGACGGGTCGCCGTTCCCCGTCTCCTCTTCGTCGAGACCCATCGCCCAGACGCGGTTCGGGTCGGCCGGCGAGAAGAGGAGGTTGAAGACGTTGGCGTCGCCGCGCGCGATGCCGTTGGCCTTCGTCCAGTTGCGGCCGCCGTCGCGGGAGACGTACGCCCCCTCACCCATCGTGCCGGCGACGATGTGATCGAGGTCGTTCGGGTTGAAGGCGAAGCGGTAGACGAGCGGCGAGACGCCGAGGGAGCCGAGACGCGTCCAGGAGTCACCGGCGTCGGTCGACTCCCAGAGTGAGCCGTCGACGGCGCCGCCGCGCACGCGGTCACCGTTCGCGGGGTCGGCGGTGAGCCCCACGAGCTCCGCCGGCGCCTTCAGCACCTGCGCGCCGCGCGCATCCCAGCGCACGAGGAAGAGGCGGTTCTCCGACCAGGCGTAGACGCGTCCCCCCTTCGCCGCCTCGAGCTTCGGCGGGAAGTCGGCGCCGGGAACCGTGGCGGCGACGCGCCACGTGCAGCCGGCGTCGGTGGAGATCAGGAGGTCGTCCTGGTGCCAGGCCATGAGCGTGTCGGGCTCGTCGACCATGACGGTGAGGCCGTACGTGTAGGTGATCGCGTTGGCCGGCGTGGCGAAAGCCGTGAGGGTGCGGCCATGGTCGTGCGTGAACGTGACCGCGCCGGTGCCGAGGATCACCGAGCAGTGCGGCTGCTGGACGCCGGCGCGGACGGAGCGCTGCCGCGCGGCGGCGCCGGCGGGAAAGGGGAGCGAGAGGGCGAAAAGAGAGAGCAGAAAGAGAGTGCGGCGAGTCATTGCGGGCGGATGATCTCCTGCCGGTGCTTACGCGACTGCTTACCGGCATGTTACGTTCCTGTGGATGAAGGCCGTGATCGCGCTCCTGTCGATCGTACTCTGCACCTCCGCCGGGGCGCAGACGGCCGCCGACCGCCGCGCGATCGAGATCTACCGCGCGGGCATCCTCGCCGCCGCCGCCGACCTGCGCGCGGTGGCGAAGGAGTCGGGCGGCGAGCTACTGACGTCCGTCCAGAAGCAGCGCGTCCGCGCGACGTGGGGCGCCTTCCTCGACTACCTCGTCGCCCTCGACAATCTCGGCGCGCGCTCCCGCGAAGAGCGTTCGCGGGACGCGGCGGCGCTCAGCTACGCCGCGTTTCTGGCGCAGTACCGCGGCTCGCTGGAGGTCATCGACGCCGCCCGTACGATTCCCGGCGCCGACGCGGTGCTCAACGAGAGCGTCCCGTCGGTCGGACTGCCGCCGGGGACGTTCGCCGGCGTGAAGCGGCGCTGGCTGAACGTGGCGCGCGCGACGGAGTTCGCCGCGCTCGAGTCGCTGTATCGCCTCCGCGGCACGCCGCCGCTGCCGACCGTCGACGAGGACGCCGCGGCCATCCTGCGCGCGGGACGGGCGCGCGGCCCGCTGCAGACGGCGGAGAACGCCCTCCGCATCGCCGGCAGCGCCGCCTTCACCGCCTGGTTCCCGGTGCAGAAGGGGGTGGCCGAGTGGATGGGCGATACGCGCGTCGCGCGGGCGGACCGCTTCCTCATCACGCCGAAGCAGATCGCGGCCATCGCCCCGCGGCTGCAGCCGGGCGACGTCTTCCTGGAGCGTCGCGAGTGGTACGTCTCCAACATCGGCCTCCCCGGCTTCTGGCCGCACGCCGCGCTCTACATCGGCAGGCCGGCGGAGCGCGCCCGCGCGTTCGACGGCGAGGAAGTCCGGGCGTGGGTGCGCGAGCAGGGACGCGCCGACGGCGACTTCGAGGCGTTCCTCCGCGAGCGCGATCCGGCCGCCTACCGCCGCTCGCTCGACGCACAGGTCATCGAGGCGATCTCCGAGGGCGTCTCGCTGACGACGCTCGAGCACTCCGCCGCCGCCGACTCGTTCGCCGTGCTCCGCCCCCGCGCGTCGCGACGCGACAAGGCGATCGCCATCGCCCGCGCCTTCAGCTACCTCGGCCGCCCGTACGACTTCGACTTCGACTTCCACACCGACCGCGCGCTGGTCTGCAGCGAGGTCGTCTACAAGGCGTACGAGGGGGCGGTGGCGCTGCCGCTGTCGACGACCATGAACCGCCTCAACACGCCGCCGAACGAGATCGTGCGGGAGTTCGACGCCAGCTACGGCAAGAGCGCGCAGCAGTTCGACTTCGTGCTCTTCCTGGACGGGCACGAGCGGAAGCAGGTCGCGGTTCCGGCGTCCGTGGACGAGTTCCGCGCGAGCTGGAAGCGGCCGAAGTGGCACATCGTCACGCGTTGAGCTCGCGCGCGACTGCCAGCAGCTCCTCCCGGATCGACTCCCGCTCGCGCACGAGCCGCGCGTGTCCCTGGCGGCGGAACATGCGGTGCCGCACCGCGCGCAGGTCGCCGATCACGTCGTCGATCTCCTCGAAGACGCGCAGCGCGAGATAGCCGAGGAACGGGAGCGCCACCGCCGTCAGCACGCCCGGCAGCGGGTGGAAGCGCATCCCCACCACGATCGCGATGGCGAGATACGTCAGCGGATAGAACGCCAGCGCCGCCAGGAACTTCATCGTGGCCAGCACGTTCCCCTCCCCTTTCGCGAGCCGCTTCGCCAGGAAGTGGACCAGGCGATACGCCGGGTAACTCGCCACCGCACCGGCGAGCGCCAGCGGCAGCAGCACCAGCAGGCGGAAGAGCCGCGTGGCGTCGATGGCGGGCCGGAGCTCGTGCACGTCGAGCTTCGCGCGGCGCAGCTCCGCCTCGAAGCGGGCGATCCTCGCCTGCAGGTGTTCGACCCGCGCCGGGTCGCGCGCGAGGAGGTCGTGGTAGCCGGCCACGAAGCGGCGCCGCACGTCGAACTCCTCGGCCAGCGGCTGCCGGTCATCCGCGGTGAAGATGTCCTCGGCGCGCGCGATGAGCGCCAGCGCCGCGTGCGAGTCGGCCTGCAACGTCACGCTCGCCAGCCCCTCCTCGATTGCGCTCGTGAGCTCCTCCACCTCGCGCGCCGGCGGCTCCCCCGCGACGGCCAGCGGCTGCACCCGGATCGGCTCGCCGAAGAGCACGAGCGCGGAGCTGCGGAAGACCTGTTTCTCGGTGTAGTAGATGCCGGTCGGCACCACCGACAGCTCCTGGGCATGCGCGCCGAGGGCGATGCGCGCGGCGCCCGTCTTCAGCTCCCGCAGGCGCGGGTCGTCATGCGTCGTCCCCTCGGGGAAGATGGCGATGCTGCCGCCGCGGCCGAGCACCTCGCGCGCGCGGGCGAACGTCTCCTCGTTCGAGCCGGTGGTGTTGTCCTGCTTCCGGTAGACCGGGATCGTGTCGAACGCCCGCACGAACCAGCCGATGACCGGATAGCGGAACAGCGGCGCCTTCGCCAGGAACGACACCGGCGCCGGCGCGAAGCAGAGCAGGAACAGCGGGTCGACCAGGCCGTTCGGATGATTGACGGCGAAGATCACCGGACCGGCGGGGACGCGCTCGAAGCCGAGCAGCTCGATCCTGCGGAAGAAGATGCGCACGCAGAGGCGGAAGAACGCGGTGACGGCGCGCCTCACGCCGTGCGCGCCCCCTTCCACGCCGCATAGCTCCAGATCAGCCCCGCGGCGAGGATCGCCACCGGCACGACGAGGATGGCGCGGGAGAGCGTGCTCGCGTCGGAGATCAGGCCGATGAGCGGCGGCGACGGGATGTCGCCGAGGAGGTGCATGACCAGCACGGAAAAGCCGACCGCGGTGGCACGCTCCAGCGGAGAGACGGCGTTCACGATCGCGGAGTTGATCGGGCCGGTGGACATGAAGATCAGCACCTCGGCGATGACGATCGCGGTGAGGTAGACCGTCTTGTCGGGATGGGTGAGCCCGACGAACGTCAGCGGCGCGGCGGCGAGCGTGGCGAGGCCGGAGACCCAGAGATACGACTGCCTGGTCCGTTTGAGCAAATAGTCGCCGAGGAAGCCGCCGAGGAACGTGCCGGCGAAGCCGGTCACGACGACGATGATGCCGAACGTCACCGTCGCCTCCGAGCGTGGCACGCCGCGCTCCCGTTCGAGGAACGCCGGCATCCAGTATCCGAGCCCGCCGAGGGCGAAGGTGTACATCGCGTAGCCGAGGACGGCGAGGATGAACGGCTGGTTGCGGAGGAGATCGAGGTAGGCGGCGCGCAGCGTGGTGCCGGAGGCGCGCGGCGCGTGACCGTGGTCCTGCTGCCCGCGCGGAGGGTCGGTCACCCAGAGGACGAGCAGCGAGAGCAGCAGTCCCGGGAAGCCGGCCAGCCAGAAGGCGGCGCGCCAGCCGAAGTGCTGGTCGGCGAGCCCGCCGATGATGTAGCCGGCGGCGGAGCCGATGGGGATGGCGGCGAAGAAGACGGAGAAGACCCGGCCGCGCTTCTCGAGGGGGAAGGTGTCGGAGAGCAGCGCCGGCGCGATCGTGCCGTACGCCCCCTCCCCCACCCCCACGACGGCGCGGGCGAGGAAGAGGGACCAGAAGCCGCGCGCGAAGCCGGCCATGCCGGTCGCCAGGCTCCAGATCGCGACGCCGAGGGCGATCAGAGGGGGGCGCGCGCGGCGGTCACCTAACCTTCCGAACACCGGCGACGTCAATGAGTAGACGACGATGAAGCCGGTACCGATGAACCCGAGCTGCGTATCGGTCAGGTGGAGCGATTTTCGGATCGGCTCCAGCACCGCCGCCAGCACCCAGCGGTCGATGTAGTTGAAGAGGTTGATGAACGTCAGCACCCCCAACGCGTAGCGGGGCGATCGGAGGACGGCTGGCACGAGGGGAGTTTGAATTGAAAATTGAAAATTGAAAATTGAAAAAACGGACGCTCCGGTTGGCTCCCTCCGCTCGGGCCTGTCGGGTCCTCGGGTTCCTCGGGTTCCTCGGGTTCCTCGGTGGTCTTCGCGGGCTCCGTTCCGAGGAACTCCGAGGAAGTCCGAGGAACTCCGAGGAACCCCGAGGAACTCCGAGGAACTCCGAGGAACCCCGAGGAACCCCGAGGAACCCCGCCCCAACCATCCAACTCCGCAAACCCGCTCCGTCAAGCGAAACCAGAACGGAACCGAAACGTATTCATAGCGGCGGTTATCATCGTGAGATCCATGCGTAAGGTCCTTCCTCTGATCGCGTTCGTGGGCGGAATCGTCGTCCTGGCGCTGCTGATCCCGCGGTACAACCGGGTGCAGCCGCGGGTCGACATCACCCGCGGCGAGGCGCACCGCATCGGCGACGAAGAGGCGCGCAAGCTGGGCATCCCGGTGGACAAGGCGTGGACCAACGTCACCTGGGAGGGCTCGCCGCTCCTCGACCGGGAGCTGGAGAAAGACCCCGACGCCTACCGCCGCGCGCAGGACGATCCGGTGATCGGGCCGCGCCTGGGCGGCTACCGGATCACCTACTACCGCCGAGGGCTCGAGAAGTTCATGCCCTACGGCCACGTCTACGTGAGCGGCGAGGGGGAGATCATCTCCGCGAGGCTGCGCCAGCGTCCGGAGACGCCGGGCGCGAACATGACGGAGGCGCAACTGCGGCCGCTCGCCGACGCGTTCGTCCGCTCGCGTACCCTGCCGGGCGCGCCGTCGCTCGTCTTCGAGTCGGCGCGGCCGAACGTCACCCGCAGCCGCACCGACTGGACGTTCCGCTACAAGGCCACGCCGAAGTTCCAGGTCGGCAACGTCGTCACCTACGTCTGGGTCTACTACAACGGCGACCGCTTCGCCGGATGGGACCTGATCGAGGAGTACGCGGACGGCGCGCCGTTCCGCTACGAGAGCGAGATCGCCGGGACGTTCATCGGCTTCGGCGCGCTGTACGTCATGGCGCTGATCCTCCTGGTGATGTTCCTCAAGAAGTATCACGCGGGAGAGGTCGGCGTCGGCACCGCGTCGTTCCTGTTCGCGGCGGTGCTGCTGCTGGCGGTGACGTTCGACATCCTCGTCGCGCCGGCGGCGTCGCAGGGGACGAACTTCGGGAGCATCGACGCGCAGCAGAACGCCTGGGTCATCGCCGGCTTCAAGATCCTGTTCGTCGACATCCCGCTGGCGGTGCTGGTGTTCCTCGCCTGGGCGGTCGGCGAGAGCTACGCGCGCGAGCGCTGGGGCGAGCGGCTGGCCTCCTTCGACGCCATCCTGCGGCGCGATCCGATCAACGCAACCGTCGGGAAGTCGCTGCTGACCGGCGTCCTCACCGCACCCGCCGTCGCCGCCGCGACGCTGCTGCTCGGACTCGTGCCGATGGCCTTCGGCTTCGCGCACCCGTCGCTCGGCGACGGCGCGCAGACGATCCTCGACCTCGGCGGCCCGTTCGCGGCGGTGCTCGTCACGCTCAGCGAGGCGCTCCTGACCGGCCTCGTGGCGATCCTCTTCGTCATCGCCTTCGCGCACAGCCGCCGCGTCCTCTGGCTCGGCATCCTGGCCGCGGCCGCGCTGATCGCCATCGGCGGCGTCGGCGCTCCTCCGATCGGCCCGCTCGAGCCGCGCCTGCTCTTCGGGTGGGGTGCGGGCCTCGCGGCCATCGGCGTCTTCCTGGCGTGGGACCTTCTCGCCGCCACGACCGCGCTCTTCCTCGGCGGACTGCTGAAGATGACGCTGCCGCTGCTGAGCGTCTCCGGCGACGGCCTCGCGCAGCAGATCACCACCGCCATCGCGGTCCCGGCGCTGCTCGCCGTCGGCCTCGGCGTGGCGGGCCTCCTGACGCGACGGGAGGTGGTCTACTCGTACGAAGACCTCGCGCCCCACGTGAAACGGATCGTGGAGCGGGAGCGGGTCAAGGCGGAGATCGACGCGGCGAACCGCATCCAGGCGGCGCTGCTGCCGCTCGACGCGCCCGCGTTCGCCGGCGCGTCCGTCGCCTCGCACTACCGGGCAGCGACCGAGATCGGCGGCGACTACTTCGACTTTCTCAAGCTCTCCACCGGCGACATCGGCATCGCCTTCGGCGACGTCTCCGGGCACGGCCTCACGAGCGGCATCGTCATGGCCATGGCCAAGTCGGCGCTGCTGGTGCAGGTCGACTACGAGCATTCGCCGCGCGCGGTGCTGGACGTGCTGAACGAGGTGGTGATGAAGACCTCGCCGAAGCGCACCATGATGACGTTCTTCTTCGGCGTGCTCGATCCGCGCGCGCAGACGCTGGTCTTCTCCTCGGCCGGCCATCTCGACCCGTACGTCTTCCGCGCCGCGACGGGGAAGATCGAGGCGCTGTCGTCGTGGGGCTTCCCGCTCGGCGTCCGCCGCCGCGAGCCCTACCGCGAGCACCGCGTCGCCTTCCTGCCGGGCGACCGGCTGGTGCTCTACAGCGACGGCCTCATCGAGGCGATCGACGACGACGGCAACCCGTTCGGCTTCGAGCGGTTCGAGCAGGTCATCGCCTCGAACGGCCATCTCGCCGCCGACGACATCAAGAAGGCGCTGCTCGCGGCCGTGCGCAAGTTCACCCGCAACCGCCCGCCGGAGGACGACCAGACGCTGGTGGTCGTGGCGTTCGAGGAGATCGTGGCGGACATGCTGCCGAACACCACGCACATGGTGGAGCTGGCGACGGCCGAGACGGTGCACTGACGGCTTTCCTGTTGCCCGCTGTTGTTAGAATTCCTCCCGTCCGTAAATCGAGAAAGGGAGGACTTCCATGGACATGTATTACGGCATGCGTCTCAGTACCGCCGGTGCGTCTTCGGCGGCGTATATGTACGTCACCCTCGTCTCCGACGGGGATTTCGACGGCGCGGCGGTGACGCTTCACCCGACCGCGGCAAACACGACCTGGTTCAGCTATCAGGACAAGTCGGTGCAGATGCAGTTGCCCGCGCTGGCGAGCCTGAGCGCCGGAATCACCGTCGTGACGGGGGCCCAGAACATCGCCGGCACGCTCGGCGTCAGCCCCGCCATCGACGTCGACACGGTGCTCATTCTCTACGGCACCAGCGCGCTGGGAGAGGTGACGCTCCCCGCCGGCCAGACCAGCGTTCCCTTCGACTTCCCCGTGCAACCCGATCGCGCGCTGAGCGGCGCGAACGCGGCGGGCACGTTCCTCACGGACGCCGAGCCGAAGCCGTAGCGTGGATACTCACGGGCCGCTCCAGCGCGGCCCGTCATACAATCCCGCCGCTATGGCGCAACCCGAACCAAACAAGATCATCTACTCGATGGTCGGTGTCTCGAAGTTTCACGGCAAGAAGCAGGTCCTGAAAGACATCTACCTCTCCTATTTCTACGGCGCGAAGATCGGCGTGCTCGGCCTCAACGGCTCCGGCAAGTCGACGCTCCTGCGTATCCTCGCCGGCCGCGACACCGAGCACCTCGGCGAGACCGTGCTCTCCCCCGGCCACACCGTCGGCCTCCTCGAGCAGGAGCCGCAACTCGATCCCTCCAAGACCGTTCTCGAAGTCGTGCAGGAAGGGGTGCAGCCGGTCCTCGACCTCCTCAAGGAGTTCGACGACATCAACAACGCCTTCGGCGATCCCGACGCCGACATGGACAAGCTGATGGACCGGCAGGCGAAGGTGCAGGACAAGCTCGACGCCACCGGCGCCTGGGACCTCGACTCCAAGCTGGACATGGCGATGGACGCGCTCCGCTGCCCGCCGGGCGACACCCCGGTGTCGACGCTCTCGGGCGGCGAGAAGCGGCGCGTCGCGCTCTGCCGGCTGCTGTTGCAGGCGCCCGACATCCTCCTCCTCGACGAGCCGACGAACCACCTCGACGCCGAGAGCGTGCAGTGGCTTGAACAACACCTGCAGCAGTACGCCGGCACCGTCATCGCCGTCACGCACGACCGCTACTTCCTCGATAACGTGGCCGGCTGGATCCTCGAGCTCGACCGCGGCGAGGGCATCCCCTGGAAGGGCAACTACTCCTCCTGGCTCGAGCAGAAGAAGAACCGGCTGCAGCAGGAAGAGAAGGCGGAGTCGAACCGGCAGAAGACGCTCGACCGCGAGCTCGAATGGATCCGCATGTCGCCGAAGGCGCGCCACGCCAAGGGGAAGGCGCGCATCAACGCGTACGAGAACCTCCTCCAGCAGGAGACGAAGGACAAAGTCGCCGAGCTCGAGATCTACATCCCGCCCGGCCCGCGCCTCGGGAACGTCGTCGTGGAGTCCGACGGCGTGGCCAAGGCCTACGGCGACCACCTCCTCGTCGAGGACATGTCCTTCCGTCTGCCGCCCGGCGGCATCGTCGGCGTGATCGGCCCCAACGGCGCCGGCAAGACCACGCTCTTCCGGATGATCATCGGCGACGAGAAGCCGGACAACGGCACGATCCGCGTCGGCGAGACGGTGAAGCTCGGCTACGTCGACCAGAACCGCACGCTCGACGGCGAGAAGACGATCTTCGAGGAGATCACCGGCGGCGGCGAGGTGATCCAGCTCGGGCCGCGCGAGATGAACTCGCGCGCCTACGTGGCCCGCTTCAACTTCTCCGGCTCCGACCAGCAGAAGAAGGTGGGCGTGCTCTCCGGCGGCGAGCGCAATCGCGTGCACCTCGCGAAGATGCTCAAGGAGGGGGCGAACGTGCTGCTCCTCGACGAGCCGACGAACGACCTCGACGTCAACACCATGCGCGCGCTCGAAGAGGCGCTGGAGAACTTCGCCGGCTGCGCGATCGTGATCAGCCACGACCGCTGGTTCCTCGACCGCGTGGCCACGCACATCCTGGCGTTCGAAGGAGACAGCCGCGTCTTCTTCTTCGACGGCAACTTCACCGAGTACGAGGAAGACAAGAAGAAGCGCCTCGGCGCCGACGCCACGCAGCCGCACCGCATCCGCTACCGGCAACTGAGCCGGTGATGCGCTTCATCGCCGCCGCTCTGATCGCGCTGCTCGCCGCAACCGCGGCGGCAGCCGCGATCACCATCACCGCTCTCACTGGACGCGTAATGTCCGGTGGGACGGCGGCGGCGGGTGTCACCGTCACCGTCACCTCGCCCGCGCTGCAGCAGCCGCGCACCGCCACGACGAACGCCGACGGCTTCTACTGGCTCGAGGCTTTGCCGCCGGGGACGTACGAGGTGTCGTTCTCGCGCGCCGGCCTGTCGTCGCTAATCCGTCCCGCGCTCCTCGAGCTCGGCCGCATCGCCCGCGCCGACGCGCAGCTCGAGCCGAGTGAAGACGAGGAGAGCGTGACCTCGACCGCGATCCCGATGCGCGTGGCCGACGACCCGGAGGTGACGTCGCATTTCGACGACGCGGAGCTCGACCGGCTGCCGCTGTCTCTCGACCGGGTGAGCGCGGCGCTGCTCGCGCCCGGCAGACTGCAAGGGCCGGTCTCCGTCGACGACGTGCAGCTCGACCGCCTCCCCTTCCTCGGCTACGAGTCGGTGGAACAGCTCACCGTCTTTCGCGGCCACCGCGAGGCGATCGTGGCCCGCACCCGCTCCGGCGGCGAGGACTTTTCGCTGTCGGTTCGCGACACCTACTTTGCGCATGAAGGTCATCTCTTCGAGACCGCCAGCGGCGGACGGATCATCCCGGAGCGGCTCTGGTTCTTCGCCAGCGGCTGGGGCGGCGTCGACGACGGGTTCGTGGTGAAGCTGACCACGGAGACGCTCACCGGATCGCTCGTGCATGCCGGCGACGACACCGCCGGCGGCCTGCGCTACACCGCGTACTACAACGGCCGCACGACCGTCGACGCACTGCTCAGCGAAGACAGCGCCGCGCGGGTCTCCCACCTCTTCGGCAATCACCTTTTGGCGCTCGACGCCGGCCGCGACGAGGTTTTCCTGAGTGACCGCTGGTCCACCGCGCGCTTCGCGGTGCACGGCGGCATGCAGCACCGCGACGGCGACACCTCCGCGCGCATTGCCGCCATTTACGACGTGCGGGGGAACGGGCGTCAGGCGCTCACCGGCAGCGTCGGCGACGAGCTGGTTTCCGCCGGATTTCTCACCGCCATCGGCTCGACCGGAACCGCCCGCGTCGACTATCTCCGCCGCGAAGGCGGCGGCGAAATGCAGCTCGACGTCCGCTACAGCCTCTTCGCCCGCCTCTTTACCGGCGGCAGCTACACCTACGCGGACGAGCATCGCGGCAACGCGTTCGTCAGCACGCAATTGCCGCTGGGCGAGCACGAGCTCGGGATGACGCTCCTGGAGCGCTACGAGCAGCGCGCCTGGGCCACGGACGCCGCGCTGCGCTACACGATTCCGTTCAATAAATTCGGGTTGACCGTGGCCGGCGATCTCACGAACGCGCTGGCGTCGGAGCGGGTCGAGGCGCGGAGCTGGCGGCTGTGGGCGCGAATCCGCCTGTGACTCCGCAACGCTCGTCACAATAACCGGATCGCGGATTCGACCGGCCGTTGCGCGGAATTCGGCCCGCCGGATTTTCGCCGTTTTCACGTTGGAAACAACTCCTCTAACTGACTTACCATCTGCCACTTATCAAAGTGGCACGGACGGCAGCCCGCGTGCACTGGGCCGCGCAACCCTTCGTCAGAACCCGACCTCAATTTAAGGAGATTTATGAAGATCGAGTTTCGCAATCTCGTGCTCCTCGCGCTGATTGTGCTGGCCGGTGTGTCGCCTGCGTTCGCACAGACCACCGCCACCGTCACCGGTACGGTCACCACCGATGGTGCGCCGCTGCCGGGAGCGACCGTCACGATCACCTCCCCGCAGATGCAGGGGAACCGCACTACCGTCACCGGCGACGCCGGCGGCTACAACTTCTCCGGCATTCCCGCCGGTGATTACACGGTAACGATCGAGCTGGCCGGCATGACCAGCGCGACCCGCAAGGTGCAGGTCGGCCCCGGCCAGACCGGCCGCGCCGACGCCGACCTCCGCGTTTCCGCGGTGAGCGAGGCGATCACCGTCACCGCCAGCGCGCCGAGCGTGCTCGAGACGCCGACCGTGTCGCAGAACATCCAGCAGGAGCTGGTCGAAGAGCTGCCGATCGCGCGCACGGTCAACGCGGCCGCGCTGCTCGCGCCGGGCGTCACCGGCAACACCACCGCGAACAACCAGTTCTCGATCTCCGGCAGCCCCGGCTACGACAACCTGATCATGGTCAACGGCGTGGTGATTAGCGAGGCGGTCCGCAGCCAGATCCTCCCGCTGTACATCGAGGACGCGATCCAGGAGACGACCATCATGACCGGCGGCGTCTCCGCCGAGTACGGCCGCTTCACCGGCGGCGTCATCAACTCCATCACGAAGTCGGGCGGCAACGAGTTCTCGGGCTCACTCCGCGACAGCTTCACGAGCCCCGACTGGAGCGACGAAAACCCGCTCCAGATCACCCCGGCGCAGCAGAACGTCCACAAGCTCGGCCAGGTATGGGAAGCGACCCTCGGCGGCTACATCCTCCGCGACCGGCTCTGGTTCTTCGCCGCCGGACGCGACACCGAGACCGACAACCCGGTCGCCACACGCCTCGTCCCCGGCGACACCACCAACACCTCGCTGACGTCGTCGAGCGTCACCACCGAGACCCGTTATGAAGGCAAGCTGACGGGCCAGCTCACGCCCAGCCATACGCTCATGGGCTCGTACTTCGAGTCGGAGTCGGTGCAGACGAACTACCAGTTCACCCCCGCCTCGTACGACCTCGAGAGCCTCTCGCCGGACCGCCAGGATCCGCGCGAGCTGCTCACGGCCCGCTACAACGGCATCTTCGCGACCAACCTGATGATCGAGGCGCAGTTCACCGACATGGAGTGGGGCGTCAGCCTCGGCGGCGGCGCGCGCTTCACCGACCCGATCCGCGGCACGATCGTCCGCAACCGCGCCGACGCGAACGCCCGCTTCAACTCGCCGACGTTCTGCGGCGTCTGCGACAAGGAGTACCGCTCCAACGACAGCAAGCAGCTCAAGGCGAACTACTTCCTCAGCAACCGCGGCATCGGCAACCACAACCTGGTCGCCGGCTGGGAAGACTTCTCCGAACATCGCTACGCGAACAACTACCAGTCGGGCTCGAACTACCGCCTGTTCGTCAACAGTGTGACGCGCATCGGGAACGAGCTCTACCCGGTCATCCAGCCCGGTAAGGGCGGCACCGCGACCTACTTCGTCCACACGCCGATCTTCTCGCTGCAGAACAACGAGAGCGACCTCTCGACGCAGTCGCTTTACGTGAACGACCGCTGGGATCTGAACCAGCACTGGAGCTTCAACCTCGGCGTCCGCTACGACAAGAACGACGCCGTCGACTCCAGCGGCAACGTCAGCTCGGACGACAGCAAGTTCAGCCCCCGCCTGAGCAGCACCTTCGACGTCCTCGGCAACGGCCGCCACCGCGTCACCGCTTCGTACTCCGAGTACGCGTCGCGCATCGTGGAAGGCCCCGGCACCGCCGCCTCCGCGGCCGGCAACCCGGCCTACATCTACTACATGTACAACGGGCCGGAGATCAATACCGGCGGCACGCCGACGCTGAACACGCGTCAGGCGCTGGAGCAGGTCTTCGCCTGGTTCCTCAACCAGTGCAACGCGGCCGGCAAGTGCGGCCCCGACAACCTCGACCTGCTGCGCGAGAACAGCAGCCACGACGTCCCCGGCTTCAGCAACCGCATCGGCGACAATCTCAGCTCGCCGTACGTCCGCGAGATCACGCTCGGCTACGGCGCGCAGCTCGGCACGAACGCCTTCGCCCGCGTCGACCTCGTGGCGCGCGACTGGAAGGACTTCTACGCCTTCCGCATCACCCGCGAGTCGAACCAGGTCGTCACCGACAACCTCGGCATTCCGCACGACCTGGCCATCGTCGAGAACACCGACGACATCGAGCGCACCTACCGCGGCATCCAGACGCAGTTCGCCTGGCGGCCGAACCGCTTCAACCTCGGTCTGAACTACACCTGGTCGAAGCTGCGCGGCAACGACGAGCAGGAAACGGCCACCAGCGGCACGGTCGGCAACTACCCCAGCTCGATCTACTACCCCGAGCTGAACGACTATCGCCAGTACCAGCCGGTCGGCTATCTCAACGCCGACCAGCGCCACAAGGCGCGCGCCTGGATCGGCTACGACGTGCCGCTTCCGCGCTTCCTCGGTATGCTCAACGTGACGGCGCTGCAGTCGTTCGACACCGGCACGGCGTACTCCGCGGCCCTGTTCCCGCCGCCGCTCGGCGCCGGCCTGAACGTCTCCAACTATTTCAATCAGCTCATCGCCGGCACCGGCTACAAGAGCGCGTCGGACCTCGGGCAGTACTACTTCTCCGAGCGTGGCGCGTTCCGCCTCGACGACGTCAGCTCGACCGACGTGGCGCTGAACTACACCATGCCGATCGGCCGCTTCGCGCTGTTCGCGCAGGGTGAGGCGCTCAACATCTTCAACCGGAAGACGGCCACGGTGGTCAACACGACCGTGACCCAGCTCCAGCAGTTCAACCCCTTCACCGACAAGCCGGTGGAGTGCACCCCCGCTCTGGCCGGCACCACCGGCCGCCCGACCAACGCGCAGTGCATCGCCGCCGGCGCGCACTGGATCAAGGGCGCCAACTTCGGCCGCCCGACCAGCGCCACCGCGTCGATCCCCGCCAACGCGTTCACCTCGAACTTCCAGGTGGCGCGTACGTACCGCTTCTCGGTCGGCTTCCGCTTCTAATCACGCCGTCCGCAGTAACCAGCGCCCCGGCCGCCGCAAGGCGCCGGGGCGCTTTTTCGTGAGGAGGACAGAACGCGCATGATCGTCCGCACCGAGACGCCCGCCGACGCCGCCGCGATTCATCGCCTCAACGAGCTCGCCTTCGGCCAGCCGGCCGAGGCGGAGCTGGTGGATGTGCTGCGTGTCGCGGCGCGGCCCTTCCTCTCGCTCGTGGCAGAAGAGGGCGGCGAGATCGCGGGGCACATCTGCTTCACGCCCGTCACCATGGAAGACTCGCTCGCGGCATGCGCCGCACTGGCGCCGATGGCGGTGTTGCCGGGACACCAGCGCGAAGGCATCGGCTCGCGGCTGGTGGAGGCGGGGCTGGAGGAATGCCGCCGCGACGGTTTCGGCCTGGTGGTGGTCCTCGGTCACCCGGAGTATTACCCCCGCTTCAGTTTTCGCCCGGCGTCGTCGTTCGGCTTGCGCTGCGAGTACGACGTGCCCGATCCCGCGTTCATGGCGCTCGAGCTCACGCCGGGGGCGGCGGACGGCGTGCAGGGCCTGGCGCGGTATCACGCGGCGTTTGCCGCGCTGTAACAGTCACAAACGTGACTGTTTCTGTTTTCGCGTAGTTTTTCATCGGCTCCCGGCCTATAGTGATGGCAGTTCCGTCCTTAATCGAAAATCCGGAAGGCGCAGCGATGAAGATGACTGCCTCGGTTTCCCGTTTCCTCGTGCTCGGGGTTTGCCTCGTGCTTGCCGTATCGGCCGGCGCGCAGAGCAGCGGTCCCTCGGCTAACGGCGACTTTGCGTTCGCCACCGGCGGCCTCGCCTGGGCCATTCAGTTCAACGCGCGCATCCAGAACAAGGGCGTGACGGAGGGGCAGATCACCATCGTCGGCTCGCTCGACGTCCCCGATCAGGACGTCGACGGTGAAGGCAACGGCGGCTCCGGCGGCGTCGCACAGGTCTCGTTGATCGTGACGGTCGACTGTCTGCGCATCTCCGGCAAGCGGGCCGCGATCGGCGGCAGCGTCACCGATTCCTCGAACGGGAACTACATCGGACGCCGCGGCCTGCTCGTCATCGAGGACAACGGCGAGGGCAGCAAGGCGCCGGCGCTCGACCGCTTCACCTGGGGTTTGTACGGCAACGAGGGCATCGAGTGGGTGGCTACCGACGCGGAGTTGGAGAGCGACATCGGCGCCGGCCTGACCTGGTTCGCCACCGACGCCGAGCGGAACGACGACGTCGGACGGCCGTCGCACGCGAGCACGGAGATCACCTGCGAGTCGTTCTCCCTCGCGGCGTATGACGCCGACACCGACCTGCAGAACATCCCGCACGGATCGGGAAACCTCCAGGTCAAGCCGTAGTCACCGGACGGTCAGCCGCGACAGCTTCGCCATCCCGTCCTCGCCGCTGCTGGCGAGCCATTTCCCGTCGGGACTGAAGACGACCGAGCGCACTTCGCCGCCGGCGTGCTGGCTGAGCACCTGCTGCAGCGCGCCGTCGCGGACGCGCCACAGGCGTACCGTGGTGCCGTTCGCGCCGCCGAAGACCTCCTTCCAGAGCGTCTTCAGCGCCCCCTGCCCGCGCCCTCCGCTGGCGAGCCACTGGCCGTCGCTGCTGAACGCGACGGAGTAGACGTGATCGGTGCCGCCGGTAAGCGTCCGCACGAGCTTCCCGTCCGCGGCGCGCCAGATGCGGATCGCGGAGTCGTCACCGCCCGTGGCGATGAGCTGTCCGTTCGCGCTCCAGTCGACGCCGACCACCGCCTGCTCGTGGCCGGCAAGCGTGCGCACCAGTGCGCCGGTGTCGACGCGCCAGACGCGGACGGAGGTGTCGAAGCTGCCGCTGACGAGCTGGCGCCCGTCAGGGCTGAAGTCGATCGACCAGACGTTCAGCGTGTGGCCGGTGAGCGTGCGCAGCGGCGCGCCGTCGCTCATGCGCCACAGACGGATCGTCTTGTCCTCGCCGCTGCTGGCGACGAGCTTCCCGTCCCGACTGACGGCGACCGACCAGACCACGCCGCCGTGCCCGCGCAGCGTGCGCACGAGCGTGCCGTCGCTCACGCGCCACACCCGCACCATCGCGTCGTAGCTCCCGCTGACCAGCCACCGCCCATCGCCGCTGAAGGCGATCGACGTGACGCCCGCCGGATGCCGCAGCACGCGCACGAGTCTCCGCCCGTCGACGCGCCACAGCTTCACCGTCCGATCGACGCTGCTCGTCGCCAGAAGCCTGCTGTCGGGACTGAACGCGATCCCCCGCCCCGGCGCGTCATGCGCGAACGTGTGCTGCAACCGCGCCCGCAGCAACGGCAGCGCCGCCGCCGCGGAGACACCGAGCGCGAGGAAAAGGGAGATGACGAGCCGCATAGGCGTCTGTTTACGGCCGCGACGGCCGATTGTTCTCGGCTGGCACACTTCCGGCTTGCCTGAAGAAAATACTATTTGGAGGCGCTCGATGATGATTACCGCCGGGGCTCGCTTACTCCTGTTCGTCGTTGCATTCAGTGCGGTCGCGCAGGAGCGCGCGCCGTGGAAGTGGACGCTCGAGGAGCGGCTCGCCCTCCGCTACGATCGCGCGCACATGGCGGAGCGGGCAGAGACTGCCGGAAGCCCGAACGCCTTCGTGATCGCCGGACGGGAGAATCCCGAGCTGTTCCTTCCGAGCGAACTGGTGAGCAAGCTACTGAGGACATTCCTCCCCGAGGTGTATCGCGTTCGGACGCAGGCCGGATACGCGCCGGCGATCGAGTCGTTCGGCTGGGATCCGGAGGTGTTCTGGCGAGACGTGCAGATCAGTGGGGGCCAATACAACACGCTGATCGAACGGTATCCCGGAGTTGGACGAACCAGGGAAATCTCGCGGATCATCTGCGCTGAGAAAGTCGCGGCCCTGCACGAGCTGCGTCAGAAATATGACCGCCTGGACGAGTTCCTCTACACAGCGGTCGCGCCGCGCAGCACCGTTACCTCCACCTATGAGGTGTCGGCGGAACGGTCCCGTTGGCTGGAAGGCGGATGCAAGTGAGAGCGGCGCGCCTGGCGGGAGTGATTCTTTCGATCCTGACCGCGAACGTGCTCGGTGCGGCGTATCTACCGTGCCGCAACTTCGATCTAACCATCGTCTCATTCAGCGTCGGCCCCACCGCTTACCGCGGCGACAGCCGCCTCGAGTGCCTGAATGAGGACGGCGGTGCGCTGGAAGGGCTGTTCACGGGACGCGCCTGGATCGTTGACGAAACCACCGGCATGACCGTTTCGGAGGACTCCTGCCCCAAGTGCGTGCAAAGCGTCTGGGTCGGTGCGACCGGCGGTGCGATCGCGAACGGGCATTGTTACCGGAGCCGCATCAGCGGCGTCTCGACCTGGACTTCCCGGATGGTTCCGAGCGACCAGCAATGCGCCGCCGGCGGCGGCGACGACCGCGATGAAGAGTGGGCGGACCAATGCGACTCCTCCTGTCAGTCGCCGCTGGTTCTCGATCTGAATGGCGATGGGATCTGGACGACCTCCATCGCCTACCCGGTGCAGTTTGATCTCGACGCGGACGGCAGCGCCGAGACGCTGGCGTGGACCCATCCGGCGACCGAAGAGGGGTTTCTCTGGCGCGACCTCGAACCGAACGGCGTCGTCGACGACGGCGGAGAGCTGTTCGGCGTCGGCACGCTCCTGCCGGACGGACGGCGGGCGGCGGATGGATTCGAGGCGCTGGCGGTCTACGACGCCGCGAGCCATGGTGGAAACAGCGACAATCGCATCACCGCCCGCGACGCCATCTGGTCGAAGCTGAGGGTGTGGATCGACCGCAATCACGACGGCGTATCGCAGCAGACGGAGATCGCGCCGATTCATCGATTCGGAGTCACCGCGCTCGAGCTCACGTACGTCGTCCGCAGCGGAGCCGATGCGAACGGCAACCAGCACCGGCTCGCCGGTACGTACGTTCATCGCGATGGCTCGACCGACGCCGTGCTCGAGATGACGGACGTCTTCTTCGTCCGCCGCTGATACGCCGCTCTACAGCCCCTCTTCCGCCAGCACGTACGCGAGCGCCGCGAGGGCGGCGGTGTTCTGGGCCAGCGCCTTCGGGTCGATCTTGTCGAGCGTGTCGGCGTCGGTGTGGTGAAAGTCGAAGTAGTGGCGCGGGTTCGGGACGAGGCCGAAGCCGACGACGCCGGCGCTGGTGAGCGGCGAGGTGTCGGCGCCGGTCTGGCGCGAGCTGCGGAAGTACATCGGCGCGATGCGCGAGAGCACGCGCATGCGCGACTGCACCCGTTCCAGCTCCACGCCCTCCAGCGTGCTGATGAAGCCGACCGGCGGCGCCGCACCTGCGTCGGTCTCGATAGCGGCGACGTGGCGGTGGAGCTCCTCGCGCTTCGAGACATTCTCGAAGTACTGCTTCGCGCCGCGGAGGCCGTTCTCCTCGTTCATGAACAGCACGGCGCGGATCGTCCGCTTCGGCGTGATGCCGAGCTCCTTCAGCGCGCGCATCGTCTCCATGACCATCGAGACGCCGGAGCCGTTGTCGATCGCGCCGGTGCCGAGATCCCACGAGTCGAGGTGGCCGCCGATGAGGACGATCTCGTCGGGGAACTGGCTGCCCTTGATCTCCGCGATGACGTTTGCCGAGGGGACGTCGGGGAGGGTGCGGGGCGTGAGCACGAAGTTCATGCGCACCCGTTCGCCTCTCTCCAGCAGGCGATGCACCAGCTCCGCATCCTCGGTCGCCAGCGCCGCGGCAGGGATCCTCGGCTTCCCCTCTTCATAGCGCATCGAGCCGGTGTGCGGCGTGCGCAGCGACCCCGAGGCGACGGAGCGGATCACCGCACCGACGGCGCCGTACTCCGCCGCCCGGCTCGCGCCGACGCCGCGGAAGACCACCGCCTGCGAATAGGCCTCGAACGCGCGCCCGCTCTCGATGAGCGTCATGTCCATGGCCTTGTTGTAGAAGACGATCTTCCCGGCGATCTTCGCCCGCCCCAGCTCCGCGAGCTGCTCGTACGACGTCACCTCGATCACGTCCGCGGTGATCCCGCTCGCCGGCGTGGCCACGGTCCCGCCGAGCGCCGTGAGCACGAGCTTCTGATTGTTGTGCGAGACGAGCCGCCCATGCTCCGCGCCGCGCACCCAGTGCGGCACCATCACCCGCTCGTTACGCACGTCGATGCCCCACTCCTTGAAGCGGTCCGTCGTGTAGCGCACCGCGAGCTCCGCCCCGCGCGACCCGGAGAGGCGCGGCCCGATCCGGTCGGTGAGATGCGAGAGCGTCGCGTAGCCGTGCGGGCTCGCGAGAAGGTGGTCGATCAGGCGCTGCGCGTTCTGTTCGGTGCTCTGCGCGAACGCGGTCGTTGCGAGGAGGAGGGTGAGGGCTGCGATCGTTCGATACATGTTGTCAGTGGTCGGTTGTCAGTTGTCCGTGGAGCATCGCCCGGGCGTACCACCACAGACAACCGACCACAGACAACCGACAACGCGGCGCTCCGCGCCGCTACAGTTCCGTATCAATCTGCGCCCTCTGCAGGTTCCCCGAGTAGTCGATGTAGATCGACTTCCACTCCGTGAACACGTCGATGCCGGCGACGCCCGCTTCGCGATGGCCGTTGCCGGTCTCCTTTACGCCTCCGAACGGCAGGTGCACCTCGGCGCCGATGGTGGGGGCGTTCACGTAGAAGATGCCGGTGTACATGTCGCGCATGGCCACGAAGGCCTTGTTCACGTCGCGCGTGTAGATCGACGACGAGAGGCCGTACTTCACGCCGTTGCCAATCGAGATCGCCTCCTCGAGCGAGTTGCAGCGGATCACCGCCGTCACCGGCCCGAAGATCTCTTCCTGCGCGATGCGCATGTCGGGCTTCACGTTTGCGAAGACGGTCGGCTCGTGGAAGTAGCCCTTGCCGTGCTCGCCGTCGCCGAGACGGTTGCCGCCGGCGACGAGCGACGCTCCCTCGTCCTTGCCGATCTTCACGTACGTCTCGACCGTCTCCCGCTGCGAGGCGGAGACGCTCGGACCCATGTCCATCTTCTCGTCGAGACCGTTGCCGACGCGCAGCTTCTTCGCCCGGCCGGCCAGCTTCTCCACGAACTGGTCGTACACCTTGTCGTGCACCACGACGCGCGAGGCGGCGGTGCAGCGCTGACCGGTCGTACCGAACGCGCCCCAGAGCGCGCCGTCGACGGCCAGGTCGACGTCCGCGTCGTCCATGACCATGATCACGTTCTTGCCGCCCATCTCCAGATGGACGTGCTTGAACTGCGGCGCGCAGGTGGTGTTGATGTGACGCCCGACCTCGGTCGAGCCGGTGAACGAGATCACCCGGATCTTCGGATGTACGAGCATCGGCTCGCCGACCTCGCGCCCGCCGCCGGTGACGACGTTCCAGACGCCCGCCGGCAGCCCCGCCTCCTCGAACGCCTCGGTGAGAAGGATCACCGAGAGCGGCGTCTGCGAGGCAGGCTTGATGACGACCGTGTTGCCGCAGATGAGCGCGGCCATGCCCTTCCACGCAGGAATGGCCATCGGGAAGTTCCACGGCGTGATGAGACCGGCCACGCCGAGCGGCATGCGCACGGCCATGTTGAACTTGTTGTGCAGCTCGGACGGCGTGGTCACGCCGAAGAGGCGGCGCCCTTCGCCGGCGGCGAGGAAGGCCATGTCGATCGCTTCCTGGATGTCCCCCTTCGTCTCGGCGACGACCTTGCCCATCTCGCGCGTCATCTCGCGCGCCATCTCGTCCTTGCGGCGCTTGAGGATGTCGCCGACGCGGTAGAGGTACTCGGCGCGCAGCGGCGCCGGCACCAGCCGCCACTTCTCGTACGCCCTGGACGCCGCGTCGACGGCCGCGTCGACGTCGGCCGCGTTGGAATCCTGGAACAAACCGACCAGATCGTCGTCATTCGCAGGATTGCGGTTTTCGAATGCCTTGCCCGAGCCCGACTTCACCCACTTGCCGTCGATGTAGTTGGAGTACTCGCGCGTCTCGCGCAGAGAGAACTGCTGCGCGAAGGAGTTTGCTGCGGTTGCTGACATGTCTTTACCTCCGGAGTCTCAGAGTCGCAGAGTCTCAGAGTCGCAAAGGACGGGGGGCCCCTCTCTGAGACTCTGCGACTTTGAGACTTTGCGACTCTACTTCGCTTTCGCCGCGCCGCCGTTCGCCTCTTCCTTCGGCACCCTCGACCCCATGTCGACGTTGCCGCGGAACTTGGCGCCCTCGGCGACGACGATCTTGGGGGCCTTGATGTTGCCGTCGACGGTGGCGCTGGCCACGAGCTCGACGCGCTCGTCGGCGGAGATGTCGCCGGTGAGACGTCCTTCGACCGTCACGTTCCGCGCGTGCACCGTCGCGTCGACGCGCGCCTTCGTGCCGATGCGGAGATCGCTCTGCAGGTCGATGTTCCCGCGGATCGTGCCTTCGATGACGATCGGCTCGCCGCCGGTGATCGTCCCCTCGACCGTCACGTTCGGACCGAGGAAGGTGCCGCCCGCGGGCGCGGCGCTGCCGCCCCGTACATCGGGCTTCGCGGCAGGAGCTGGATCTTTGGAGAATAGGGCCATTTAGTTACGAGACCTCGAAAAGTGGGCGGGAAGCATACGATAGACTCCCGCGCGCTTCAACGAAGAGAGGAAACACTCTTTTGAACGTGCGACGCAACGCCCCGACGCTGCTGCTGGCACTCACGCTCCTCGCCTGCAACCGCGGCAAGAAAGAAGAGCAGTACCGCACCGAGAAGGTCACCCGCGGCACCGTGACCATGACCGTCACGGCCACCGGCACCGTCTCCGCCGTCACCACGGTCCAGGTAGGCAGCCAGGTCTCCGGCGTCATCTCCCAGCTCTACGCCGACTTCAACAGCACCGTGAAGAAGGGGCAGCTCCTCGCCGAGCTCGATCCAACCCCGTTCCAGGCGCAAGTGGAGCAGCGCCGCGCCGACCTCACCCGCGCCCAGGTGCAGGCCGACGACGCCCGCATCCGCTACGACCGTCAGCGCCGCCTGATGGAAGGCGGCCTCACCGCGCAGGCGGAAGTCGACGCCGCCGAGGCGCAGTGGAAGGGAGCAAGGGCGCAGGTCGCGCAGGCGCAGGCGGCGCTCAGCCAGGTGGAGACGAATCTCCGCTACACGAAGATCATCTCCCCCATCGACGGCATGGTCGTCGACCGGCAGTACGACGTCGGCCAGACCGTGGCGGCCTCCTTCCAGGCGCCGACGCTCTTCCAGATCGCGCAGGACCTCACCAAGATGCAGGTGCAGGCCGACGTCGACCAGTCCGACATCGGCCGCGTCAAAGTCGGCCAGGTGGCGCGCTTCAACGTCGATGCGTACCCGGAGGAGGAGTTCCGCGGCCGTCTCGCCCAGATCCGCTTCAACGCGCTGGTGAACCAGAACGTCGTCACCTATCCCGTCATCCTGGAGGTCGCGAATCCCGAGGGGCGGCTGCGGCCGAAGATGACGGCGAACGTCACCATCGACGTCGCCTCCGTCGAGAACGTCCTGCGCGTGCCGAACGCCGCGCTCCGCTTCAAGCCGCCCAGCGAGAACGGCGACAAGGACAAGTCGGCCGGAGGCAGCGGCGGCGACGCCACGCAGCGCGCCGCACGCAGCGGCAAGGGGCGCGGTCCCGCGGGCGCGGCGGCGCAGTTCCCCCGTCGCGGCGGCGCCGCAGCGAAGACGCAGACCGTCTACATCCAGGGCGCGGACAAGAAGCTCACGCCGGTCGAAGTGCGCACCGGCATCAGCGACGGCCGCTTCACGCAGATCGTCTCCGGGAACCTCAAGGAAGGGGACACCGTGGTGGTCGGCGTCGCCACGTCGAAGGTCGAGGGTCCGGCGCCGATGGGCGGCGCGGGCGGGCCGGGCGGGCGCGGCGGAGGGCGGAGAGGGTAGTGCCGCGGACCGTCATCGAGATCCGCGACCTCAGGAAGGTCTACCACCTCGGCGAAGTCGACGTCCACGCGCTGGCCGGCGTCGACCTGCACGTCGACGAGGGGGAGTTCATCGCCATCATGGGACCGTCCGGCTCCGGCAAGTCGACGCTGATGAACATCATCGGCTGCCTCGACCGCCCCACCTCCGGCACGTACGTGCTCGACGGCGCCGACGTCTCGGCATTGAGCCGCGACCAGCGCGCCATCATCCGCAACGCGAAGATCGGCTTCGTCTTCCAGAGCTTCAACCTCCTCGCCCGCACCTCGGCCATGGAGAACGTCGAGCTCCCGCTGCTCTACGGCGACCTCGCGCTCTCGAAGAAACAGCGCGCCGAGGCGGCACGCGCGGCCCTCCATCGCGTCGGCCTCGCCGGCCGTGAGGGGAACTATCCCTCGCAGCTCTCCGGCGGCCAGCAGCAGCGCGTCGCCATCGCCCGCGCGCTCGTCACCGATCCGGCGATCCTCCTCGCCGACGAGCCGACCGGCAACCTCGACTCCCGCACCTCCATCGAGATCATGGGCATCTTCCAGGACCTCAACGACGAGGGGAAGACGGTGGTCCTGATCACGCACGAGCCGGACATCGCGCAGCACGCGAAACGGGTGGTGCATGTTAAGGATGGACTGATTCAGTCGGACGAGATCGTGGAGCAGGAGCGGGTGGTGAGAAAATGAGTCGCAGAGTCTCAGAGTCGCAGAGTCTCAAAGGTTCCAACTCGGCGAAGCTCTGCGACTTTGAGACTCTGAGACTCTGAGACTACTCATGCGCGTCTCCCTCATTCGCCTCGGCAACATCACCGTCGTCGGCCTCAAGTCGATCGCGCGAAACAAGATGCGCTCGCTCCTCACGGCGCTGGGCGTGGTCATCGGCGTCGCCTGCGTGATCGTCTCCGTCGCCATCGGCGCCGGCGTCGCTGCGTCCGTCTCGGAGATGATCAACGCCCTCGGCTCGAACTTCATCATGATCATGCCGGGCGCGACGACGCAGGGGGGCGCGCGCATGTTCGGGACGCAGTCGACGCTCACCGAGGAGGACGCGCTGGCGATCGCGCGGGAGTGTCCGGCGGTGGCGTACGTCTCGCCGCAGTCGCGCACCTCCGGACAGGTCGTGGCGGGCGAGATGAACTGGTCGACGCAGGTCTTCGGCGTCGGCATCGACTGGCCGAACATCCGCGCCTGGAACGTGCGCGAGGGCACCTTCTTCAGCGAAGGCGACATCCGCGCCGCCGCCAAGGTGGCGGTCCTCGGCAGTACCGTGGCCGAGAACCTCTTCCCCAACGGCGACGCCGTCGGCGCCGTCATCCGCATCAAGAACGTCCCCTTCCGCGTGAACGGCGTCCTGGAGCGGAAGGGCGGCAGCATGATGGGCTCCGACCAGGACGACGTGATCATCGCCCCCTACACCACCGTGCAGAAGCGGCTCATGGGGCAGCAGCGCCTCGGCATGATCATCGCCTCCGCCGCCTCGGCCGACGCCG
>DASWNW010000063.1:0-35035 GCA_036399015.1 Thermoanaerobaculia bacterium | reverse complement strand
CGAGGGTGAAGGCACCGGCGGCGTCGAAGCGCCTGTCGCGCCTCCCCCGCCCCCGCCCAGCGGACCGCTCCGTGTCGGTGGTGACGTGAAGGCCCCCGTGGTCATCGACCGCGCGGACCCGAAGTACACCGAGTCGGCGCGTAACGCCCGCATCTCCGGCATCGTGGTCGTCGAAGCCATCATCGGCAAGGACGGACGCGTGCAGGACGTGAAGGTGGTGAAGGGCCTCCCGATGGGTCTCGGAGCCGAAGCCGAGGCGGCCGTCCGCCGCTGGCGCTTCAAGCCCGGCACCCTGAACGGCGCCCCGGTCGCGACGATCTTCAACCTGACGGTGAACTTCAAGCTGGACTGACGCGGGAGCGCCAGTCCAGCAGTCCAACCCGGCTTCTAGCGTTCGCGCGCTAGAAGCCTTTTGCTTCTTCCACCGTCTTCGGCGCCTTCGTCACGCGGCGCGCGATCGACTTGGCCTGGAGGAACAGCCCCAGGTAGTCACGCCCGCCCGCCTTGCTGTCCGTTCCCGACATGTTGAAGCCGCCGAACGGATGCACGCCAACCAGCGCGCCGGTGCACTTGCGGTTCAGGTAGAGGTTCCCGACGAAGAACTCCTCGCGGGCCCGGTCGAGCTTCTCCTCGTTGTCGGTGAAGACGGCGCCGGTGAGGCCGTACTGCGTGTCGTTCGCGATGTGCAGCGCCTCGTCGAAGTCCTTCGCCTTGATGATCGCCAGCACCGGCCCGAAGATCTCCTCCTGGGCGATGGTGGCGTGAGGGTCGACGTCGGCGATGACGGTCGGCTCGATGAAGAAGCCGTCCTTCGGATCGGTCGTGCCGCCGGCGAGCAGCCGCCCCCCCTCCTTCGTGCCGGTCTCGATGTACTTGGAGATCGACTTCATCGCCTTCTCGTTCACCACCGGTCCGACGGCGTTCTCGAACTCGGTCGGGTCGCCGATGCGCAGCTTCTTCGTCTTCTCGACGATCATCGGGACGATCTGGTCGTACACCGCCTCGTCGATGATGGCGCGCGAGCAGGCGGAGCACTTCTGCCCCTGGAAGCCGAACGCGGAGGCGACGACCGCGGACGCCGCCTCGTCGAGGTTGTGGTACTCGCGGTCGACGATGATGGCGTCCTTGCCGCCCATCTCCGCGACCACGCGCTTGATCCAAAGCTGTCCTTCCTTGTGCTTGGCCGCCTCTTCGACGATGTGCAGCCCGACGCCCTTGGAGCCGGTGAAGGAGATGAAGCGGATGCGCGGGTGCTGCACGAGCGGCTCGCCGACCTCGTTGCCGCCGCCGCTGATGAAGTTCACCACGCCGGGCGGCATACCGGCCTCCTCGAGCAGCTCGAAGAAGCGGTAGGCGATCCACGGCGAGTCCGACGACGGCTTCACGATCACGCAGTTCCCGGCCGCCACCGCCGCGGTGGTCATGCCGCACATGATGGCCAGCGGGAAGTTCCAGGGCGGGATCACGGCGCCGACGCCGAGCGGGATGTAGACGAGCGCGTTCTCCTCGGCGGGAGCGGGGGTGACGGGATGCTCGCCGCCGTAGCGCAGCGCCTCGCGCGCGTAGAACTCCATGAAGTCGATCGCCTCGGCGGTGTCGGCGTCGGCTTCCGCCCACGTCTTGCCCACCTCGAGGATCATCACGGCGGAGAACTCGTGCTTCCGCTCCCGCATCAGCTTCGCGGCATTGAGCAGCAGGCCCGCGCGCGTCTCCGCCGGCTGCCGCTTCCAGCTCTCGAAGGCGGCCCAGGCGACCTCAATGGCCCGCTCGACGTGCTCCGCGTTGCCTTCCTGGAACTCGCCGAGGACCTGGTCCTTGTGGGCGGGGTTGATCGATTTGAAGGTCTTGAGGCCGGTGATGCGCTCACCGCCGATGACGATGGGATGCTTCTGTCCGACCTGTCCGAGGACCTTGGCGATGGCCAGGTCCATGGCAGCCTTGTGCTCCGGCTTGTTGAAGTCGGTCAGCGGTTCGTTACGAAACTCGGGAAGAGAGGAAGACATCGGTGTTCCTTTCGGGCTTCGGGATTGCTTCTGAAGTCGCAGAGTCGCAGAGTCTCAAAGTCGCAGAGGGGCGGGAGGATCTCTGAGACTCTGAGACGTTGAGACTCTGAGACTCAGTGAGAATGCGCATCTTATCCAAATCATTACCCACCGCAACCGCGCTCGTGCTTGCACTCCTCAGCGCGTCCTGCGCGCGTCTGCTGCCCTGGCGCGGACAGGAGCCGGGGCCGGAGATCAACCTGGCGTTCACGCTCGACCGGAACCTCGTGGAGATGCAGACGCTGCGCATCAACGAGCGGCCGGGCCGCTTCCTCCTCGGCAGCGCCGCGCCGCGCACCGTGCTCGATCCCGGGTTCGCCGGACGGGGCCCGCACGCGCTGCAGCTCAACGAGAAGCAGACCATCCGCATCTCCCCTTCGACGCTCGATCTCGGCGGAGTCGCCGACGGGATCATCGGCGCCGACGCGTGGAACAACCGCGCCATCACCATCGACTACCGCAGCGGCCTCGTGACGTACCAGAAGGCCGGCATCGTCACCGGCCTGATGAAGATCTACGAATACCAGGCCGAGCCGACCATCTACGTGAACGTGAACGGCGCCGACGTCCCGGCGGTCGTCGACACCACCAGCCCCGACACGTTGGTGCTGCCGTCGACGACGACGGGCCGGGGCACGGCGCGCATCAACGTCGCCGGGGTCGACTTCGGCACGCTCGACCTCCGCTACGCCAACGTCTCCCGCGCGCGCGTCGGCAACCGCCTGCTGTCGCGATTCATGGTGACGATCGACTACGGGAAGAAGGTCGTAGGGCTGTGGCGCGACGACCGGACGCCGGTCTGACTGGCGCGAAGATGCACGCCGCAATCGTCGTCCTCGCGCTCCTCGATCTGAACGGCTCCGTCGCCTTGCGCGGCGTGAATGCGACGGGCCCCGCGTCCTGGCTCGAGGGCGGGTGGGGACGGCTCGAAGCCGGCGGCGACGAAGGCGAGCTTCTCGCCGACGCGCACCTCGGCGTCGACTGGACCTCGCGCCACTTCGGCGCGCGCGTCAGCGGCACTGGTGGACGCGATGCCGGCGGTGGCTACGGCGGGCTCGTGGAGGCGTACGTGGAGGGGCGTGTGGAGCTCGGCCTCGACGAGCTGCAGCTCCGCGCCGGGCAGTTTTTCCTGCCCACGTCGCGCGAGAACAAGGACGACCTCTGGCGGTCGCCGTACACGATGTCGTTCTCCGCGCTGAATTCGTGGATCGGGGAAGAGGTGCGGCCGATCGGCGCCGACCTCCAGTACCGCCACGTCACCGCACGCGGTCACGCCGTCACCGGCGGCGCGACCGCCTTCCGCGGCAACGACACCATGGGGACGCTGCTCGCGTGGCGCGGCTGGTCCTCCGGCAGCCGGCTGGCGGCTTTCGGCGAGGTCCTGCCGCTGCCTCCGCTGCCGTCGCTCCCCCGCTACTTCCCGCTCCAGCGCGAGGACGGCACGCAGCCGTTCGGCCGCGATCTCGACGGCCGCACCGGCTACTCCGCGCGGGTGCGCTATTCGGTGCCGGAGCGGGCGAACGTCCAGTACACGTTCATCGACAATCGAGGCGACCGTCTGCTCCACCGCGGCGAATACGCCTGGGCGACGCACTTCCATCTCGTGGGCGCGGAGGCCGGCGATCCCGACCGGCTGACGGTCGCCGCGGAGTACATGACCGGCTCGACGGGGATGGGTGGCGGCGCGGCGTTCGTCGATGCCGACTTTTACGCCACCTATGTGCTGGTCTCGCAGAAGGCCGGCCGCAGCCGCTTCACCGCACGCTACGAGCGTTTTCACACGGAGGAGCGCGACTTCTCCGCCGCCGAGTCGAACGCCGAGCAGGGACGCGCCTGGACGGTCGCCTGGCTGTACGACCTGCGCGCGAACGTGCGCGTCGGCGCGGAGCTCACGCGGTTCACCGGCGCGAGGCCCGGCACACCGGATCCGGACGCGCGGAACGTGCGGCTCGAAGCGCGCTACAGGTTCTGAAGCACGACGCGGCCTTTGCCGCTCGTCTTTCCGGCGTACATCGCGCCGTCGGCGGCGCGGAGGAGCGCGGCGGCGTTGTCGGGGACCGCGCGAAAGTACGCGAGTCCGAGGGTGACGCCGAGGGCCGCTTCGGTGTAGCTCGCGCCGATCTCGCGGATGCGGGCGGCGATGCGCTCGCCCACCTTCTCCGCCACTTCAGGCTCCACACCGCGGAGCAGCACCGCGAACTCGTCGCCGCCGAGGCGCGCCGCGACGTCGTGGCCGCGGATGGAGCGCTGGAGCGCGGTGGCGACGCGCTGGAGCACCTCGTCGCCGGCCGCGTGGCCGAACTGGTCGTTGATCTTCTTGAAGTTGTCAAGGTCGAGGTAGGCAACGCAGACCGGATCGCCGTTCTCCCGCGCCGCCTCCAGCTCCGCCTCCACCACCTCCATGAACGCGCGCGCGTTCGGAAGGCTGGTGCCGGCGTCGGTGCGCGCCAGTGTCGAATGATGCGCGATGAGCCGGCGGAGCTTCTCCCGGTCGCTGTGGACGACCGCGAGCAGCACCCCTTCGGAGACGTAGATGACGTAGCGGGTGAACGCGTTCCAGAAGGAGATGGCGATCGCCGTCTCGGAGTCGCGCCAGGCGACGTCGGCGATCAGCCACGAGGTTCCGGCGAAGCTGCCGATGAAAATCGCCACCGTTCTGCCGCCGTACCAGCCGGACATCGCGACAGGGACGAGGTAGAGGAGCGACAGACCGATCTCCGGCCCGCTGACGTAGTCGAGCCAGCCGATCATCGCTACCGCCACCGCCGTGGCGGCAGTCCCGTAAATCCGTCTTTTGCGAGGCACCCGCCTACAACCTTAGCAAATCTCCTTCCGTATCGATGTCGACGGCAGCCCCCTCGAATGGGATTCCATGCATGAATTCCTTATGGCGTTCAATGACCGCACGCGCGCCGCGATCGCCCTGCAGCGACAACAGCTCCATCAGGAACTCCGGTGCAAAGACCGCCGGAACGCCCGCGATGCCGCCGTACAGAGTCGCCACGATCGGTGCATCGGCGGCGATCAGGGCGCGCAGATGCTCGGCCGTGACGAGCGGCTGGTCGCAGAGCGTGATCAGGACGCGCGCCTCCCCCGCCGCAGCCACGCCGGCGCGGATCGAGGAGGCGATTCCCTCGTCGGCATGAGGGTTGTTCTCGCGCGTGACGACCACCACCTCGTCGGCCACCTCCCGCGCGATGCGCACGGCGCGGTCGAGCAGCGTCTCGCCGCGATAGACGATGTCCTGCTTCGGCCGTCCCAGGCGGGAGGACGACCCGGCCGCGAGGACGACGGCGACTAGACGCACGTCTCGGGAGCGGCGAGCGGCTCGTGAATCGGCGCGTTCAAGTCGCGCAGCGCCCGTCCTGAGCGGCGGTTCAGCACCGCCTGGATCTCCGCGACGATCGAGAGCGCGATCTCGTCCGGAGTCTCGCTGCCGAGGTCGAGGCCGATCGGGCTGTGCACGCGGGCGTCGCGCGGCACGCCGGTTTCGGCGAACAGCTCCTCGCCGCGCGACTTCGGGCCGAGGAGGCCGATGTAGGCGAGCTGCGACTGCACGAGGCGCGGCAGGAGCTCGGCGTCGCGCTGGAAGTTGTGGGTCATGACCACGGCGGCGTCGTATTCGGTGAGGTCGACCGGTTCGCGCGTGGTGACGACGTCGGCGCGCCAGCCGATCTGCTCCGCGAGCCGCACCACTGGCTCCACGTCCGCGCCACCGCCGAAGACGACGAGCGCGCGCCGCGGCCGGATGAGCTCCAGCATCGTCTCGCCGTCCGGCAGTACGGTCGTCCATTCGACCGGCTCGCGCCGGTTCCACTGGAACGCGGCGATGCGCGGCGGGTGTGCGGAGTCGAACGGCTCGACCAGGAGGTCGAGGATGCCGCGGCAGCCGAGGCCGAGGCCGAAGACGACGTCGCTGGGGCGGGTGGAGTCGTAGGAAATGACGCGCGCCTGCATGTCGGCCAGCCAGGGGCGGATGCGCTCCGCGAGGTCTTTCTCGAGACAGCCGCCGCTGATCGCGCCGAAGGCCTGGCCCGACTCGCTGATGACGGCGCGCGCGCCGGCGCGGCGGTAGGTGGAGCCGGCCGTGCGGATGACCGTCACGACGACGCCGCGCTCGATGGTGCGGATGGCGGTCAGGATCCTGTCGATCTCGTGCATGGTTCTGTGGAGTCGCAGAGTCTCAAAGTCGCAGAGTCTCAGAGGGCTTCGCCGAGTGGCGCGCTGATCGTGATCTTTGCGTCTTTGCGGTCTTTGCGACTCTCGCACCAGTTCTTACGCCAACGGAAGCGTCCTCACCCGCTTACCTGTCAACTTGAACATCGCATTCGTCACCGCCGCCGCGATCGGCGGGAGGCCCGGCTCGCCGGTGCCGGTCGGCGCCTCGGTGCTCGGGACGACGTGCACCTCCACCTCCGGCATCTGGCCGATGGTCAGCAGCGGGAAGTCGTGGAAGTTCGACTGCTGCACGCGTCCTTTCTCCACGGTGATCTTCTGGCCGAGGGCGGCGGAGAGGCCGTAGACGATCGCCCCTTCGATCTGCGCACGGATGCCGTCGGGATTGACGGCCGTCCCGCAATCGATGGCGCAAACGACCTTGTGCACCTTCGGCATGCCGTCCTCGCCGACCGATACCTCCGCCACCTGCGCGGCGTAGCTGAGGAACGAGTAGCAATCGGCGAAGCCCTGCGCCCGTCCCACCGGCATCTTCTTCCCCCACCCCGCCTTGTCGCGCGCGAGCTCGATCACGCCGCGCAGACGATCGCTCCGATACGGCCACTGCCGCCCCGGGCTCTTCTCATCCTCGAACTTCTGCACGAAGCCTTTCGGGATGAGCGCGAGGCGCAGCTCGACCGGATCGCGCCCGGAGGCGTGCGCCAGCTCGTCGAGGAACGAATTGATGACGAAGCCGTTGATCGAATACTCGACCGAGCGCCACCAGCCGCGCGGCACGCCGGAGGAGATGAGGGCGAAGTCGGCGCGGTGGTTCGGGACGATGTACGGCATGTCCTCCACCCCGCCCGTCTCGCTACCCTCGGGGATCTTCGAGTCGGGGGTGAAGTACGCCTCGATGGACGGCGCGGCGATCCGGTGA
Organism: Thermoanaerobaculia bacterium; assembly: GCA_036399015.1. GTDB lineage: Bacteria > Acidobacteriota > Thermoanaerobaculia > Gp7-AA8 > Gp7-AA8 > QHVT01. Next base: position 27,898 of record DASWNW010000063.1, on the reverse strand, counting down.
TGCCACGCGACGACGTTGTTCTCCCCGTCGAGGCCGGCGCTGATGCGGTGCACGCTGGCGGGACGGTAGTAGTCGTGCTGCATGTCGTCCTCGCGCGTCCACTGCACCTTCACCGGCGCGCCAACCGCCTTCGAGACCTGCACCGCCTCGAGGGAAAAGTCCGGATTGGCGCGGCGTCCGAAGCCGCCGCCGAGCATGGTCACGTTCACCTTCACCTGCTCCGGCTTGATCCCGAGCCAGGTGGCGGCGGTGCGGGCGGCCCAGTCGGCGAACTGCGTCCCCACCCACAGCTCGGCTCCGTCCGCGGTGACGTGGGCAGTCGCATTCAGCGGCTCCATCGCCGCGTGCGCGACGAACGGCACCTCGTACTCCGCCTCCACCTTCTTCGCCGCACCGGCGAGCGCCTGCTCGACGTCGCCCTTCGCGAGCAGCACCTTGCCGGCGTCGATCGCACCGGCGATCTGCTTGCGCATCGACTCGGTGCTCTCGGCCGCGTGAGGACCTTCGTCCCACGTCACCTCGAGCGCGTCGCGCCCCTTCAGCGCCGCCCACGTGGAGGTGGCGACGACCGCGACGCCGTTCCACGGCAGATCGGTCCCCACCGCCTCGGTGCGCACCACGTGCTTCACGCCGCTGACCGCCTTCGCCTTTGTGTCGTCGACCTTGGCGACCTTCCCGCCGAACACCGGCGAGCGGAGCACCGCCGCGTAGAGCATCCCCGGCACTTTCACGTCGATGCCGTACGTCGCCTTGCCGCAGCAGATGTCGCCGCAGTCGAGCCGCTTGCGCGCGCTGCCGATCAGTTTGAAGTGCTTCGGGTCCTTCAGCGGCGGCGCGTCCTTGATCTCGATCTTCGCCGCCGCCTCGGCCAGCTCGCCGAAGCGCGCGCTGCGCTTCGAGGCGGCGTGGGTGACGACGCCGTTCGCGACTTCCAGCTCCGCCGCCGGCACGTTCCACTTCGCAGCCGCCGCGCCGACGAGCATCGCCCGCGCCTTCGCACCCGCCTCGCGGAGCGGCTTGTACATCGAGCGGATGCTGCCGCTGCCGCCGGTGCCCATGCGGCCGAACTTCGCGTCGAAGTGGGCCTGCCTGATCTTGATGCGCGACCAGTCGGCGTCCAGCTCCTCCGCCACGATCATCGGCAGGGACGTGCGCACGTCCTGTCCCATGTCCGATTTCGAGACCCAGATCGTCACGACGTCGTCCGCGCCGATCTGCACGAACGCCCCAAAGTCCTGTGGAGTGGCGGGCTTGAGCGCGCCGAATGCCGGTACTCCCACGAACAGCCCTGCGCCGGCAGCGGATGTGATCTTCAGAAACGAGCGGCGATCCATCTCAGACCTCCCCCGCCGCGCGATGAATGGCCTTGCGGATGCGCAGGTAGGTGCCGCAGCGACAGAGGTTGCCCGACATCGCCTCCTCGATCTCCGCGTCGGTGAGCTTCCCCTTCTTGCTCGCCAGCAGCGCCGCGGCCGACATGATCTGCCCGGCCTGGCAGTAGCCACACTGGGGGACGTTCTCCGCCGCCCACGCCCGCTGCAACGGATGCGTGCCGTGCGGCGAGAGCCCCTCGATGGTGGTGATTTTCTTCGCCGCCACCTCGGCGACCGGCGTGGAGCAGGAGCGGACCGGGTCTCCGTCCACGTGCACCGTGCAGGCGCCGCAGAGCCCCATTCCGCATCCGTACTTTGTCCCGGTCAGCCCCAGTTCGTCGCGCAGCACCCAGAGCAGCGGCGTGTCGGCGCCCGAGGCGACGCTCACGGCGTTTCCATTCACGATCAGCTTCGTCGGCATGGGCGAAATGGTACGGCGGAAGCATGTGAAAAGTTGTGAAATGACGTCACGAATCCTGATCGTGTTGCTGGCGCTGGGGTGTGCGGCGCCCACCCCTTCGCCCGTTCAAAAAAACAACGTCACGAACGCGCCCTCCACCGAATACGACGTCGTCATCCTCGGCGGCGAAGTCATCGACGGTACCGGCTCGGCCCGCACGCGCGCCGACGTCGGCATCCGCGGCGACAGCATCGCGGCCATCGGCGACCTCTCGAACGCAACGGCAAAGACGAAGCTCCACGCGCAGTCGCACGTCGTCACGCCCGGCTTCATCGATCTCCTCGGTAACTCCCAGGCGGCGGTGCTGCTCGACCCGAAGCTCGAAGGGAAGATCCGTCAGGGCGTCACCACCGAGGTCACGGGCGAGGGGCATTCACCCGGTCCGCAGAACGAGGAGATGGCGGCGGAGATGGAGCGCACGAAGCCCGAGGGCTGGCCGAAGGTCACCTGGCGCACGCTCGGCGAATTCATGAAGGTGGTGGAGCAGAAAGGGAGCGCGCTCAACTTCGCCTTCTACGTCGGCGCCGCGAACCCGCGCGAGATGGTGCTCGGCCATGCCGACCGCGCCCCGACCGCCGAGGAGCTGAAGCGGATGGAGGCGATCGTGAAGCAGGCGGTCGCGGAAGGGGCGGTCGGGGTCTCCAGCGCGCTCATTTATCCGCCGGGACGGTTTGCGACGACGGAGGAACTGATCGCCATGGCGCGCGCCGGCGGCTCCTACTGGACGCATCTGCGCAATGAAGCCGCCGGGATCGACGCGGCCATCGACGAGGCGATCCGCATCGGGCGCGAGGCGAAGGTGCCGGTGAACATCTTCCACCTCAAGATCGGCGGCCAGACGAACTGGGGACGCATGCCGGCGATCCTGGCGAAGATCGAGGCGGCGCAGCAGAGCGGCGTCGACGTCGCCGCCAACATCTACCCCTTCACCGCCACGTCGACCGATCTCACCTCCATCGTGCCGGCGTGGGCGCTGGAAGGCGGCTACGCGCAGTTCGTGCAGCGGCTGCGCGATCCCGCGTTGCGCGCGCGGGTCGGGAACGAGCTGCGCGCGGGGCGCCTGGCGAACAACGGCGCCGCCTCGATCGTCATCCGCGGCAATCCGAGCCAGCGGCTGGACGAGCTGGCGAAAGAGATGAAGCTCGATCCGGCCGAGGTGGTGCTGCAGTTGTTCGCGAACGACACCCGCTCCCCTATCGCCATCTTCTTCTCGCTCAGCGAGGAGGACATGAAGAAGGCGCTGGTGAAGCCGTGGGTCGCGTTCGGCTCGGACTCCGGCGCGGTGGTCGGCGCGATGCGCTCGCGCGGCGCGCATCCGCGGGCGTACGCTACGTTCTCACGCGTGCTCTCGCAGTACGTGCGCGAGGAGAAGCTGCTCACGCTGGAAGAGGCGGTGCGGAAGATGACGTCGCTCGCCGCGTCACGCGCCGGATTGCGCGACCGCGGCATCCTGCGCGTCGGGATGAAGGCGGACGTGGCGGTGTTCAATCCGCTGCTGGTGCGCGACCTTTCGACGTACGAGAACCCGCATCAATTCTCGCAGGGCGTCACGCACGTGGTCGTGAACGGCACCCCGGTGCTGCGCGAGGGGAAGATGACGGGCGAGTTGCCGGGCCGCGTGCTGCGCCGCGTCAGCGGACAGTAGCGAGCGCGAAGAACAGACCGACGAACATGAAGACGAAGCTGACGGCGGTGACGCAGAAGGAGATCACCGCCGTCTGCACGATCGCCCACGCCTTGCTGCTGCCGTAGAAGCGGCGGATCGCGGCGTAGCCGTAGACGAGCAGGACGACGGTGAAGACGAACGAGATCAGCGACTGCACCGGTCCCGGCCGGATGCCGTACGCCGCATAGATTGGCCACGGCACGAGCGACGCAAAGTACGAGAACGAGAGCATGTGCGCCGAGAACACCAGGTGCTCGGCGAAGAAGCGGCGGCGGTGCAGAAGGTGGAGGATCACCGCCAGCCCCAGGATGTTGAGGAGCTGGAACCAGGTGATCGTCTTCTGCCACTTCGCGTCGACCCGCTCCTTGAACGTGTCGAGCGGCACTCCCCGCTTTCCGGCGACGCGCGCGACCAGTTTGTCGAAGCCGCCCGAGGCGTCCATGGCGGTGACGGCGTCGACGCTGTAGAGCGCGGCCGGCTCGTAGACGGAGAAGGCGACGAACTGCAGCGCGAAGAAGGTGAGGAAGAGGCGCAGCGGCGCGATGTAGCGCGTCTTGCGTCCGGCGAAGTACTCCACGGTCAGCAGTCCGGGCTTCAGCACCAGCGCACGCAGCGTGGCGAAGAGCTTCGAGTCGAGATGCAGGAGCTCGTGGGCCGCCTCATGCGCGACGTGGGCGACGGTGAGGTCGTGGTGGTCGGGCTGCTTCTCGCCGCACTTCGGGCAGTAGACGTCCGCCCCTTCGGCAGCGCAGTTCGTACAGCGCCTCGGCGCCGGCTGCTCGGCGTGCTCCTCGTAGGTCTCCAACGCGGCGTTCGTCATAGCACCAGCACGAGCGCCGTGGTGATGGTGATCAGCTGCAGCACCGCAAACGCGGCCAGCACGCCCGCGTAGCCGACGATCGCCCGCACCCACGGCAGCTTCGCGCCATCATGGTAAAACCGGCGCAACGCCAGCGCCAGGTAGATCGTCAGAATGGCGCCGCCGACCCAGTTTGCGACGCTCGCACCGGTCGTCCCGTAGACCCCCACCTGCCACCGCACCGGGTAGGCCAGGATCATGTAGAGGTAAAGGAAGGCGAGGAAGTGCGTCGCGAAGACGAGGTGCTCGGCGAAGAAGCGGCGCCGGTAAAGCAGGTGCAGCGCCGCCGCCGCGAAGAGGATCTGCAGCAGCTCGAGCAGCTTGTACGTCTTCTGCCACTTCGCGTTGAACTGCTGCCGGATCTCCGCGACGGTGGTCTTGGCGCGACGCGCGAACTTCTCCAGGCTCTTCGTGAGGTCCGGGCGCGCCTTCTCCGCGTTGGCGATGTCGAACATCGCCGTGCGGGGGCTGAGCGAGTAGAGCAGCGCCTGCAGCGCGAAGATGACGATGAAGAGCCGGATCGGGCCGATGTGGCGCGTGCGGCGGCCACCGAAGTGATCGGCCGTGAGCTGTCCCGGACGCGTCAGGAGGAGGCGCAGCGTGTGGAAGAGCTTCCCGTCGAGATGAATGAGCTCGTGCACCAGGTCGTGCGTGAAGTGGCCGACGGTCAGGTCGTGATGGGCGGGCTGCCGCTCACCGCAGTCGGCGCAGAACTTCCCCACGGTCGCCGACGCGCAGTTCGTGCAGCCGCCGCGGCCGGCGTGCTCCTCGGCATGAGGGACTTCGAGTACGTCGCTGACAGTGGCCGGAAAGGTGGTCACGGGGCTCCCAACTAGTTATCTGGACGAAGGACGCGGCAGTATAGCAAACCGCCTCGTCCGGCGTGACGTAGCTCATCGGGCTGGCGCACTCCAGCGCCTCGTACCGCCGGAGAACAGGTCAGCGGGGGCGAAACTCCAGTGCAATCGCCGGGACGCCCGTCGCCACCCCCTTCACCTCGCCACGGGGATAGATGAAGTAGTTGAGCGGCTCCGCCGTGGCAGGCGAGAGCACGAGGTCGCGGCCGACGGTGAACTGGATCCGGTCGGCGTCGAGGTTGCCGAACAGGTACTCGGCGAGCTTCGGGTTCTTCGAGGCATCGGATGCGTCGACCGGCACCCAGCCCCGGCCGTCCCAGAACTCGGCCCAGCAGTGGTAGCCCTTCACCACGCCGTCCGCCGCGGTCATCGGGAAGCCGATCACGAAGCGGGAGGGGATGCCCTTCGCCCGCGCGAGCGAGAGGAAGAGCGAGTGGAAGTCGGTGCAGTTGCCCTTCCGGATGTCGCAGGCGCGCTCGGTGTCGCCGCTCCCCCACCCCGGCGCGACCTTGTCGTAGGTCATCGTGGCGAGGAGATGGTCGTAGATCGCGCGCGCCTGCTCGGTGGCCGTCTTCTTCCCTGCCGTCACCTCGTCCGCCAGCTTGCGCACGCGCGGAGAAAGCGTGACCAGCCGGTCGGCGCGCAGCGCGCGATCGCGGTCGCCGAGGGTGCCTTTGACCTCATCGAAGCGCGCCTCGTTGCGCGTGACGCGGAACTTCACCCGTACCGCCAGCGTCGATGGCGGATTCGCGACCACGGCGTGCGCGTATTCGTTCTCCCAGCCCTCCTCGCGCCGTCGCTCGAACGCATACGGCGAGTCGATGGTGACGTCGCTGACGGTCTGGTACTCCGAGGAGACGGGAAGCGGGATCCAGACGTCGAGCTTCGCCGTCCCCGCGGGGATCTCGGACAGCGTGGCGACGTAGGTCGCGTCGAAGCTCTTCGTTTCAGCGGCGGCGAGGGAGACGGTGAAGGCGAGGGTCAGGAGGAGGCGGCGCATGGCCGGCGCATCATAGCCGGAGAAAAATGCGCCGCCTGTAAAGGATGTAGAGCACTCCGTACCAGAAGAGGACGAAGGCGAGCGACCAGAGCAGCGAGGCGAGGCGCGGCTCGAAGTAGGGCTTGAAGAAGGTGCGGTAGCTGAGCGGCTGCAGCTTCGAGATGCCGAGGAGACGCGCCATCGCGCCGGAGCCGACGAACGCCAGCAGCGGATTCACGCCGAAGACGACGAACGGCTTCGCCGGCAGGAAGCGCATCCAGAGCGCCAGCACCAGCATCGCCGCGCCGGCGGTGAAGACGGCGTAGGAGCTCGTCCAGAGGTTCTTGTTGATCGGGAACGCCAGGCCCCACACCAGGCCCGCCGCCGTAGCGATTGCCCCGGCGATGGTCAACATGCTGACCTTCTTCTGCCGCACCCACGGCGCCGCCAGGACGCCGAGAAGCGCGGTGGCGACGGCGGGGAGCGTGGAGAGGATGCCTTCCGGATCCCACGTGCGGCTCTGCTTCCAGAGATGCCGTTCCGGGATCACCGCACGATCGACCTGCGCCGCGACGGTCGCCCCGGGCGGCGAAAGCGGTCCGAGCGAGAGCACGCCCCAGTAGCCGAGGAGGAGCGCCGCGGTGACGATGGCGACCGTGCGGCGCGAGGTTTTCCAGGCGATCAGCGCGGCGGCGATGTAGACGATCCCGATGCGCTGCAGCACGCCGGTGAAGCGCAGCTCGCCGAGGCGAAAGTAGGGAAAGGCGTTGAGCAGCACTCCGCAGAGGACGATGAGCAGGCCGCGACGAACGATCCCGGCCGGCTCCTTGCGCGACAGCTCGGTGGTGATCCCGACGATGAAGAGAAAGAAGGGAAAGATCAGGTCGGCCGGCGTCCACCCATGCCACTCCGCATGCCGCAGCGGCGCGTAGATCGCGGACCAGGTGCCGGGGTTGTTCACGACGAGCATGGCGGCGACGGTGAAGCCGCGGAAGGCATCGACGGAGTCGATGCGTGTTGTCGGTTGTCGGTGATCGGTTATCTGCGGCTTCATGCCCGGTTCGCCATACTCCACAGACAACGGACAACGGACAACGGACAACCGACAACTTCAGGCGGTGAGCGCTCGATACATCTTCAAATGCCGCAACGCCGCCTGCTTCTCCCCCCGCCTCTCGTAGATGCCGGCGAGGTTGTAGTGGGCGTCGGCGTTGTCGGGGTCGAGCGCGAGGGCGGCCTGGTAGGCGCGGATGGCGTCGTCGGTGCGGCCGAGGTCCTCGAGGGCGACGCCGAGGTTGAAGGCGGCGGTCTCGTGTACCGGATCGGCTTCCAGCGCGGCGCGGTAGTGCGGCTCCGCCGCCGCCGGGGCGCCTTCCTCGTGCAGGAGGCGGCCGAGGTTCACGTGCGCGTCGGCGTGGGCCGGCTCGAGCTTGAGCGCGCGCTCGTAGGCGTCCTTCGCCTCCTCCACGTTCGACATCTCCAGCTCGCAGGCGAGGTCGTACCACTCATCCGCGCTCACCTGGGCCGGGTTCTCGCGCGCCTCGCGGGCGTTGCGCATCAGGAGCGGCGCCGATTTCTGCGCCAGCTCGGCGACCGAGAAGTCGAAAAGCGACTGGCCCGACTCCGGGTTCCACACCGCCTCGCCGTCGCGGACGACGACCCGCTCGCCGTCGGCGGTGATGCGGACGCCGGTGAGCGAGCGCCCCTCCGGCAACTGCTCGCGCAGGCGCTCCAGGACGCGGCGGACCTTGCGCTGGGGGATGTGCGCGGCGGTGAGCTCGCCGGCGGTACGGAGAACGATCAGGTCGTGAAAACCGAAGCGCAGCTCACCCTGCTCGCCGCGCTCCGGCTCGAGAAATCCCTGGGATGCATAGGCGCGGATCTGTGCCGGCGATAGACCGAGCATCGCCGAGACCTCGCGGAGGGAGTAGGACACGCACGAATTTTAGCGTGCTTTCCGCGTCACCTTCGCCGCGACTTCCCGCTTCGCCTGCTTCGGCGCCTTCCGCTCCGGCTTCGCCTTCACCTGCAGCTTGATGTCCGAGAACTTTGCGGCGGCCGAGGCCGCCTTCTTCGGTGCCGCTGCCGGCTTCGGCGTCGCGCCGCTGAGAGACTTCCGCAACGCTTCCATCAGGTCGATCACCTGCGCCTTCGGCTGCTCGCCGGCGGACGTCGTGATCTCCTCCCCCTCGATCTTCTTCTGGATGAGGGCGCGGACGCGCTCGGCGACTTCGTCGCGGTACTGCTCCGGATGGAACTCCTCGCTGGCGCTCATCTCGGCGAGCTGGATGGCCATCTTCAGCTCGTTGTCCTTGATCTCCGCCTCGCCGAGGTCGAGCTCGTCGATCTGGCGGATCTCGTTCGGGTAATACAGCTGCTGCATCACGAGACCCTTCCCGAGCGGACGGATGACCACGAGGTAGCCTTTGCCGCGGGCGGCGTACTTGGCGACGGCCCAGCGGCCGGTCTCCTGGAGCGCGCGTGCGAGCAGCGTGTACGGCCGCGAGCCGCCCTTGTCGGGGCCGAGGTAGTAGGGCTTGGCGAAGTAGATCGGGTCGATGAGATCCGACTTCACGAACTCCGTGATGTCGATCTGCTGGGTCGACTTCTCCTCGAGCGCCTTCAGCTCCTCCTCATTGAAGAGGACGTACTGGCCCTTCGAGAACTCGTATCCCTTGACCACTTCGGTGCGGTCGATGGTGCGCTCGTCCTTGGGACAGAACAACTGCTGCTGGATGCGGTTTCCGCAGTCCTTGTGCAGCATGTTGAAGGACACCTTCTCCGACGTCTCGGCGGCCGAGAAGAGCTTGACCGGAATCGACACCAGTCCGAACGCGATCTGTCCTGTGGCTATGGCTCGTGGCATTGAGACACCTCTGAGAGACTGAAAACCGCGGTGCGGCTGCCGATAATCCGTTTTTGCACGTGTAGCGAAACCTGTGCATCTTACAATCCCGGGGCTTGAAACGCTACGAGCTCATCTGGACGGTGGTGCGCAAAGTTCCGCGGGGCCGCGTCGCCACCTACGGCCAGATCGCCGAGCTCGCCGGCCTCGAAGGCCACGCCCGCCAGGTCGGCTACGCCCTGCACAACCTCCCCGCTGGCAGCACCGTCCCCTGGCACCGCGTCATCAACGCGAAGGGCGAGATCAGCCCCCGCAGCGCCGGCGACTCCCACGAGCTGCAGCGGATGCTCCTGGAGGCGGAGGGGGTGGAGATCGACGCTCGCGGACGGATCGACCTGAAGACCTTCCGCTGGAGCGTAAAATCACGGCATGTCAAAGGCCGTCCATAGCGACCCCGAGATCATGAGCGGCATGGTCGTCTTCCGCGACACGCGGGTGCCGGTGAAGACGCTGTTCGACTATCTCGAAGCGGGCCATTCGCTCGAGGTCTTCCTGGACCACTTCCCGACCGTGTACCGGGAGCAGGCAATCGCCGCCCTCGAAGAGGCACGCGAGCTGTTGATGGCGCCGTTTGATGCGACTGTTGCTCGATGAATGTATGCCGCGCGTCCTCTGCGAGGACCTGCCGGAGCACTTCTGCCGAGCGGTGAGTCAAATGAAGTGGCGCGGGCTGTCCAACGGTTCGCTGCTGGCGCGGGCGAGCGAGGAGTTCGATGCGTTCATCACCGTGGACCGCAATCTCCGGCACCAACAGAACCTGCAGAAGTTCCCACTCGCCGTCATCGTCATCCATGCTCGAAGCAACGAGTACGAGGAGCTACGGCACTTCGTCACGAAGATTCGCACGGCGCTGGAGACGGTCACGCCCGGCGCCCTCATCATCATCACCTGAGTAGAGGCGGCAGCCCGAAGGCCGCCGCCCCACCAGAGAAACGTTCTTACCGTTCCACCGTCACCGGCGGCACGACCGGCCGCTTGACGGGGTTCTTCGCCAGCTGGTCCATGAGCAGCTTCACCGCGGCTTCCAGCGAGGGGTCCTGGCCGGCGGCGACGAGATCGGGGCGGTCGACCACCTCGATGTCGGGGGAGACGCCGACGCCTTCGACGGCCCGCATCCCCTCCGTGTCGAAGAAGCGGAACTGCGGGGCGGAGACCGAGCCGCCGTCCATCAGGGTCGGGTTGCCGGAGATGCCGATCAGGCCTCCCCAGGTGCGCGTGCCGATGATGGTGCCGAGGCCGCGCTTACGGAAGTAGTACGGCAGCGCGTCACCGCCGGAGGCGGAGTAGCCGTTGATCAGCATCGCCTTCGGGCCGACGTGCGCCGAGGCCGGCGTGGCGGTCGGCTTCGTGTTGCGGCGCGCTCAGTAGTTCAGCACCGGACGGTCGAGGATCTCGATCATGCGGTCGGGGATGAAGCCGCCGCCGTGCGGCGGACGCCCTTCACCAGATCGATGACGGTCTTGCGGCCCTGCGGGTCCTCGAACCTCCCCGCCGGCAGCACCGTCCCCTGGCACCGCGTCATCAACGCGAACGGCGAGATCAGCCCCCGCAGCGCCGGCGACTCCCACGAACTGCAGCGGATGCTGCTGGAGGCGGAGGGGGTGGAGATCGACGTACGCGGACGGATCGACCTCAAGACCTTCGGCTGGAGCGTAAAATCACGGCATGTCAAAGGCCGTCCATAGGGGACGACTGCCTCGCGCGCGCTGAACTCCGTCTCGCTGCCAATGCCGCGCTACTTCGAGATCATCGGCCGGATCCGCAACATCGAAACGATCGCGGCAGGATCCGCGATTCGCGATCTACCACATCTCGAGGAGAGATTCGGCTCCGGTCATTGGCAGAAGCTGAAGGGAGCCGCCACCGTCGTCTTAGCGGCGGAAGCCGAGGTTCATTGGTACAAGGCCCCCAGGATCGGACGACGGATGAAAATCAAGCGGTTCCTCGATTAGGTAAATGACCGCCGCCAAACACTTCGTGATCTGCATTGAGAACGGCGACTACGCCGGTGCTCTCGAGTTGCGCAAGGTCTATGAGGCTCTCGACGATGCGGCGGCGGAGGCGAAGAGCTCCATTCGGGTCATCGACGAGTCGGGAGAGGACTACCTCTATCCGGCCGCCTGGTTCGTTCCGGTGGCCGTGCCCGAAAGTGTCGAGCAGTTGCTCCACGATCTGGCGGTGAAGTAGAGGCGGCAGCCCGAAGGCCGCCGCCCCACCAGAGAACGTTCTTACCGTTCCACCGTCACCGGCGGCACGACGGGCCGCTTAACGGGGTTCTTCGCCAGTTGCTCCATCAGCAGCTTCACCGCGGCTTCCAGCGAGGGGTCCTGGCCGGCGGCCACGAGGTCGGGGCGGTCGACCACCTCGATGTCGGGCGACACGCCCACGCCTTCGACGGCCCACATCCCCTCGGTGTCGAAGAAGCGGAACTGCGGGGCAGAGACCGAGCCGCCGTCCATCAGGGTCGGGTTGCCGGAGATGCCGATCAGGCCTCCCCAGGTCCGCGTGCCGATGATGGTGCCGAGGCCGCGCTTACGGAAGTAGTACGGGAGCGCGTCGCCGCCGGAGGCGGAGTAGCCGTTGATCAGCATCACCTTCGGGCCGACGTGCGCCGAGGCCGGCGTCGCGGTCGGCTTCGTGTTGCGGCGCGCCCAGTAATTCAGCACCGGACGGTCGAGGATCTCGATCATGCGGTCGGGAATGAAGCCGCCGCCGTTGTAGCGGTCGTCGATGATCAGCGCGTCCTTCTCCACCTGCGGGAAGAAGCCCTTCACCAGCTCGCGATTCCCCTCGGCGCCGGTATTCGGGAGGTGGATGTACCCGATGCGGCCGCCGGACGCCTTCTCGACGTACGCGCGCCGCGACTGCACCCACTCCAGGTACCGGAGGTTCGTCTCCTTCTTGACCGGGCGGACGCGCTCCGTGCGCGCGCCGGCGGTCGACGGGGTGGAGTTGACCGTCAGCGTCACGACGCGGTCGGCCTTGTTCTCGAGCAGGCGATAGAAGTTGTCGACACCCTTCGTCGGTACGCCGTCCACGGCGAGGATGTAGTCCCCCTCGCGCACCTTCACGCCCGGCTCGGTGAGCGGCGAGCGGAACGACTCGTGCCAGTTCTCGCCGGGGAAGATGTTGGTGATGCGGAAGTAGCCGTCGGCGGGAGCGATCTCCGCGCCGAGGAGGCCGTTGTCGACGCGCTCGACCGCGGTCACGTCCGACGGCGAGCCGACGTAGACGTGGCCGGCGTTCATCTCACCCGCAACCTCGCCGAGGATGTAGTCGAGATCGGCGCGGTGCGCCACGAACGGCACGAGCTGCCCGTACTTCTGGCGGATGCCGTTCCAGTCCAGCCCATGCATGTTCGGGTCGTAGAACCAGTCGCGGAGGATGCGCCAGGCATCGGTGAACTGCTGCGCCCACTCCGCCTTCGGGTCGATGCGCATCTCCATGTTGTCGAGCTTGAGCATCGACTCGGCGGGCTTCTGGCCTGCCTTGGCGTTGATGATCGAGTAGCTGTTGCGCGGAAGCGCGAGGAGGATCTTCTCGCCGTTCGCCGACAGCTCGTAGCCGTTCAGCGTCTCGGCGATCGTCTCTTCCTTCCGATCGTCGATGTTGTAGAACTTGAGCGACTGCGCGTCGTTCCCGGTCATGTAGAGGACGCCGTTCGGCAGCGCGTTCAGGTTCCCGTAGTTGCCGGGCGAGCCGGGGATGGCGCGGACGCGGTTCTCGAAGTTGACCGGATCGATCTTCACGACGACCGCGGCAGGCTTCTTGTCGGCCGGCTTGTCCGCGGGCTGAGAGCCCGCGGCTCCAGAGGCTTCCGGAGCAGGCGCGGTGGCCTTCTCTTCATCCGACTGCGGGAGGAACAGCGCTGGGCCGTCTTCCGCCAGCACACCGACGTAGACGCGCGTCGGGTCGGTGTAGACGTAGTTGAACTCCCACGCGCTGAACGTGAGGTTGAAGTCGCGGTTCGACGTGAAGTAGAGGTAGCGGCCCTTTGGGTCGAAGACCGGGTTCGAGTCGTTGGTCATGCCGCTGGTGAGGCGGAAGGCCTTCGCCTGCGGCAGGCTGTAGACGTAGATCGACGAGAACTGCGCCTCGTTGTCCTTGGTGTACGTCAGCCAGCTGGAGTCGGGCGACCAACGGTAGTCGGTGATGTCGCCGTATTCGTCGCTGTCGACCGCCGTCACCTTCCCGGAGGCGACGTCGACGTAGTGCAGCGCGTGGTCTTTGTCGGAGTAGGCCAGCATCTTCGAGTCGGGCGACCAGACCGGCGCGAAGCGCCACGCCTTGCCGTTGTTCGTGACCTGCCGCTCCTCGCCGCCGTCGGCGGGACGGACGTAGATCTCGTAGTCGCCCCCCTTGTCGCTGAGGTAGGCGATCCAGCGGCCGTCCGGCGACCAGACCGCGTCGCGCTCGCGGACGCCGGAAGTCTGGGTGATGTTGCGCACCTCCCCTTCCTTCGCCGGCGCGCTGAAGACGTCGCCGCGGGCGACGAAGAGCGCGCGCGCACCGGTCGGCGAGACGACGTACCACTCGATGTTGTCGCGCACGTTCTTGTGGTACGGCAGCGTGTTGCGGAAGTCGCCGTAGACGCGGATCGGGATGCGGTTCGACTGCCCGTTGGCGAAGCGGTAGAGATAGCCGCCCGACTCGTACACGACCTGGTTGCGGTCGCCGCTCGGCCAGACGACGTCGTAGTCGGTGTGGTTCGTGACCTTGCGCGTCTGCTTCGTGCCGAGGTCGTACGACCAGAGGTTCAGCTTTCCATCCTCACGGTCGGAGGTGAAGTAGATGGTGTTGCCGACCCAGGTGGGCTGGTTGTCGGTGTACTGGTTGTTCGTGAGCTGCTCCGCTTTGTTCGTGGCGAGGTCGTAAATCCAGACGTCCTGCGCGCGGCCGCCGCGGTAGCGCTTCCAGGTGCGGAACTCGCGCTCGATCGGCGTGTACACGAGCTTCGTGCCGTCGGGCGAATACGAGCCGGCGCTCCCCTCCGGGATGCGCAGCGGCGTCTCCATGCCGCCCGCCGCCGGAATGACGTAGTGCGCCGGCATGCGGTCCGACCAGGGGAGGCGGTGCGGATTGAAGAGGATGTGCTTCCCGTCGGGCGTCCAGTCGAGGACGCGGTTGTCGATGCCGCCGCGCGGCGGCAGGTTGCCGACGTCGTTGTAGAACGTCAGCTGCCGCGGCGCGCCGCCGTCCACGCTGATGACGTAGACCTGCCGGCTGCCGGAGTAGTCGCCGGTGAAGGCGATCCAGCGTCCGTCGGGCGAGAACTTGGGGAAGTACTCCATCCCCTCGTCGGAGGTGAGGCGGCGGGCATCGCCGCCGTTCGCCGAGGCGAGCCAGATGTCGCCGGCGTAAACGAAGGCGACGGTGTCGCCATGGATGTCAGGCTGGCGCAGGAGACGTGTCAGTTCCTGCGCGGAATTGGCGTTTGCGCACACGAGGAGCGCGAAGAGAGTGAGGAGCTTTCTCATAGGCGAGGTTCCATAACACGGCCGATCTTACCGGCGTTGCAGGTTCACCGGTTTGTAACGGCCGGCTGGCTCAGCCGCGTGGATGCGAGGCGCGCAAGGTCGAGGACGTCTCCGACTCCTGCACGGTGACCCCGGCGGAATCCTCGTCGCCACTGCGCAGCCTCCGGTACAGCGCCCAGTAGACGCTCACCGCGCGCTCGAACACCCACACCGGCGCGAAGAGGCAGGCCTTCAGCGGGAAGAACGCCGCGGCGCCGCTACGGCCGCGCAGCGCGAGCGCGAACGAGGCGAAGGCGATGACGGACGCATAGCCACCGGCGAGCCGCGCCCCGCCGAGGAGGCCGAGGAGCAGCATCATGGGGAGCAGGGCGAAGAAGAAGACGCTCTTCGCCGGCAGCGCAAAGTCGTCGCCGGCGGCGCGGGCGCGCCTGGCGACCCACTCCTCGAGCGCCCCCGGCTGGCGGCGCACGAAGACGTTCGTGGCAGGGAAGACCTCCGCCCCCGCGGCCACGAGCCGGCGGGCGTGATCGTCGACGAGCTCCAGCACGTCGAGCGCCCGCAGCCCGCGGATGGCGCTGCGGCGGAAGCCGAAGGTGGCGCCATGGTCGGGCTGCGGCTCGATGCCGCGATGCAGAAGGATGCGTCCCGCCTCGATGCCGCCCCACCAGGGCAGCGGATCGAGATAGTCCTGCGGCTCGACCACTTCGTGCATGTCCAGGAGGTCGCAGAGCTGCCCGATGGCGTCGGGCGTGTAGCGCACGTCCTCCGCCGCCACGATGACTTTCTCGCACGCAGCCAGCGATGCGGCGGCGCGCACCAGGTCGATCGCACCGCCCGGCGAGCGATGCTCCGGACGGACCGCCACGTGCCGGCCTACCCAGCGCAGCACGCGCGCGTTCAGCTCGAACTGCAGCCGCGGCGACGCGTCGAGAATGACCACGTCACAACCGGCCACGCCGACCGTGGAGAGGTAGCTCGCCAGCTCGCGCAGCTCGCCCGCGGGCGACGCGTCGTTTCCGACGACGAGGACGTAACTGCAGTGCCGATCCTCTGGTTTTGCGTTTCGCATCGTGGCTGCGAATAACAGCGATTGGCGTGCCATCGGGGTGGGGCCGGTGCCTCGGTTCCTCGGGTTCCTCGGAGTTCCTCGGAGTTCCTCGGGGACGACGCCGCCGCCGCCGAAGAGCTCCCCCGAGGAACCCGAGGAACCGAGGAACCCGAGGAACCGAAGGAAGCACTGACACCCGCCGGCTGACCTCATCTCTGGCACCACAGTTGCCGTAACCAGCCCCGGTTCGACTCCGAACACGAAAGGGACAATCAGTTGCGGATCTGGCCGGGCAAACCCTACCCTCTCGGCGCCTCCTGGGACGGCGTCGGAACGAATTTCTCCGTTTTCTCCGAGGTGGCGACGAAGATCGAGCTGTGCCTCTTCGACGCCTCCGGGAAGGAGTCGCGCGTCGACCTCCCCGAGGTGACCGCCTTCATCTTCCACGGCTACCTCCCGAACATCGGGCCGGGGCAGCGCTACGGCTACCGGGTGCATGGGCCCTGGGAGCCGGAGAACGGACACCGCTGCAATCCGAACAAGCTCCTCCTCGACCCCTACGCGAAGGCGGTCGAAGGGGAGGTGCAGTGGAACGAGGCAGTCTTCCCCTACCACTTCAACGAGCCCGACACTTCACGCAACGACGCCGACAGCGCGCCGTTCATGCCGAAGTCGGTGGTCGTCAATCCTTACTTCGACTGGGACAACGACCGCCGTCCGCAGACGCCGTGGCACCAGACGATCATCTACGAGACGCACGTGAAGGGCTTCACGATGCATCACCCGGGCGTGCCGGAGAACCTCCGCGGCACGTACGCCGGGATGGCCCACCCGGCGGCAATCCGCTATCTGAAGCAGCTCGGCATCACCGCCGTCGAGGTGCTTCCGGTCCATCAGTTCATCCACGCGAACCATCTGCTCGAGCGGAACCTCCGCAACTACTGGGGGTACGACTCGATCTCGTTCCTCGCGCCGCACAACGAGTACGCCGCGAGCGGCCAGCTCGGGCAGCAGGTGACCGAGTTCAAGCAGATGGTGAAGGCGCTGCACGCGGAGGGGATCGAGGTGATCCTCGACGTCGTCTACAACCATACGTCCGAGGGGAACCACCTCGGGCCGGTGCTGTCGATGAAAGGGCTCGACAACGCCACCTACTACCGCACCCACGAGGGGCGGTTCTACATGGACTACACCGGCACCGGCAACAGCCTGAACATGCGCAGCCCGCACGTGCTGCAACTGATCATGGACTCGCTGCGCTACTGGCTGCTGGAGATGCACGTGGACGGCTTCCGCTTCGACCTCGCCGCCACGCTCGCGCGCGAGCTGCACGACGTCGACCGCCTCTCCGCCTTCTTCGACATCATCCAGCAGGACCCGGTCATCTCACAGGTGAAGCTGATCGCCGAGCCGTGGGATGTCGGCGAGGGGGGCTACCAGGTCGGCAACTTCCCCTCTCTCTGGTCGGAGTGGAACGGCAAGTACCGCGACGTGGTGCGCGACTTCTGGCGCGGGACCGACCAGACGCTCGACGACTTCGCCACGCGCCTCACCGGCAGCTCCGATCTCTACGCCGCGACCGGCCGGCGCCCCTACGCCAGCGTCAACTTCATCACGGCGCACGACGGCTTCACGCTGAACGACCTCGTCTCCTACAACGAGAAGCACAACGAGGCGAACGGCGAGAACAACAACGACGGCGCGGACGACAACCGCTCCTGGAACTGCGGCGCGGAGGGGCCGACCGACAATCCGGAGATCCTGCAGCTCCGCGCGCGACAGCAGCGGAACTTCCTGACCACCCTCTTCCTCTCCCAGGGCGTGCCGATGATCCTCGGCGGCGACGAGTTCGGCCGCACGCAGAACGGCAACAACAACGGCTACTGCCAGGACAACGACCTCTCCTGGTTCCACTGGCAGAACATGGACGATGGGCTGCGGGCGTTCGTCGCGCGCGTGATCCAGTTCCGCAAGGAGCACCCCGTCTTCCAGCGCCGCCGCTGGTTCCACGGCCGGCAGGTGCGCGGCACCGGCGTCAGCGACATCGGCTGGTTCAAGCCCGACGGCGAACAGATGACCGACGCCGACTGGCACGCCGGCTACGCCCGCACCGTCGGCGTCTTCCTGAACGGCAAGGCCATCCCGACGCCCGATCACCGCGGAGAGCCGATCGTCGACGACAGCTTCTACATCCTCTTCAGCGCCCACAACGAGGCGATGACGTTCAAGCTCCCCACCTGCCCCTGGGGCGACCGCTGGGAGAAGGTGCTGGACACGAACGAGCCGATCCCCAATCTCCGCGAGCACCGGGAGTTCAAGGCGGGAGAGGACGTCTGGGTGCAGGCGCACTCGATGATGGTGCTGCGGCGGTCGGACGAGTGAGACGTGAGTTCCTCGGAGTTCCTCGGAGTTCCTCGGAGTTCCTCGGGTTCCTCGGAGAAGCGCGCCCTGAACCCCAAGTCGCCGAGGAACTCCGAGGAACCCGAGGAACCGCGAACCGCCCTCCCCTCAGCCGCCGCAGGCCGCCGCCGGCTCGCGCCGCAGCACGTCGGCGTAGTAGTCCATCAGCGTGCGGCTGAAGCCGTCGTCGAAGCCGGACATCAGCGGCCTCACGGCACTCATCCACCCCTCGATGCACGGCCCCTTTTCGCCCTTGCAGGCGAGCAGCTCGTGGTACGCCGTGCGGTAGGACGCGAACTGTCTCCGCGTCATCGGCGCGCCGTGGCCGGGGACGAGCAGGTCGAACTCCACCTGCGCCAGCCGGTCGAGCGACTCTCCCCAGCGCGCGGGACAGGCCGTGTCGAGCAGCGGCGCCGGCAGCGTGACCAGATCGCCCGCGATGAGCACGCCTGTCTTCTCGTCGAGGATCCAGAGGTCGCCGGCGGTGACGGCGTGCGTCTCGACGCCGAGGCGCAGCGCGCGGCCGGCGATGGTGCGCGCGGCGGAATCGGAGATCACGACGTCGGGCGCCAGCTTCGCTCCCCCGTCGATCAGCCGCACTTCCGCCTCGAACGCCGTTCTCGCCTCGGCGGGCGTCTTCGGATCGGCGAGCATCCCTTGGAGCTGCTTCCGGTAATTCGCCAGGAAGCCGGTCAGCGCTTCCTGCAACGCGCCGGTCGCGTAGACGCGCGCGGCTGGATACTCGCGGCGGATGATGAGGTTCCCGCCGACATGATCGAGGTGCCAATGCGTGTTGATCACCGCCGCGACCGGACGGCCCGCCTGCTTCGCGAAGTCGAGGATCGCCTGAGTGTGCGCCGCGTGGCGGCCGGTGTCGATCACGACCAGGCCGCCGGTGCCCTCGAGGATCACGGTGTTGCCGTCGGGCTGCGAGCCGGGAGCGAAGGCGCCGCGGATCACGTGCACGCCGGGGACGACTTCCGTCGCCGCGAACGCCGGGATGGCGAGGAAAACGAGGACGAAGAACGTGCGCAGCGGGCTCATGTCACAAAAGGATGAGAACCGCGGCCGGCACGAACGCGCCGGCCGCCGTGCCTCAGTCGCCGCTCACGCGGACGCGGGCGAAGCCGGTCGTCCCCGCCAGCTTGTCCGTCACCGCGACAGACACGATCTGCGGCCCCTTGCTGATCTCCAGCGGGGCGCGGAAGGAGAGCGTCTTTGCCGCGTCGAGCTTCGAGCGGTCGGCCGCCGCGAACTTCAGCGGCTGCAGGCTCGTGGAAACGCGCGAGAGGGCGCCGTTCTCCAGCCCCGTCACGATCGAGACCTCGAACGAGCCGGCCAGCGAGTCGCCGTCCGCAATGAGGGTGATCGACGACGGGAACGTCACCACCAGCGGCAGGACGGAGCGGCCGTTGTTCTTCCGCTCGATGCTGCCGGTGTCGAGCGTCACCTCGAAGTCGCTCACGATCCGGCCGGCGTGGAAGACGTTCGCGATCAGCCGCTCGCGCACCCGGTCCTCGTCGCTCTTCGGCACGTACGTGTCGCGCGTGCGGACGTTCATCCCGTCGCGCTTCACCTTCACGGTCACGCGCCGCGCCGTCACGTCATCCCCCTCGGGCGAGCGGTAGCCGAGCGAGTAATAAGAGGAGAGGTCGCCGGCCACGGTCTTCAATGCCGAGGCGAAGTTCTTGCCGGACGGGACGGCGATCCCGCCCGTCGACCAGGCGATCTGACGCAGCGCGCGCGGCGTGTTGACCTCCGCCTGGTTCACCGTGTCCATGTCGTACGGCGACTTCTCGCTGGCGTCGGCGAGCCGGCTGCGGTCGGCCCCGTCCACCATGTACATCGTCACGCCGTTCGCGTTCGCATGGTTGGCGAGCTCGGTCATCCCGCCGATCAGCCGGCGGTCGGCATCGCGCAGCGCGGCCGGCTTGATGTCGCGGATGAAGGGGAAGTACATCGAGTCGATCTCCTGGAACAGCTCCAGGGCCGGGTGCTCCGGCAGCTCCGCGCCGATGAAGATGAGCGCCTTCTTCCCCTCCACGCCGGAGAGCGTGGTGATGGTGCGCTTCATGTCCTCGATCAGCATCTTGCCGGCGCTCCAGACCAGCTCCCCGTGCGAGCGGGCCGCCTCGAGCGAGAGCGCGTAGGCCACCTTGTGCGAGCGGCCGGTCTGGTTCGAGTTCGCCTCGTCGAGGAGGCGGGTGGCGAGCATGGCGATCGAGCGCCGCTGGCTTTCCACCGTCGTCCCTCCCGCGCTCCGCTTCGACGCCTCCCGGAAGCGGGTGACCAGCAGGTTCCGGTCGCTGGTCAGCGGCGTGACGATCTCCAGCCCTTGGTTCCAGAACACCAGCATGGCCTCGTCTTCCGGACGCATGAGCGTGTCGAGCGAGCGCTCGAACGCCTGCAAGGCCTGGTTGCGCAGGAGCGGCGTGATCGAGAAGTTGTCGACGAACACGACGATGCGCCGCCGGTTTCTGGCCGGCATCACTTCCCGCTCGGCAACGCTGGTGCTCTGGGCCGTGACCTCGTAGAAGTTCGAGATCGGCTGCTGCGTGCCGCTCTCGTAGATCTCGAAGTCCTCGGCGGTCAGGCCGGTCACCGGCTTGCCGCTGCGGTCGGTCACGACGACGTCGAGGTTCGTGACCCGGACCTCGATCGACTCGGCGAGCTGCGGCGTCTCCTGGGCGTCGATTGCAAATGCGGCGGCAACTGCAAGTACGAGCACGGCGAACTTCATGGCGCGGCCCCTCCGGTACGTCAGGTTATTTTGTGTCGATCCTAGTCTTTGCGAATCCGCTGGTTCCTGCAAGCTGGTCCGCAACGGCCACCGAGACGTTGACCGGCCCCTCGCCGATCAGCAGTGGCACTTTGAAGGTGAACGTCTTCTGCGCCTCGACCTGCGAGCGGGTCCCCAGCGGGAACTTCAGCTCCTTCACGTCGGTCGAGACCTTCGAGGTTCGCCCATCCTGATTGCTGGTCACGAGATAGACCGCCACGCGACCCTTCAGAGATCCTTCGTCCTCGACCAGCGTCATCGTGGAGGGGAAGGTGATGGTGAGATCGGTCTGCGAGCGGCCGTTGCCCTGCGGCTGCGGCGTTGAGGCGGTGACGGAGATCGGGAAGTCACCCCGCACGTCGTTGTCGTGCACGCTGGCGAGGAGGCGGGTCCGCACCAGGTCGTCCGTCGCCTCCGGCACGTTCCCGGCCGATGCCGGTGCCGGCGGTACGACCGCGGCGCCGGGAGCGGCGGGCGCCGACACCTCGGCGATGCGTGTCGCCGGCGCGGTGAAGCTCTGGCGCGTCCGAACCCGCACGCCGGGCCTGTTCTTCACCCGCACCTCGATGCGGCCGCTGCGGGGGGACTGCGCGCGGTAGCCGAGGGAGTAATAAGAGGAGAGATCGCGCACGATGGTGTCGAGCGCGGTCTGGAACTGCTTGCCGCCCGGCATCATCACCCCGCCGGTGGCCACCGCCACCTCGTTCATCGTCAGCGCGGTGTCGTTCGCGGTCATCATCTCCGGCTCGGCGCGGGAGAGCGTCCCCTCGGCGGCGTCATTGCCCCGCTTGTTGCTGGCGTCGATGAGGTACATCGTCACGCCGGCGGCGTTGGCGCGCTGCGAGAGCGTCTGGATGTCCGTGCGCAGACTGCGGGAGCCGTCGCGGTTCGCACCGGTGACGGCGCCGCGGTTGTGCTGCGCGTACATGCTGTCGATGCGCTGGAAGACCTCCGCGCCCGGGTTGTCGGAGAGCTCGCCTCCGAGATAGACCAGCACCTTCTTCCCCTCGGCGGTGGAGACGATGTCAATCGTCTGCACGAGCTGCTGGAGGACCGAGCGCTGGTTCCGGTAGACCTGGTCGACGAAGCTGCTCGCCGCCGTACGCGACATCGAGTACGCCTGCTCGATCGTCAGCTTGTTCTCGACGCGCGTCTGGCCGCCCGGCGTTCCGCTGGTGCTCTCGCCCGGCGTGCCTTGACCCGAGTAGTAGCGCCCCTTTTCGAGATCCTTCTCGGCGTTGTTGAGAAGCATCTGCGCGTTCTCGAGGATGGTGTTCTTCTGCGCGTCCATCGCGAAGCTGCCGCCGCTCCTGCTCGCCGCCTCGCGCAGCTTCGCGACCAGCGACGGACGGTCGGCGCTGAGCGGGGCGAGCACCTGCGTGCCGCCGCCGTCGTACATCACCAGCATCGCCTGGTCGCCGTCGCGCATGAGCCGGTCGAGCGATTTCTCGAACGTCTGCAGCATGTCCTTGCGGGCGTGCGGGTGCACCGAGGTGTTGTCGATGAACACCACGATCCGGCGGCGCGCCTGCGGGATGGCCGGGTCGGCGGCCGGCGGCTCCGGCTGGCCGGCTACCGCCGGCTCGGCGGCGGGGGTGCCGCGGACCTCGTAGAAGTTCGTGACCGCCTGCGGCTTGCCGGCCTCGATGATCTCGAAATCGTCGGCGGTGAGGCCGTGGACCGGGTTCCCGGCGCGGTCGGTCACCACCACGTCGATGTTCGTGACACGAACCTCGATCGTTTCGGAAACCTGGGCGGAGGCGGTGGCGGAAATGGAAAGGGCGAGCGCTACGAGAACGTTTCTCATGAAAGGTCTTTCGTCTACAGTACCGCCCGGCCGTAACTTTTGGGCGGGTTGATACGTCTCATATGGCGATGAGCAAGAATACTCTCGTTCGGACAGTCGCGATCGTGGCCGCGGGCCTCGTGCTCGCAATCGTTTCCAATGGTTTTGCGTCCCGGCAGCGCCGGCTGGTCCTGCCGGGGTACTACCCCGACGCGCGGGAGGTGCCGCGAAGGGCGGCCGCAGCCCCGGTGAAACCGATCGCGGCCGTGCCGGCGACCACCACCGTGCAGTCGCCCGGTCCGGGGCAGCCGCCGATGGAAGTGGCGACCGCGACCATCGAGCGGCCGGCGGGTGTGCCGGCTACGGCGACCGCGGCAACCACTACGGCGCCGACTACCGCCACCCCGACCCCTGTCCCTGGCGGGCTGAAGCCCGCCGCTCCACAGGAGGCGCCGGCAGTGGATGTGCTGGCGCGCTTCCAGCCGCATCCCGACAAGGCGTTCGTCGAGATCTCCGGCGAGGACGCGGCGCTTCTCCACTCGAAAGGCGTGCTCTTCCTCGACGCCCGCCGCACCTCGGTCTTCGAGGCGGGCCACATCGCCGGCGCCCGCACCTTCTCCGTCTGGGAGTCCGACGTCGACGACAAGGTGAACGCCCTCTTCGAGGAGCGCAGCGACCCGGCCGAGCAGAACCGCCCCATCGTCATCTACTGCTCCGGCGGCGCCTGCGAGGACTCGCACATGCTCGCGCAGAAGCTGTGGGGCATCCAGTTCAACAACGTCTATGTCTACAAGGACGGCTTCCCCGACTGGCAGCAGCGTGGCGGCGCCGTGCGGACGGGAGCGCAGCCGTGAACTGGCTCACACATCCCTGGCTCACCGTCCGCGTCCAGATCGCCCTCGGCGCGATCTTCATCGCCGCGGCGCTCCCGAAGATCAGCGACCCGCCGTCGTTCGCGCACATGATCTACAACTACCGGCTCCTCCCCGGGGGGCTGATCAACATCAGCGCGCTGGTCCTCCCCTGGGTCGAGCTGCTCGCCGGCCTCGCCCTCGTCCTCGGCGTCTGGGTCAAGCCGGCGCGCGGCCTGATCGCGGCGATGCTGGTGGCGTTCATCGTGGCCATCTCCATCAACCTCCTGCGCAACAACGCCATCGACTGCGGCTGCTTCGACGTGTCGGCGGCGAACCTCACGCACGAGGAGCAGATTCGCGACATGTGGCTCGTAATTCTGCGCGACGTCGGGATGCTGTTGATGGTCGCGCAACTCGCGTTTGCGGATAGAGTCTCAAAGTCGCAGAGTCTCAAAGTCGCAGAGTCGTAGAGTCGTACACCGTGTTGCCCTTCTCCCCGCTCGCGGGGAGAGGGACGCCGCGCAGCGGCAGGGTGAGGGGGCGTGCCGTGCGCGATGGACCCCCCCTCATCCGGCCTTCGGCCACCTTCTCCCCGCTCGCGGGGCGAAGGGCAACAAACCTTTCCGGGCGTTCGGCGTACTTCTCTGAGACTCTGAGACTCTGAGACTTTGAGACGCTGAACGGGGGTTCCTTTGCGCATCCGTGCCGTCCTGTTGGGCCTTCTTCTCGCCGCCACCTCCGCATACCCTGCCCCCGTGCAACTCGGATCGCTCGAGAAAGGAGACGCCGTGCACGGCTTCCGTGCCGAGGCGCTCTACCTGAACGACGCCGGCACGCCGATCGGCGCCCGCTTCCTCCACGAGCGCAGCGGCTTCACGCTCGACTACGTTCAGATCGAGTCGGTGCCGCAGGGCTATACCTGGGTGAACACGATCACGGTCGGCGATCAGGGGGAGCCGCACACGCAGGAGCACCTGCTCGTCGGCAAGGGCACCACCGGCCGCGCGTTCGCCAGTCTCGACACGATGTGGCTCTCCGGCTCGAGCGCGTTCACCGGACAGTGGCGCACGAGCTACCCGTTCAACACGAACGCCGGCAAGGACGTCTTCTTCGATCTCTGGGCCGCGGAGCTGAACGCGCTCCTCCACCCGAACTACACCGACGAGGAGATCCGCCGCGAGGTGCGCAGCTTCGGCGTGACCACGAATCCCGACGGCACGCTGCGGCTCGAGGAGAAGGGCTCCGTCTACAACGAGATGATCAGCTCCGGCGCGAACCGGTACAACGTGCTGTTCCGCGCGATGGCGCAGCTCACGTACGGGAAGAAGCACCCGCTGTCGTACAGCGCGGGCGGGACGCCGGAAGGCATCCGCACCATGAAGCCGGAAGACATCCGGCGCTTTCACGCGGCGAACTACTACCTCGCCAACATGGGCACCATGGTCGCGTTCCCGAAGAACGTGCCGCTGGAGGAGGTGCTGACCCGCACCGACGCCATGCTGAAGAAGGTGGAGCAGGAGCCGAAGCAGCGGGAGGCGACCACCGCGAAGCCCTTCCCGCCTCCGCAGGCGGCGCCGGCGGCGACGATCGCCATCGAGGAGTACCCGCACCGGAATGACCAGCAGCCGAGCCCACTCGCCTTCGTCTGGCCGGCCACCCGCCCCCGCCTCTCCATCGAAGAGCAGTTGCTGCTCGAGCTGTTCGCCGACACGTTCAGCGGCGACGCCAGCACGAACCTCTACAAGCTCTTCATCGACACGAAGACGCGCGTCCTCGACGTCGGCGCGTCCGGCGCCTTCAGCAACGTGGAGCGCGACCTCGGCCACCCGGTGGCCTTCGCGCTCGACGACGTGGTTCCGTCGAACTTCACCACCGAGAAGATCGTGGCCATCCGCAACGTCATCACCGGCGAGCTGGCGCGCATCGCGGCGATGGAAGACGGCTCCGCGGAGCTGAAGGAGTTCAACGGCCGCGTGCTCAGCCGCGTCACCGAGGTCGAGCGCCAGCTCGCGAACTTCGTCAACTCCCCGCCGTCGTGGGGAGCGCGCAGCACCTTCTCCGCCTGGATGGACCAGCTCCTCCTGCTCGACCGCACACCGGACTTCCGTAAGTCGCTGACGCTCGCGCCGCAGGTGAAGCAGGTACGGGCGCTCCTCGCGTCGGACAAGAACATCTGGCGCGAGCGGCTGGCGAAGTGGCAGCTCACCGGCGTCACGCCGTACGCCGTCGCCGCCCGCCCCAGCCCGGCCATGATGGAGCGTGAGGAGAAGGAGCGCGCCGCGCGCGCGGAAGCGGAAACGCGGCGGCTGGTCGAGCAGTACGCGGCCGCCGACGTACAAGCGGCGCTGAAGCGCTATCAGGCGGAGCAGGATGCGGCCGCGGCGGCCATCGAGGCGGAGGCGCAGAAGATCGCCCCCGCGTCGTTCGTCAGCAACCCGCCGATGACGCTCGACGAGCAGTTGCAGTTCTCGCAGAAGAAGGTTGCTTCCGCCGTCGGTCAGGCGGCCGAGGCGTCCGTCCCGCTCGTCGCCTCCACGTTCGACAACATGTCGAGCGCCACGGTCGGCC
Organism: Thermoanaerobaculia bacterium; assembly: GCA_036399015.1. Lineage (GTDB taxonomy): Bacteria > Acidobacteriota > Thermoanaerobaculia > Gp7-AA8 > Gp7-AA8 > QHVT01. Next base: position 1,887 of record DASWNW010000063.1, on the reverse strand, counting down.
TGGCGCTCCGAGCCGACGGGGTGACGCACGAGCAGCTCCGCTATCTCTCCCTCCTGCCGATCCTCCTCACGCGCACCGGCGTGATCGAGAACGGGAAGCCGGTCTCGTTCGAGGAGATGACCGAGCGGCTGCGCAAGGAGGTCCTCCGCCTCGACGCCAGCTTCTCGACGAACATGCGCACCGACCGCATCGAGCTGATCGTCCGCGGTGCCGGCCTCGGCGCGACGGAGGCGAAGCGCGCGGTCGAGTGGATGTCGCTCGTCCTCCATCATCCGGACTGGCGCGCCGAGAACCTCCCCCGCCTCCGCGACGCCGTCGACCAGGCGCTCAGCGGCTTCCGCAACACCATGCAGCAGCCGGAGGAGTACTGGGTCAACAACCCCGCCGACGGCTATCGCATGCAGACGAATCCCGCCTACCTCGCCGCGGCGACGTTCCTGACGCGCGCGCACAACGCGCTGCGCCTCCGCTGGCTCCTGAAGGAGGCAGCGGCCGCCGACCGCGCCGACCTCAGCGCCTGGTTCACGAAGCTGGCGTCGCAGACCGGCACGCGCGAGGAGCTGAAGGCGCTGACCGCGAAGCCGGTGGAGGGGCTCTCCCCCGCCGCAACCGCGCTGGCTACCGACGCGCTGAAGGACCTCGACCTGACGCTGATCGACATCCCCGACGGCAGCCTCGCCGCCGACTGGACCTATCTCGTCAACGCCATCCACGCCGACCTCATGACGCCGCCGGCGACAGCGCTCGAGCAGCTCGACGGCCTGCGGCGCCGCCTGCTGCGCCGCGGCGGCGCGCGGATGTGGGTGGTCGGCTCGACGGCGATGCAGCAGACGCTCGCCCCTTCGATCGAGTCGCTCGCCGGATCGCTCGAAGAGGGCGCGGCAGCCACGCGCGCCACCGGCACCACGCGCCTCGTCGATGCGCGCCTCCGCGCGCGCGACGCCTCGGCGGAGAACCCGCTGCACGTCGGCCTGCTCGCGCCGAACATGAAAGGCGGCGTGATCATCACGTCCGTCCCCTCGCTCCACTATGCCGACTTCGCGGCGAAGGAGCAGCAGCTCGACTACCTCTCCAGCCGCCTCTTCGCCGGCGCCGGCGCGCACGGCGTCTTCCTCAAGACCATCGCCGCCGGACTCGCCTACAGCAACGGCATCCGCGGCAGCGTGCAGGGGGCGCGCGTCGGCTACTACGCGGAGCGGACGCCGGAGATCCCGCAGACCGTGAAGTTCGTCATCGGCGCGATCAAGACGGCCGAGCGGAACCCGAAGCTCGCCGACTACACCATCGCCCAGGTCTTCGGCGAGAACCGCGCCTCCGGCACATACGAGATGCGCGCCGAGGCGATGGCCATGGACCTCGCGGACAACCAGCCGCCCGAGCAGGTGCGCAAGTTCCGCGAGTCGATCCTCGAACTGCGCAAGGACCCGCAACTCGGCGAGAAGCTCTTCGACCGCAAGGACAAGGTCGCCTCCCGCATCCTCCCCGGCTACGACCCCGACGCGCCGGTGGTCCCGGGGTCAGTGTTCTACGCCATCGGACCGGACAAGCAGCTGGACGCGTGGGAGCGGTATTTGAAGAAGAAGCTGTACCGGCTGTATCCGCGGGACTATTGGATCCCTTGAACGGTTGCCTGTGCCCAGTTGCCAGTTGCCCGGGTCTCCCCTCGGCAACAGCAACCAGCAACCAAGCCGTTGTCTCTGACCAGTTGCCAGTGCTGTCCAAATTAGCGCCGGATCGGCGGGATCAGTACCGTAAGTCGTTGACGCAGGGCATTCGAGCGATTTCGTGGTGAAGAGGTTGGTGCTATCCAAATTGGAGGGGCATTTGTGGAGAGGACTCGTCCGGTGGCTGGAAGGGATTGTCGAGCCAGCTCCAGAGTTCGCGGTA
>DASWNW010000062.1:0-183100 GCA_036399015.1 Thermoanaerobaculia bacterium | reverse complement strand
CGAGACCACGATGCTCGGTCCGGCCACCGCCCTCCGCCCCGGCCTCATCACGCAGTTCCTCTACACGCAGGACGAGAAGAACGTGCACCTCAACTCGCGCGTGTGGGACACGGCGCGCGCGACGCTGACGGCCGGGAGCGAGATCCCGGTGGTGACGGAGGAGGACTTCCGCTCCACCACCATCGCCCTCCTCGGCATCCCGGTCGCGCCGCACTACCGCCACACGCTGCGCATCTACGACTTCGACGGCCGCGGCGGGGCGCGGGTCGCGATCCGCGTCTACGCGAACGACGAGACCACGCCGCGCGCGAACGTCGAGCGGACGCTCGGCCTCCAGACCGCCGAGCGGGTGACGGACGCGTCGCTGCCGCTCGCCCCCGCGTACCTGCAGCTCGATCCGGGCACGCTCGGCTCGCTCGCCGGCGCGCAGACGATCCGGGTGGAAGTGGAGCCGCTCGACGCCGGCCTGCGCCTCTGGTCCTTCGTCAGCGTGACGAACAACCAGACGCACCACGTGACCACCTTCTCGGCTCAATGAACGACGTCCGGGGGCGGGCCTTTTCACTCGGCTCGCCCCCGCGCCGCGTCGTCTCGCTCGTCCCTTCTCTCACCGAGACGCTCTTCGACCTCGGCGCGGGCGACGCGGTGGCCGGCATCACCGACTTCTGCATCTTCCCGCCGGACCTGCGGCTGCCGCGGCTCGGCGGGACGAAGAACCCGCGCGTCGACGAGGTGCGCGCCCTCGCCCCCGACCTCGTGCACATGAACCTCGAGGAGAACCTGCGCCGCCACGCCGAGGCGATCGAGGAGTTCGCACCGGTGTTCGTGACCGAGCCGAAGTCCGTCGGGGACGTGGCCGCGCTCATCGCGCAGCTCGGCGAGCTGCACGGGCGGCAGGAGAAGGCGGCCGAGCTGGTGGAGCGGCTGCGGGAGGCACAGGCGGCGATGCCCCGCCGCTCCCTCACCTTCGCCTGCCCGATCTGGAAGAACCCCTGGATGTGGTGCGGCGGCGACACCTACGTCTCACGGCTCGTCGAGGCGGCCGGCGGCGTGAACGTGCTGCGGGACCAGACCCGCTACCCCCACCTCTCGCTGGAAGAGGTGCTGAGCATGCGCCCCGACGTCGTCTTCCTGCCCGACGAGCCCTACCTCTTCACCGAGGAGGATGCCGCGGCGATCCAGGGGACGCGCGTGATAGGTCCGTTCCCGGGCCACCTGTTCACGTGGCACGGGACGCGGACGATTCTGGGGTTGGGGTTCCTGCGGGAAGCGCTTGGTTGAAGTGGCCGTGGTGCCCCGGCGTCGGAAGCGCCAACAGGAGAAGGGGGGTTTCACTAAGGAGGAAACGCCGGGGCACCTGTCAGCCAAAGACAGTGTATGGCGTTACAGCATAGCCGTCAAGCTATGTTGACAAGATTTCTTCGGCCCACCCGCGGATCGTCTCCTCCACACCGTCCAACTGCTTGGTGAAGAAGTGGTCGGCGCCGGTGATGATGATCGTCTCGGCGTTGCGGATCTGCTGGCCGATCTTCTCCACCTTCGCCACGTCGCCGTGCTCGTCCTGCGTGCCGTGCAGGATCAGCATCGGCTTCTCGCAGTGCCGCAGATAGGAGAAGTCGTACTTGTTCACCGGCGTGCCGATGAGGAAGAGGGCGTCGATCTCCGCCAGCTCGCAGGCGACGCGGGTGGACACCCACGAGCCGAACGAGAAGCCGCCGACGAAGAGCTTCTTGCCGGGATGCTTCCGCTTCACCCATTCGATGGCGGCGGAGACGTCTTCCTGCTCCCCCTCCCCGCCGTCGAACCGGCCGCCGCTCGCTCCGGCGCCGCGGAAGTTGAAGCGGAGCGTGGCCACGTTCGCGTTCTCGAGCCCGCGCGCCGCGCGGAAGACGACCTTGTTGTGCAGCGTCCCGCCGCCGGTGGTGAGCGGATGGCAGATCACCGCCACGCCGGCGGGGTCCTGGAGCTCGCGGTAGAGCGCCTCCAGGCGGCCGGCGCTGCTGTACAGGTCGACGTGGCGGAGCGGCTTCGGGTTCACGAGAGCTTCACCATGACGCGTTCGTCCTCGACGCGCACCTCGTGCGCGGCCACGCGGATCTCGGGATTGCCGGCGCAGAGACCGGTCTGCACGTCGAAGCCCCAGAGGTGCCACGGGCAGTTGATCTCGTTGCCGATCAGGTCCCCCTCCGCGAGCGGTCCGCCGCGGTGGGGGCAGGTGTTGTCGGTGGCGAAGAAGCCGGCCTGCGTGTGATACACGGCGATGGTCCGGCCGTCGATGGTGCACGCTTTCGCGCGTCCGACGGGCAGCTCCGCGGTGCTCAGGATTTCGATGAACGACATGCGACGGGCGCGAAGAGTAGCATGCGCCGGGCCATGGCTCACGACAGCCAGACGGGCCGCGGAATCCCGCTCTGCCCCACCGCCGCCTCGCCGTCCCACACTCCCGGAATCGCCGTGCCGCAGTCGGGGCAGTTGCCGTCCACGAGGCGGTACGAGGTGACGCGGAAGCCGCGCCGGCCGATCGCCAGCGACTGGCAGTTCGGGCAGTGCGTCCCCTCCTTGTCGCCGAACGCGCCGGGGATGTTGCCGGGATAGATGTAGCGGAGCCCGGCCCGTTTCCCGATCTCGTACGCCCGCAGCAGGTGCGCGGCGGTGGTGGACGGATTGTTCATCTTGTAATCCTCGTGGTACGCGGTGATGTGCCACGGGATGTCGGGATCGACGCCTGCCAGGAACTCGGCGATGCCGGTCAGCTCCTCGTCGGAGTCGTTGAAGCCGGGGACGACCAGCGTGACGATCTCCACCCAGATGCCGCGCTGCTTGAGGCCTTTGATGGTGTCGAGCACCGGCTGCAGCACGCCGCCGAGGTCGCGGTAGTGGCGATCGTGAAAGCCCTTGAGATCGACCTTGTACATCGTCACGTAGGGCGCGATGTAGTCGAGCACCTCCGGCGTCCCGTTGCCGTTGGAGACGTACGAGCAGACGAGGCCTTCCCTCTTCGCCTCGCGGAAGACCTCGACGGCCCACTCCGAGGTGATGAGCGGCTCGTTGTAGGTGGAGGTGATGACCTTCGCGCCATGCTTCTTGGCGAGCCGGACCAGCTCCGCCGGCTCGACGTCCCGCGGCGGGGCGATGGCCATCGGGTCGCGCAGCGCCTGCGAGGTCACCCAGTTCTGGCAGTAGCCGCAGTGGTAGTCGCAGCCGAGCATGCCGAAGGAGAGGGCGAGCGCGCCGGGATAGGCGTGGAAGAAGGGCTTCTTCTCGATCGGGTCGACCTGCAGCGCCGCCACGTAGCCGCGCGGCACCTTCAGGATGCCGCCCTCGTTGTAGCGGACCTTGCAGATGCCTTTCAGCCCCTCGGGGATCCGGCAGCGGTGGCCGCAGGAGAAACAGCGCACCCCCTTGTTTTCCAGCTTCTCGTAAAGCTCCCCCTCGGCGGTGCGCTGGGCGAGCACGTCGCCGAGGATCGATTGGGTCTGTGCCATGCAGCCGAAATAACATTCCGGCGCGCGGGTGAATTGCCTTGCCGCGCTCGTCCGGCAGCGTCGTTGCATGGCTTCCCAACCAAGTTGGCTGGTCCGATTTCCGACAAGCTGTCGCGGTTCATCATGGAGCGGCTCCCGTCCGTGGAGCAGATCGAGATCGTGCTGCTCCTCCGGCGCGACCCCGCCCGCGCCTGGACCGCCCCCGAGGTCTCGCAGGACCTCGGCACCCCGCCGGAGTCGACCGCCATGCGCCTGTTCCTCCTCGCCTCGAACGGGGTGATCGTGTTCGACGGGAGCTCGGGGCTGCCGCGTTACCGCTACACGGCCGGGGCCTCCGAGGAGGACATGGTCGAGCTCGCGGCCGCGTACGAGTCCGACCGTGCCGCGCTGGTCTCGCTGGTGGGCGGCGGGACGCCCGACCCGCTGCGCAGCTTCGCCGATGCATTCAAGCTGAAGAAGTAAGAGGAGAATCGAGACGACATGCTGGCCACCGCGATCTACGTCCTCTGCGCGCTGACGAGCATGATCTGCGCGGTGCTCCTGCTGCGGGGCTACTCGCGGAGCCGGGTGCGGCTGCTCTTCTGGAGCGGCCTCTGCTTCGCCGGGCTGGCGCTCAACAACATCCTGCTGACCCTCGACGTGGCCGTCCTGCCCGACCTCGACATGGAGATGTGGCGGACCCTGCCGGCGCTGGCGGGCATCAGCGCTCTCGTGTACGGCCTGATCTGGGAGGCGCCGCGATGATCAACCTGATCTACGGCGCCCTCTTCGCCGGCTACTCGGTCGCCGGCCTCTTCTTCCTCCGCTTCTGGGTCACCAGCCGCGACCGCCTCTTCGGCCTCTTCGCCGCCGCCTTCGGCATCCTCGCCGTCCAGCGCGTCGCCCTCGCCCTCACCCGGACGACCGTCGAGGACCAGTCCCCCCTCTACGTCCTCCGCCTCCTCGCGTTCCTCATCATCATTTACGCGATCGTGGATAAGAACCGGAGATAGTCTCAGAGTCGCAGAGTCTCAAAGTCTCAGAGAGCTCCGCTGAATGCACGTTTCCCGAAGAGACTCTTTGAGACTCTGAGACTCTGAGACTCTGCGACTAAACTCCGCCCCATGATCACCCCCACCACCGCAAACGGCGTCACCACCCTCACCCTCGACCGTCCCGACAAGCTGAACGCGTTCACCGGCACGATGCGGGAGGATTTGCTCGAGGCGCTGCGGGCGGCGGAACGGGACGAGGCGGTGCGGGTGGTGGTAATCACGGGGGCGGGGCGGGCGTTCTGCGCGGGAGGGGATGTCGAGTACATGGCGTCGCTGCAGGCGACGAACGACGTCGAGTCCTTCCGCAAGCTCCTCGACGCGGGGCGGGACATCGTCCTGCAGATCGCCTCGATGCCCAAGCCGGTCATCGCCGCGGTGAACGGCGTCGCCGCCGGGGCCGGGTGCAACCTCGCGCTCGCCTGCGACTACCGCCTCGCCTCGGATGCGGCGAAGCTGAGCGAGTCGTTCGTGAAGATCGGGCTGCATCCCGACTGGGGTGGCACCTGGCTCCTCCCCCGCCTCGTCGGCCGCGGCCGCGCCTTCGAGCTGATGGCCACGGGAAGAATGGTCGAGGCGCAGGAGGCGCTGGCGATCGGGATGGTCGACCGCGTCGTCCCCGCCGCGGAGCTGGCGGCGGAGACCGAGAAGCTCGCCCGCACCCTCGCCGCCTCCTCCCCCCTCGCCGTCGCCGGCATCAAGCGCGCGCTAGGCCAGCACGAACGCAACGACCTGCGCGCCCAACTCGACCTCGAAGCCGAACATCAGGCGGGCTGCTTCGCATCCGAAGAGGCGCGCCACAAGATCGCCGCGTTTGCCCGAAAAGGCGCGTAGGCGCGCGCCGGAGCGCGAACGGCGGTTGCCGCGAACGTAGCCCGCGCGGGGTTCAGATAGTCCTATGAAATCTTCTGCTGAATTGCGGCAATTACCTGACGTGCCTTTACAACCGGCAGCTTGACCACGTCAGCTCACTTCGACGAGCTGCGTCCCGACGAATTCAGCCTCGACGGTCGGTTCACCATCTTCGAGGAGCATCGCGATCACTTCCTGCAGATTGGCGTTGAGCTCATCGAGCGACTCACCCTGAGAATGTGCGCCGTGAAAACCAGGAACAAAGCCGACGTAAAGTCCAGTCTCAGCGTCACGTTCTATCACCGCGGTGAAGCTCTTTCTCATGTGAGAAAGCGTAGCACGTCACCGCGCCCGGGAAGGACGACACGCGAGCAGCCGGCATCAAGCGCGCGCTAGGCCAGCACGAACGCAACGACCTGCGCGCCCAGCTCGACCTCGAAGCCGAACATCAGGCGGGCTGCTTCGCATCCGAAGAGGCGCGCCACAAGATCGCCGCGTTTGCCCGAAAAGGCGCGTAGGCGCGCGGGCCGGAGCGCGACGAGCTTGTCGATCGCCCGCGCGAGCAGCCGCAGCGGACGGGCCACCGGCTTCCGGCAGAACGCGATCTTCCTCACGTACTGCCCCACCTCCCAGGTGAACCAGGAGTCGGCCGGAAAGTAGGCGACGTCGCCGGCGCGCAGGGTCGTTTCCGTCCCGGCGGCGTCGGTCACCCGCACCTCTCCTTCGAGGATCACGACCGTCTCTTCCCAGCCGAAGTGCCAGCGGAAGCGGCCGGCGGTGCAGTCCCAGTGCAGCGTCTCCGCCCAGCCGTCGGTGTTGCGGGAGTGACTGCCCGCGCGCGCCCGCGGCTCGCCGGAGAGAATCCACGACGGCTCGATTGGCTTCGGCTCCAGCGGTACGTCTTCAGGGCGGCCCGGCACGCATTTCTGCATTCGCGGCACACCCGCAACCCGCATACCAGTCGCGCGCCTGTCGGCGCACGCTCACACCCGGCGCGCGATGACGATCGTCTCGTCGTCCTTCTGCGGCGCCTCTCCGACGAAGACGTCGACGAGCTGCGCGATCTGGTCGCGGATGAGGTCCGAGCCGCAGCCGATGCACTGCTCGAGCAGCGCCTCCAGCCGCTCGTTCCCCAGCTCGTTCCCCTCGATGTCCTCCGCCTCGGTGATGCCGTCGCTGTAGAGCACGGCGCACGAGCCGGCGGGGAAGGAGCGGGTCTGGGTCGAGTAGCGGGTGGTGGGGAGGATGCCGATCGGCAGCCCGTGCGACTTGATCGTGTCGAGCTTCCCGTCGATCACCAGATAGCCGGGGTTGTGGCCGGCGTTCACGTAGCGGATCGTCTCCTGCTCCGGGTCGATCGACACGATGATCATGGTGATGAACTTGTTCTCGGCCGACCAGTTGTGGATGTGGCGGTTGAGCTCCGTGGCGATCTCCCCGATCTCCCGCCCCTCGGCGAAGAGGAGCTGCAGCACCGCGTGCAGTGCCGACACGAGCAGCGCCGCCGGCATCGACTTCCCCGCCACGTCGGCGACCAGCGCCGTCATGACGCCGTCGCGCACGAAAAAGGCGTGATAGTCACCCCCCACCTGCCGCGCCGGCCGTGAGAGGGCGGAGATCTCGATCCCCTCCAGATGCGGGATTGCCTTCGGCAGAATGGCCGTCTGGATCGTCGCCGCCAGCTCGAGGTCGCGCTCCATGGCCTGCTTCTCGAGCGCCTCCCGGTGCAGGCGGGCGTTCTCGAGCGCGATGGCGACCTGGTTCGCGAACAGCGCCAGGAGGCGCAGCTCGTTCGCCTCGAACGCGCCGATGCCCCCCTCGCGCGTCTCCCGGTCGGCCGCCGCGAGGATGCCGATCACGTCGTTGCTCCCCTTGATCGGGACAGCGACGAAGGAGCTGCAGTGGGGAAAGAGGCAGGCGCTCCCGCCGTCGAACGTGAGCGGCTTCGCCTCCCGCACCAGCTCGTCGACCAGTTCCGACTCGAGGAACCCCTCCCGCACGTCGCCGAAGGAGCGGTACAGCTTGTAGCCGCTGTCCTCGCGCAGGTAGAGCGCCGCGCGGCGCGCGTTGGTGAGGGAGATCATCCGGAAGAGGATCTCGTCGGCCAGCTCGTCCACGTTGAGCGTCGAGGCGATGGAAAGGCCGATGTCGTACAGCGACTCCAGCTCCCAGAGACGGTACTTGAGCTGGAAGTCCCCCTCGCGGGTCTCCTGCATCAGCCGCTGGTTGGTGATGATGGTGGAGAGGAACGCCGCCGCCGCCTTCACGAATGCGACGTCGTCCTCCATCGAATCGTCGATGGCCTCGGTCGACAGGGCCAGGACGCCCACCGCCTCCCGGTGCGACTGCAGCGGCACCACCACCGCGGGGGAGGGGACGACCGCCTCCTCCGACCAGACGTCGAGGAGATCGGGGGCGTTGCAGCGGTTCGACTTCGCGGCCAGGCGCAGCGCCGGCCCGCGGCCGTCGCGGAGATAGAGCGCGCCGTTGTCGAAGCGGGTATGGCGCGCGAAGGCGTCGAGGATCAGCGGCCCCTGGGTGGTGATGGAGCTCTTCTCCATCTGCTGCAGTTCCGAGACGAACTCCGCGAAGCGGTGGACCGGGGGCATGCGGAGGGAGGATAACAGTTGCCGGTTGCTGGTTGCTGGTTGCTCGTGAAGCTGTCACCGGCGGGGCGGCCGCGGGTCACGAGCAACCAGTAACCAGCAACTACAGACCCATCTCGCGGAGGGCGGTCTCCTCATCGGAAAAGATGGAGGCGTAATTGGCCAGGCCCATGATCTGGAAAGTCTTGTGGATGACGGGGGTGAGGCAGCAGAAGCCGATCTTGCCGCCCTTGTCGATCATCTTCTCGATGATCTCGATGAGGATGCTGATGCCGATGGAGTTGACGATCTTCGTCTCGCGGAGGTTGAGCAGGAGCGAACGGACGTCCTGGTCCATCAGTTCGTAGGCGCGGTTGGCGATTTCCTCGCCGCCGACGTTGTTGATGTAGCCCTTCGTGTAGAGGACCGCGCCGGAAGGTCCCCGCCGGTCGATCGTGACTCGCAATTCGTCCGTCATGATTAGCTTCTCTTCCCGTATTTCACCATGTGAATGGTCGTGCCGTCGGCGCTGGACGAGATCGCCACCTCGTCCATGTGCGCTTCGATGATCGAGAGGCCCCAGCCGCGTTTGTGGACCGAGCCGCGGGACTGCCGCCTGGAGCGTGCCTCCGAGAGGTCGAAACCCTTCCCGTGGTCGCTGATCCAGATGTCGATGCGCGAGTTGCCCTCGCCCAGTGAGGTGCCGGTGATTCTTACATAGATCCGACGGTCTTCGCTACCGGAGTGCTCCCGCGCGTTGATGCATGCTTCGATCATCGCGTGAGCCATCTCGTCGATGCTCTCGGACGCCATGCCGAGCTCCCGGGCGAGGTTGCCGGCCGCACGTGCGGCCGCGATCTCGATGTCCGGGACCATGGGGAGCGTGAGCTCCATCTGTCGCTCGGCCGTGGCGTTCATCTGGCGGACGTCCTTCTCTCCGGCGCGGCTGCGGTTAGAACGCGAGGAACAGGGCGACGGCGGTCTTGACCCACTGCGGGATGCCGCCGAGGCGATCGAGCGCCACCAGGGCCAGCGTGTTGGTCGCGAGCATCGCGGGCAGCACGTAGTTGGCCGACAGGGCGGATTCGAGCTTGGTGGTGCGGGTCTGAGCGACGTTGTTCATGGTGTCTCCCCTCTTTCGTCGGGGCCACCCTTGAGCAACGCGAACGCCACACGGTCCAGGTCAGCGCAATCTCTCCTAACGTTCTGACGGGGCGTAGTTTACACGACAGAGGCACGATGTGAAGCGATTTGGGGAGGTGTCGCAATTTGCAACAGTTCCGCAGATTCCAGCCGTGCGGACGCCACAACCCTTTGCATGCACGTCACTTATCAATGTATGTCCCATTTTGCATCACGTGTCGCATTCTGCAACAGTTCGTCGCGCTTCCGATGCAGCGTCCCCCGGTTCATGCCAAGGATCTTCGCCGCTTTCGAGATATTTCCCTTGGTATGGGCCAGCACCCGCGCGACGTAGCGGGCCTCCAGCTCCTCCAGCGTGGGGAAGTCGCCGGAGAGCTCCCGGCCGTCCCCGCCGCCGCCCGGCTCGTCCGGCATCAGGAGATCGCCCGGATCGATGACCGGGTCGGTCGTCAGGGCAAGCGCCCCCTCGATCTGGTTCTCCAGCTCGCGCACGTTCCCGGGGAAGGGATAGCGCATCAGCTTCTGGAGCGCCTCCTGGGTGATGCGCACGTCCCGCAGCCCCTCCCGCTTCCCGTACTTGTCGAGGAAGAAGCGGACGAGCTTCGGAATGTCCTCCTTCCGCTCGCGCAGCGGCGGCAGGACGATCTCCACGACCTTGAGGCGGTAGTAGAGGTCCTGGCGGAACTCCCCCCGCTCGATCATCTCCTCGAGGTTGCGGTGGGTCGCCGAGAGGATGCGGACGTCGACCGGGATGCGGCGCCGCCCGCCCAGCTTCTCGATCTCCCGCTCCTGCAGCACCCGCAGCAGCTTGGCCTGGAGCGTGAGCGGGATGTCGCCGATCTCGTCGAGGAAGATGGTCCCCCCCTTGGCCAGCTCGAACTTGCCGGGGCGCGCCTCGACGCCGGTGGCCACGCCCCGCTCGATGCCGAACAGCTCCGACTCGAGCAGCGTCTCGGGGAGCGCGGCGCAGTTGATGGCCACCATCGGCCCGTCGCGGCGCGGCGAGTTGCCGTGGATGAGCCGCGCCACCATCTCCTTGCCGGTGCCCGACTCGCCGCGGATCAGGACGCTCGCCTGGGAGTCGGCCACGCGCGCGACGAGGTCGATCACCCGCTGCATCTTCGGCGAGTCGCCGATCATGAGACGGTCGGAGTACTCCCGCAGCATGCGCTGCTTGAGGGCGCGGTTCTCGTCCTCGAGCGTCTCCCGCACCATGGCCAGCTTGTGGAAGCGGCGGGTGTTGTCGATGGCGGCGCCGCCGATGGAGGCGATCGACTCGAGGAACCGGAGGTCGTCCTCGACGAACGCGCCCGCCTTCGTCTCGCCGCGCACTTCCTTGCCGCCGACGCCGATCAGGCCGACGATGGTCTCCGCGGCGATCATCGGCGCCAGGAGGAGGTCGCTCCCCGGCCCGCCGACGAACTTTGACACCGTGAGCATGAGCGGCTCGCGCGAGGCGATGACCTGCTTGACCGGAGGCTCGAGCAGCAGCAGCTCCGGCGCCGCCACCTCCACCCCGAACGTGAACCAGGTCTGCACGTTGAGCTTGTCGTCGAGCGAGAAGACGAACCCCGAGGTAGCGTCGAGGACCGCGATTGCGCGGTGCATCAGCTCCTCGAGCAGGTCGTCCTCCGGCCGGAGCGTGTTCAACGCCCGTCCGACGTCATACAGCGCCTCCAGTTGGAGGAGCTTGCGGCGCAGCTCGAATTGGCTTTGAGGCATTCGTTGTCGGTTCTCAGTTGTCGGTTATCCGTGGTGCTCCGTCGAAGCGATGCCCCGCAGATAACTGACAACCGACAACTGACAACTCATTTCCCGAGCGCCTTCCTGCACTCTCCCAGCAGAAAGTCGCAGTTCCATCCGTCATAGAACGGCTTGTCCAGCGTGTAGATTCTGATGAGGAGCGCCGAGGCCTCGTCGAAGCGGCCGGTCTTCATCAGGGTGCGCGCTAAAAAGTAGGTCGCGCGGATCGTCTTCGGGTCTTTCTCCCCCGCCTCGACGATCGCGCGGAAGCCCGCCTCCGCGTCGGCGAACTGGCGGCGCTGGTAGGCGCAGAGCGACCGCTCGTACTCCCCCTCCTGCCCGCACGTGGTGGGCGGGGGAGCGGCGGCGGTGGCGGTGGTGAGCAGCAGTAGAAGTGTGAGAAGGTATCGCATCGGTTCGTTTCTGGTTCCCGGTTGCCGGTGCCGGGCAACTGGCAACGCGCAACACGCAACCATTATGCGCCTCGGCATTCTAGGCGGCGGCCGCGCCGCATGGGCATTCGGCTCCGCCTGGCGGCGGATCGGCTGGCCCCTCTCCGGGGTCTGGCTCCGCGACGAGTCCAACAGCCGCATCGCCGGGCTGCTCGGGACGAGCCGCATGGAGATGGACGCCCTCGCGCGCGAGTCGGAGCTCCTCCTGGTCGCGGTGAGCGACCGCGCCATCGCGGGCGTGGCCGCCGCGGTCCCGGAGACCGAGGCGCTCGTCTTCCACGCCAGCGGGGCGCTGCTGAGCGTGCGGGGCGGCTTCTCGCTCCATCCGCTCAAGTCGCTGCCGCCCGTCGGCATGCCCTCCGATCTCGACGACACGCTGCTCGTCTTCGAGGGGGAGCACCGGCGCACCGGGAAGCTGGTCGCGGCGGCGGTCGGCGCCCGCTTCTGCGAGGTGGCGCCGGAGCAGAAGGCGCTCTACCACGCCGCCGCCGTCTTCGGGTCGAACTACGTCGCCGCGGTGCTCGACGTCGCCGAGCGGCTGATGCGGGAATCGGGCGTCAACAACGCGCGCGAGGACCTGGTCGCGCTGGCGCGGTCGGCGCTCGAGAACTGGCGCCTGCACGACGACGCGAAACGCTTCACCGGACCGGCCGCGCGCGGCGACCGCGAGGTGATGGAACGGCACGCCGAAGTGCTGCGCGGCGACCCGCAAGTGGCGCGGCTGTATGAGCTTCTGGCGGAACAGATCGTGCTAGGATCAACGGCCCGGAAAGCGTAAATCGATGGTCTTCTTCAATTACGCAACGATGCAGATGGCCGCGAAGATCGTGTACTACGGTCCGGGCCTCTGCGGGAAGACCACCAACCTCCACCACATCTACACCAAGACCTCCCCCGGCAGCCGCGGCGAGATGGTGAGCCTGGAGACGGAGACTGACCGCACCCTCTTCTTCGATCTCCTCCCCATCGACGTCGGCGTGATCGGAGGCTTCAAGACGCGCCTCCAGCTCTACACCGTCCCCGGCCAGGTCTTCTACAACACCACCCGCAAGCTGGTGCTGAAGGGGGTCGACGGGATCGTCTTCGTGGCCGACTCGCAGAAGGCGATGCTGGAGGCGAACGTCGAGAGCATCCGCAACCTGCGCGAGAACCTCGCCGAGATCGGGACGAACCTCGACGAGATCCCGCTCGTCCTGCAGCTCAACAAGCGCGACCTCCCGAACATCGCCGACGTCGAGACGATGGTCCGGGCGCTCGACCCGGAAGGGCGGGCCGAGCATGTGGAGTCGGTCGCCGCGAGCGGTATCGGCGTCTTCGAGACGCTGAAGCTGATCTCGAAGCTCACCCTCCGCACCCTGCGGCGCCGCATGACGGGGGAGGAGCCGGCCAAGCCGTCGCCGCGCACCACCGCCACGTTCCGCGTGCAGGACCACGCCCGCACCGTGGCCGGCGCGACGCCGGTCCCGGCAGCCGCCCCATCGTTCACGAACGCCGTCACGTCGGCCACCGTCGCCGCGGAGGACATCGAGCTCCCCGTACCGGCCGCCGAGTTCGACGCCGACGCCACCGTGGCGGCGCCGCAGATCGACCGCCGGATGATCATGGACGCGCCCGTCGCGGAGCCGCCCGCGCCGGAAGAGGTGATTGCGGAGGTCGCTCCCGCCGCCCCGGAGGAAAGTGGAGCGGCGGCCGCTCCGGCCGCCGAGGAGATCGACATTCCGGCGCCCGAAGCGGGCGCCGCTCCACAGGAACCAGTCGCGGCGGCCGCGCCCGAGCCCGAGGTCAAGACCGTGAAGGTCCGCTCCTCGGTCGACATCATGGCGGAGCTGGAGGCGCTCCGGAAACGGGCCACCAACACCACCGCCAAGGCTCCCCGCCGCGACGTCATGACCGACCTCTCGTCGCTCCGCCCCCGGCGCGACGTCAACCGCACCCTCCACCTGCAGCTCCCCTCCGACGTCCTCCCGCGCACCAAATCCGTTCGGGTTACACTATCGTTCGAGGATGGCGACCAGGGGGTCATCGATACCCGCGACCAGCAGCTCGAGCTGGGTGATACCTCCGACGTCCAATCCCTTTCGGTCAACCTGAAAATCGATCTGGCCTGAACGCGGGCCTGGATGCGAGGGGGGAGCGCGATGCGCAACGGTTTGTTGCTGGTAGCGGCGTTGTACTCGGTGGCTTGTGCGAGCTCGGCACCGGCGCCTCGGGCAGTCCCCCCTCTCCCCGCCGCCGCCCCCCGTGTCTCCGCGAGCGTCGACGCTGAGGCCTTCCGGAAAGAACTCGAAGAGGCGTACGCCCAGATCCTCACCCGCGGCGACAAGGCCGCACCCGGCACCCCCGTCGTCGACCTCGAGGCGGCCGCGTCGATCCCCATCCCGGAGCACCGCACCATCAACTCCGCCGTCCGCCTCTTCAGCGTCGATATGAAGGAGAGCATCCAGGCGTCGCTGATCCGCTCCGGGCGTTACCGCAAGCTGATCGACAAGGCGCTGGCCGACGAGCGGCTCCCGAAGGGGCTCGCCTACCTTCCGGTCATCGAGAGCGCCTACATGCCGACGCTCACCTCCCGCGCCGGCGCGTACGGCATCTGGCAGTTCATGCCGGCCACGGCGCGCGAGTACGGCCTGCGGGTCGACTGGTGGATCGACGAGCGCGCCGACCCGCAGCTCTCGACCCGCGCCGCCGCGAAGTACCTCAAGGACCTGCACCGGATGTTCGGCGACTGGTCGCTGGCCCTGGCGGCGTACAACTGCGGCCCCGGCCGCGTGCGGCGCACGCTGAACGAGGCGGGCGCGACGACGTTCTGGGAGCTCCTCGACGCCGGCCTCCTGCCGAAGGAGACGCGCGGCTACGTCCCCACCTTCTACGCCACGCTCCTCATCGCCTCCGATCCCGCCACCTACGGCTTCACCCTCGGCAAGGTCCTCGAGCACGACGAGAAGCGCGTCGACGTGCGCGGCCCGGTCTCCCTCGCCTACATCGCCGAGGCGATCGGGGTCGAGGAGGCGCTGCTGCAGGAGCTGAATCCCGCGCTGCGCCGCGGCGTCGTCCCGCCGGGACGCAACGCCGTCCGCGTGCCGGCGAAGGCCGCCGAGACGCTGCTCGCCCGCGCCGACACGCTGCGCGACGAAGACGCCTACGTGAAGTTCTGCACCTTCCGCCTGCGCGAAGGCGATTCCCTGCAGCGCCTCGCCCGCACCCTCGGCACGAAGGAAGAGACGCTCCTGGCGATGAACAACCTCGACGAGAACGAGCGCGTCCGCCCCGGCGAGTCGATCTACCTGCCGGTCCGCGCCCGCGAGCTGCCGGCCCTCCTCGCGCACAGCGAGGACGAGGAGCTGTTCTACGCGGTCAAGAAGGGGGACACCCTCTACTCGATCGCGAAGAAGGCGGGTATCACCGTGGCGGAGCTGCGCGAGCTGAACGACCTCGGGAAGGACGCTCCGCTCCGCAACGGGCAGAAGCTGCGCGTGAGCGTTCCGCGCGGGCTCACCGCCGGCGGCATGTAGCGCACCCTTTCGCCACGTTGCGGCAGCGCCGGCCGCGGAGTGCAAACCCCCGCTGTCCGCGCACAAACATCCGTTGCGCGTGCGCAAAGCCCTCCTGTTCGCGCGCAAACCAGTCTTGCCCGCGCGCAATCCCCCGTTGCCCGCTCGCACGCGTGGTTTGCGCGCGCGCAGCTCCTGTTTGTCCGCGCGCAAACGCGCTCTGCCCGTGCGCAACCGTTCGTTGCGCGTGCGCAAACGCGATTTGCGCATGGCGGACAGACGGCGCCAAAACGGGGCCGCCATTGAAATGCGCGTGCCGCACTGCTAGGTTGCCCCTCCCATGGCCGAAAGCAGCGACTACAAGAAAACCCTGAACCTGCCGCAAACCACGTTCGCGATGAAGGCGAACCTGCCGCAGAACGAGCCGGTCCGGCTCGAGAAATGGCGGGGGATGAACCTGTACCAGCTCATCCGCGCCAAGTCCGCCGGCCGCCCGAAGTTCGTGCTCCACGACGGACCGCCGTACGCAAACGGCAGGATTCACATCGGCCACGCCCTGAACAAGACGCTCAAGGACATCGTCGTGAAGTCGCGGACGATGCTCGGGTTCGACTCCCCCTATATCCCGGGCTGGGATTGCCACGGCCTCCCCATCGAGCACGCCGTCGGGAAGGAGCTCGGCTCGAAGCGCGCCGAGATGTCCTCCGCCGAGATCCGCCGCGCCTGCCGCCAGTTCGCGGCCAAGTACATCGACGTGCAGCGGGAGGACTTCGTCCGCCTCGGCGTCTTCGGCGACTGGGACCATCCCTACACCACGATGTCCTTCGACTTCGAGGCGGAGATCGCCGGCGCGCTCGGCCGCTTCTTTCAGACCGGCGGCGTCTACAAGGGCCTGAAGCCGGTGCACTGGTGCACCTACGACCAGTCCGCGCTCGCCGAGGCGGAGGTCGAGTATCGCGAGCACACCTCGCCCTCCGTGTACGTCCGCTTCCGCATGAGCGAGGACGCCGTCACCAGCCTCGACCTCCCGATCGAGAAGCCGCTCTACGCCATCATCTGGACCACCACCCCCTGGACGCTGCCGGCGAACCTCGCCATCGCCGTGAAGCCCGACTTCGAGTACTCCGTCGTCGAGCACGACGGCGCGAACTACCTCCTCGCCACCGAGTTGGTGGCCACGGTCACGCAGAAGTTCGGCTGGACCGACTACAAGGTGGGCAAGATCTTCAAGGGGGCGACGCTCGAGCATCTCGACTACGCGCATCCCTTCCTCGTTCGCACCGGCAAGTTCGTCCTCGGCGACTACGTCACTCTCGATGCCGGCACGGGCCTCGTGCACACCGCCCCCGGCCACGGCGCCGACGACTTCGCCACCGGCCGCCGCTACGGCCTCGAGATCTACACCCCCGTGAACCACCGCGGCGAGCTGACGCAGGACGTGCCGATGTGGGCCGGCATGCACGTCTTCAAGGCGAACCCGCAGATCGTGGAGCACCTCCGCGAGACCGGCGCGCTCGTGCACGGGGAGACCATCACCCACTCCTATCCGCACTGCTGGCGCTGCAAGAATCCCGTCATCTTCCGCGGCACCGAGCAGTGGTTCATCTCCATGGAGGCGAACGGGCTGCGGCAGAAGGCGCTCGCGGAGATCGACAAGGTGAAGTGGACCCCGTCGTGGGGCCGCGACCGCATCTACGGCATGATCGAGAACCGCCCCGACTGGGTGATCTCGCGCCAGCGCCTCTGGGGCGTGCCGATCACCGTTCTCTATTGCGAAGGCTGCAGCGAGACCGTCTCCACGCCGGAGCTGTTCGCGAACGTTACCCGCTACTTCCGCGAGGAGGGAGCCGACGCCTGGTACGAGCGGCCGGTGACCGACTTCCACGACCAGCCGTGCGCGAAATGCGGCGGCACCGAGTACCGGAAGGAGACCGACATCCTCGACGTCTGGTTCGACTCCGGCTGCTCGCACCTGGCCGTGCTGAAGCGGCGGGAGGAGCTCGACTGGCCGACCGAGGTGTACCTCGAGGGACACGACCAGCACCGCGGCTGGTTCCACTCCTCGCTGCTCGTCGGCGCCGGCATTGAAGGAGGCGCGCCCTACCGCGAGGTCGTGACCTGCGGCTTCATCCTCAACGAGGCCGGCGACAAGATGTCGAAGTCAGCCGGCAACGCGCTCTCGCCCCAGGACGTCATCAAGCAGAGCGGCGCCGACATCCTCCGCCTCTGGGTCTCGGTCAGCGACTACACCGACGACATCCCGTTCGGCCCGCAGATCCTCGCGCGCGCCAGCGACGGCTACCGCAAGATCCGCAACACCGCGCGCTACCTGCTGGCGAACCTGAGCGACTTCAATCCCGCCACCGATGCCGTCGCGGACGAGCAGCTCCTGCCGCTCGACCGCTGGATCGTCGACCGCGCCGCCCGCACCGTCGCCCGCTGCCGGCAGGCGTACGAGGAGTACGAGTTCCACGTCGTCTATCACCGCGTGCTGGAGCTCTGCACGACCGACCTCTCGTCGATCTACCTCGACGCGTCGAAGGACACGATGTACTGCGACGCCCCCGCCTCGGCCGACCGCCGCAGCGGCCAGACGGCCATGTACCAGGTGCTGCGCGCGCTCACGACCGTCATCGCGCCGATCCTCAGCTTCACCGCCGACGAGATCTACGAGGCGATGCCGGGGGAGAAGGAAGTGTCGGTGCATCTCGCCGACATCCCGCAACTCGATGCGCCGCTGAGCGCGGACGAGGCGGCGAAGTGGTCGCGCGTGCTGAAGCTGCGCGACGGCGTCCTCTCCGTCCTCGAACGCGCCCGCGCCGCGAAGCAGATCGGCCAGTCGCTCGAAGCCGACATCACGCTCCACGGCAGCGTCGAAGACTATGGTGTCGACCTGGCGAAGCTCTTCATCGTCTCGCACGTCGACGTGCAGCCGGCCGACGAGTCGGTCGCCGACTGGGTCGAGCTCGAAGGCGCCGGCCGCATCGGCATCTCCTGGTCCGCCGCGCGCGGCAAAAAGTGCGGCCGCTGCTGGACGTACCGCGAGGAAGTGGCCACCGACGGCGATCTCTGCAACCGCTGCCAGGACGTCGTGGACCAGCTCGCGGTGCCGGAGCAGCCCACCGTGTAGCGTTTCCAGTTGCCAGTTGCCCGTTGCCCGTTGCCCGTTCTCCAGAGCGACGCTGGCAACCGGCAACCGGTCACCGGCAACGTGACCCTGGCAACCGGCAACGGGTAACCGGCAACCAATCATGCGCTTCGCCGACCTGCACACGCACACGTACCACTCCGACGGCACCCGCTCGCCGCGCGAAGTGGTCGACGTGGCGCGCGCGCACGGCATCGAGATCCTTTCGATCAGCGATCACGACAACCTCGCCGCCTACTTTGAGATCAAGCAGCACGCGGACTCGGTCGGCGTGACGCTCGTCCCCGGCATCGAGCTGTCGTGCGAATGGAACGGCATCGACATCCACGTCCTCGCCTACGCGTTCGACGCGCACGACGAGCGGATCGACGCGCGGCTGCGCCGCTTCCGCGAGACCCGCCACCACCGCGGCTACGCCATCGTCGAGCGTCTCCGCACCCTCGGCTACACGATCGAGCCCGAACGGGTCGACGAGCTCGCGGCCGGCGGCGCGATGGGACGCCCGCACGTCGCGCGCGCGCTGGTCGAGGCGGGCTACGTCCCCTCCGTCTCCGCCGCCTTCGACCAGCTCCTCGGCACGGGCAAGCCGGCCTTCATCGAGAAGGAGCGCTTCCGCATCGAGGAGGCGGTGGAGCTGATCCACTCCGCGGGCGGCGTCACCTCGGTCGCCCACCCCACGCTCTACCCGAACCACGAGACGCTCGTGCCGCAACTGCTCGACCGCGGCGTCGACGCCGTCGAGGCGGTGCATCCCGACGTCGACAAGGGCAACCGCCAGCGCTACAAGAACCTGGTGCGCTTCCGCGGCAAGTTCGCCACCGGCGGCTCCGACGATCACGGCACGGTGAAGAAGACGCAGACCCTCGGCACCATCCGCATCCCCGAGGAGCAGATCCGCCCGATCCTGGACCGGCTGTGATGCTGCAGCCCCTCTTCTTCTCGCTTCTCTTCCTGGCTCTCGTCGGCGACGCGCGCGTCTTCTTCTTCGTCGCGAACCGGATCGTCTTCGGCAGCCACAAGGAGGAGAAGCCGCCGTACCACTGGCTCCTCTTCGCGGTGCCGCCGTTCGTGCTCGTGCTCACGTTTCTCTTCTGGCCGCTGCATCGGTGGGTGCAGATCGTCGCCGACCACCGGCTCGTGGAGCGCATCACGCCCGAGCCGTTCGAACGGATCCTCTGGTCGCTCACCCTCGCCAAGATCGGCTCCGCCTGGCTGTTCATCGCGGCCGGGATCGGCGCGTACTGGATCCTCGACCGCGCGCGCATCCTGGCGCAGGGGGAGAAGGTCGTCGCCGGCACGCGCACGCTTCCCTCCGAGGTGTTCGCGCTGCGCAAGGCGCACGTGCCTCTCGCCTTCCTCCGCGCGCTCGGCGCGCACAACGACCTCTACGACCTGGAAGTGACGCGGCACGAGGTCTTCATCGACAACCTGCCGCCGTCGTTCGACGGCTACCGCATCGCCTTCCTCACCGACACGCACGTGGCCGCGTTCGTGCGGCGCGCGTACTACAAGGAGATCGTCGCGCAGACCATGCGCTTCGACCCCGACCTCATCCTCTTTGGCGGCGACTTCGTGCACTGGGAGCGGCACATCCCGCTGATGGCGGACGTACTGATGTCCGATCTTCGCGCGCGCGACGGCGTCTACGGCGTCCTCGGCAACCACGACTACTGGGCGAACGGGGACGGCGTCGTGGCGGCGCTGACCGCGCGCGGCGTGCGGTTCATCATGAACCGCTCCGTGGCCATCCGCCGCGGCGACGGCGTGATCTCGCTGGCTGGAGTCGACGAGATCTACCGCGGGCGGCCGGACGTGAACGCCGCGTTCGGACGCGTCGATCCGAACGTCCCCTGCATCGGCCTCAGCCACCATCCCGACGTCATCGACATGCTCGACGACCGGAAGATCGACCTGCTGCTCTGCGGCCACACGCATGGCGGGCAGATCCGCTTCCCCTTCTTCGGCTCGGTGGTGGTGCCGTCGAAGCACGAGGCGCGCTACGCCAGCGGATTTCACCGGGTGGGAAGCGTGTTGATGTACGTCAGCCGCGGACTCGGCGCCATCCCGCCGCTGCGCATCCTCTGCAAGCCGGAGATTGCGACGTTCACGCTGCGGCGGACATCCGATGCCGACGAAACTCTCCGAGGTCTGGCCCGCGATTGAGCGCGTTGCACGCGCGGAGGGAGTCGTGCACCTCGGCGCGAGCGGCATCGACGACGCGCACGCGCCGCTCTTCGCGAACTGGATCGCAGAGGGACGTCACGCCTCGATGGAGTACCTCGCGAAGAACGCCGCCGTCCGCACGGCGCCGCGCGAACGCTACCCCTGGGCGCAATCGGTCGTCTCGATTCTCGTCCCCTACTCCTCCGAACGCCCCGGCGCGCCGCCGGACGCGCTGAGCCACCACATCGCCCGCTACGCCCTCGGCGACGACTACCACGACGTCGTCGAGCGCATCCTCATGAAGATCGAGGAGGCGCTGCCGGGCGTGAAGAGCTGGCGCTACGTCGACACCGGCCCCCTCTCCGACCGCGCCTACGCAGCGCAGTCGGGCCTCGGCTGGATCGGCAAGAACGGCATGCTCATTCACGAGCAGGACGGCTCCTGGTTCTTCATCGGCACGCTCGTCACCGCGCTGGAAAACGACATCGTCTCGACGCTGGTGACCGACCGCTGCGGCACCTGCACCCGCTGCCTCGACGCCTGCCCGACGAACGCGATCCTCCCCGACCGCACACTCGACTCCGCTCACTGCATCAGCTACGCGACCATCGAGCACCGCGGCCCGCTCGACCCCCACGTCGCCGCCCACCTCGAAGGCAACGCCTTCGGCTGCGACATCTGCCAGGAAGTCTGCCCCTGGAACCGCCGCCCCCCCACCCCCCACCCCGCCTTCACCTCCCGCGACGAATACCGCGCAACGCCGATCACCGACCTCCTCCGCTTCACGCAAACCGAGTTCTCCGCGCTGTTCCGCAAAAGCCCCATCAAACGCACCAAACTCGCGGGGATGCTACGGAATGTGGAAGCGTTGACAGCCAGCGATGACCGAGGGAACCTAGAGCCATGAGTAAAGAGGTGACAGTCGAAGAACTGCGCGAGCACCTCGAAGAGATCATCGCTGAGGTGCAGGCCGGCGAGAGCGTGACCATTGTGCGGGAGAAGACGGAGTCCGCGTACAAGGGGAAGCGCTTCCCGTTCCGCGATCTCGTGATTACGCCGCTCGATCCGCCGATCCAGGTGGACGTGGTCAAGATGATCCGGGAAGACCGCGATTCCGAGCTCCGGAAACTCGGCCGGTGACTTCCGCGTACCTCGACGCCTCCGTCGTGCTGCGGATCGTGCTCGCGCAGCCGAATCCTCTCGAGGAATGACGCACCCTCGACTTCGGCGTGTCGAGCGACCTGCTGCGCGTCGAGTGCTATCGCGCGATCGAGCGGCTGTGGCGTGAAGGCACTCTCGACGAGGCCCGAGCCGAGTTGAAGAAGGCCGAATTGACCGCGCTGCTGCGGAACCTGCACCTGCGCCCGGCCGAATCTACGATCCTCGCGCGCGCGGCCGAACCGTTCCCCACCTACGTGGCCACCCTGGACGCGATCCACCTCGCCACCGCCCTCGCCTACCGGCGCGCACAGCCGGAGGACGAGCGCCCCATTCTTTTCGCCACACACGACAAACAGCTCGCCAAAGCCGCCGCAGCGCTGCGCTTCGAAGTGATTGGCGTCGCGGCTTAGCGCGTCAGTGCACCGCCTCGTTCGCGTTGACAGCCAGCGATGACCGAGGGAACCTAGAGCCATGAGCAAAGAGGTGACAGTCGACGAACTGCGCGAGCACCTCGAAGAGATCATCGCCGAGGTGCAGGCGGGGGAGAGCGTCATGATCGTGCGGGAGAAGACGGAGTCCCGCTACACGGGCACGCGCTTCCCGTTCCGCGGAATCGACTTCGGCCCCCGCCCGAAAAACCTACGATCTGATCCAACGGATCTGATTCGCGAAGATCGCGACTCTGAATTCCGGAAGCACGGTTTGTGATCGCCGCCTAACGCGGCGGCAGCTCGAAGGCGCGGCCGACGATGCTGGGGTCTACCGACCGGTCGAGGTACTCCCAGACCGCGAGGGCGTCGGGGTGGTTGGCGATCGGGGGGGCGACGACGCGGGTGTTGGGGTCGTTGATGACGAGGCGCGCGCGGCGGTACCAGTGCATCGCCTCTTCCGGGTTGAGGCGGAGCTCTTCGCGGACTCCCTGGATGAGGAGGTATTGCTCGGCGGGGATGCCGGAGGCTTCGACCTCCCCGTACGACGGTGCCATCTGGCGCGCGCGGGCGCGGAGCACTTTCAGCTTGAGGCGCAGCGACTGCGTGTCGAGCGAGGCGCGGTTCTGCTCGCACAGGACGCCGATGGCAAGGCGGAGCAGCTCCGGCTTCTCGTTGATGAAGAGGCCCGCGCGGTAGCTGCGGGTGACGCTGCCGGTGATCGATTTCACCGCCGCCCAGGCCACCTGGCCGGTAACCGCCACTTCAATCTCCGTCTTCGGCACCGCGAAGCGGAGCAGCGCGGTCGCGCCGCGGGTCAGCTCGTGCGGCGACTCGATGCGCGCGCCGCGGGTGGAGAGGTCTTCGATGCGCGCGGGGCGTGCGTCGAACGCGCCGTCGAGCGCGGGCGAGATGTAGAAGCGGTCGGTCGAGCGGAGCTCCTCGATCCGGCTGGTGCGCTGCGACGTCTGGAGCTGTGTGAGCAGCGACTGGATCACTTCCGCCGGGCCGTAGGTGCGGCAACCGGAGTAGTACCTGCCGGGCGTCGACGCGTCGGGCTGCGACCAGACGATCACCGCCTCGAGCGTCACCGGCGACGGGCGCCCCTCGACGGCGATCTTCAGGATCGACTTCGCGCCATGCTCGAACGGCGTGTCATGGCGGAAGCGCGCCCCTTTCGCGGAGATGTCGCACACCGCGACCGCGGCGTCGCCGAATCTGGCGGCGAGCGGCGGCGCGAGCAGAAAACGCTCCGCCGTCCTCAAATTACGTGCTGCGTCGTGCATGGACCGGTTGGACTAGCTTACTCCCGGAGACGTGTAACACCAGCTTTTTCGTGATTTTGTGATATCGCTCACGGATGGACCGCCGCTACGACGTCGTCACCTTCGACTGCTACGGGACGCTCATCGACTGGGAGTCCGGCATCGCCGGCGCCTTTCGTCGACAGGAGCCGGGCCTCGACCGCGACGCGATCCTGACCGCGTACGCGGAGGTGGAGCCGCAGGTCGAGTCGGCGTACGACTTTTACCGGAACGTGCTGGCGAAAACCGCGCGCGAGGTCGGCCGGAAACTCGGCTGGAGCACGGACGGTACGTTCCTGCCCGATTCACTCCCAGACTGGAAACCGTTCGCCGACACGAACCCCGCGCTCGAGCGGCTGAAGCACGCCGGCTACCGCCTCGGCATCCTCTCCAACGTCGACGACGACCTGCTGGAGAAGACCCGCCGTCACTTCACCGTCGACTTCGACCTGATCGTGACGGCCCAGCAGGTGCGCTCGTACAAGCCGGGCCGCGCGCACTTTGACAGAGCGAAGGAAATGATCGGCAACGCGCGCTGGCTGCACGCCGCGCAGAGCAACTTCCACGACGTCGTGCCGGTGAACGCATTCGGCGTCGACACCGCGTGGGTGAACCGCCACGGCGAACGGCCGCTGCCGGGCGGAACACCCACTCACGAGGTGCGCGATATGGCGGGACTGGCCGAGCTACTCGCTTAAAGCGTCTCGACGATCATCGCCCCCGCCTCGCCGCCGCCGATGCAGATGGCGGCCAGGCCGCGCTTGAGGCCGCGGTCCTGCAGAGCGTGGATGAGCGTGATGAGGATGCGCGCGCCGCTGGCGCCGATCGGATGGCCGAGGGACACCGCGCCGCCGTTCACGTTCAGCTTCTCGTGCGGGATGTTGACGTCCTTCATCGCCGCGAGCGCCACCGCCGCGAAGGCCTCGTTGATCTCGAAGAGATCGATGTCGTCGGCTTTCATCTTGGCGCGGTTGAGCACGAGGTCGATCGCCTTGGCCGGCGCGGTGGTGAACCACTCCGGCTCCTGCGCCGCCGTGATCTGCGCGACGATGCGGGCGATCGGCTTGAGGCCGTTCTTCTCGGCGTATTCGGCCGAGGTGACGACCATCGCCGCGGCGCCGTCGTTGATCTTCGACGCGTTCGCGGCCGTGACGGTGCCGCCCTCCTTCTGGAAGGCCGGCTTCAGCGTGCGCATCTTGTCGAGCGGCGCGGTGAACGGCTCCTCGTCGTCGACGACGACCGACTTGCCCTTCTTGCCCTCGATCTCGACGACGGCGATCTCCTTGCGGAACTTGCCGGTCTTGATGGCGTCCTGCGCGCGGCGATAGGACTCGTGCGAGTAGTCGTCCTGCTCCTCGCGGCTGAACGTGTACTTCTGCACGCACGCCTCGGCGCAGTTGCCCATGTGCTTATCGCCGTACGGGTCCCACAGGCCGTCGTGCACCATGAGGTCGATCATCTTGCCGTTGCCCATGCGGTAGCCGCCGCGGGCCTGCGGCAGCGCGTACGGCGCGTTGGACATCGACTCCATGCCGCCGGCGACGGCGAGGTCGTACTCGCCGCAGCGGATGTCGTTCGCGGCGTACATCACGGCCTTCATGCCGGAGCCGCAGACCTTGTTGATCGTCACCGCGCCGGCGCCGACGGGGATGCCGGCGAAGATCCCGGCCTGGCGGGCGGGAGCCTGGCCGATGCCGGCCTGGAGGACGTTCCCCATCAGCACCTGCTGGATCTGCTCGGCCTGGACGCCGGAGTTCTCCAGCGCGCACTTGATCGCGATGGCGCCGAGGCGGGGGGCGGGCAGCGAGGAGAGAGTGCCCATAAACGAGCCGATCGGCGTGCGTGCGCCGCCGACGATCACGATTTCTTTCATGGAGAGGACTCCTTTGAGGCCATGTGAGTGGTTGAGATAAGATGCAGCGGACCGCAATCAGACAACGTCGCTCGGACGGCTGTCAACCTCAGCTCGACAGGAGTTTTCCGCATGTCCCTCACTGCCATCACCGATCGCCGGATCCACGTTCAGCCGGCCGAGGTGCACAACGTCCTCTCGCGGCACATGCTCGCCGACGGGTACGACATCGTCATGGATCTCAAGAAGTCGAAAGGCTCGTGGGTGTTCGACGCCCGCCGCGGGCGCAACGTCCTCGACTTCTTCACCAACTTCGCCTCCATCCCCATCGGGTACAACCACCCGAAGATGGACACGCCCGAGTTCCGCGAGCGCCTCGCGGACGTCGGCATGAACAAGCCGGCGAACTCCGACATCTACACGACCTACATGGCCGAGTTCGTCGAGACGTTCGCCCGCCTGGCCGTGCCGCCGTCGCTGCACAAGCACATGTTCTTCATCGAAGGCGGCGCGATGGGCATCGAGAACGCCGTCAAGGCGGCCTTCGACTGGAAGATCCGCAAGAACTTCGCGAAGGGCTACAAGGAAGAGAAGGGAACGCAGATCATGCATCTGCGCGAGTGCTTCCACGGCCGCAGCGGCTACACGCTGTCGCTGACGAACACCGCCGACCCCCGCAAGACGCAGTACTTTCCGAAGTTCGACTGGCCGCGCATCGACAACCCGAAACTCTCCTTCCCGCTCACGCCGGAGAACCTCGCCGACGCCGAGCAGCGCGAGCAGACGGCGCTCGCGCAGGCGAAGCAGTTCCTCGCCGAGCGCAAGGACGACATCGCCGCGTTCATCATGGAGCCGATCCAGGGTGAGGGGGGCGACAACCACTTCCGCCCCGAGTTCATCCGCGCCGTCCGCCAGCTCTGCGACGAGAACGAGATGCTGCTCATCTTCGACGAGGTGCAGGCCGGCGTCGGCATCACCGGGAAGATGTGGTCGTTCCAGCACTTCGGCGTCGAGCCGGACATGTTCTGCTTCGGCAAGAAGACGCAGGTCTGCGGCTTCGTCTCGAACGACCGGATCATGGAGCTGACCGAGAACGTCTTCACCGTCTCCTCCCGCATCAACTCGACGTGGGGGGGGAACCTGGTGGACATGGTCCGCGCGCAGCGCTACTTCGAGATCATCGACGAGGAGAACCTGGTCGAGAACACCGCCCGCGTCGGCGCCTGGTTCCTCGGGGAGCTGGAGCGCTTCCAGAACGAGTTCCCGCACCTCGTCTCGAACGTGCGCGGCAAGGGCCTGATGGCGGCGTTCGACCTGCCGAGCGGCGACGTCCGCGACGCGGCGCTCAAGGCGTTCATGGGCTACGACGTGATGGTGCTGTCGTCCGGCCACCGGTCGGCGCGTTTCCGTCCGCCGCTCAACCTGTCGATGGACGAGGCAGCCGAGGGCGTCCGCCGGATGGAGAAGGCGCTCAAAGACCTCGCCTGAGTCGAGCGTTGCGCCCCCGCGGGGTTCCTCGGGTTCCTCGGGTTCCTCGGGGTTCCTCGGGGTTTTGCGGGTTCCAGGTTCGGAGCGATGACTGCCCCGAGGAACGCCGAGGAACTCCGAGGAACCGAGGAACTCCGCGTCCCCCTAAAACGTCATCCCCACCGTCACGCCGAGGTTCTTCCGCTCCACCGCCAGTAGCGTCAGCGACAGGTTCCGGCGTCCGTACGTGGCCGAAAGGTGCGTGTGTACGCCGTCGTTGATCACCATCGCCGACCAGCCCTTCCCCAGCGCAACGTTCAGCCCGAAGGGGTAGAGCAGCCGCTCCTCGTAGCCGCTCCAGCTCACGCCGGCGTAGGGCGCGACGCGCGCGAAGCTCTTGCTCACCGTCGCGTAATACGACTGTCCGGACGGGGTGCCGATGCGGTCGGAGCTCGTGCCGAAGATCAAGGCCGGCCGCCGCTCCGTCTCCGCGAGCGCGCGCCAGTTCGCGACCAACCCCACCTCGTCCGCGGCGGCGTTCCACTCGACACCGGCCTTGAGGCCGCGCGTGAAGCGGTGCATCAGCACGGTGCGGTGCGTGGCGCGGTCGATCACCCCTTCGACGAAGCGGTGCGACAGCTCCCATTTGTGCGTTTCCGACGCGGTTCCCCGAACCGCGATGCCCTCGCCGGGTCAGCCGGGTCAGCTCGGGACGAGCGACGCGCGCGGCGGCTCGACCTTCTGCCCCGCGGCCTGCATCTCCAGCAGCGCGTCGTAGAGCTGCGCGTAGCGTTCCGGGTCGGTCAGGAACTCGTCGCGGCAGTCGGCGTAGCGGAGCTCGTACGTCTTCCCCTGATGCTCGACCGTGAAGCCCTTCCCGAGACACTCCTCGGGGGAATGCAGCACCGCCAGCAGCGCCAGCAGGATCACCGCGCGATCGCCTGCTCGATCGTGGCGAGCATCGCCTTGCGATCGGCCTCGCCGCCGAAGCGCTTCACGATCTTCCCGTCGCGCCCGACCAGCACCAGCGACGGCAGCGCGTTGACCTTGTAGGCGCTCCAGACCTTCGGCGTCGCCTGCACGATCGGGTACGTCACCTTCGCGCGCGAGGTCGCCTTCTTCACCATCGCCGCGCGGTCGTCGACGGTCACGCCGAGGACCGCGAAGCCGCGCGCCGCGTGCTTCGCATGCAGCGCCTGCAGCTCCGGCAGCGCGTTGACGCAGGGGATGCAGAACGTCCCCCAGAAGTCGAGCAGTACGACCTGCCCCTTGAAGTCGTCCAGCGACACGTTCTTGCCGTCGAACGTCTGCAGCGTGAACGCCGGCGCCGGCTTCCCCTCGTCGGTGACGAGGAACTCGTCGGGGTTCTTGAGGAACTCGACCTTGCACTTGAGGCTGCAGAACGCGTAGCTCTTGCCCTTGTGCGTGGCGTGCGCCTTCACCGGCTCGAAGCCGGCTCCCTCGCGCGGGCCGCAGACGGCGCAGATGGCCTGGTCCTCGGCAGCAACGGCGGCGAAGGCAACGAACAGCAGAAGAAGGATGGCGGTGGCTGGTCTCATGGGAATCCGGGCATCAGAACATCGACGAACCGCGGCACATTCTTGACGCCGCGGGCGCGCAGCCAGGCGTCGGCGTGCGCGGCGATGGCCCGTCCGCCGGCGCTGCCGGTGAGCGTGCCGCGCCGATGCTCCGCCGCCTTCGAGTAGAGGAGCATCTCGTGCTTCTCGAAGCCGCGCGCCGCCTGCCCGAGGATGTCCAGCGCCTCTTCCCTGTTGCCGCGGATCGAATGGACGGCGGCGCGAAGCGCCATCGCGAACGGCAGCGCCCACCCCACCTTCGCCTTCTCGATCTCGATCGCGTTTCGCTCGGCCTGCTCGACCAGCGCCTCGTCTCCCCCGCCGATCGCGGCGGCGAGCGCGCTGCGCCCCATGAGGTGCAACCCCTCGAGCTTCACGAACGGGATGCGCAGCAGGAGC
Organism: Thermoanaerobaculia bacterium; assembly: GCA_036399015.1. Lineage (GTDB taxonomy): Bacteria > Acidobacteriota > Thermoanaerobaculia > Gp7-AA8 > Gp7-AA8 > QHVT01. The sequence continues at coordinate 154,819 of DASWNW010000062.1, read as the reverse complement.
GCCGACTTCATCTTCGGCCAGCGCTCGTCGGCGCGGCGCCAGGCGGAGGCCCAGTTGCCGCGATAGAGGTCGATCTGGTTCTCCGCGAACATCTCCAGGTAGTGCTGGAAGTGGAAGCCCTGCAGCGACCAGCGGTCCATGACCTGCCGCACGGCGCGATGCGCGGCGTCGGGATCGTCGGCGGCGAGCCACATCAAGCCGGGACGGCAGACGGGGTCGATCCCGGCGTACAGATCGCCGTGCACCTCGGCCTCGCGGAGGCGCTGCGGGATGCGCTGCGCGAGCTGCGCGAGATCGCCGAGGTACATGAGCGAGCAGAGGGAGTAGTTGACGCTCGTGCTGATCTCCCACGACACGCCGGCGCAGCGCTCGCGGAAGATCTTCTCCGCCTCGTCGGCGTTGTGCACCGCATCGCGGAACTGGCCGAGGTAGTAGCTCTCCATGGCGCGCGCGAGCGTGGCCATGCCGATCGCATGCGGCTGCGCGATCGAGCGGGCGCTCCGCTCCACGCGCGACACCAGCCGCTCCGTGCGCGTCTTCGCCTTCTCGCCGGCGGTGGCGGAGAAGCAGGCCTCCGCCGCGAGCGCGCGGGCGATGCGGTACGGCTCCCCCGCGTCGAGCGCCAGGCGCAGATGGATCGGCTGGAAGTAGGCGGAGCGGATGTTGTCGATGCGCGCCAGGCCGGTGACGACGCCCCAGCAGACGTCGATGCGGGTGAGCGCCTGCTGCGGCACCGCGGCCACCGCCCGCTCGGTCGCCTTGAGGCCGCGCGCGAGGAGGCGCAGTTTGCCGAGGATGATTCCGGCGACGGCATGCTTCGGCGTCGCCGGCAGGCCGAGGCCCACGGCGTGGAGCACGTCGCGGATGAGACGCAGGCCGCCGTCGACGTGGCCGGCGCGCAGGAGGCACTCCATCGCCTTCCGCCGCAGCTCCAGCGCCGCCGCCCCCTGCGTCAGCTCCGCCGCCCGCAGGTAGTAACGCGCGGCGTCGGGCCCGCGGCCGGCGTACGCCAGCGCGTCGGCGAGCTTCGTGAGGAGCGCGTGCGTCGCCTCGGCGTGCAGCGCCAGCGCCATCTCGTAAAAGTCGGCGGCGTTGTCGAACGCCAGCGCCGCCGTGGCGCGGTCGCCCGCCTCCACCGCGTATGCCGCCGCCCGCTCGTCGTCCCCCGCGCCGCGGTAATGCACCGCCAGCACCTCGGCGTCGCGCAGTCCTTCCGACTCGAGCGTGGCGGCGATGGTGAAGTGATGGTCGCGCCGCCGCTGCGGCACCATCCCGCCGAGGATCGCCTCGCGGATGCGGTCGTGATACGTGTCCACCTCGTCGCGCCCGGCGCGGACGCGCGTCCGCAGCAGGTGATCGGCACGCAGCCGCGCCAGCATGGCCACGTCCTCGCGGTAGAGCCCCGCCGCGACGTTGGCCGCGGTGGCGACGATCGGCCGCCCCGCCACCGCCACCACCTCCAGCAGCTCGCGGCCGCCTTCCGGCAACTGGTCGATGCGGGAGCGGATGACGTTGTCGAGCGCCATCTCCGCGCCGCCGCCGTACTCCTCCGCCTCCATGCCGCCGGCCTCGGAGTAGCGCGACAGCTCCACCAGGAAGAAGGGGCTGCCGCCGGCCTCGCGCGCGATCGCCTCCACCCGCCCGCTCTTTCCGGTCGCGTGCAGCAGCGCCCGCGCGAGGTCGTGCGCCTCGCCGGCGGTGAGCTCTTCGAGCGAGACGTGGCGCAGGTCGCCGAGCGCCTGCTCGTTCGCCTCCAGGATCTTCCCCAGCTCCGTCAGCAGCGGACTCACCTCCGCCTCCTCGGTGCGATGCGCAGCGATGACCAGCAGCGGCGGCGCGTCGGGAGGACGGAGCACGTCGGCGAGCAGCGCCGCGCTGTCGCGATCGCCCCACTGCACGTCGTCGAGGAAGAGCACCACCCGCCGCTCGTCGCTGATACGGGTGAGCAGCTCGCGCAGCGCGGCGAACGCGCGGCGGCGCAGCTCCTGCGAGTCGACGATGTCGACGGGACGGCGGCGCACCTTGCTCACCGCCTCCAGCTCCTGCAGCACCGGGAAGAGGCGCGCCAGCGCGGCGACGTCGGTCGGCAGCAGCGCCTTCGCCTCGAGCGGCGAGACGCGGCGGAGGTAGCGCGCCAGGTCGTCGATCAGGCTGTCGACCGCCTTGTAGGGAACCGACTCCTGCTCGTAGCAGCGGCCCGTGAAGACGACCGCACCGGGATCGCGCCGCTGCACCTCGTGCAGGAAGTAGCGCACCAGCGACGACTTCCCCATCCCCGACTGCCCGCGCAGCATCACCGTGACCGGCTCCTGCTCCGCGGCGCGGTAGGCCTGGTCGAGCGCCTCGAGCTGCGCGATGCGGCCGATGAACGGCGTCTCGCGCGGGCGCAGGATCGTCACCGCGCTCGCGGCCGCGCGCTCCTTGCGCATCCGCTCGGCGAGCTGGCGGGCGGAGGGGCGGTGGGCGGGGTCGCGGTGCAGCAGGTCGACGCAGAGGCTGCTGAGGTCCTCCGGGATCGTGCGCACCAGCTCGAGTGGCGGACGGGGATCGGTGGTCCGCTTCTGCGTCAGCATCGAATAGAAGTTGCCGCTGAAGGGCAGCGTCCCGGTGAGCGCCTCGTACAGCATCACGCCGATCGCATAGCAGTCGCTCGCCTCGGTGGCGGGCTGCTCGGCGATCTGCTCCGGCGCCATGTAGGCCGGCGTGCCGCCGAAGGTGAGCTTCCTGTCGTAGCCGGCGACGTCGGTGGCGAGCCCGAAGTCGAGCACCACCACCCGCTCCGCCGGCGTGATCAGCACGTTCGACGGCTTGAGGTCGCGGTGCAGCTTGCCGGTGTCGTGCAGCGCGGCCACCCCTTCGCCGAGCTGCCGCAGCGTGCGGCGCAGCGTGTCGTACTCGGTGACCGCCTGCTCCGGGCGCGCCTCCGCCATCGGCGCCGGCTCCTGCTCGAACGGCTGGTCGTGCTCGCCGACGAACGTCGACTTCTCGGTGGTCTGCCCGTCGAGCGACACGGCGTCGAGGATCGAGGCGCGGCGCCCCCGGACGTAATTGAGAAAGTCGGAGCCGTCGATCAGCTCCATCGTGAAGAACCACTCGTCCTGCTCGCCGATCAACTCGTAGAGGCGGACCAGATTCGGATGCACGACGTCGGCGAGCGCGCGGAACTCCTGCTTGATGCGGATGACGGCGGTGGCGTCGGTGCCGAGGAGCTTCTTGAGCGCGACCGGCTGGCGGCGGTCGCGGTCGTACGCTTCGTACACCACTCCCATCCCTCCGGCCCCGATGCGCCGCTGAATGGTAAAACGGCCGCTTCCGAGCGTCCCGCGATCCGTCATGAATTGAATGGGCGTCAATTATGTCACTGCGGGAGTGTTAAATTGACACTGTTCCGGCAGCTGCCCACGGTCGCGCCTGTTTACAGCGAGTCGGGCAGTCGTCCGATGACATTCCATCTCCGTGGGTAGGGATCCGGGCGACACAGAGCTCTCCGTAATAAACCGGGCAGGGAAAAATCGAACGAAGTACCCCTTACCTTGAGAAACTTATGAGCGAAATGGCGACTCGGGGCGCTCGCATTGAGCCGCCCTACGGCGAAATTGGCGATCTTCTGGAGTCCGGTGAGGTCATTCCCTTTCTCGGCGCCGGCGCATCACTTTGCGGCCGGCCGAGCGACAACGCCGGCCGGCCCGTTCCATGGACCGGCGCTGACAAGGGCTTCCTCCCCAACGGCAAGGAGCTCGGGAATTGGCTGGCGGAGAAATGCAGCTTCCCCGACCCGGCGGAGATTTCCGACCTGGCCAAGATCGCCTCGTATTACGAAGTGCAGGCCCGGCGCCGCCTGCTGGTCCGCCGGCTGCGCGAGGTATTCGCGAAGGACTACGCGCCCGGCGTCATCCACCAGTTCCTGGCGAACTGCTCGCAGCCGCTGCTCATCGTCACCACCAACTACGACAATCTGCTCGAGAAAGCCTTCGAAGCCGAGAAACGTCCATACCACCTGGTTGCTTACCCGGAACGTGAGGCGTACGCCGGCTCGGTGCTCTGGTGGAAACCGGGAGCGGTCGAGCCGGAGCCCCACAAGCCGTCCAAACTGCCGCTGTCGCTGACCGACACGACCATCATCTACAAGATGCATGGCACCGTCAGCCCGCGCAGCGCCTGGAACAGCTTCGTCATCACCGAAGAAGACTACGTCCGGTTCCTGGCGCGCATGGCGGACAAGGTCGCGATCCCATCGCGCTTCATGTGGAAGTTCAAGAACTCGGCGTTCCTCTTCCTCGGGTACAGTCTGCGCGACTGGAACCTCCGTGTAATGCTGGAGAGCCTCAATGCGGCATGCGGCTACGAACCGACACATGCCGATCTGAAGACGCCGCATGAACTTCAACTCGACGGCGGTGACCCCTTCGACGAGTACATCGGCGAGTACTCCCCCAAGGACTCGCAGCTCCCGGCCTGGGCGATCCAGTACGAGCCCTCGGAGCTCGAGCGGACGCTCTGGAGGTCGAGAAACGTCGGGATCTTCGACATGCCCCTCGACGATTTCGTCCAACGGCTGCGCCAGCAGCCGAGAAACGGAAGCACCCGATGACCGCGCTCGCGGAACACGCCGTGGTACCTGCGGCGGTGCTGCCCGACTGCCCCTACCGCGGCCTCGATCCCTTCACGGCTCTGGATAGCGAGTATTTCTTCGGACGCGAAGAAGACACGATGACCATCGCCGCGAACCTGCTCACCGCGCCTGTCACCGTTCTGTATGGCGCGAGCGGCGCCGGGAAAAGCTCCCTGCTCATGGCCGGCGTGGCCCCGTTCGTACGCTCGCAGAAGAACACGACCGTCGTGCTCTTCCGCTCCTGGCAGCAGCCGGGGCTGATCCGCGCCCTCAACCACGCCGTCGCCGACGCAGTGCGGCAGAAAACCGCCGATCCGGTCGATGAATCGCAAGGCTTCGACGTCTGTGTGGCGTCCGCGGTGGCGAAGACGAAAGGCGCCATCACGATCATTTTCGATCAGTTCGAGGAGTTCCTCGATCATCACGCCATGAAGACCGAGGACGGCGCGGCTTTCGACCGCCAATTCGCGCGTCTCGCGAACCGCAACGACGCCCCGGTGAACTTCCTCCTGGCGATCCGCGAGGATTGCGCGGCGAAACTCGACCGCTTCCAGCCCCACATCCCGAATCTCATGTCAAACCTCATCCGCCTCGAGCACCTCGACCTCGAGGGCGCACGCCGAGCCATCGTCAAACCGCTCGAGCGCTACAACAAGGCGCTCCGGCAGAGCGATCCGGAGGCGAAGCTCTATGAGATCGAGAATGAGCTGGTCGAGAAGGTGCTGATGGAGGTGAGGACCGGTCCCTCTTCCGAGTCACGAATCGAGACGCCGTTTCTGCAGATGATCCTGGAGGCGATGTGGAACGCGGAGCGTGGTCAGAGGTCGCACACGTTGCGCCTGCAGACCCTCGTCGCCCTCGGGGGGGCCGACCGGATCGTGCACAGCTACGTGGAGGACGTCGTCCAGACGCTCTCGCCCCACCTGCAGGAAGTCTGCGCGCGCATGTTCGACCACCTGGTCACGCCGTCGGGAACGAAGATCGTGCACTCAGCGGCCGATCTCGAAGAGATGGTCGGTGAGGACTGCCGCGGCGTCCCCCAGGCGCTAAAGGCGCTCGCCGTCGACAGCCGCATCCTGCGGCAGGTAGACGCCCCGACCGACAAGCCGCGCTACGAAATCTTCCACGATGTGCTCTCCAAGCCCATCGTCAAGTGGCGGGCCGGCTACCAGAGCGTAAAACGCGAGCGTCACCGCGCCCGCATGGCCCGGCGGCGGATGATCGCTTTCCTGATCGTAGCGGCCGTCGTCGCTGTCGGCGCGATCTACATGAACGTCGAGTCGCAGAACCGGCAGGCGAAGCGCAGCGCTTTGAAGGCATTCGTCGGGAAAGCTGAAATCGCCGTGGACAACGGTCACCCCGCAGCTGCGGCCAAGGCCGTGGAGGATGCACGCCCGCTCTACATTGCTCTTGGGGACCCCACCGGGCAGACCGCCTTCGAAGGCATCAGCTCGGCGCTCCTCGAGGCGGCCCGAGGGAATCCTGAAAAGATCGATGCGTATTACGACGCCGCCATCGCCATCACGAACGATCCACGACGGAAGGCGCGCACACGCCTCATGCAGGCACGGGCGCGGGTCGAGCGCGGCAACCTCGAGGGGGCGCGTCAGTCGCTCGCCGCTGCGGCGGACCAGCGCGACGGGATGAAATCCCTTCGCCTTCAACTGCAACTCGGCGAGCTATGGCTTCTCGCCGGACGACCCGACCTTGCCAGGCCGGTCCTCGAGGGAGTCGTGAGGAGAAGCGGCGAAGATGTCGCGACCGCCGCGGACGCGCAGCTTGCCCTCGGCGATATTTACGTCGGTGAGGAGGCGCTACGGTCGCTTGCGCAAGCCGCGAGCTACTACGAGAAGAGGCATCCGCAGAACCATGCCCGTACGCTTCTGGCGATCGCCGCCGTCCATACGCAGATGGGCAACACCGATGATGCGGCCGCCGCCAGTGCGGAGGCTGTCGAAGTGCTGCGACGTGCCGTCCACGTCGCGCCCCCGAGCGAGTCTTCTCCCTGACCCGTGAGCACGCGCCGAAATACCGGCACCTTCCCTTCTTGGTGGTAGGGATCGCAGACCGAAAGACTCTCCTAAGTAACGGTCTCAACGCAGCAGCGAGAGAGGGAGGGTCATCAACCCATGGCGAGCGATACCCGCTCCCACGACCGGGAGTTGCTCCACGCTTTGTCCGAAGGGGACTCGTCGGCGTTCTGGAAGCTCTGGCTCCGCCACGAACGCCACCTCGGCGCGGTCTGTCACCGCCACATGCAGCGGGTGCGCAGCGACGCCGAGGATGCGGTGAGCCGCTCGATGATGACGGCGCGCGAACGGCTCCCCGAGTACGCCTCGCAGATCATCGACCTCGAGGCCTGGCTCACGCGCCTCACCTCCAACGTCTGCCTCGACCTCAAGAAAGAGCGCTGCCGCGGCACGCGCCGCGCCGATCCGCTCGACGAGAACATCCTCAACCACCGCGAGGCCTCGCTCGGCGAACAGCCGACGCCCGAGGATGCCTGCTTCGCCTCGCAGCTCCGCGAGCGCATCGGCGATGCCTTCTCGCAGCTCCCGCCCGCCCTCGGCGCGGTGGCCGAGCTCCGCTTCCTCCACGAAGACAGCTACGCCACGATCGCCGAGCGCCTCTCCATCACCGAGACCGCCGCCCGGAAGCGGGTGCAGAAGGCGCGCGTCGTCCTGCGCCGCCAGCTCGGGCCGCTCGTCAACGAGCCTCGAGAGTGAGGTACTGCGGGTTGCTCGTCTTGAGGCCGATCGACGGCGCCCCGACGTAGACGTAGTAGACGCCCGGCTCCGGCGGCACGAAGTCGGTCTCGTACCGGCCGCCCTCCGCCCCGGCGAGCGGCTGCCGCGTGAACCAGGTGCTGCCCGCCCGGACGATCAGCACCATCGCGTCGTCGAGCGCGCCGCGCGGCTGCTGCGTCGCCACGTCCGTCAGCCGGAAGGCGAGCCGCGACTTCCCGCCCGCCGCGACGACGCGCTCGCCGGTGAGGTGCTCGATCGACACCGGCATGCCCCGCTTCTTCGCCGCCAGCTCCGGATCGGCGGCCACCGACATGCGGAAGCAACTGATGGTACGCGGCGAGTTGACGAACACCGCCACGTCGTACTCCCCCGCCGCCGGCAGCACGCCGGTCGTCGAGTAGGCGCCGCGCGAGGCCTTGATGCTCCGGTCCAGCACCAGCACCGCCTGCGCGTGCCGGCCGTAGTTCGAGAAGTGGCCGATCGGCGCCGCCATCCCTTCCTTGTAGTAATAGATGTGCTTCGCCGCCGGGTTGGCGACGATGACCGCGTTCTCGTCCGGCGCCGCCACGATCCCCGCCGCCGCCGTCGTGCGCGGCGCCTTGCCGAACGGATACTCCCCCGCGGGGAAATCGATCACCGGCACCGGCTCCCCCTCCTTGCCGATGCCGGCCAGCGGAATCATGTCGACGGCGAAGCTGCGCAGCCGCCGCACGTAGGCGATGGTGTTGGTGAAGCTGACGTCGAACGGACCCTCGGTGATCGAGGCGGTCTGCACGATCCGGTTCGAGGCGGTGTCGACGATCTGCACGCTGTCCTCGCCGGGATTGGGGATGAAGGCGAACCGGCCGCCCGGCGCCATCCGGATCTGCGTCAGCCCCTTCCCCGCCTCGAGCGTGGCGATCGCCTTCCGCCTCCGCGGGTCGATGACCGTGACCCTGCCGCCCGTGGTGGCGACGTAGGCCATCCCGCTCAGGGGAGAGAAGACGACGGAGATCGGCTCCTCGCCGGCGGCGACGTCGCCCAGGGCGTGGTGAGTGCGGGTATCGATGAGCGACGCCGTACCGCCGGCGCGGTTGGTGACCACGAGAATGTTGCCGTCGCCGGCGAAGGCGAGATCGTGCTCCCCTTCGCCGGTCTTCACGGTGGCGAGGACGGTGGCTGCGGCGGCGTCGATGACGCTGACCCCGCGATCGGTCGCCACCCACACCTGCCGCCCGTCGGCGGAGGCGAGCACGCGCCGCGGATTCGGACCGGCGTCCAGGTAGCGCTCCAGCTTCCACTGCACCGTGTCCACGACCGCCACCTGGTTCGACGCCGGGACGCTCACGAACAGCCGGTTGCCGTTCGAGGCGAGCGCCCAGTCGTAGCCGGGGTGGTCGAGCTGCACCATCCCCAGGAGCTGCGACCCGCCGAAGCTGAAGTGGGGATCGACGACGTTGATCGAGCCGTCGCCGTTCAGCGTCAGCACGTAATAGATGTTGAGGTCGAGCGCGGAGGGGCTGTTCATCCCGCCGGACAGCAGCGCCGCCACAGCCGCCGTGCACCGCTTCGGCTCGTCGTCCCCCAACGGCTTGTAGCGCACCATCCAGACGTTCGGAAACGCGCCGTTGACCGGCGAGCCGGTGGTCTCGTCCCGCAGCGTGAGCGTGAACTGCGCCGCCTGCCCCTCGCGCAACGTCGCCGCCGGGTTGCGCGCGTCCTTCACCGTCAGCTCGACCGCCGTCCCCCGGTCCCGCTGCTTCCCATGAAACGCGCCGTCCGCCGCCGGCGTCGTAGCGGCGATCCCGGTGAGGGCCAGCAGGAGGAGAGGAAGGGTCACGGGTTCAGGGAGAAGACGATTTCGGGGGGAGGGTTGTGACGGGGCCTCGGGTTCCTCGGGTTCCTCGGAGTTCCTCGGAGTTCCTCGGGACGTCCCCCGCGCCATCAGCCGAGGAACCCGAGGAACTCCGAGGAACTCCGAGGAACCCCGCCCGTCCCCGCCGTCACAACCTTTCCACCTTCGTCGTCTATCCCATAGGTCCCCGCCCATGCGCCAGACGATCATCGTCGCCGTCTCCGATCTTCCCTCGCGGGCCACGGGGATTCCCGCGGGCGCGGCTGGAGCAGACTGGCTCGAGTTGCGCGGCGACCGCGTCGACGACGCCGACGCCGCATGGCTCCGCGCGCGCTTCGGCGGGACGCTCCTCTTCTCGCTCCGCGCGCATGGGCCCGACCGGCAGGCGCAGCTCCTCCGTGCCGCCGCCGCGTACGACCTCGTCGACCTCGAGCCGGACGACGTCACCCCCGAGCTCCTCGCCGCGATCCCGCCGGAGCGGCGCGTGATCACCGCCGATCGCATCACCGACGTCGCGGCGCGCCTCCACCGCGTCGTCATCCACGCCGCCGAGTCGGGCGACGAGCTGGCGGCGCCGCGGCTCCTGAAACAGCTCGGCCGCGACGACGTCACCGCCTGGGCCACCGGGCCGATCGGACTCTGGACGCGCCTCCTCGCCCCCTGGCTCGGCGCGCCGATCGTCTTCGGCGGCGCGGGCGGCGACGACGCGGCCCTCGGCCTCCCCAGCGTCTCGCGCCTCGTCGAGAACTTCGGCTTCCCCAACCTCCCGCACGTCGAGGAGCTGTTCGGGATGGCGGGCGACCCGGTCCTGCACTCCCTCTCCCCGCGCGTGCACAACACCACCTACCGCTCCCTCGGCCGCGCGGCGCTCTACCTGCCGTTCCACGTCCCAGACTTCGAGAAGTTCTGGACGCGCGTCGCCGACAGCGGCGCCCTCGACGACCTCGGCTTCCCGCTGCGCGGCCTCTCCATCGTCTCGCCGCACAAGAGCGCGGCCATCCACGTGGCGCGGCACAGCAGCGACATCGTGCAGCACGCCCTCTCCACGAACCTCGTCCGCCGCAACGGCGGCGACGCCTGGCGCGCCGAGACCACCGACGCGCACGGGATCATGCTCACCCTCCGCGAACGGGGCGTGCAGCCGCGCGGGCGGAAGGCGGCGGTCATCGGCTGCGGCGGCTCCGGACGGGCGATGGCCGCGGCGCTACACGACGCCGGCGCGAGCGTCACCCTCGTCAACCGCGGCGAGGAGCGGGGCTCGCTCGCCGAGAACCTCCTCCACCTCCCCTACGTCCCGCTGACCGACTTCTCCTGCGACGGCTACTCGATCGTCGTCAACGCCACGCCGGTCGGCCGCAACGGCGACGGCCTGCCGTTCCCGGTCGGGCAGCTCCGCCGCGACGCGGTCGTCGTCGACCTCGTCTACCGCGACGGCCCCACCGCGCTCATCGAGCGCACGCGCGCTCCCGGGCGGATCACGATCGACGGCTGGGACATGCTCATGGCGCAGGCGCGCCACCAGTTCGAGCTCATGACCGGGATGCAGATGCCCGATGAGCTGATCCGCCGGACGCTCGGACTCGAGCCTGCCGTCGCCGTTTCCGAATGAGGAGCTGATGACGAACCGCATCGACATCGAACCGATGGCCGGCCGCTGGCTGAAGACCAACGACAAGCCGCAATGGATCGGCAGCGCCGACGTCAAAGTCGACGGCGACCGCCTGATGGTCCGCCTCCACGGCGGCGGCCTCGGACCGACACCCAGGGACTGGGGCACCGTTCCCACCGAAGCTGTCTACGCGAGCCGCATCGACACGAGCGACGCCCACGCCGGCGCCTTCGTCTGCAAGTACGCCTTCGACGACTTCGACGTCGAGGTCCAGGCCAACCTCAACCTCGGCCTCCTCGTCATCGCCACCTACGTCACCTTCCGCAAGCCGGGCCCGCACGCCAACCGCTTCACCCGCGAGTTCTTCCGGAGAGACGCATGACCGCGCTCGACGTCTCCTCGCTCACCGGCGACTGGCGGAACACGAACGAGAACGGGAGGATCAAGAGGATCGTCTGCACCTCGGGTTCCTCGGGTTCCTCGGCGTCCCTCGGTTCCTCGGCGGCGACGAGCGCGAATCCCCCGAGGAACCCCGAGGAACCCGAGGAACCCCGAGGAACCATCCAGGTCACCTGCCCCGAATTCGGCACCGTCGACGCCCCCGTCTTCGCCTTCGAGTTCGACGCGAAGCAGGCCGGCGCCTTCTACGCCCTCTACGACCGCGGCAACCAGGAGCTGCGCCTGCAGGCGAACGTGAAGCTCGGCGTGCTCGTCGTCGTCACCCTCTTCCGCTTCCCCGACACCGGCAGCGGGCGCTCCAACTACTTCAACCGCGAGTTCTTCTACCGGATCGCGCCATGACCATCCAGCCCGACATCGAAGTGGCCGAGCCGTCGTTCGGCGCGAGACTGGCCAGCGAGCGCGGTCGCGGCCTCATCGCGCGCGTGGCCACCCTGGCGAAGGAGAAGCTCGCGCCGCGCGCCGCGCATTACGACCGCACCGCCACCTTCCCCAACGAAGACTTCGACGACCTCTTCGCCGCCGGCCTGCACGCGCCGACCGTTCCCATCGAGTACGGCGGCCTCGGGCTCGGCCCCTACCGCGACGACGTCTTCACGCTCTGGATGATGACCAAGGAGATCGCCGCGGCCGACCTCGCGCTGGCCCGCTGCTGGGAAGGCAACGCGAACTCGCTCGTCCTCATCGACGGCCTGGGCTCCGAAGAGCAGAAACGGCGCTGGTTCCGCGGCGCCGTGGAGCGCGGCGAGAAGTGGGTCGTCTGGAGCGGCGAGCCGCAGGCCCGCGCCTCCAACGAGAACCTGAAGTTCGGCACCTCACTCGACATCGTCGACGGCGGTTACGTCCTCAACGGGACGAAGGCGTTCTGCACGAGCGCGGGCGGCGCGAAGTGGGCGCTGCTCCTCGTCAATCCCGCCGGCCCCGGCGGCGCGCGTCACGCCTCCGCCTCCGCCGCCGAGACGGTCCTGCTGCTCGCGTGCGATCTCGAAGACCCCTCGATCCGCTTCGACGGCTCCTGGTGGGATCCGGTCGGCATGCGCGCGACGGTCAGCCACGCCGTGCACTTCGACAACACGTTCATCCCAGCGGAGAACCTCCTCGGCGCGCCGGGGCAGTACCTGCGCGACGGCTGGCAGACCTGCTTCGTCCCGCAGTACGCGGCCGCGTTCCTCGGCGCCGCCGAGGCGGCGTACACGTACGGAGTCGACTTCCTCCGCCACCAGGGCAAGACCGACGACCCCTACGTGCTGCACCACGTCGCGAAGATGTCGATGAACGTCGAGACGATGCACCTCTGGCTCCGCCATATCGCCACGATGTGGGAGAGCGGCCGCTACGCCGAGGCGCAGCCGGCGGGGAGCCGCATCCGCCATCTCGCCGAGCATCTCGCGAGCGAGACCGTCGACCACTGCATCCGCGCCTGCGGCGCGCGCGTCCTCAACCGCCCCAGCCCGGTCGAGCGCATCCTCCGCGACCTCGCCATCTACGTCCGCCACGACAACGACGACCAGGTGCTCGCCACGATCGGTCGCCAGGTCCTCGGGAAAAGCTTCGACTCCTCGTTCTTCAAGCCGTAATCACTGGAGGTCCGCGATGTCCGAGCTGAAGCCGCTCCCGAAACGCATCATCTGGGCATTCGCGGCCGGCTACTTCTTCTTCTACGCGCCGTACGCCGGCACGGTGAAGATCATCAGCTCGCGCGGGCTGTCGGCGCTGCAGTTGTTCCCCTCCGTCGTCCTCGGCACCGTCGTCGGCGTCTTCACCACCATCACCCTCCTCGGCTGGTGGCGCTACGCGCGCGTCGTGCGCGAGCCGCGCCGCCTCGTCTCCGGCGCCGCCACCGCCTCGCAGTGGGGCGCCACCACGATGATGTACACGTTCGGCGGGATCTCCATCGTCCTCGCCGTGCTGCTGATGCGCGCCGGCGTGCTCACCCTCGCCCCCGCGGTCGACGTCTACTACAAGCGGCGCGTGCGCTGGTTCGCCTGGGCCGCGCTCGCCCTCGCCATCGTGGCGGTGGTCTACGCCCTCGCGCACGTCGACGACTACTCGCTGCCGCTCCTCGCCGGCGTCGCCCTCGCCTTCTACCTCGGCGGCTACACCGTCCGCCTCCCGACGATGACGGCGCAGGCGAAGACCAGCGACCGCGCCACGACCGAGCAGTATTTCGTCGATGAGGCGGTCGTCGCCTGCGTGGCCATGGCCGCCGCGCCGCTCGTCTGCGCGCTGCTGCCGCTCGGCGCTGCCAGCGCCCACCTGCGCTACGGCTTCACGCATCTCTCCGCCGGCGGCGTCATGGCCGGCCTCTTCTACGCCGGCTTGCACCTCTTCGGCACCATGATCTATCTCGACTGGCGGGAGAACGCCTTCTGCATCTCCCTCAACCGCTGCACCAGTATCTTCGCCGGCATCGTCGCGTCGCTCGCCGTGACCTGGAACTGGGACATCGCCGCGGTGCCCGACTCGCAGCTCATCGCCGCCGCGATCATGTTCGCCGCACTGCTCCTCCTCTCCCCCGCCCATCACCTGTTCGACCCGGTGGTCCTGCCCGTGCTGCGCGCGGCAGGGATCTCGACCAAGGAGACCTGATGGCGCTGCGCTTCCACTGGAGCATGTCCTCGGCCGGCGAGCACCTGAAGGGCGCGAAGGCGCGCAGCGCCGTCTCCGGCATCCCCGACTTCGAGGCGCACCTCCGCTTCTGCCGCACCGCCGAGGAGTGCGGGATCGAGTCGCTGCTGACCGCGTTCGGCTTCCACCGCGCCGATCCGATCGTCCTCGCCGCCGCCCTCGGCGCGAAGACCGAGCGCATCAAGTTCATGGTCGCCGTCCGCTCCGGCGTCTGCTCGCCGACCCTCTTCGTGCAGCAGGTCAACTCCGTCGCCGCGGTGACCGGCGGCCGCATCTGCCTCAACGTCGTCGCCGGCCACACGCCGGAGGAGCAGAAGTACTACGGCGACTTCCTCGCCCACGACGAGCGCTACGAACGCACCGACGAGTTCCTCACCGTCTGCCGCGCGTTCTGGAGCAACTCCGGCGAGGTGAACTTCGCCGGCCGTTACTACAACGTCGAGAAGGGGAAGCTGAACACCCCCTTCGTCGCCCCCGACCGCGACGCCCCCGAGCTCTTCCTCGGCGGCAACTCCGCCGTCGCCGACAGACTCGCGATCAAACACGCCGACTGCATGTGGCGCCTCCCCGAGCCGGCCGACCGCATGCGTGAGAAAACGCGCGCGCTGGTCGAGGCAGGGACGGAGGTGGGCATCCTCGTGTCGCTGATCGTGCGGCCGACGCACGAGGAAGTGCTCGACGCCACGCGCCGCCTGCTCGCCAACTTCGACGGCGCGCCGAAGCGCACCCACGAGGAGTTCGCGAAAAAGTCCGACTCGGTCGCCTTCACCTCCACCTACGAGCTCGCCAACGCGGGCGACTGGCCGGCGCCGTATCTCTGGAGCGGCGCGGTGCCGTACATGGGGGCGCCGTCGATCGCCATCGTCGGCACGCCGGCCGAGGTGACGGACGCGCTGTTCGAATACCGCGACGCCGGCGTCACGCAGTTCCTCTTCATGGGCTGGCCCGACCTCGAGGAGATGCAGCGCTTCGCCCGCGACGTGCTGCCGCTGGTGCGCGAACGGGAGGCGGCGGCGGTCGCGCGATGAAGTCGATCCTCCACAAGCTCCGCCGCGGCGACGTCGTGCGCGAGCCGTTCCCGCACGTGGTCGTCGACGGGGCGCTGGAGGATTCGGTCTACGCGCTGCTCGCCGCGACGTTCCCCGCGGCCGAGACGATCCTCGACGGCCGCGCGGTCGAGAACAACGCGCCGTACCGGATGCCGGCCGCGCGGCTGCTTTCGTCCGCCGTCTCGGACGACTGGAAGGACTTCGTCCGCTATCACACATCCGCGGACTTTTACGCCGAGGTGTGCGCGCTCTTCGACCTGCCCGAGGCGCGCACCAGCATCCGTTTCGCCGAGCCGTGCGACGGCGTGGCGCTCGACTGCCAGCCCTGCTGGGGCGCGCCGGTCACCGCCGCGTCGAGCTCCGACCCCTGCCACGTCGACCGCCCCGTCGCGCTGTACGCGGGACTCCTCTACTGCCGCCTCCCCGGCGACGACGCCGAGGGCGGCGATCTCGTGCTGTATCGCTGGCGCGGCGCCGAGCGCCGCTACGACGCCACGCGCCACGTGGAGGAGTCGCTCGTCGAACCGGTCCGCCTCATCCCCTACGCCGCGAACCGGCTGGTGTTCTTCCTCCAGTCCCCCGACGCGCTGCACGGCGTCACGGTGCGCCAGCCGACGCGTTGGCCGCGGTTGCACGTGAACTTTTTAGCGGAGGCCGCATGATCGTCCTCGACTCCGCCACCGCCGTCGTCGTCTGCGCCGGCCCCTCCCTCGACCGCCTCACCCCCGCCGCCTGGTCCGACCTCGCCCAGGCCGGCGCAATTGTCAGCGTCAACGGCGCCGCCGCCTCCCTCGCCTGCGCCGCGAGCGGCGTGCGCTTCACCTGTCTCGCCGCCATGGACCTCTCCACCGGCCTCGCCACGCACGTCCCGCCGCTCACCGCCCTTTGGCGCGACACCACCGCCTGGCGCGTCGCCTCCACCGACTCCCGCGGCATCGACGCCGAGTCGTACATCGTCGAGGTCGACGAGGAGCATGGAGTCGAAGGCTGGAGCGACGACCGCCGCCAGGGCTACAAGGGCGGCAGCACCGGCATGGTGGTCGGCAACTGGCTCGGCAACGCCTGGCCCGACGACGACCTCGCGCAACTGCAGGAGCTCGAGGCGCGCACCGGCAGGACTGCCCCCCGCCGCGGCTTCAAAAGACTCGCCTACGTCGGCCTCGACATGCACCGCGGCCACGGCGTGCACGCGCGCGGCGCCGGCAACCACACCAGCGGCTTCGCGAGCTCCGACACCCGCTACGGGAACGTCTGCCGCGGCTGGGAGAAGTTCTGCAACGAGGCCGCGCGCCGCGGGATCGAGGTCGTGAACTGCACGCCGGGCACGGGACTCGAGGCGATGCCGCGCGCGGACGTGCCGGAGGCGTGGGTCTCGTGACACGGTCGATCCTCTTCGCCGCCTGCGTCGAGTCGGGCGCGCTCGAACAGAAGGCGCGGCTGCTGGTGCGCTCGATCCGCCGCTTCGGCGGACGCTGGGCCGACGCGCCGATCCACACGTTCGCGCCCCGCGCCGGGCGTGGCATCGGCGAGACCACGCGCGCGCTGTTCGACGCCCACGGCGTCGTGCATCACGACGAGCTGCTGAACGCCGACTTCGACGAGTACGGCGTCGGGAACAAGATCTTCGCCGCCGCACGCGCGGAGGAGCTGGCGGCGGAGGACGTCGTGGTCTTCCTCGACACCGACACGGTGCTGCTCGCGGAGCCGGCGGAGCTCGCGCTGCCCGACGGCGTCGACGCCGCGGTGCGGCCCGTCGAGTTCCATCGCTGGGGCGAGCCGCCTGAGGGCGACGCCCGCTGGCTGACGCGCCACCGCCGCGCCAGCTCCGCCGGCGAGGACGAGCCGGGCGACGAGTACTGGCGGCGCATGTACGAGCTGTGCGGCGTCGAGGCGAGGCCGTTCGTCGAGACTTCCTGCGATCGCGTGCGCATCCGCGCCTACGCGAACTCCGGGCTCGTCGCCGTCCGCCGCACGGCCGGCCTCTTCGCGCAGTGGCTGCGCGACTTCCGGACGCTCGCCGCAGCGAATCACCGCCCCTGGAACGGCGACATGCACTACATGGATCAGCTCTCGCTCGCCGCCACGCTCGCCCGCGTCTGGGAGCGCGTGCGTCTGCTCGACGGCCGCTACAACTATCCGCTGGTCGGGCGTCCGCTGCTGGCCGAGCCGCTGCGCAGCGCGAGGCTCGATGAGCTGGTGCACGTCCACTACAACCGCTACTTCCATGTCGACGGCTTTCTCGCCACGCTCGACCCGCCGCTCGAGCGCGACGGCGCCGTCGCCGGCTGGCTGCAGCAGCACCTACCGCTTCCGGAGCAACCGTGATGCTCACCGAATCGCAACGCACCGCCTTGGCCGAGGAGGGGTTCCTCTGCATTCCGTCGCTGTTCCGCGAGGAGGAGCTCGAGCCGCTGCGCGCCGCGGCCGAGGGGCTGGTGAAACGCACCGGCCCGAACGTGGTCGGGGAGCTCGATGGCTCGCCGAACGTGCGCATGGTCTTCGGCGCGCACGCGGAGGACGAGGTCTTCGCCCGCCTCACCCGCCACCCCCGGCTCCTGCGCCCCGTCGAGCAGTCCCTCGGCGAGCCGGCGCATCTCTTCCAGTCCCGCCTCAACGCCAAGTCGAGCTTCGCCGGCGGCGGCTGGGCGTGGCACCAGGACTTCAACCAGTGGTACCGCCAGGACGGCATGCGCACGCCGCGCGCGACCGTCGTCGGCGTCTTCCTCGACGACGTCAACGCCTGCAACGGCCCGCTGATGATGATCCCCCGCTCGCAGCGCCGCGGCTTCATCCCCGTCCCCGAGTCGATGGACATCCCCTTCGACGTCGTCCGCGAGCTGGCGAACCAGCACGGCATCGTCCCGCTCATGGGCCCGCCCGGCACCGCGATCTTCTTCGACTGCCTGACCGTGCACGGCTCCGCCCCGAACGTCTCCCCCTGGCCGCGCCGCATCTTCTACTGCAACTACGTCCCCGTCTCCTGCCGCGAGCTGCAGCCGCTGCGCGCCTGGTTCCACTGCGACACGGCCGTGACGCCGCTCAGCGCCCTCGACGACGATTGCCTCCTCGGCGCGAACGTCCAGGCGACTCAGCCCGCGCAACACGCAACACGCAACGCGCAACCGTTGGGAGCGACGCCATGACCACCCTCTCCACCGCCCCCACCCGCACCAAACCCTTCGCCCCCAACTGCTCGATCGGCGGCCGGGAGCGCGAGCTGCTCCTCGACGCGTTCGAGAGCCTCTCCTGGTCCGGCTTCCGCGCCGGCGCGCAGGCGCACGACGTGCGCGCGCTCTGCGAGCTCCCCTCGGCCGACGCGCTGCACTTCGCCGACGGCGAGGCGCTCTTCCTCGGCGGCGTCTGGACGCGCCGCCTCGAGGCGATGTTCGCCGCCCGCATGGGCGTCCGCTACGCCGTCGCGTGCAACTCCGCCACGTCCGGACTGGTCATGGCCTACGGTGCCCTCGACCTCGGCCCCGGCGACGAGGTGCTCGTCCCCTGCATGTCCTTCCACGCCACCGCCACCGCGCTCGTGCCGTGGGGCTGCGTGCCGGTGTTCGTCGAAGTGAAGCCGGATACCTTCTGCATCGATCCCACCGACGCGGCGCGGAAGATCACCCCCCGCACCAAGGCCGTCGTGGCGGTGCACCTCGGCGGCAGCCCCGCCGACATGGACGCGCTGCGCGCCCTCGGCCTCCCCATCATCGAAGACTGCGCGCAGTCCCTCGGCGCGACGTACCACGGACGCGAAGTCGGCGCGATCGGCACCGTCGGCGTCTGCTCGCTCACCGAGACGAAGAGCATCACCTGCGGCGAGGGTGGCGTCGTGCTGACCGACGACCCCCGCATCGCCCGCAAGGCGCGCCTGATCCGCAACCACGGCGAAGGGGTGGCGCAGGAGGACTGGACCGACGAGGAGCTGAAGAACGTCGTCGGCATGAACTTCCGGCTGACCGACCTCCAGTCGGCGCTCGCCGTCGCACAGTACGAGCAGCTCGACGAGCGCAATCGCGCGCGGGAGGAGAACGCGGAGCACCTCTGGTCACAGATCGCGCGCTGGCAGTGCTTCACCCGCCAGGCCGTCGAGCCGGGCGCGGTGCCGGCCTGGTTCGTCTTCAAGACGCGCTACGTCCCGCGTCCCGGCATGCCGTCGCGCGACGAGCTGGTGCGGCTGCTCGCGGCGGAGGGCATCCCCGCGGTCGCCGGCTACACACGGCTGCTGTACGAGAACCCGCTGTTCACCCGCCGCGGCGCCGGCTACGGCCGCGGGACCTGTCCGCGCGCCGAGCAGCTCAACGACGAGTTCCTCTGGTTCACGTTCATCAATCCGCCGAACGCGCCGCGCGACATGGACGACGTGGCCGACGCGCTCGAGAAGATCTTCGCCCATGCCGCTGACTGACTTCGACGCGCGCGGCGTCGCCTTCCCGATTCCCGTGCTGACGCCGGAGGAGCTGGCGGAGGTGCGCCGGCATTACGCGGCGCTCGTCGAGGCGCACGGCGGCACGCTGCGCAGCTTCGACCGCGGCCACTACTACTTCGGCTGGGCGTACGACCTCGCCACCCACCCTCGCATCGTCGACGCGGTAGCCTCGCTCCTCGGCGACGACGTCGTGGTCTGGGGCTCGCTGATCCTCAGCAAGCCACCGCGGGATGACGCGTTCATCGCCTGGCACCAGGACGGCGCGTACGCCGGCTTTCTCGGCGACGCCCCCGCCGTCTCCGCCTGGATCGCCCTCTCCGACAGCACCGTGGAGAGCGGCTGCATGCGCGTCGTCCCCGGCTCGCAGAAGAAGAAGCTCGGCCACCTGGAGAAGGGCGACCCCCGCAACATGCTCAGCCACGGACAGGAGATCGAGGTGGAGGTGGACGAGGCCACCGCCGTCGACGTGCAGCTCCGCGCCGGCGAGATGTCCCTCCACCACGTCGACATCGTGCACGGCTCCAACCCCAACCGCGCCTCCTGGTGGCGCACCGGCTTCATCGTCCGCTATAGCACCCCGCAAATGCTTCGCGCCGCCGCCCCCGTCGTCATCGCCCGCGGCCGCCCCGCGGCACACCTCCCCACGCTGCACGCGCGGCCGGAGATGGCGATGGAGGAGGCGCTGGCGGCGCATCGCGCGCGGCGATGAGGCTGACATCCGGCGCCGCGGCCTCACCGCGGCGCCGGCACCGTTTACTTCCCGAACTGCCGCGCGACCCGGAGGATGCCCTCACTGATCGGCGTCTGAATCTGCTCCCGCTGCTGCGGATCGGCGACCCCCTCGGCCAGGGTGTGCGCGCCGATGAGCACCAGCACCTGGTTCAGCGGGCGCGTGCCCCAGTCGGGGTCTTCCCAGTGGCCGTCGAAGTAGTTCGTGAGCTGCAGGATGAACTTGAGTTGTTCTCGCGTCATTGTGTCCTCCGCATCAGTAGTGAGGGGAGGCGCGGAAACGTTTCAACGGGGCCGCACGTCGAGCCGCTCCTCGAACACGACCAGCAACTCCTCGTAGGGCTCGGGCGTCACACGCACGCCGCCGCTGAACGGATACTGCAGCACCGCCACGAGCAGCACGCCGTAAATGATCACCGCCGAGAGGAACGTCGTGGCGGCGACCTGGATCGAGAGGTAGTGCGTGCCGTAGAACCAGGTGAAGACGATCGTGCCGACCGCGCCGGTGACCAGCAGCACCCACATGCTCGTCGGCAATGACGCGGTACTGGCCAGGAGGCGCATGCGCCGCGCGGTGGCGAAGTCGTTCATCCGCGTCACCCCCTCGGCGTAGAACGTCATCTGCCGAACGTCGTTCGGGTCGGGGTCGAGGGTGTAGTAGTCGGTCCAGAGCGCGTCGTAGAAGGGGTTGGCGGCGTACGGCAGCCCGTGCGCCATCTTCGGGTAGTCGCTCTCGATGACGTTCCGCGTGTACGCGACCAAGTGCCGGCGGAAGCGGTCCCGCGCCTCCTCCGGGAACGGCTCCATGTTCTGCCAGAGCGCGTTGAGCAGCACCACCTCGTCGGTGACCTTCTCCTCCGCGTCCTCGTACTGCTGCCACACGACGACCACGGTGAACGCGAGGTAGATCCCGTAGATCAGGCTGAGGATGGAGAAGGTGAAGCCGACGTAGTCATTGTTCTCCGAGAGCTTCTCCCCCGGGATGAACCGCCGCACCACGATCATCCCGGCCACCGACGCCAGCACTCCAGCGACGAGGATCAGCAGCAGCTCGGTCGGGAGAAACATGCGGAAGGGTGGCAGTTTAGCAGTTCTGGGGTTCCTCGGAGAAACCCTATCTCACCATCACCCACACCCCGCCCAGCGTCAGCAGCAGCCCGGCGGCGCGCGTGACGTCGAACGTCCGCTGCACGCCGCCGAACGCACCGAAGTGGTCGAGCACGAGCGCGGTGAGGAGCTGCGCCGCAACCGTGATCACGAGCGTCCGCGCGAGCCCCAGCCGCGGCGCGGCGTAGCCGATCCCGCCGACGATCACGAGCCCGAGCGGCCCCGCCAGCCACCCGTACCAGGGGACCGGCCCGCGCGCCCCGCCCGCGTCGCGGTAGAGCAGCCAGATGACGGCCGCCAACACCCCTCCCGTGCCGTACGCCACGAAGATCGAGGTGGCGGTTCCCGCGCTCCGGTCGGTCGCCCCCATGAACTGCCCCTGGAACGCCACCGCCACGCCGACGGCCACCGCGATCGCGCCGAGAAGAAGAAAGGAGGGCATGGGGGCAGCGTAGCAGAAGGAGCGCGGGTGGCGCGGTGCGGCACGCGTGCTTTGTGACGCGCCTGTGCTGTCGTACTCTCGCTCCGGCATGACAGACCTCAGGTCGATCATTCACTCCGACCCGGAGATCCACAGCGGTGACCCCGTCTTCGTCGGGACGCGCGTGCCGGTCCGGACGCTCCTCGACTACATCGAGGGCGGCGACAGCCGCGACGTGTTCCTCGACAACTTCCCGAGCGTGAGCCGGGAGCAGGCGATCGCCTTCCTCGAGGCGGCAGGCCGCGCCGCCCTGGCGCAGATCGCGTGAGGCGCGTTCTCTTCGACGATCCAGAACGGCGAGTTTTACGCCGCGTCACCGCAGATCAGCGCCTTCAGCACCAACAGAACATCCCGCGCTTCGACATCGGCGTGGTGGTGATCGCGGTGGCCGACACCCGGTTGCCACATCTGCGCCTCCTGATCCCGCAGTTACGAACTGCGATCGCGACGGTGGGCGCGGGTTCGGTTTGTCGTCGTGAAGCTCGACGCAGCCGGCAGGCAGTGAAGCGGCCCCGCTGCATTCCACGGACGTGCGCGGCGTACCATTGCTCCCCGGACCCGCAACTCGCAACCGTCAGCGGTTCGGACGCTCGTCGACGAGTTCGCAGCCGCGTGACCGCAGGCGAGCGAACAATTCCTCGGCGGGAACTGAATCGATGTTGCCGGCCTTGTACTCGGCGAACCTTCGCTCTGCTTCCGCCGCCCACAGCCGCTCGTTCTCCTCGTCGGTGAGGTCATCCAGGCTTTCGAGCAGTTGACTGGCCAACTCGGCGCGAGCGGTGAGAGGCAGCGCGAGCGCTTCCGCGGCAATTTCCTCGAGGTCCCGGGCCATCGAGCGAATCTTACCAAGTTGCAGGCAGTGAAGCGGCCCGCGCCTGCGCGCAGCGGACCGCTTCACTGGATCGGTGGGCTACTCCTTTGCGGAGGGCGGGATGGGGGTGGTGGGCTGGGTGGCGGGCTTGAGGCGGCGGCGGCCGTTGGTCGGGCGGGCGGTAGCCATGATGTCGAGGTGCGGCTGCACGAGCACGGCGGCGTCGCCGGTGATTTGTTTGCCGACGCGGTGGACCGCGCGGGCTTTGTCTACGCCAACGAAGTGGTGGTAGCGGGAGTTGTAGTTGGCGATGTCGGCGAGCGCCTGGGCTTCTTCAAACAGCAGGCGGTGCTCGGTGGACGCGTCCCGGTGGAGGCGCAGCTCCTTCGGGCTGGTGGACGACGACTGCTGCCAGAGGGCGGAGTTCTCGAGACCGAGAATCGCGGAGTCGATGTATTCCGGACGGACTCCCCGCGCGGAGTCGACCCGGCCCTTGAGCCGGCGTTCGGGCGCGATCAGGTCAGGAATCGTGTTGCGGACGGCGCGCACGATCGCGACTCGATCTTCGATGGACAGTTCCGTGTTGTTAATGAGGTCGACGATTTCTGCAACGGTACTCATGGACTCCTCCTCTCTGATGTCAGCCGGCGCGAGCTGCCGCACATTCGACAGTTCCTCGGAGGCCGGCGGGAACGCGCTACGACGTTCCTGACAGATTGGACGTAGCAGCCCCGTCCGAAGTTTCGCGGGCACCCTTTTTCAAAGGGGTTCCGGGGCAAAAAAACGCCTCGGGAGGGCTCAAAAACGCGCTCGAGGGGGCGCAGAAAAGCCCTGGAAGGGCTCGAAAAAGCCTCCGGAGGGCTTTTCAGAGCCTCGGGAGGGCCTGGAAAAGCCTTTCGAGGGCATTTCGAAAGCCTTCCGAGGGCTTAGAAACGCCCTCCGTGGGTGCTCGAATGCGTCCGGAGGGCACTCGAAAGGGGTCGGCACCCCTCGCTCACGCCCCGCAGAGGCGCTCGATCGCCCTCGCACGGTGCTCGACGGTGTGCCGCGCGTGCACGAGCGCGTGGCCGCGGCGGCGGATCGCCTCCACTTCGTCGCGGAAGCGGGGGTCGAGGGCGCGCTCGACGATCGGCTCGAGATCTTCGGCGGTCGCGCTGACGTAATGGACGCCGTCGATGAAGCCGAGGTCCGCCAGTTGCGGCGCGACGACGCGGTCGGCGACGAGCAACGCACCGGTCGCGGGGATCTCGAAGTGCTTGGCGACGACGTACTGGTGCACCAGCGCGTCGGTGAAGCCGGCCAGGCAGCTCTGCATCGCCAGCGCGTAGCCGCGGCCGACGCGGGGGTCGTTGCCGTGGTCGAAAGTCAGGTCATAGCCGGGATGCTCGTGCACGACGGCCAGCCCGGGACGGCGGAGGGCCAGCTCGCGCATCGCCCGGCGCAGCGGGTAGGCCTCCCCCATCGCACCGCTCACGAAGACCACCGGCCGCGGCGACTCGTTCATGGGCAACAAAAAGTCGGGGCCGGCGGCGTGCGGCATCCAGGTTACGCGCGCGGGGTCGACGCGCGGCCAGAACTGGTCCAGCCGCGGCGCGTAGGACGACAGCACGCCGTCCGCGAGGAGCAGCGCCCGCTCCATCCCGTTGCGGCGGTGATGGAGGTCGTCGGTCATCACGTAGAGGCGCGTGCCGCGGTCGAGAAACTCCTGGCCATACCGCGCCGCCTGGACGTACGACTCCCAGAACAGGATCGTGTCCGGCCAGCCGCCGGCGAGGCGCTCCAGCACCTCCTCCAGCTCGTTCCCGTTCGACGGCAGGTGCGCGGTCTCCACGAGCCGCCAGCCGTGGTGCGCGCGCAGGTGCGTGAACGTCCACCAGAGCTCCCGGCTCACGTACTGCGAGAGCGCCGTGAACGGCCCGACCGCAACCTTTCTCACATCGAGCGGTAGAGCGGCGCCCACCCGTCGTGGTTCGCGAAGAGGCGCATGCAGCGGATGCGTTTCTGCGCGGTGAGCGAGAAGCGGTGGTAGGTGTTGGCGGGGATGACGATGATGTCCCCCTCCGCGACTTCGATGCGGATCCAGCGGTCGCCTTCGTCGCGCACGTCGAAGATCCCCGCCCCTTCCACGACGAACCGCACCTCATCCTCGGTGTGGTAATGCTCCCTGTCGAACTTCGCGCAGATCGCGTCGAGGTCGGGCGTGCTCGGTCCGAGCTCCACGAAGTCCTCGTCGACGTAGCCGTGCTCCCGCTTGATGCGGGCGATCGTCTCCGCGCGCGCCGACTCGTCTTCCGGCACGCGCCACGACAGGACGCCGCGCGCGGCGAGGTCCTCAGCACCGATCGGCTGCGAGGGATTCCCGAGTGGATAGGCTCGCATCGTGTGGTTCTCCTTTACGGGGGGGTTCCTCGGTTCCTCGGAGTTCCTCGGGTTCCTCGGGGTTCCTCGGGGGTCTCGTGATGGGGGGTGCCGAGGAACTCCGTGGACCGCCGAGGAACTCCGAGGAACCGGTCAGGGCCAGTCCCATGCGCCGCATCTCGACGGCGGCGCGGAAGAGATAGTCGTAGCACTCGGCGTGCGTCTTGGCCTGCACCCAGTCGCGGCCCCAGACGTAGACGCCGTGGCGGCGCACCAGCACCGCGTGCGTCTGCGGATACGCGAGGATCGCCTCCTCGAGCGCATCGGCGAGGTCGCATTCGCGGGCGGTGTTCTCGACGATCGGCACGACGAGGCGGTCGTGATAGCCCATCCCCTCGATGCCCTTGATCATCTCGAGGTGCGAGACGGCGAGCTCGCTTTCGAAGAGCAGCGTCGCCAGGACGGCGTGGAGGGAGTGGCTGTGGATGACGGCGCCGGCGCCGCGCAGGGTGATGGCCTTGAGGAACAGCGCGCTGCATTCGGAGGGGCGGAGCGACGGGTCGTCGGGACGCTGGAGCACCGCGCCGTCGAGGGCGAGGGTGAACATCTGCTCCGGCCGCATCCGCTCCTTCTGCACGCCGCTCGGCGCGACGACCACGCGCTCCCCGTCGCGGATGCAGATCCCGCCGCCGGTGCCGCTCACCCAACCGAGGGCGTAGAACGCGCCGGCAAGATCGCAGATGAGTGCACGGGGATCGTCGGGCATGGGGAGAGTTTACTGGTTCAGAACGAGCGTGATCGCTCCTCCGTCGCCGGGGATGTCGTCATCGGAGAATTTGTTGTACGTGAAGTAGATGGTCATCCGGTTGGCGATGCGCATGCCGGCGCCGACCGTCCCCTTGACGAACGTGCTGCTGACGTTCGCGCCGAGGGCGTCGGAGAACTTGTTCGTGCCGACGATGGCGCTGGCGTTGAAGTAGCCGAGGAGATTGAAGTCCTTGTTGAACGAGAGCAGGTCGAGCTGCATCTCCGTGAACGACACCTCGAGGTTGCCGTTGAAGTCGTCCGTGTCGGTGACGCTCTCCTCAACGTCGCCGCCCATGGCGTCGAGGTTCCCGGCCAGCCGGAGGTAGCTGTTCCAGAGGTACGACCCCTCGCCGATCGGCTTGTAGTAGATCGGGTACGACGCCGCGAGCGCGAGATTGCCTCCGTTGGTCTTCAGCAGGTTGAGGATCTTGTCCTGCTCGGCGGTCGGCTCGTCGGCATCGGTGGTGGTGGTGGAGTCGTCCGTCGTCGCGGCGATCGCGGCGCCGAACGTGACCCTGATGTTGCGGAAGGCGTCGGTGACCATATCGCTCTGCATGGCCATCGACTTCTCGGAGGCGTTGAAGCGGACGTACTTGAGGTAGTCCTGCCCGAGCTGGTCCCAGAAGCAGAGCGTGTCGGCCGAGTTCTTGTCCTTCAGCGGCACCCAGCCCGGCTTGATCGTGCAGGTGACGGGGTTCGCGCCCGGCGCGGAGGGTGTCGCGGTGATCGTGACGACCCCGTCGACCGGTTCGCTGACGCGCGGCGACACGCGGGTGCCCATCTGCGCGGAGACCTGCCCCGCGCAGACGAGCGTGCACAGCAACAGCGTGGCAGTACGGATTCTCATGGCTTCGGCTCCGCCGGCGGCGGCTCCGCCGGCTCGCTCTTCGGCGCCTGCGGGACGCCGGGGGTCTTCGGCGCGAGCAGGCCTTCGTCCGGCTTGGCGCGCGGCGGCTGCACCTCGCCCGGCGCGTTGGTCGGGCGCGGGAGGTTCACGAAGCGGATGCTCTCGCCGGCGGCGTCGGGCTGCTGCGCGTCGGCGGGGGTCGACGGGAGCAGCGCGAGCGAGATCGGGAGGACGGCCTGGCCGCCGTTCGGCGACACCGCCACCACCTCCGAGTTGCCGGCCTGCGGCATCGACGTCGGGCCGCTGCTGTAGTTCCAGAGGCCTCCCTCGCCGACCTGCACGGTGGCGAGCGGGGTGCCGGTGCCGGTCGAGCCTTTCGGACGGACGGACAGCGCGACGGTCGAGGCGCGGGTGCCGTTGCGAGGGTTGCTGCCGTTCTCGACGAACACCGTCGTCGAGCCGCTGACCTGCAGGCCGCCGCTGGAGAACTGCGCCGCCGCCAGGCTGACGATGTCGCTGCCTCCCTGGCCGACGCGCATGAGGCCCCAGAGGCCCTGCGTCACGAAGTTCGCGGGGGTGGTGCGGTAGATGTAGTCGCCGACGATCCCCTTCTCGCCGCCCGCGCCGCCGTTGTGGTCGAGGACGATCGAGTAGGCGGTGTTGGTGCCGTAGTTGTCGCGCGCGCCGAGGTTCATGGAGAGGCGGTTGTTGCCGATCTGGGTGGAGCGCTCGACGTACGGCAGCTCCTGCCAGACGTGCCCGTGCAGCGCAAACACCTGCTGGTCGCCGCTGCCGCCCGGGTGGAGGAGATGCATGCGCGTGGGGGTATTGCGCGCGGCCGCGAAGATCGGCGTCTGCGGCTCGGCCAGCACCCAGCCGTCGCTGAAGCCGCGCCAGACCGTGGGCAACGTGACGAACTGCGTGGCGTTGAAGCGGTACGTCATCGGCTCGGTGCGGTAGTTGATCGCGGTCTGCACCGGCGGCACGACGGCCTGCGACGAGATCGCCGTCTGCACGGGCGTGAGGCAGGGAGTGCAGTCCTGTCCCGTCTGCGGGGTGGACGCGGCGCAGTAGCAGGCGGCCGACCAGGTGAGGTTCGAGGTGTCGTCCTGCGTGATGGCCACGAACTCCCGGTGGCGGAGCCTGCCGGGCTGGCCGCAGGTGCCGCCGTCGTAGATCCAGGCGGAGGCGTAGGTCGGGTAGGTGGTGCCCTGCGGGTTGAAGGTGTCGTAGCAGGCGATCGAGCCGCGCGGCTCGACGATCATGCCGCCGACGAGGCCGTGCTTGTCCTGCTCGAGCGGATCGGCGGGGGTGAGGTTCACGCCCGCCAGCTCCATCGGCTCCCCGGCCACGACGGCGTCGCTGGCGACGTTGTTCTGCCCCGCGTACCAGTAGTAGGTCCGCGGCGCGCCGCCGGGGGCGACGGTCTGCACCGGGTTGAACCCGATGTTCATGCCGCTGCTGGTCATGACGTCGTAGGCCAGGAGGTGCGGCGTGATGCCGGCGTTCTGCGACGGCGCGAGGGGGATGTTCTGCGCGAAGGCGGCGGTGGAGGTGATGCCGAACACCGGCGCCGAGGTGTTCATCGCGTTCTTGAGCGTGAGGGCGATGCAGTCGCCGGCGTTCGCGCGCAGGATCAGCGGCTCGGTCCTGTTCGGCGCGACGTTGGTCGACGTCCCGCCCGGCGCGGCGGTGCTCTGGAAGGTGTAGAGCATCGGATAGGGATTCTGAATCGTCGACGCGGGGAACTTGCCGGCGCCGTCGACGCCGCGGCCGTTGTAGATCATCGGGGACGAGGGCGTCTCGGCCTGCACGAGGAACGAGCGCACCGGCGCCTCGGGCGGGCAACTGTAGCCGTTGGCGCGCGCCGGCAGCGGCGTGATGGTGGCGTTGGTGGAGAGCGTCGGCAGGTCGTTCCGCTGCCTCTTGTAGGCGCGGAAGAGCCCCCACATGCCGTCCACGATGCCGTGCTTCTGGTTCGAGGCGTCGGTCATGTAGAGGTAGTCGGACCAGTTGTGCGCGGTGTCGGTGGCGGGGCTGGCGCGGGGGGCGTTGAAGAAGAACTCGAAGTGCTCCGAGATGCCCATCGACTGGTTGTTGCGGTAGCCGGAGTTCGCGTACGACGGCTCGAAGAGCCACTTCACGCCGTGGATGGTGAAGTCGTGCGGGAGCATGTGCGCGCCGACGATGACGCGGACCTGCACGCGGTCGCCCTCATAGGCGCGGAGCAGCGGCGTGTAGGGATCGCCCGGCTCCATGCCGGGCGTGAGCGGCCGGGCGGGATAGCGGAAGCCGGAGGTGCCGATCGGCGCGCCGGGCGTGGGCTGCACGTTGAGCTGCGGCATGTTGCGGGTGACGTTCGAGGCGAAGACGTAGGCGAGGTCGGTGGCGTTCGCGTCACCGCTGGCATACGAGGACACGCCTGCCACGCGGAACGGCAGCGGCTCGTTGCGGTAGTTGAAGGAGAGGGTGCCGGAGGTGGGACCGGCGCTGATGATCTGCGGTCCCGGCTGGTGCGTGTTCACCGCCGCCGGCTCGATGGCGTTGCTCGGATCGGCCCAGCTGTCGCCTGCCGGCGCGGCGACGGTCCCGCCGCCCTGCACCGTCTCGGTGCCGGTGAACGGCTTCGCCTTGGAGAGGCTTCCCGGGAGGTAGGCGAACTGGAAGTCCTGCAGCGCGAGGGCGAACTCGCGGTAAGTGTCCTTCGGCGAGCCGGGCGTCTCGATGATCGCCTCCCACGAGGTGGGGCCGCCGTCGGGGCGCGTGCGCATCGGCGTCCGCGCGGCGTCGTTGAGGTACCACTTGCTGTTGCGCGGCTCGACCATGAAGGCGGCGTAGAGGCCGGTCTGCTGGTGCGTCGACGGTCCGAAGTGATCGTGGGTGAAGACGGTGCGCAGCGTGCGCTCGCCGTTGACCGCGTCGGCGGGGCTGGAGAGCGAGTCGGCCAGCCAGCGCTGGACGGTGGTCTGCGCGCCGAACCAGTCGCTGCACGGCTTCTTCGTGGGGTCGGGGCAGAGCCCCTTCGGCGGCGCCTCCGCCTTCAGCGGGACGCGTCCCGCCCCTCCCTTGCAGGGGCCGATGGAGTTCGGGCCGCCCGCCAGGCCGCCGCACTGGTTGATGCCGTCGATGAGCTCCTGCACTTCCTGGTAGCTGAGCGTCCCGTCCTCGTAGTTGTAGCCGTTCGCGGCGCCGTCGGACGAGGTCACGTCGAACTTCACGAGGTGGATGTGCTGGCCGATGATGTCGGTCGGCGTGCGCACCTGGTAGTCGTCCATGAGGTAGTACGCCGGCACCAGGTTGGTGTGCCAGAAGGAGACGCCGCTCTCGCTGTTGGCGCGGATGAAGAGCGGCTCCGGCGGCCGCGTCCCGTCGACGGTCGGCACGGCGTCCTCCCAGAGCGTGAGGAGGCGCGACTGCGGGTAATGCCACCCCAGCTTGTTGAGGACGAAGTCGGTCTGCACCACCGCGGTCTTGTAGGTGAACCAGTCCTTGACCGGCAGGCAGTTGTCGCTCGTCGAGCTGCCCTGGATGCCGGGGTCGGCATACGGCGCGCCCTGCGCGGGCGGGAGGCCGTTGGTGCGGTACTTGGCCGGGCCGCCGAGGGAGTTGAAGGTGTCGTGCCAGCAGGTGGCGTGGAACTTCATCGCCACCTGTTCGACGTCGGTCCCCTGCTCCGGCAGGCGGTACGCGTTGACGTAGTCGACGTCCTTCTCGAAGTTGAGGTAGTTGTGCGCTTCCTTGCTGATGTTCGCGTTGAGAAGGACGTGGCGCGGCAGGCCGCCGTTCAGCTCCTTGCCGTTGTCGATGGCGAAGTCCATCGGCGGGTGCGGGGCGCGGGTGCCGCCGACGCCGGGGATGAAGAAGGGATAGCCGGGGTTGATGCCGGCCTTCAGGTCGTCGGGATGCGTCTCGGCGCGCCAGCCGGCGACGGGGCCGTTGGGGACGTTCGGATCCTTGACGGGAACGATCTGCACGCGCGCCGGCATCGGCGCCATCGCCTTGGCCGGCATCGGCACGATTGCCGGGATGGGGGTGCCGGCGGCGATCTCGCCGTCAGGGAGCGCGCGGTTCCAGCCGGCGGCCGGCTTGCCGTTCTGGTCGAGGCGCGTGCCGATCTCGAAGACGTCGTGCGAGCGCCAGTGCGCCCACATGCCGGCGCCGAAGTGGGGATAGAAGTGGCAGTGGAAGATCGAGTCGCCGACGACCTTGTTCAGGTTGCCGCTGCCGAGGTGGGCGATCTCCATCGTGTAGGCGCTGCCGGGGTTGATGAGCTGCGAGTCGAGGTAGGTGCTGCCGTCGGCGTTCGCGGTGTGGAACCACTGGTGCGCGTGCAGGTGATGCACGTGCGAGACGCCGGTGCCGGAGTGGAGCGTCCGGAAGATGACCCGGTCGTTGATGTAGCTGTGGTAGACGTTCGACGGGTCCTCGGGATACAGCGCCTTGGTCGCCTTGCGCTGCGGCGTGACGCCGTCGGGCGCGTTCTCCTTCACGCCCGGCGTGCAGGGGGCGGCGGGGATGGCGGTGTTGGTGACGCTCGGGTTGTTGAGGGCCGTGTCGGTGCAGGGGGCGTTGGCGGGATAGTCGACGACCATGGCCGGATCGCCGACGGTCCAGGAGCTGAGGAAGAACTCCTCGAAGCGGCAGTCGGCGCAACTGTTCATCGGGCCGAGGCCGAAGCGGTTGGCGAGGATTTCCGCGCCGATGCCGCCGCTGCCGTAGTTGATCGCGAACGCGTCGCCCGCGGCCTGCAGCGTGGCGGTGAGGCTCGCCCCCTTGTAGTCGAAGACGGGGAAGGCTTGCTGCGCGTCGTTCAGCTCGTGGTACTCGATGGTGAACTCGCGGAACGGCTGGCGGCGGTCCGGCAGGTAGGGCACCGGGCTGGTGAAGGGGTCGTCGGACTCGGGGAAGATGTAGCCGTTCTCGCGCGGCCCGGCGATGATGGCGGTGAGGTCGGTGCTCACCAGCTCGTTGCCCTGCAGCATCTGCAGGACGGGTGAGCTGAAGTCGAGGAAGGGCTGGCCGGTGGGGCTGAAGCCGTTGTTGCCTTTGGTCTTGTCGACCGCCTGCATCATCTCGGCGTTGGTGATCTGGCTGCGCAGCCAGACCGCGCCCGGCGGCTCGACGTTGACGGCGCCGAAGAGGCCCGCCGTGACCTGCGCGCCGTCGTTCGGCAGATTGAGTCCGCCCCACGCGGCGCCTTCGCTGTTGAGGAGATAGGTCCCCTGCTCGAGCGCGCGCACGAGGTAGCGTTTCGACTCGCCCGGCGCGGCGAGGCTGTTGTTGTTGACGCCGACGTAGGAGCCGTCGTCGTCGATGGAGGTCTGCATCTGCATACCGGCGACGTGCACGGAGGCGTGGCGGGTGGCCGGCTGGACGCCCTTGTTGTAGGGAGCGGGGACGTCGGCGAGGAGGTTGGTGAACTGGATGTCGAGGCAGTCGCCCTGGTTGACGCGCAGGACGATGGGGCGGGGCCGCTTGCCATCGCGGAGGCGCGCGCGGGGGCACCACTGACCGGAGGGGCAGTCGGTCACCCTCACGACGTCGCGCTCGAGCGCGAAGACCATGCCCTCGGGCATCAGCGCGCCGAGGCGGTTGAGGAAGAAGGGAGCGTCGAGCGCGACGACCTTCGCCACGATGGTGCGGTTGCACCCACCCCCCGCCGCGGCCGGCGCCGCGGACTGCGCCGCCGCGGTATGAGACAGCACGAGCAGGAACACGCCGAGGGACAGGACGAGCCGGCGGCAATCGAACGACATCTTCTCCTCCGTGACTTCTTTACTGAAGACGCATTGGGAGGGGGTGGTGTGACCGGGGGGGTGTTGCTGGTTGCTGGTTGCTGGTTGCTGGTTGCTGGTTGCCGGTTGTCGGTTGCCGGTTGCCGGTTGCCGGTCGTTAGGGGTTGCGCGTTGCGCGTTGCGTGTTGCCCGGGCGTTTCAGCTGCGGGCGGCCAGGTGACGCCGGTTCCTCGGAGTTCCTCGGGGTTCCTCGGAGTTCCTCGGTGGGACGCCGTGTCCCGAAGCGGAGGCAGCCCGGGCAACACGCAACGCGCAACACGCAACCGCTGGCAACCAGCAACCAGCAACAAGTCACGAGGTCACCCGACCCTCCCCGCGCGGCCGGGTTCCTCGGAGTTCCTCGGTGGGACGCCGTGTCCCCGAAGCCGAGGCAGCCCGGGCAACGCGCAACGCGCAACCACCAGCAACCAGCAACCAGCAACCAGCAACAAGTCACGAGGTCCCACCCACCCTCCCCGCGCGGCCGGGTTCCTCGGAGTTCCTCGGCGGGACGCCGTGTCCCGAGGCCGGGACAGCCCGGGCAACGCGCAACGCGCAACACGCAACCACCAGCAACACGCAACCGCCGGCAACCGGCAACCGGCAACCGCCCCCGCCAACCAGCAACCAGCAACCAGCAACCAGCAACCGAAAGTCACACCCACCCTCCCCCGCGCGTCTTCATATCGGGATGCTCAAGATCGTCGTCAACTGCGGGTTGTGCGAGGACTACATCGGGCCTTGCCTGCAGTCGCTGCAGATGCAGTCGTGGTTTCACTGGCAGGCGATCGTCACGGTCGACCGGGTAGGGGACCGGACGTATGAGCGCGCCATCGAGACCGCGGGGGGCGATCCGCGCATCGTCGTCACGCGGAACCGGCGGCGGCTCTATCCGATGGAGAACATCCTCAACGCCATCCGGCGCAGCGAGGCGGAGGCGGAGGACGTGATCGTCATCCTCGACGGGGACGACTGGTTCATCACCGACCGGGCGCTGGAGCGGATCGCCTTCGAGCATGCGGACGAGGACTGCTGGATGACGTACGGGAGCTGGATCAGCAACAGCCGGGAGCATCCGGGGCGCTGGCCGGCCTATCGCGACGGCGCCGACTTTCGGACGTCGCCCTGGCTGGGGACGGCGGTGCGCACCTGGAAGCGGTGGCTGTTCGACCTCATCGCCGACCAGGACCTGCGCGACCGCGACGGCCGCTACTTCCGCATCGGCGAGGACGTGGCCTGCATGTTCCCGATGCTGGAGATGGCCACCACCCGCCGCGCGCGGCACATCGAGGAGCCGCTGATCCTCTACAACCGCAACAGCCATCACGACCCGAAGCGGCGGCTCAAGAACGAGGGCCTCCGCAACGTCGCCGATCTCCGCGCGCGCCCCCGCTATGCGCCGCTCGCCGGGAAGGTGGTCCACGACACGTTGAGCCAGTTGGCAAGCTGACGCGCGCGCGGCGTGCGTCGACGTCCCGGTAATCGTCCCCGGCTGAAGGAGGTCCCCATGGGAAGCACAGGCAAAGGTAAAGGCAAAGGCAAGGGCGGCGGCGGAGGCGGCGACACCGTCTCGATCGTCGTCACCCCGTCGGTGGCGGCCGACTCGGGAGAGGCGCTGACGAACGGCGTCGTCACCGGCGACCACGCCACCGTCACCCTCACCACCAGCGACGCCCACGCGCTCTACATCGCGCTGGCCATCGCCATCGGCGGCGGCCCGACCAAGAAGAAGATCGACAAGAAGAAGGGCAAGAAGGGCGACGACGGCGGCAAGACCGGCAAGGGCAAGGGCAAGGGCAAGAGCCAGACGAAGAAGATGTTCGGCGGCCCCGGCGGGCCGGTCTGGGGCGGCGGCGGCAAGGGTAAGAGCAAAGGCAAGGGCGGCAAGCCGGCGGACGGCGGCAAGCCAGCCGGTGGCGGCGGCGGCAAGGGCGGCACCGGGCAGGGCGGCGGCAAGGCCTCGACCGGAGGCAAGACCGGCGGCGGCGGCGGCAAGACGGGCGGCTCCACGGGCAAGGGCAAGGGCAAGCAGTAACCTCGCCCGATGGAACGGACCCCGATCGCGCGGAGCTCCGCACGCGTCGAGCGGCTGTTGCGTGAGAACGCCGGTGAACATGCCGGCGTTCTGGCAGCTCCCCTCACGCTGCTGCTCGGCGACCGCTCCTACTTTCGCGAGCTGGCGAAGCAGCTCGAGTCGGTGGCGCGCGACCGGGCCGTGCACTGGCCCGCCCGCCGCGTCGCGGCGCTGATGTTCGAGACACTCCTCTCGCGCATCCCCGCCGCGGACGTCCGCGAGCGCCGCTTCTGGCTCCGCCGCCTCGGTATGACGGACCCTGTCGAGCTCGCGCGGCAGGGATACGTCCGCGGCGAGGCGCTCGAAACGCAGGTGTGGCGCCGCCTCGCGCGCCTGACGCGCATTCACCGCCTCACGCTCGTCCACCGCATCAGCGACCGCGCGCTGCAGGACTTCCTGTGCGCCGCGCGCGCCGAGTGCCGGCTCACGTTCGCCCGCTTCCTCTTCCCGCCCGAGGAGGTGATCGCACGCATCGAGCACGACGTCCGCCGCTCGACCGGCCTCGGCGACCCGAACCATCACGGCCGCTTCCGCGACGAGGCCGCGCGCACGATCGCAAACCTTCCGCACCTCGAGCGGACGCTCGTCGAGCACCTCGCCCACCGCTCGGTCATCCGCTGGGCGGCGTCGTCGACCACGAGCAGGATCAACTCGCTCGTGGAACAGCCGGTCGGTACTGTCGTTCTGACCGTGAAGCCGCCCGGCAGCACGCACGAGCTGGAGATCAAACGCGCGGGGCTCGTGCGCGACCTGCCGCTGGCGGTGGTCTGGGCGCGCAACAACTACATCGTCCCCAGCTCGCACCACCTCGACGGCGGCTCGATGCACCAGCTCCTGACGTACGAGGCGGAGAACTCCTCCTTCTTCTCCTACGTCTTCCGCACGATCCACGGCGTCGACGCCAGCATGTCGCGCACGCTGCACCTGGCGACCGTGCAGGCGGTGGCGACGCCGCGCGGCGAGGTGAACCTCCTCGACTACTTCACCGACCCGGCGGTGTTCGGCGACAACTACGAGGTCATGCGCTGGCACATGTACCAGGTGGTGAAGACGCTCACCGGCTACGACAAGGAGCCTTGGGAGGAGCCGCTGAACGACGTCGCGCTGACCGGCAACTTCATCGGACGGGTGAAGCCGGCGCAGGCGATCCAGATCGGGACGACGTCGTTCCGGCTGGAGCGGCTGGAGAAGTACCTCTCCCCCTCCGGCGCCGACCGCTACTTCAGGCAGGGCCTCGGCCTCGCCCGCTACACGCCCGACGACGCGCGCCGCTTCGCCGACGAGCTGCTCGACGAGATCCTCGGCCAGTACGAGCCGCCGCGCGTCGCCTGGCGCTCGCACGCGCAGTACGTCGAGGCAGCCTTCCGCGTGCCGGCGAACCGCGCCGCGGCCGCGGCGAGCTACCTCTCGGTCCTCGAACAGCTCGGCCGCTTCTGGGGCACGCTCCTCGGCCTCCGCGGGCACACGCAGGGGGAGTCGTTCGTGGAGCGCAACGCCGGCCTGCGCAGCGTCTGGCGCGACGGCCGGTGGCAGGTCGAGCTGGTGTTCATGGATCACGACTCGCTGTCGTTCGCCTCGGTCGGCACGCACGTCTACCGCCCCCGCGACTCGGTGGCCAATGCTGCGAAGGACGCCAAGCACGTCCTCGGCGGCGTCTACGGCAAGAGCTTCCGCGTGCGCGGCGAGCACTGGTTCCTCCGCCACATCTACCGCGTCGGGTCAGCGCTGGAGCGGCGCGGCGTGGCCGCCTTCCGCGCGGAGATGAAGCGCGCCTACGACCGTACACACGACGCCATCCGCACGAACCCCGAGCTGTCGAAGCTCTTCCACGAGTCCTTCCTCGCCAACCTGCGCGACTGGGACGAGCTGGTGACCGGCTACTTCCAGACGCCGAAGCTCCGCTCCGCCCGCAACGCCTGGCGCGCCGCCAGCCACGCCCACCTCGTCGCCCGCGGCTACGACAAGGACATCGCCGAGGAGCATGTGAAGACGGTCACGATTCAGGCGAAGTTTTTGAGGAGGATTGGGTTTTTGTTTTGACGGGTTCCTCGGGGTTCCTCGGAGTTCCTCGGGGTTCCTCGGGGTGCATTGTGGTTCGCGCCGTGCGGGTCACCGAGGAACTCCGAGGAACTCCGAGGAACCCCGAGGAACCCCGAAGGAACCCCGAGGAACCGGCCCTCCCGCCTTCAGCCGCTCGTAGAGACATCCCGGATCGTACGCCGCGTCCTTGTCCGCCCCCTCGCGGCGCCACATCTCGTTCCAGAGATGCACGGCCGCCGACTCTTCCGGGATCGGCGGGGCGTCGGCGTCGAGGAGGCGGTGCCAGTCGGTGTAGGGAAAGGGGCAAAACGTTTCGGGCGGGTGTACCGCGTCCTGCAAGCCGAAGCGCTCCACGGCCTCGGCGACCAGCGACGGGCCGGTCTCGCCCCAGCGCAGCGACTGCGGGTCCTTCGCGTTGCACGTCTCCCAGGCGAAGGCCATGGCCTCGCTGCCGCGCGGCGCGTGGATGGCGCCGGAGCTGACGTGCACCACCCCTTTCGACAGCTCGCTGGCGAAGACGTGGTCGCGATCGAAGGCGAAGGGGCGGAGGCAGACCATGTCGGCGTCGACCCACCACCCGCCGCGCTCGAGGAGGAGCTTGTAGCGGAAGTAGTTCGAGAAGCCGGAGACCGAGGGGAAGTCCTTGTAGAAGAAGATGCGCTCGGCGGGGAGGATCTCGCGTCCGTCGCGCACGACGGCGCCGGCCGGGACGCCTTCGACGTCGCCGTAGGTGTAGAGGTGGAACTCGTGGCCGTGGCGGAGGAAGGACTCGATCGACAGCCGTTCCATCGCCGAGAGACGGGGACCGATCCAGAGGCTCTGCACGACGTCCGACGTCACGCGAGCACCTCGTCCCATTCGCGCAGCACCGTGTCGAGAGCGTAGCGCGTCTTCGCCTCCGCGGCGCGCGCCGCGAGACGGGCGCGTGCGGTGTCATCGCCCATCAGCTCCGCCAGCGCGACCGAGAGCGCGTGCTCGCCGCCCTGCACGAGCCGTCCGTCGATGCCGTCGTGGACCAGCGTGCGCACCGGCGCGCCGCAGTCCATGGCCACGACGGGGACGCCGCACGCCAGCGCCTCCCAGATCGCGTTGCCGAACCCTTCGATGCAGGACGCCGAGGCGTAGAGATCGGCGCCGGCGAGCGCGGCGTAGGGCTCATCGGTGAAGCCGTGGATCGTGACGCGTCCGTGGACGCGTTGCGCGGCGCGCGTCAGCTCTTCGCGCAGCGGGCCGTCGCCGTAGACGTCGAGGTCCCACTCCGGCAGGTCGTCCGCGATGCGGGCGAAGGCGCGGATGAGCAGGTCGACCCGTTTCTCCGGCGCGAGGCGGCCGAGGGTGATGAGATGTTTGCGTCCGTTGCGGGTGGGGGTGGTCGTGGGAGGGACGAGCGCGTTGGCGATGGTGCGGGCGGCGATGCCGCGGCGGGTGAGCCAGCCGGTGGTGGCATGGTGCGACGCGACGACGGCGTGCGCGCGGCTGTAGAGCGCGCCGCGGGCACGGTCCCAGGCGCCGAGGGAGACGCGGGTGGGATCGGTGTGCTCGCAGGCGATGACGGGGATTTGCGTCCCGTGCAGCGCGGCCAGCACGCGGACGTTGGTGAGGTCCATGTGCGAGACGACGACGTCGGGATTCGTTTCGAGGATCCCGGCGCGGAGCACGGCCATCAGCTCTACTTCGCCGGCCAGTTCGGGGCAGCCGGCGTCTTCGAGGCCGCGCAGGATCAGATCGGCGGCGATGGCGGGGCGGGCGGCGTGCGGCCAGCCGAGATCGACGCGCGCCACGCGGGCGTCGAGGGGATAGACGGAGCCGAGGGAGCGCATCGCGATCGTGAGGAGCGTGACCTCGTGCGCGCGCGCCGCCCAGGCGTTGGCGAGGTTGACGCAGACGCGCTCCGCCCCTCCCCCACCCAGTCCGCCGATGACGATGGTGATGCGCATCAGGGTTCGATTGCGCGCATGTCAGTCCCCCGGGTACGCCGCCACCACCTCCAGCATGACCAGCGCGCCGGCGGGGAGGGCGAGGGCGGCGAAGGCGGTGCGGGCGGGCCAGGCGGTGATGCCGGTGCCGGGGAGCCAGCTCGCGTAGAGCACGTCGACCGCCTTGAAGTCCTTGATGTCGGCCAGGAGCAGCGAGACCTTGACGATGTCGGCGTTCGTGCAGCCGGCGGCGCTCAGGATCGCGTCGACGTTCGCCAGCATCCGCCGCGTCTGCGCCTCCAGCCCCTCCTCCAGCTCGCCGGTGTCGGGGTTGCGGCCGGTCTGGCCGGTCACGAACACGAGGTCGCCGACGCGGATGGCCTGCGAGTACGTCCCGGTGGCGGGGGCGGCGGCGTTCGTGGCGATCTTGAACTTATCGGGCATCGACCCGCTCCGCACGTAGTGGAATCTCAAAGTGCACCTTCACCGGTCCGCCGGCGAGCGGGGCGAGGTCGAGGAGCTGCAGCTCGTTCGGATAGATGATCTGCAGCAGCACCGCGTTCGACGTGTCGTCCATGTCGAGATCGAAGTAGTGGAACTCGGTGATGTTCGAGGCGTAGATCCAGAGGTTGTTCTGGCCGCGGATGTAGTTGCTGAAGCTCTCGCTCTCCATCGGCTCGTTGCGGATCTCGAGCGGCACCTCGGTGAGCAGGCGCTTCGTGAGGTCGAAGTGCTCGAACGCGTACTGCCAGCTCTGCTCGTACGGACGCTTCGTCGAGCCCCGCTCGCGGGGCAGGCAGCCGCGCTGCTTCATCATGATGTTCTCGCGCACGAAGTCTTCGAGCGCGTCGTCGACCGGATAGTCGCCGTCGGTGAGCCGCTGCAGGAAATCGGGGACGTCGCGGCTGGTGGTGAAGACGCGGCGGATCACGCGGAAGTAGCTGACCGCCGCCGGATTGATGTCGAAGATGGTGATCCGCTTCGGCTGCCACAGCGGGATCAGGTTCAGGCCGTACAGGCCGCCGACGACGCTGATCAGGTGGATGTCG
Source organism: Thermoanaerobaculia bacterium (assembly GCA_036399015.1). Lineage (GTDB taxonomy): Bacteria > Acidobacteriota > Thermoanaerobaculia > Gp7-AA8 > Gp7-AA8 > QHVT01. Next base: position 115,465 of record DASWNW010000062.1, on the reverse strand, counting down.
TCGCGCCGTTCCGGGGCGACGCTCTCGTAATGCGCGCGCACCTCGGCGAACTCGCTGAACGAGCCGTCCTGCGCGCCGTCGTCCGTCCCGTAGAAGACGTTCTCCGGGTGATCGACGTACATCCCCCTGCTGCTGGCGAACGGTGCCTCAATGGTGGTCACGTTTCGTCTCTCCTTTCATCCCGCCTTGGCGTACTGCCGCTCCCCCGCTCGCACCAGCGGGAGCACTTCGCGCCCGAAGATCTCCACCTCGTCCACCTCCGGCCACCCTGAGAGGATGAACTCCGTGACGCCGGCGTCGCGGTAGGCGAGGAACGCGTCGGCGAGCTCGCGCGGCGTCCCGATGAGCGTCGTCCAGACCGGCCCGTAGAAGGGCACGAAGCCGGTGAAGATGGTCCTGTTCAGCCACCGCGCGCCGTCGGCGGTCGCGGCGATCGCCTCGGCGTGCATGCGCGAGTCGTCCTTGAGCGCGGTGGTGTGCAATTGCGTGTCGTCCGACCGCGCGGCGAGCGCGCGCCTCCGCTCCGCGTCATCGGCGAGCAGCCCGTCCATGACCGCGATCGCCTCCTCGCGCGTCGGTCTGCAGATGATGCAGAGGCGCAGGCAGACGCCGACGCCGCGCGCGCGGGCGCGGGCCACGTGCGGCGCGACCTTCTCCGGCGTGTCGACGACGCGCAGCCACGACGTCCCCCGCGCGAGCGCGAGCCGCTCCGCCTCCTCCGAATGGCCGGAGATGTAGATCTCGGGCGAGGTGCGATCGGGCGCGACGAACGGCGTGTGCAGCTTCCCCTGCTCCACGCGGAAGTACCTGCCGTCGAAGTCGACCGCGCCGTCGCCGCGCCAGAACTCCTGGCAGCAGGCCAGGAACTCGTCGGCGCGCGCATAGCGCTCGTCGTGCGAGAGGAAGTCGCCGTAGCCGCGTTGCTCCGCCGCCGAGCTGCCGGCGACGACGTTGATCGAGACGCGCCCGTTGCTGAGCGCGGCGAGGGTGTTGAGCTGCTGGACGAAAATCGCCGGCTGCATGAAGCCGGTGCGCGCCGCGAGCATGTAGCGCAGCTTCTCCGTCACCTGCGTCATCGCCGCCGCGACGGTGAGCGGATCGGGCTCGTAGCGGCTGAACGAGATCAGCACGGAGTCGATCCCCGCCTCCTCGGCCGCCTTCGCGAAGTGCGTCCACCCTTTGATGTCCGGCAGCGGCGCGACCGAGGCGGTGGTCGTCGACTCCACGCGATAGCGGCAGGCCTCCTGCGGCGTCTGCGACGCGCCGGGCACCACCTCGCCCCCTTTCGGCAGCATCCAGTGGAAGCGCAGAGCGGCGCCGGTCATGCTTCCACCGTCCAGGGCACGTTCTCGGGAAGGACGCCGTGGCGTTTCGCCCAGCGACTGAGGCCCCACGGCGGGGTGTCGATGTCGCGGTAGCCGCCGAGGAGCTGCCGGGTGACCGGGTGCTTGCCGGCGAGCTGCCGTTCGTCCGGCACCTCGAGGTACGTCTCGGTTTTCATCCAGCGGTAGGAGTAGCCGTAGAGGATCTGCTTCGAGCAGCGGTCGCCCATGTTGGGGGCGGCGGTGTGGAAGAGGCGGTTCTCGAAGAGGAACGCGTCTCCGGCGTTGAGCTGCAGGTCGCACACTTCCAGGTCGGCGGGATCGACTTCCCCCTGCCGCACCGTCAGCGGCTTCGTGCGCTTGTGGCTGCCGCGGGCGAGGAGGGTCATGCCGGAGCGGGGCTCGTGAAAGTCGGTGAGGCAGTAGCAGATCTTCACGCCGACGCGCGGCAGCGACTCGTGCCCGAGGTCGCGGGGGATGCGGATGTCGCGATGCCAGCCGAAGCGGGAGAGCGGCGCCTTCGGGCTGGGGCGTTTGTAGATCAGCGCGGTCGAGTGCAGGTGGATGTTCGGCCCGAGGAGCTGCGCGACGAGCGACACGGTCGGTGGATGCGTCACGAGGTCGAACAGCGGCTGCTCGCGCAGGAGGCCGGGACGCTGGTCGAGATAGTTGTAGGCCGGCTTGTCGTCGATGGGCGGCTTGGTGAGGAACGAGCCGGCGATGCGGTCGCCCGCCTCGCGGAGCGCGGCGAGCTGCGCGGGGCTCAGCGCGTTGCGCACGACGAGGAACCCGTCCTCCTCGAACGAGCGTCGCTGCTCCGGCTCCAGTCGCACGAAGTCCATCAGCTCTTCCGGATCACGCAGCAGTGCTGCATCTCGTTGTTGGCGGGCGGCTGGATGACGGCGTGGGGAAAGAGCCGCTGCATGTGGGCGGTGGTGTGGAACGCGTGCGACGTCCGCTGCTCGTCGGGGGGCACGTCGCCGATGTCGTCGCTCTCGACGTACAGCGCGCGGCCGTTCACGAGCGTGCACCACTCCGCGCGGCGCGCCTGCTCCATCATCTGCCGCGACTCGGGCGTGGAGAGATCGTTCCCCTCGCGGTGCAGGCGCCAGGCGAAGTTGTCGCCGTCGAACTCGCCGGGCCAGGGGACGTGGTTGGCGTCGATGAAGGTGAAGGCGAGCGCGCCGCCGGGGGCGAGCATCGCCTCGAGCTGCGGCACGAGCTCCAGCATGTCGGTGCGCGACGTGTTCGGGAAGACGGAGTAGGCGACGATGTAGTCGAACTGCTGCCCCAGGTCGGGCAGCGGGAGATGCGGCACGCCGGTGGGGTTGAAGAAGAAGCAGTGGCGGTCGTAGTGCACCCAGTGGGCGGAGGGCCAGGCGGCCTTGCCGGCGTCGAGCGACTCACGGTCGATGTCGAGGCACCAGTAGCGCTCCGGGTCGATGGTCGAGTTTGGGTCGCGCAGCATGTTGCCGATGTTGCCGCCGAAGTCGAGGACCTGCTTGCCGCGCCAGTCGCGCTCCCCCACCTGCTCGGAAAAGTAGGTGAACTGCCCCTGCTTGGTCGAGAGCCAGGTCATCGCGCGCTCCGGAGGACGCAGCAGTGCTGCATCTCGCCGTTCACCGGCGGCAGGACGGTGGCGTCGGGAAACTCGCGCTGGATGAAGGCTGGGGTGTAGTAGACGTCGTAGGTCATGCAGAGGCTCGACTCGTCGCGCCACTCGCCGTTGCCGTTCAGGTGAAGGTGGGTGCCGTTGACCAGGGAGCACCAGTCGGCGTGCTCGAGTTCCTCGGGGTTCCTCGGGTTCCTCGGGGTTCCTCGGGGGGCGTTCTGTTCGGGCCGAGGAACCGAGGAACCCGAGGAACTCCGAGGAACCGAGGCACCCATCCGCCATTCCACGTTGTTGCCGTCGAACACGTCGGGGTATGGGCGGTAGTGCGGGTCTTCGAAGGTGAAGGCGAAGGCGCCGCCGGGGGCGAGCTTCGCGCGCAACTGGGCGACGAGGTCGTGCATCTCCTCGCGGGTGGTGTGGGTGAAGACGGAGTAGGCGAGGATGACGTCGAAGGCGACGCCGAGATCGGGGACGGGGGCGTCGCGGACGCCGTCGGGGTTGAAGGCGCAGTTGTAGCGGTCGTAGTGGAACCAGTGCGCGCTCGGGAAGGCCTTGCGACCCTCTTCGATCGCCTCTTTGACGACGTCGAGGCAGTAGTAGTCCTCGTGCGCGATCGTGCAGTCGGGGTTGCGGAGCAGGTTGCCGTCGCAGCCGCCGAAGTCGAGGACCTTCTTGCCGCGCCAGTCGGGATGGCCGAGCTGCCGGTCGAAGAAGGCGAACTGGCCGAGCTTGCGCACCTGGTCGCGCACGGCGCGCTGCTCCGGCGTGCCGCGCCAGCGATGCACTTCCTGCATCGACTCGACGAGCTCCGCGGTCACGCGTCTCCCTCGGCGTACGCGGCGAGCTGGCGAACGGTGTCGGCGCGGAAGCGCGCCAGCTCGCCGGCGAGATACGGGTCGAGCCCCTCGAGCCACTGCGACCGCTCCACGACCCGCAGGCGGGCGCGGAGGAGGCCGAGCTCCTGCTCGCGCGTGGCCGGCTGGCCGGGAACGGCGCGGCCGAGGCGCGTGCCGTCGTCGAAGCGGCGCACGTGCGACCAGACCTCCGGCAGCACGACCACGCGGCAGCCGTGGTAGATGCGCATCTCGAACTCCCAGTCCTCGCACCAGGCGAGATCCTCGGCGAAGAGCGGCGCGTCGCCGAGGCGGGAGAGCGCGTCGCGGCGGACGGTGATCGAGCAGGTGGCGACGCCGTTCCGGCTGTCGGTCCAGGGCCAGCGGCATTCGGCCAGCGGGCGCGCTACTCCGCCGGTGGCGGCGAAGAGGCCGTTGTGGACGAAGCGGGTGGCGTCGTCGGGGCGGCTTTCGGTGAAGGCGAGGCTGTCGGTGATCACCGCCTCGGCATCGAGGAAGCGCTCGAACGTGCGCAGTTCCGCGTCGAGCTTTCCGGGGAGCCAGAGATCGTCCGAGTCGAGGAACGCGAGCAGCTCGCCGGTGGCCATGCGCACGCCGGCGTTGCGCGCGGCGCCGGGGCCGCGGCGTTCGGGCATCTGCAGAACCGTGATGGTCGCGCCGAAGCGTTCGCGGAGGAGCTCGCGCGTGCCGTCGGTCGAATCGTCGTCGACCACGATCACCTCCACCGCGCGGGGGCGCTGCGCGAGCGCGCTCGCGACGGCCTCGCCGACGAGGTGGGCGCGGTTCCAGGTGGGGATGACGACGGAGAGGAGCGGCGCGGTCACGTCGGACCTCGCAGGATCTGGTGTCCGGCGGCGCGGTGGGCGGCGACGGCGTCGTCGAGCGACCGGTAGCGGGGCGGTTGCGCCTCGTTCGGATGCGCGGGACCGTTGCCGCGCACCCATGCGACGGCGGTGAGGCTCGCGGGGAGCGGCGTGGCGGAGTACGTCGCGCTGAAGCCGATGCGCGGCTCGCCGGTGCGGTTGGCGTTGGACGCGTGCAGCAGGAGCGGGTGGTGGAGGCTCATCTCGCCCGCTTTCATGACGATGTCGCAGGGCGCCTCGATCTCCACCTGCGCGGTCGTGCCGTACGACGTCAGGTTGTCGGGGTCGGGGACGTTCGCGTGCGGGACGAGCCCGAGGCGGTGGGAGCGGGGGACGACGCGCAGGCAGCCGTTCTCCGCGGTGGCGTCGGTGAGGCCGAGCCAGACCGCCGGCACCTGCGCGTCCTCGACGCGCTCGGTGATCCCGTCCTGATGCCACCCGACGAACGACGTGCTGCGCGCATGCTTGTAGAAGATGCGCGTTGCCTTGAGGAGGATGTTTGGTCCGAGGAGCGTCTCCATTGCGTCGAGGAGCCGGGCGTGCGTGGCGAGGTCCCACGCCCACTGAAAGAAGTAGTGCACTCCGTCGATGCGCGTCACCCGCCCGCCGATCGCGGCGCAGGTCTTCTCCACCGCGGCGCGGTAATAGCGGACCTCCGCGGGCGTCAGCACCGGAATCGCCCGGACGAACCCGGCGTCGACGTACTCGCTCACGACCGCATCAGTGACGGCCGGCATCACGCCTCCCGCGATGGGTCCTACAATCGAGCGCGTGAGGATCGACGAGGCCTTCCCGTACAAGGTCTGCATCAACCTGGACCGGCGTCCGGAGCGCTGGCAGCGGGTGCAGGAGCGCTTCGCCGCGCACGGCATCACCGGCGTGCAGCGCTTCGCGGCGATCGACGGGAACGCGGTCGAGCTTCCGCCGCACTGGCGGCACACCGCGGGGGCGTACGGCTGCCTGCGCAGTCACCTGGCGGTGGTCGAGGAAGCGCGCCGGCTCGGGATGCCGAGCGTGCTGATCTTCGAGGACGACGTCGTGTTTGATGGGGAGTTGGAGGCGAAATTCTCGGAGCGTTACGAGTTGCTTGTTGCGAGTTGCCCGGGCCTGGCTGGTCCGGCGGAGAAGGCCGGGCAACGCGCCACGCGCAACGCGCAACTGAATTGGGACCTGCTCTACTTCGGCGCCCTCCACAAAGCCGACCCCATTCCCGTCACCGAGCACGTCGCGCGGCTCACCCGCTCCAACTCCACCTACGCGTACGCGTTGCGGGAGACGGTTTACGACGCCTTCATCGAGCTCAATCGGCGCGCGGAGGATGTGCTGGACAACAACAGCTTTCTCCTGCAGCAGCAGTTCAACTGCTTGTGCTTCCTGCCGCACCTGGCGTGGGTGGAGAACGACTGGTCGGACGCGCAGACGAAGGTCGAGGCGCATTGGTACCTGCAGGAGTCGCTGGTGCTGTTCGGCGCGGGGGCGGACCGGCTGCTCGGAGAAACGACGGTGGTGCTCGCGCATCCCGGCGGCGACGCGGCGAACCTCCTCTATCTCGTGCGGCACTACCGGGAGCTCTTCACGCCGGAGCTGGAGCTGGTGATCGTCGAGCAGGGGCTGCATCCGACGATCGACGCGGCGGCGCTGCCGGCGAATTGCCGCTACGTCCTGCTGCGCGACGAGGGACCGTTCGATCGCGAGCGCTGTTTCGCGGAGGGGATGCGGCTTGCGGGAGAGCGCCGGTTCGTCGTGCTGTCCGACGGCGACATTTACCTGGAGACCCTCGACTTCCGGGCGAACCTGCGGATGTGCGAGCGATACGCGTCGGCGACCGGCTTCAGCGGGATCGTCGAGCTGAGCGCCGCGGAGTCGCTGCGGCTGCGCACCACGAACACGACGCGCGGCCTCACTCCCGCCGCGCCGGTGCGCACCGGCGGCGGAGCGGCCGGGCAGTGCCGCTTCGTGAACCGTTCCCTGCAGGCGACGCCTCCGTTCCGGGTCTTTCACTCTCCGAATCACGCGCTGCGGCTGCGGTAGGCGCGTTTCCCATCAGGAAAGACGAATCGCGGCACCCACTTGTGACCGGGTAGGGATTTGCCCCGCATCGTCACTCCTCAGACAGATGGTCCGCCCTCCCCTCCGCCACGCGTTTGGCGTCGCCGCCCTGCTCCTGCTGTCCCACGGCGCGTCGGCGTCGACGCAGCCCGGCTCCGTTCCCGCGCCGTCGATCCCGGACGTGACGGTGGTGACGCAGAGCGGCGCGAAGGTGGCCTTCCGCGACCTCGTCAAAGACCGCGCGGTGGCCATCAACTTCATCTTCACGAGCTGCCCCACCGTCTGCCCGCTCATGGGCGCCTCGTTCGGGCGCGTGGAGAAGATGCTCGGCGGACGCGAGGTGTCGCTGATCTCGGTGAGCGTCGATCCGGAGACCGACACGCCGGCGCGGCTCGCCGAATGGGGCAAGCGCTTCGGCGCGGGCGACGGTTGGACGCTCGTCACCGGCGCGCAGTCGGACATCGACCTCCTGCTGAAGGCCTTCGGCGTGTTCACCGCCGATCCGACCTCGCACAGTCCGGCGGCGTTCATCGCCGACACGCGGCGGGGGATCTGGCGGAAGGTGGACGGGCTCGCGCCGCCGTCGACGATCGTCGGCGTGATCGACGAGGTGCTGAAGAAGGACCATTACCTCGCGCGACTCTCGCTCGTCGACCACAACGGGAAGCGTGTCGATCTCTACGAAGACTTCATCAAGGGGCACACGATCGTGCTGAACTCGTTCTTCGCCTCCTGCACCGGGAGCTGCCCGGTCATGGCGAAGACGTTCCTGCATCTGCAGAAGAAGCTGGGCGACCGCGTCGGCGACGACGTGATCCTCGTCTCGATCACGGTCGATCCGGAGAACGACACGCCGGAGAAGCTCAAGGCGTACGCCGAGCGGATCGGCGCGAAACGGGGCTGGTACTTCCTGACGGGCACGCAGGCGGAGGTGGACGCGGCGCTGTCGAAGCTCGGCCAGCACGCCGAGGTGCGCGAGGCGCACAAGAACATCATCATCGCCGGCAACGACCGCACCGGTCTCTGGAAGAAGGCGCTCGCCATCGCCCCCTCCGAGGAGGTGTGGAAGGTGGTGGCCAGCGTCGCGGACGATCGTGCCGCCGCGACCGCGCCGACGGGCGGGCAGTGATCGTCCGTGCGGCCGCCCTCGCGCTGCTGGCGGCGTGGTCCGCGGACGGTGCCGGGCTGACGGACGCGCAGCAGCGCGGCAAGCAGCTCTACCTGACCGGCGAGAGCGTGGCGAAGCGTCCCGTGACCGCGCTCCTCGGCGCCGACGACGTGGAGGTTGCGGCGGGCGTCGTTCCCTGCGCGAGCTGTCACGCGCGCGACGGCCGCGGGCGCGCCGAGGGAGGCATCCGGCCGTCGAACATCCAGTGGGACGCGCTGCGGCACGCCGCGGCGACCGACGAGCGCGCCCGCGACGCCTACACGCGCCCGCTGCTGAAGCGCGCGATCACGATGGGGCTCGACTCCAGCGCGAAGAAGCTGCAGGACACGATGCCGCGCTACCGCATGGCGGTCGAGGACATCGAGGACCTGCTCTCCTATCTCGAGATCCTCGGCGGCGACCGGGAGCCGGGCATCAGCGACGACGCCGTGCGGGTGGGGGTGGTGCTGCCGGCGGATCCGAACGAACAGGCGGCGGTGCGGAAGACGCTCTCCGCGTACTTTGAACGGCTCAACGGCGGCGGCGGGATCTACGGCCGGCGCCTCGACGCGCGCTTCACGAGCGCGAAGGGGACGCCCGAGCAGCGGGCGGCGGCGCTGGCGGGCTTCCTGGAGAGCGAGCAGCCGTTCGCGATCGCGGCGGCGTGGATGAGCGGCGCCGACGTGGCGATGAGCGAGGTCGCGGAAAAGGCGCACGTGCCGACCATCGCCGCCTTTTCGGCGCACGCGCCGCCGGACGACCGTTACGTGTTCCGCTTGCTGGCCGGGGTACGCGAGCAGAGCCTCGCGCTGCTGGCCGCGGCGAAGCCGGAGGCGGACACGCGCATCGCCGTCATCGCCGACGACGCGGGAGCGGGCACCGCGGAACAGGTTCTTGCGGCTTATCCGGGCGCGAAGATCGTGCAGTCCGTTCCGGCCGATGCGGAGCTGGTGCTGTTTCTCGGCGCGGCGTCGCGTCTCGGGGCGGTGCTCGACGAAGCGGCGGCGTTGCCGTCGCCGCCGCGCGTGCTGATCCCGGCGGCGCACAGCTCCGGGAACCTGACCGCGGCGCCGGCGGCGCTCGACGGGCGGATCTTCGTCGCCCTCCCCTCTTCTCCGGACGACGTGACCGAGGCGGGGCTGGCGGAGCTGCGCGCGCTGGACGTGCAGCCGGCACACGCGACCGCCTGCAGGCTGGCGCTGGCCTCGGCAAGACTGATGGTGGAGGCGCTGCGGCTGATCGGGCGCGACCTTCAGCGCGACGCGCTCGTCTCGACGCTGGAGGGGTTCCACCGCGCCCCCACCTCCCTCACGCCGCCGGTGACCTGGGCGCCGAACCAGCACACCGGAACGCGCACCGCACGCATCATGAGCGTCGACCTGCGGGAGAAGCGCTGGGTCGACCGAGGATGGCACTGACATGCCCGACCGCAGACCGTCGCCCGACGAATACGCGCCGCATCAGGAGATGTACGTCTCGCTCATCGACGCGCCGGTGCTCGACGTCCTGCGCGCGCAGGAGTCCCTCATCGCCGCGCTGCCGGACCTCATCGACGAGGAGAAGGCGGCGTTCCGCTATCACCCGAAGAAGTGGAGCGTGCGCGAGGTGGTCGGCCACATGTCCGACGCGGAGCGGGTCTATCAGTACCGCGCGCTGGTCCTCGGCCGCGGCGGCGATCCCGAGCTGCGCCGCTGGGATCCCGACGGCTACGTCGCCGAGGCGAACTTCGAGGAGCGGCCGGTGAGCGAGCTCGCGGACGAGCTGCTGCAGGTGCGCCGCGGGACGATCCCGCTCTTCGCGAACCTGCCGCGCGCCGCCTGGTCGCGCGCCGGCACGTTGAACGGGAAGCCGCTCACCGTCCGCGCGCTCGCGTTCATCGCCGCCGGACACTTCCAGCGGCACCTGAACGTGCTGCACGAGCGCTACGGCGTGCCGCGCGCCTGAAGCATGCCCTGCACGCGCTCCACGACGTCGGGGAGGCGGAACGGCTTGCCGAGGAACGCGTCGGCGCCCGCCGCCATCACCGCCCGCGTCTGCGTCGAGTCGGCGGACAAGACCAGGATCGACACCGGGTGCGCCGCCCTCGTCCCCTGCAGCTCGTTCATGACCTCGAAGCCGGTCATCTGCGGCATCTGCAGGTCGAGCAGGATCAGGTCGTAGTCGTTCTGCACGTGCAGCGCCCCCACTTCGCGCGGCTCGGTGGTCGACGACACGGCGTCGTAGCCGGCGCGGCGGAGCGTCTGCTCGAGCAGACGTACGTTGGAGCGCTGGTCGTCGACGATCAGGATTCTCGCGGCGGATGGATCATTGGACGTCGGCATGTCTCTCCTCGGCCAGAGCCAGAGCTCCGTTCAGTACATCCATGAAGTTGCTCACCTTGATCGGCTTGGTGAGGTAGCGGCAGAAGCCGGCGTCGAGCCCCTTCTGAACGTCGCTGGCCATCGCGTTCGCGCTGACCGCGATCACGGGGATGTGCGCGGTCGTGGCGTCGTCGCGGAGGATGCGGAGCGCCTCGATGCCGCTGATCCCGGGAAGATTGATGTCCATCAGGATCACGTGCGGCAGGCAGGTGCGCGCCAGCTCCACTCCCTGTTTGCCGTCGATGGCGCGGAGCAGACGGAGGTCTTTCCGGCGTCCGATGAGCCGTTCGACCAGCTCCATGTTGGCCGGGTTGTCCTCAACGTACAGCACCGTGCGCAGGCCGGCCGTCGCCGCCGCGGCCGATTCCTCGGCGGCAGCCGGTTCCACGGCCGCGGGCAGGACCATGGGAGTGCTCGACAGCAGCTCGACCCAGAAGGCACTGCCTTCGCCGGTCCTGCTCTCCACGCCGATGATGCCGTTCATCAGCTCGACGAGCCGTTTGCTGACCACGAGGCCGATGCCGGTGCCCTCTTCGCCGTTGACCTCCTGGCCGAGGCGGTTGAAGGGCTGGAAGAGCTGCGCGAGCTTCTCGGGCGGCAGTCCGGCGCCGGTATCGGTGACGGTGATCCGGACGCGTCCCGTTGCGGCGTCGGCGGTGCAGTCGACGGCGACCGAGCCGCCTGGCGTGTTGTACTTGATGGCGTTGGAGAGGAGGTTGATCAGCACCTGCTTGATACGGGTGCGGTCGGCGTGGACGCAGTAGGGCGCGTCGCTGCGGGGCGCGCTCATGCGGATGCCACGGCGCTGCGCCAGCGGATCGATCATGGCGTGGCATTCGAGCAGCAGCTCGGGCAGCGAGACCGGCTCGAGCGACATCGAGAGCTTCCCCGACTCGATCGTGGCCAGGTCGAGGATCTCGTTGATCAGCTCGAGCAGGTACCAGCCGGCGTTGAGGATCTGGATGATGCTCTCCCCCTGCACCGCCGTCGGCGGCGGCGAGTCCGACTCCAGCAACTGCGCGAAGCCGAGGATGGCGTTGAGCGGCGAGCGGAGCTCGTGGCTCATGCTGGAGAGGAAGTCGGACTTGGCGAGGTTCGCCTTCTCCGCGGCAGCCCTGGCGTTGGTCAGCGCCACCTCGACCTTGTTCCGTTCGGTGAGGTCGCGGGTGAGCTTCGCGAAGCCGCGGAGATTGCCGGCCGGATCGCGGATGGCGGTGACGACCACGTTCGCCCAGAACATCGAACCGTCCTTGCGCGTACGCCAGCCTTCGTCCTCGTACCGGCCGCTGGCCGCGGCCTCGTCGAGCGCGCGCTTCGGCTTGCCGGACGCGACGTCCTCGGCCGAGTAGAACGTCGAGAAATGGCGACCGACGATGTCGTCGGCGGTGAAGCCCTTGATCCGTTCAACGCCGGTGTTCCAGCTCACGACCAGTCCGTCGGGATCGAGCATGACGATGGCGTAGTCGGAGACGCTTTCGACCATCAGCCGGAACGTCTCCTCGGTCCCCCGCAGCTTCTCCTCGGCATGTCTGCGGGCGCTGTTGTCGGTGCCGATGAGGAGATAGCCGATCACCGCCAGCTCGTCGTCGCGCAGCGCGGTGACGGAGACGACGGCGGGGAAGCGCGACCCGTCCTTGCGGATGTAGGTCAGCTCGTAGATGTCCTCGATGCCGCGCGAGGCCTTGAAGGCGAGCGCCTCGAAGCCGGGGGCGATGGTGGTCCCGAGCTCGACGCTGAGGGCGGCGGCGCGGGCGATCACTTCCTGGGGATCCGAGATGTCGGCGGGAGTGATCCGGTCGACGACGTCGGCCGCGGAGTAGCCGAGCATCCGCTCGGCGCCGACGTTGAACAACTGGATGACGCCCTTGTCGTCGGTAGCGATGCTGGAAAAGTTCGCGCTGTTGAGGATGGCGTTCTGGAGGGCGCCGGTCTTGAGGAGGGCGTTCTTGCGGCGGAGCTCGACGGCTGCCATCGCCATTTCAGCTCGAGCCGTGGTCCGCTTGGACGGTTTTGCGGGTGGAGCTCGTAACGGCGCGGGTGCGGTCATCGGTTTTCTCTTTCTTGGGGAACACCCATGCAAACGGCGGCGCAACCCGCAATATGTCGCGCGGTCGAGATAATCGAAGCGGGCGGGTCATTGGGCGCCCATCGGGTTGTTGCGTGATGTAGCAGGAACGCCGCAAGGCGGTTCCTCCACCACCCTCCTTTCTCACCGCATCTACCCAAGGAGCATCTATGACAGCCGTCGAGTCAGCCCGCGTCCATGGCAACACCAAAGCGCCGACCGGCATCGCCGGCCTCGACGAGATCACGGGCGGAGGACTGCCTCGCGGGCGGACGACGCTGCTGGTGGGCGGCTCGGGCTCGGGCAAGACCATCCTCGGGCTGCAGATCCTCGTGGACGGTGCGGAGCGGCGCGGCGAGCCGGGCATCTTCGTCGCCTTCGAGGAGACGCCGGCGCGCATCGTCTCGAACGCCGCGACGTTCGGCTGGAACCTCGACCAGCTGCAGCAGGAGGAGAAGCTCTACTTCATGGACGCTCAGCCGATGCCGGACCTCGTGCAGTCGGGGACGTTCGACCTCAGCGGGATGCTGGCGGCGCTCGGCGCGAAGGTGGACGAGATGGGGACGAAGCGCATCGTCTTCGACGCGCTGGACATCGTCCTGGCGCTGCTGCCCGACGCGCCGGCGCAGCGGCGGGAGATCTACCGGCTGCACGCCTGGCTCCTCGCGCGCGAATTGACCGGCGTCGTGACGCTCAAGGCGGACAGCGACGAGCACGGCTCCATGCGCCAGCCGTTCGGGTTCATGCAGTTCATGGTCGACTGCGCCGTCATCCTGAATCACACCGTCGTCCTCGGCGTGTCGCAGCGCAACCTGCGCGTGCAGAAGTATCGCGGCTCGAGCTTCGACGAGAACGAGGCGCCGTTCCTCATCGGCAGGGGCGGATTCGAGGTCGCGGTCACGCGCACGCTCGGCCGCGGCGGAGCCGAGGTGACGAACGAGCGGGTGTCGAGCGGCGTGGAACGGCTCGATACGATGCTGGGCGGCGGCTATTACCGCGGCGCGAGCGTCCTGATCACCGGCTTCCCCGGAACGGCCAAGACGACGCTGAGCGGCGCGTTCGCCGAGGCGGCCTGCCTGCGGGGCGAGCGCACGATGTTCGTCAGCTTCGATTCCGACTCGAACGAGGTGATCCGCAACCTCGGCTCGGTCGGGATCCAGTTGAACCGCTTCCTCGAGGACGGCTCGCTGCACATGGTCTCCGCCCGCACGATCACCGGCAGCGCCGAGACCTACCTGGTGCGCATCAAGACGCTGGCAAAGGAGCATCGCGCCCGCTGCGTCGTCGTCGATCCGATCTCGACGTTGTCGAAGTCGGGGAACGAGCTCACCGCGCACAGCGTGGCCGAACGGCTCATCGACTGGTCGAAGGCCGAGGGCATCACGCTCGTCTGCACCAGCCTCCTCGACGAAATGTCGAGCCAGTCGGAGGCAGGCTCGCCGCTGCAGATCTCGACGCTGGCCGATACCTGGATTCACTTGAACTACCTGGTGCAGGCGGGAGAGCGGAACCGCGGGATGTCGATCATCAAGTCGCGCGGGACGGCGCATTCGAACCAGGTGCGCGAGCTGATCCTCAGCGACGAGGGGATCACCGTGACCGACGCGTACACGGCGGGCGGCGAAGTGCTCATGGGGACGATGCGCTGGGAGAAGGAAAGCGCCGAGCGTCACGCCGCGGAAGTCGCGGCGGTCACGGCCAGGCTCCAGAACGTGAAGCTCGAGGCGGAGCAGGCGGAGCTCGAGGCGCGCGTCAAGCTGCTGCAGGTGGAGCTGGCGGCCAAGGTGACGGAGAAGGCGGTCCTGGCCCGCAGCGCCGAGGCGCACGAGCGGGAGCTGGCGCTGGGACGCGACAGGATGCGCGAGCTGCGCGGCAGCGACGTGGCGCGCGAGGACGAGAGAGTGGCGCGATGAGCCCGGAGGTGTTCACGTTCCGGCTCTACGTGGCCGGCAACAGTCCGAACTCGCTGCAGGCGATCGCGAACCTCGAGCAGCTCTGCCGGACCCATCTCCCCGACCGTCACGAGATCGAGATCATCGACGTGCTGCTCGACCCGAAGCGGGCGCTGACCGAGTCGATCCTGATGACGCCGACGCTGATCACGGAGTCGCCGTATCCCGGGCACCGCATCGTCGGAACGCTGAGCCACACCGAGCCGATCCTGCAGATCCTCGGCCTCGGCGGGGCGCAACGCCGCACGTTCGCGGGGATGAAGGACCGCGAGCGGGCGCCGCAGTTGCGGTCGCCCGCCTGATCGATCGTCGCCGGCGTCGCGATGGTCGCCAGGCGCGGCCGGGAACGGTGTGTACAATGACCGCACCCCATCGCTCAAAATGCTCGCCCTACGCTTCTTCCTGCTCGCTCTCGTCGCATCGCTGTCGCTCACGCTCCTCGACGCGCAGTCCTCCGGAACGGGCCGCCGCCGCGCGGCGCGCGCTCCTGACACGAGCCTGGAGATCTACGAGCTCGCCGGGTACCAGCCCGCGCTGCCGACGGACGATCTCGCGCCGTTCGGCGCATTGGTCGGCGACGCCAGCGTGGTCGGCATCGGCGAGAGCTGGCACACCTCCGGCGGCTATTACATGATGAAGCACCGGCTCTTCCGCTACCTGGTTCAGGAGAAGGGCTTCCGTACGTTCGCGATCGAGAGCAACTGGGAAGCGGTCGAGCGGACGAACGCCTACGTCCAGACCTGCGTCGGCAGCGCCGAAAACGAGATCCGCGACGAGATCGTCGTCTGGCACAGCACCGAGTACGCCGACATGATCCGCTGGATGTGCCAGTGGAACCGCATCCATCCCGATCCCGCGGATCGCCTGACGGTCTTCGGCTTCGACATCCAGCAACCCGATCGCGACGGGCCGGCGCTTGCCGCGTTCATGGCGCAATCGGGCGTGCCGCAGAGCGACCCGCGGGTGGATGGCCTCCGGTCATGTGAGAAGGCCTTCGGGCTGACGCATCCGTTCGGCGAGATTCCTCCGGCGGTTCACGCGACCTGCATCGACTCTCTCGCCGCGATCGAGTCGTTCCTGCAGGCCAATCAGGCGACGATCGTCGAGCGCACGTCCCAACAGGCGTTCGACGTCGCCATGCTGAGGGTGGTCGGCCTGCGGGCGAATCAGGAGCAGGTCTTCGAGATCCGCGACGACTTCGCAAAAGGATTCAACTACCGCGACGCCGGCATGGCGTACACGTTTCACGCGCGCCGCGCGACGAAGGCGCCGGGCGCGAAGACCATGGTCTGGGGCGACAACGTTCACGTCGCGCAGAACCTGCTGCCGAACGGCGAGCTGCCGATGGGCAGCCATCTCGAGGCGGCCCTCGGCGCCGGCTACGTCAGCTTCGGGCTCACCGCCTACGAAACGGAAGTCCCCCGGTCGCCGGGCGTCTGCGGCCTCACGCCGCGCGCTCCCGGTGCGGCCGAGGAACGGCTGGCGACGTACGGCCACCAGACCCTGCTCGCCCGTCCTCGCGCCGGCGTGCGCCAGTACGACGTCATGCCGATGGGGTACTTCACCTACCGCCCATTCGCCGACTTCGAAGGGATCTTCTATCTCGCGCACTCACCGGCCATGCACACGCTGTTCTGGCCGAACTGCAACGACTGAAGTCAGCGTCGTCTGTTTCCCGATTTGTCGCAGGTCGGATGTCGCGAACGCCTCCTACACTGCCGTTCGGGCACCGAAACAGCGAGCACGGGAGGCGAGGGGCTATGCCGAACCAGCCATTTAGAGTCTTGATCGCAGGGACGTTTGCGGTCGCTCTCCTGCTCTGCACCACGACCGTGACCGGACAAACGAGCAACTGCACCGCCGGCAGCAGTGTTCCGGCGAAGGCGGTC
Organism: Thermoanaerobaculia bacterium; assembly: GCA_036399015.1. Lineage (GTDB taxonomy): Bacteria > Acidobacteriota > Thermoanaerobaculia > Gp7-AA8 > Gp7-AA8 > QHVT01. The sequence continues at coordinate 99,352 of DASWNW010000062.1, read as the reverse complement.
TGCAGCGCTTCAGAGAGTTTTCTGGCGACCCTGTCGCCGTCGCAGAGGAGCGGCGTTCAATACGCCTTCGACCGCACCACGGCATCGAGCAAATGGTCGAACCTTCCCTGCGGGGCTGCCTGCAGGAACGGCTTGCGCTTCAGCACGTTGTCGGCGCCGCAGTTCGAGGCGGCGCTAGCCGTTGCGCAGGCGGCGCTCTCGAGCGCCGGCTACGGCACGTTCGATGGCATCCGCCTGGCCGACGACTTCCTCGGCTCCCTCGGCTCGAGCAACGTGTACAACAGCGGGATCTACTTCATCGCGTTCATCGGCACGCCGTCGTCGACCGGGGAGTGGATCCTCCAGCTCGGCGGACACCACTACGCGCTCAACTTCTACTATCACGGCTCCGTCGAGAGTCCGACGCCGTACTTCACCGGGATGAACCCGCAGACGTTCACCCTCAACGGCCAGACCTACGCTCCGCTCAAACCGAAGGTCGACGTGATGGTCGCGATGATCGCCGGACTCGATGAGACGCAGCGCGCCGCGGCGCGACTCACTGGAACATTCGGCGACGTGCTGCTCGGTCCCGGCGCCGACGATGTTTTCCCGCCGCCATCCGGCCTGAAGGTCTCCACCCTTTCCACCGCGCAGCAGGCACTCGTCGTCGACGCGATGGAAGCCTGGGTCAACGACACGCCGAGCGGCGTCGCCTCCGATTTTATCGCCGCGTACACGAGCAGCAGCGCGCTCGAGAACACCTAGATCGGCTGGGCTGGAAACAACGCCAACCTCGCGTCGCAAGGCTCGTACGTCCGCATCGATGGGCCACGTGCGTGGATGGAGATCGTGGTGCAGGGCCCCGCCGCGATCTTCGGGCAGGTTCACTATCACGCAATCTGGCGCGATGAAACGCTCGACTACGGCGGCGACGGCACGCTCGTGCTCGACCCCGGAACGATCACGTTTGCGGAGACCAGCCAGATGGTCCTCGAGAGTGCCGGCGTCGCGACGATTCAGGTTCAGCGCGGCGGCGGCACGAGTGGAGCGGTGAGCGTCGCATACGCGGTAGCGGGAGGCACGGCGACGGCGGGGAGCGATCTGGAATCGGTGAGCGGCGTGCTGACCTGGGCCGATGGTGAGAGCGGCAGCAAGAGCTTTCAGGTTCCGATCCTCGGCGACCAGGTCGCCGAACTCGACGAGACGGTCGTCTTCACGCTGAGCGGTGCTGCCGGCGGCGCGGCGCTCGGCAGTCCGGCTTCGACCATGCTGACGATCCGCGACGACGATGGGCCGAGTCACCGGCGCCGCGTGGTCCGGCACTGAGCGTGAAGCCGATGCGGCTCGGGCCTGCCACGCTGCTGGTTGCCGCGATGTTATGCGCGGGGCCCGATGCATTCACCCATCCGCTCCCCGACAGCACGATCTTTCTCGACGTCGGTCGCGAGCAGGTGGAGGCGGAGCTGCGTCTTCCCGCCGCACAGTTCGAGATCGCCTTCGGCAAGTCAGTGCCTCGCACCAGCGAAGCGCTCTCCGCCGCCGTGCGGCGCGAGATCGCACGCTACGTCTCCAATCATCTGACCGCTTCCAGTCGGGACGGCACAGTGTGGTGCACCGAAGTGCGCAGCGTCGAGCTCGTGATCGAGCCGGGTGCCGGGCATTCCGCAGCGGGCGTCGCACATCTCTACGTGACGGCGGCGCTCGTTCCCCCGTCACAAGCCACTCCGCGCAACTTCGTGCTTCGAACGGACCTAATCGTGCACGAGCTGCTCACGCACCGGCTCTTCGCCTACCTTCGCCGCGACTGGAAACTGAGGGCGGCAAGCGCCGAGCCGTTCGTCCTCGGCCGCATCACGTACAGAACGCGCGAGCTCGCGGTCGACCTCTTCGAGCGCAGCGAGTGAATTGGAGCGGGCGACGGGATTCGAACCCGCGACCAAGAGCTTGGGAAATTACCGGATCGGGCCGGCCATTCCGCATTCTAAAGGTCGCTAAGTTGCTCGCTCTGCGGCAGATACCGGCAGTCTCTGTTGCCGTATGGATGCTGCACGAATTTTAGCACGGCCTCTCTGGTCCATGGGTAGGAATGAGTGTCGTAGACGCCGAAATAGACACCCGGATAGACACTCTGGCGCGCACTTCGACAGCCTTCGAAAGAGTTACTTCGCGAGCGCTGCGCTCATCTGATCTGTGACTCGCACGACCGGCCCATCAAACACGACCGCGGGAGGCAGCGTCGCGTCCCACCGCGCGCCCTTCGGGTAGATCGCGACGAGATCCCACAGCACGCCATCACTTTCGCAACACTCTTGCTTCGGCTGCGGCGGGCGTGCATCGCGCTTCATCACCTTCGCGAGCACCTGATCCTCGTCCCAGTAGTGGCGCGCGCGCATGTCCGGGATACGGCGCAGGGCGCCGGTTGTCGGTGCCATGAAGTCCGATCTCAAAATCGGTTCCCACACGACGAAGACACGCATGTTCGTTCCGGCGTGCTGCCGCAGTACTTCTTCGGCTGCGGAGGCCCCCCGCAGGCAACCGGGTCACGTAGGCGAGAGGAGCAGAATCATCCGCGGCTGGTCCGCCGCCGCGTTGAAGTCCGCTCGCAGTTGATCGATCGATGCCGCGTTGAGTTCCGCGAGCGGCGGTTGTCCTGGCGCCGTGCGATGGCCACCGAACTGATACCACGCCGCGCCGATGACCAACGCGGCGATGATCGAGACCAGAGCTACCTTCTGACGTTTGCTCACGCGTCACCTCGCGGGAGAAGATCGGCGACCACTCCGGCGATCGCCTGCGGGAACAGGATCACGATGGCGACGAGGGCCGCGCTGATCCACAAAATCGCGAGCGTCGCCGGGCTCCGTCGCTCGCACGACTTCCTGCGGTACACCTGCACGAATCCAATCGTGACGAGAACCACCGACGCACCGAGGAGCCACGGCCGGAGCTGACCGACGACGGCGGCCACGCTCGCCGTTGCCGCTGCTGCCGCGAATCCGATCGGCAGACAGCAGAGCAACGTCGCGAGCGCGCTCGTGACGGCAGCGATCGGCGTGACTCGTTCGGCGTGCTTCATCGGTTTGCCTTACGAAGACTTCAGCACGGCCGCGAGCGCCTTCGTGACGCGCTCCAACCGGTCATCGTCGGAGCCGCCCATGCACGTGTTCACGCAAGCGCGCATTTCACTGTCGATGAGGGACGCGGCGGTTTGATTCAGCGCCGCTTTCACCGCCGCGATTTGAATGAGGATTTCATCGGCGCAGCGATGATCGACGACCATTTGCCGGATGCTGCGGACGTGCCCTTCCGCGCGTGCGAGCCGGTCGGCCAGCGCCTTCTGCGCTTCCGCTGTCAGGTACTCCTGGGTCTGTACTGCTTTCTTGCGAGCCGTCATGTTCACCTCCTACGACACTGCACAACACGGCGTGACCGCTTCGGCCTCGCGGCCCCGCTCGAGGCGCACGAGATCGCCGAGACAACATCCGCCTTTCGGGTTCTTCACTTCGCACGCGCAGTGCTGCGCCTGCACTTCCGCGGCGATCGACTCGCGCAGCTCGCGCGCCCGGCCGTTCGCCATCGAGCCAACACTGACGCCGAAGCAATAGCAAACCGGCGTCTCCGCTTCGTTCGGATGCTTCGCGTAAACGCGCACCGTGAGGTCCGCTTCCGTGAAGGTCACGTCACCGTCGACGTCGAAGTAGACGATCGGGCAATCAGCAGTGCCGCAGAATCGCGGCTGCGCGGGGATTCCGCGCCGAAGCGCGTCCGCGTTCAGCAGCGCCTTGAGCGTGATGCGATCGACAGGCGCGCCGCCCTGCGCGCACGACGGGCAGTGCGTGGGGCGCTCGGTCATGCGCCGCCTTTCGTGGGGCGAAGGAGCTCGGCGACCTTTCCCTCGAACACTGCCGGGTTGAGGCATGCGCGCTGATCCGCACCGCTCTCTTCGCGGAGCTGGTGCATCCAGAACGTCGGCGCGGGCGGCTGGTCGTCCGTCCACTTCACGCCCGGCGCGTACAGCAGATAGACATCCCACGCAGCGCCTTTCAAGCCGAGCGTTTTCGCGAGGAGATTCCCCGAGGCGCGGTCGCCGTCCCAATGCTGCATCAGGCGTCCATCCACGAAGCTCGCAGCCTGCGCACCGGCCGCGTCCTTCGAGTCGGAGGGAAGCATCGGCAGCCAGACCACGAAGCCGCGCAGCCGCGCATCATTCGCCTGCTTCGAGAAAACGCTCTGCACGACGCGCTGTCCCTTCTGGCAGATGCCGCAGCTCGGGGAGAGAAGGGCGACGACGCGGACGCGATCGCTCGCGCGATTGAACGCCGCGCGCAGCTCGTCGGTTCGATACCCCGCGAGCGAGACCGGCTTCGCCGCTTTCGGCATCACGACCGGCACGTCGCACGACGTTGCGGACGCTGCGGACTTCACCGGCTTCGCTGTCGCACCCGTCACTGTCACTTTGTACGAGAGCGCATCCGCAACAGCCTTGGCGATCTTCTCCGGCGTCGTCTTCGCCGCGTCGTACGACACGACGGCGCGTTTGTCCTCGTATGACACTTCCGCACCGATCACGCCGGCCGTCTTTTTCAGAACCATCTTCACGGCGGTCTCGCAGCCGGCGCACGTCATGCCTTCGATGTGCAACGTCGTCGTCGCGTTCGCGGCGCGCGCGGTGTGCGCGACGCTCAACAACGCGATGACGACGACAACAAGAATCGCAAACGTCCTCATGATTGATCTCCTCATCCGAGTACCCATCCTGACCAGGTGGGGAAGGTGAACGCCACGACCGCGACGATCGTCGCGATCCAAACGAAAGTTCGATTGATCTTCTGCATTCGATCCGGGCCGGTCGTCTCGCACACCGAGCCTGGCTCGCACTCGGCTTCCACCGGCCGCTTATATGTCGCGTAGAACGCCATCGCGAGAAGCGCGAAGGTAATTACGCCGAAGATCGGCCGCAGCGGCTCGTACTTCGCGAGCGCGGCGAGGCTCGTCATGCCGAACATCACCGCGACGATCGGTCCGATGCAGCACACCGACGCACCGAACGCCGTCGCGATCGAAGCCGCCATCCCGAAGCGCGCAACGCGCGTCTGTTTCGTCTGGTCCATCGTGTCTCCGGTATCCCCCCTGGGGGGATATGGTACTACGACGAAACGAGGCGGCGCCACTTCGATCGCTTCATCACTGACTCCAACGCGATCGCGCCGGCTACTTCGTCTCCAGACGTCTCAAGATCGCATTCAGTTGATCGATTTCCTGCTGCTGGCCGCGCACGATGCCGTCGCAGAGGACCTTGAGCTCGGGGTCCTGCAGCGTCGCCTGCTGGCACATCAGGATCGCTCCAGCGTGGTGCGGGATCATCGACTTCGCGAACTGCCGGTCGCCGATCGCGTCTGCTGTCGGATGGCGATCCAGAACGCGGCGAGTGCGATGAGGCTCGCCGCGATCAGGACAGCGTTCCACTTCTTGTTCGGGTACATGCCGCCCATCACGATCAGCTCGATCGCGACCATGGAGCCCGCCATCAGGCCGGCCATGTAGAACTGATTGAAGCTCGGATAGACGTTGGCGAAACGGTCGACCATCGCGTACATCAGCACGTACATGGCGACGAACGAGATCACCGTCATGACGAGCAGCCGGCCGTAGTGACTCCTGTTCCCGTGTCCTTCCGGTGCGTGTTCCATGGCGACACTCTTGCGCCGCTACTTCGCGGCGATCTTGATCGTGCTTGCGGTTTTGCCGTCCGTCGAGATCGTCGCGACCACGCGCTTTCCGGCGGTGAGATCGGCGCGCCTCGCGGCCTTGCCGTCCGCGTGGAGGTAGGCGGTCTTGTCCGAGACCATGACGTGCATCGTTTTGCCGTCGGTCTTCTTCAGCATGAACGAGCCGTCGTCGTGCAGCGCGGTGACGGTGCCCATATACGTGTGAACCTCGCCGGCGTGGCCGAAGGCGTTGAGCGCGACGACGAGGAGGAGCGAGAAGAGGATGAATTTACGCATGTTCGATTTGTCCTTTAGTGTTTGTGTGGTGTGGATGCGTGATCGGCAGCGGGGGCGGGCGCGGGCTCTTTGCGGTCGCCGGCGAGGAACGCTTCTTCGGCCTGCATCTGCTGCCACTCCGCGGGTGATTTGGGATTGAGTTTCTGCATCTCCGCCAGCTCTTCGGGCGTGAGCTTCGGAAGATGGCGGATGAAGTGGACGAGACCCCAACTGCCATGTGCCGATTCAGCGGTGCCGCTACCGAATCCCGGCATGCCTGTGAGGCGCACGCCGTTCTCGATGATGGAGAACAGTTCGCCATCGGATAAAGATTGCGTCGCTGCGAGGGTCATGTCGGGTGCCTTCGGGTACATCTGTTTGCCCATGCCGCCGCCTTTGCCGTCGTTGCCGTGGCAACCGGCGCAGTGGTCGGCAAAGTGGGCGCGGCCTTCGGCGATGATCTGCGGCGTGAGCGGTACGGGGTTTTTCATGTCGCGCAGATCGGACGGCACGGCCCAATGCCGCATCGCCCGCGCCATCACGGCCTCGATGCTGGACGGTTCGTCGTGTGCGCTGAAGCCGCGACGCACCATCGACGCTATGGCTACCACCGCGACGACGATGGCCACGGCGACCACGCCGAGGATCACGTTCGATCGCCGTTTCATTTGCCGTGTCCTTCGTGCGCCGCCGGCTTCGCGGCGGGCGTCGTGGACATCGAATCGACACGCCACGCCGAGGTCCCCTTGGGCTGCCGGTACCAGCCTGGATCGCGGCTGTAGTCGATGTCGTCGCGCACCTTCACGATCGTGAACATGCCGCCCATGTCTATGTTGCCGTACGGCCCCTGGCCGCCGAGCATGGGGATGCTGTTGCGCGGCATGGCCATCGAGCCCTGATGCTCGGCGTGCTCTCCCATCCCGTTCGCGCCCATGACCATCGTGCCGGGCACGAGCTCGTTGAGGCGCTGCTGCGTGTTCGAGGGATCGATGCCGAGGAGGTTCGGCAGGTCGTGGCCCATCTGATTCATCACGTGGTGGGTCTTGTGGCAGTGGAACGCCCAGTCGCCGGGGTTGTCGGCCGTGAACTCGATGTCGCGTGTCGTGCCGACCGGCACGTTCACGCTGTTCTCCGGCCACCACGCGGTTTCGGGGATCGGCCCGGCGTCGGTACCGGTGACGTAGAACGCGTGACCATGAATGTGGATCGGGTGCGAGTCCATGGTCAGATTCGCGAGGCGGATGCGGACCCGATCGCCGGTGCGCACGAGCATCGGTTCGGTGCCGGGGAAGACGCGGCTGTTCATCGTGAAGGTGTTGAAGTCGAGCATCACGGTCGGATCGGGCGTTGCGGTGCCGGGCTTGATGAACCATTCGTTGAGGAAGATCGCGAAGTCGCGATCGACCCGGCGAACGCTCGCGTCACGCGGATGGACGATGAAGAAGCCGTGCATGCCGAGGGCGATCTGCGTCATCTCGTCGAAGTGCGGGTGATACATGAGCGAGCCGGTCTGCTGCAGCGTGAACTCGTACGCGAACGTTTCACCCGGTTCGATCTTCGGCTGATTGAGGCCGCTCACGCCGTCCATTCCGTTCGGGAGGATGAAGCCGTGCCAGTGGACCGACGTCCCTTCCGGCAGCTTGTTGGTGACCAGGATCCGGACACGATCGCCCTCGAACGCTTCAATGGTCGGACCGGGAGTGACGCCGTTGTAGCCCCAGCAGTTCACTTCGAGGCCGTTGACGAACTCGCGGCGCACCGGCTCGGCGATCAGGTGAAACTCCTTCACGCCGCCAACCATCTTGTACGGGAGAGACGTCCCGTTCGGCGTCACGACGGGCGCGCGGCCGCTGCTGCGCTGTGCGCGCAACGGTTTCGGCGGCGGTCCGCTCGCACCGAGTGCGCGCAGCCGCTGGCCGAACGCACGCGTGCTGGTGAGCAGGCCCGTTGCGGCACCAGCGAGACTGGAAAACAGAAGACTACGACGTGTAAACGGCATGACTAATGGCCCCCTGCGGTGACATTGGCTTGCTTGCCCTGACCCTGATCGGTAGCGGGCGTGAATGAGGTATCGGACTCGACGCCTTGCAGCGCGCGATCGAGATCGGTGCGCGCGCTCCAGTACTCGCGCTGCGCGTCGATGTAGTCGCGGCGCGCCTGCATTTCGTTTTGCTTCGCCTGAAGGAGCTGGAAGACGCCGACGAGCATGGCGTTGTGCTCGAGCTTCGTCAGCTCGACGATGCGCGCGCGGCGGGGCACGATCACGTCGCGGTAGTACTCGACGCGTGCGCGTGCTTCGCCGAGCGTCGCGCGTGCGGCCCGGAGTTGCGACGCCGTTTCGGATTCGAGCGCAGCTATCGCGTGGCGTGCGCGCAGGAACTCCGCTTCCGCTCGTGTGCGCGCCGCGCGTCCGGTGTTGAAGATCGGGATCGGGATCTCGATGCCCGGACCAACGGTGTGCTCACCGTCAGGCTCGCGCTCGTAGTGGACGTCGAGCACCGTCTCTTCGAGCATCGCCAGGCGTGCGATCGGCACCCCGCGCTGCGCGATCTCCAGCTCGCGGCGGGCGATGGCGATGTCGAGCCGCTGCGTCGCCGCGAGCTGTTCGAGCTGCCGCTGCTCCAGCTCGGATGCGGGGAGCTCGGGGAACGTCGCTGGCACGCGCCATTGGGCCGTCGTGTTGCGCAGCCCCATGGCACGCAACAACGCCTCGCGGGCGAGTACGACGCGCTGTTCCGCGCGGGCGAGGTCGAGCTTCGCCTGCTCGTAGAGCGCCTGCTCGTTTTCCAGATCGAGGTCGGTGATGTTCTCGGCGGCGTGTTGCTTGATGGCTACTTCGGCCGATGTCTGCGCGGCGTCGTGGGTGGTGCGACTGAGCGCCACATGCTGCGTTGCGGCGAGCAGCTCGTAATACGCCGTCCGCACGTCGCCCGCGAAGCGCAGCACTTCAGAGCTGACGCGCATCTGCGCCGCGTCGAATGCGGCACGGCCGAGGGCGCGGCGGCGCGGGAGCTGGATCAGGTCGATGAGCGATTGCGCGAGGCTCAGCTCGAACGGCCGGTACGGCTCGGCCGGATAGCGGATCTCTGCTTCGAGGATCGGGTTCGAGATCGTCGAGGCTTCGATCAGATCGGCGCGGGCGATTCCCAGCTCGGCGAGCGTGACCTGCAGGCGCGCGCTGTTGACCATCGCGATCGCTACTGCCTCGTCGGCGGTGAGCTCATCCTGGAGCATGGCCGCGACGCGCTCATGGTCGGCCTTCGCGGGTTGCGCGCTCCATTCGACGGCGGGACCTCCGCGCTGCGCGACCGCCTGCTGCACGTCGTTCGTTCCGGCATCGCGCGGCACGCTCACACAGGAGGTGAGCAGGACCGCGGCGAGTCCGAGGAGTGTTGTGGTCGTGTACTTCATCGGTTCGTCCTCGTCATCCGTTCTTCCTGGCTATTTCTTCTGCACTAGCGTCATGCCGCACTTCGGACAGGTGCCCGGCTTGTCGCTCGTCACTTCGGGGTGCATGGGGCAGGCGTAGACGGCCGCGGGCGCGGTTGCCGTCGCGCCGTGCTGGCTGTGGTCGGCCGCGGGCGCGCGGTTGCTTCCGTCGCGCGTCGCAGGCATCGGCGTGGGCGGGTTCTCGTGGTCTTCACCCGCGGTGATGCCGCGCGTTCCGTGGCCTTCGTGGCCGCCGCCCTGCGATGCCTTCGCGGCTTCGGAAACGGAGACTGACGCGGGCGCGTCGAACGCGTCGCGGCGGAGCGTTGCCGCGGGTTGCATGCGCTGCATCTCGGCGTTGGATCGCGGCGGCGGTGCGACTGCGGCCACTGCGGTGCCGGCGACTCCGTGCTGCGCGTGCGCGTTTGCGCCGGCCGCCGCGGGCGTCTGCATCGCACCGTGCTGGCTGTGGTCCATCTGCGCGGTCGCCGGTTGCGCTCCGTGCTGCGCGTGCGGATCGGCCGCAGCCGTGGGGGCCGTGTGGCCCGCGTGCGCATCGGCCGGCGCCGCGGTTGCGCCATGTCCGGCGTGCGCATTCGTCTTGGGCGTGTGTCCGGCGTGCGCAGTCGCGCTGCGGCTGGTGCCGTGGCCCATCGCTGCGTGATCGGTCGCCGTCGTACCGCTGGTCGTGCCGTGGCCGGCGTGCGCATTCGTCGCGCCGGTGGTGTGGCCCATCGCGGCGTGATCGACTGTGGCCGCGCCTCCGTGCGCGCTGTGATCCATCGCACCGCTCGTGGTCGTGCCGTGATTCATCCCGGCGTGCGCGTCCGCGCCGGTGCCGTGCGCCGAATGGTCCATCGCTCCGCCGGTGGCCGTCGCGCCGTGGGCGCTGTGGTCCGCGGTGGCGGTGGTCTCCGTCGCGGCGTGGCCGCCGTGCTCGTGGCCTCCGGCAACGGGAATCCCTTTCGCCTGCGCCTCGCGATAGGCAGCCGCGCTCTTCGACGCCACGCTCTTCTCTCCGCCGCACGCCGCCGCGACGAGCGCGAGGACGAGCAGCATTGCTCGCATGATGCTCATGCCGGGATAACGCTTCATCTCGAAACTCCTTACAGGGAACCGCTACTTTTTCGGGAGGGGGGGCCGCGGCGTCGCAGCGATCAGCGGACACACGAGTGCCCACGACGCGAGTGCGCGCCACGTGAAGGCGGGATCAGATGAGGAAGGTTTCGACGAGGACGTACAGGCCGACGTCTCGATCGCAGCGCACAGCGCCGAGGGTGATGAAGCTGCGATAGGCGGTCGTTGCCGTAGGCGTGAGTGCCCGCGTTTCGGCAGCGGTCGCCGTGAGCCGGAACAGGTTCGGCACTTCGGTGGCGATCCGCTTCACCGGCTCCTGCTTGTCGCGGGCGGGCGCGGGCGGTGTCGCCTCGTGCTCGTGGTCGTGCGCGGCGTGGTCGCCACGGATGACGTTCGCGGCCATCTCGCAGATCGGCATCAGCTTGTGCGTGATCTGGTGAAACGGGAGGACGCAGCAGCCGACCAGAAACACGGTCGCCATCAGCAGCGGAACGGTCGTTCCGGCGATCCAGGCGGCGGCGATGGCTTTGCGTTTCATGAAGTGCAACTCAGAGTGCGGAACAAGGGCGCAGCACATCCCGTTCCCGCGTCAGAACCGGCCTCGTGCGATATGGACGCGTTTGCTGTTCGCGCTCTGCTCGGTCCAGGTGAAGTAAACGTCCCGCTCGTGCCGCGCCAAGCGAGCGAACCCGGCCGCACGGGCCGTGCTCGATTCGGCGATCTTCATCGCGGGCTCGGCCTTTCCGTCCCGCGCTACGCGGCGCGCGCGGATCTCGCCGCCCGCCGCCGTCTGTTCGAGCCAGGTCACGAGCGCCGTCTGCTCATCGAGCAGGATCACGTCCAGACGGCCGGTCGGCTTCCCATCGTCGATCTGCACCGGCTTCGCGAAGGTCACGCCGCCGTCGTCGGAGAAGGCGACGTAGGCGCGGCCCTTCTCCTGCGCGGCCGTGAACCACGCCGTCACGACACGCGTGCCGATGGCGTCGATCTGCGGGCCGTTGACGGGGCAGGCGTTGATCTTCCATTCGTCTGCGTTCACCCGCGCCGGTTTCGTCCAGCCGCTGGCCGTCTTCGTCACGTACGCGATATCGCGCACTTCATCGGGCGAACGGTCGCGATAGACGATCACAGGCCCGGAGCTCGTCATGGTCATACCGGTCGTGCAGCATTCGCACGTGCGGTCGTCCACCTCGACGTCCTCCGCGATGGTGCCGTCCGCGTTGACGGTCGCGTAGCGGATGCCCATGTCGCCGCCCGCTTCATGGCCGCCGTGGCCGCCGCCGGTCATCTTCCGGCCGTCGAGCCACGTCGCGCCGACGCCGCCTGCGGGTCGTGCGGCGAGCGTCACGAAGCCGTGCTCCGCCTGCTTGCCGTCGCGGTTGAGGAGGAACGATTTTCCCCACGACGTACCGCCATCGGTGGAGGCGGCCATCTGCACGTCGTACGCGTACGTCCCTTTGCCGCTCTTCTGGAGCCAGTGCGCGAAGAGCGCTCCCTTCGCGTCCTCCACGATCGACGGGAAGTCGGCCCAGTTCACGAACAAGTCGTTGCGCTCGACGATCGTTCGCGGCGCCGTCCACTGGCCGCCACTGTAGCGCGCGAATCGGAGTGCGACGTGATCTGTGCCGGCGACCGGCTCGAGCCAGCTCAATAGCACGCCGTTGCGTGTCGCCGAGAGGAACGGTTCGGCGGAGCCGGCGCCCGCCGGCGACGGTATCTCCTGCACCGCGGATTGCGGCGGAGCGGCTTTTCTCTGCTGCGGCGCCGACGCCGGGTCTTTCCGCTCTTCGGCGCAACCAACAGCCAACGTTACGAGTACGAGCATGACAACGGGTGCGATCTTCACGGCGCGCATTCTAGCGACGACCGTCTCGTTATGGGTCGAGTATGGACAACACCACTCGCGACGGTGGGACTCGAAGGCACAAAGCCCCGTCCGCACAACGAACCGTAGGTGGTGTTCCGGCACGGGCGTTGTTCTTGCTGCGAAAAGTCGCGGAAGAAAACACCTCATGGCCGACGAGAAGAAGTGCCGACACGAACACTGCCATTGCACCGGGGACGAGGTTCGCCCGGACGGCTATTGTTCCGACTCCTGCCGTGACAGCCGCATGGAAGGTGGAAAGTGCGCCTGCGGCCATCCTGATTGTCGCTGAGGCGTTGACTCACGACGGCAAAGCGCGTTCTTCTCGCTGCTTCCGCCGTCCGTATCGCGTGAGCCCGCGTGGCTTGTAGACGGCAAGGACCGTATTCACGACAAGCACCACGATCGCCGCGCCCGCGTCGGCCACGAGCTGCAGGCGCACGTCGCGCAGTTCGTGCCGCGCGAGCGGTTGCTGCGCCGCGATATCGGCGACGTAGCGGATCGGTCGCGTATGCACGAGGAGCACGACCGTCGCGAGGATCGTGAGCGTCAGTTTGATCACGACCCAGTAGTGCCGGAACAGCCCCCACGTCGTGCCGAGAGACGACACGAGACCCGTGACCAGTGATGCGAAGCACAGCGGCACGATCACATACCGCGTAGTCACTTCCATCGCCACGTAACAGCCGCGGACGATCTGCGCATCGGCCTTTGTCAGCCCGGCGATCGCCAGCGCGAGGAACGCGGCTACCGATCCGAGCCAGCCTACCGACGCGAGGACGTGAAGCGTCAACGCGAGCTTGCGGCCACCGGGTGTCATCATCACGGCTGGCGCGTCTGCTCCGTTCCGTGCGCTGCCGGTCCATGGCCGCGAAAGCCGCCTCCCAGCAGATGCACGATCGCGAAGAGGAGCACGAACAACAGCGCGACGATGCCGAAGACCTTCACCCACCGTGGTGTCTGGTACTCGTCGTCTTCCGCCTGATTCATCGCTATCTATTGTCGATCAGAAAGCGGCGGCGTATCGCGGGCGCGAATGCGTGCGCCAAGCCCTCCGCATCGCGCACGTCGCTCGACAGTCTCACCGGCGCGAGCTGTCCGTGCGGGAGGAGGTTCGCGAGATCTTCCGCCAGCTTCGCCGGGTGGCGCTGGTCCATCCCGGCGAAGATGAGCGTCGGCGCGGTGATGACCGCGAGCTCGTCGATGCTGCGAAAGGATCGGTCGCGGCCGATCGCGGCGGCAGCAGCGATGCTCGCGCGGTCGGATCGGGGAATGGCCTCGCGCACGAGCGCGCCGATCAGCGGCGCCAGCTGGGGCAGAATCGGCGCCCACGCCGCTTCGATCCCTTCGTTGCGCGCGCGATCGGCGAAGGCATCCATGAACACGATCTCCGCCGCCTTCTTCTCGTCGTCTTCGATGTCCTCGACGCTGATCAGCACCAGCGCCTGCACGCGCTCGGGATACGCAACGGCAGTCCGCAACGCGATCGTCGCTCCGAGACCGGCACCGCCGACGATCGCGCGCTCCGCGCCGATGTGATCGAGCAGTGAGATCACATCATCGGCGTACTGCGACCACGTGTGCCGCGCCGGTTCAGGGCAGATCGAGCGGCCGTAGCCGCGCACGTCGGGCAGCACGACCGTGTGAAGGTCCGCGAGCTCGCGCGCGAGCGGCACGAACATGCCGTGATCGGGACCGCCGCCGTGCAGAAGCACGAGCGGAGTGTCCACGTTATCGGCCGGCTTGCCGGTGCGCACGATGGTCGCGAAAAGCGGCCACCCGTCACTGCCGCGGTACGTCCGCTCGGTCATCATCATCGCTATTCTGCACATTGGCTGCGTTAGCGCGCTCCTTCGCGGTGAAGTGATGATGAACCCACAGCAACAGAAACATCATCGCGACATCGAATGCGAACAGCACCCAGTTGCCGGCGACGCCCACCCGGATTCCGTACGGCGTTTCCACGCGTTGCTGCAGTCCTGCGATCGTGTGATTTACCGCGCCGCAACAGAACGAGCCGGAGAAGAACAGAGCAACCTTCGACCATGAGACGTGCATGACGAGCCTCTCATTTCACTGCCGCAACGCGACTGCCGAACCGCAGATACAACGCCGGAACGACGAACATGTTCAGCGCCGTCGAGGTGAGCAAGCCGCAGAGGATGACGATCGCCATCGGCGTCTGGATCTCGCTGCCTGGCTTGCCGATCGCCAGCGCGAGCGGGATCAGCGCGAGGCCGGCGGAGAGCGCCGTCATCAGAATCGGCGAGAGCCGTTCCAGCGCGCCTCGATGCACGGCTTCGCGGAGGTCCGTCACGCCTTCTTGCTTCATCAGGTGATGGATGTGCGAGATGAGCATCAGACCGTTGCGCGTGGCGATACCGAAGAGGGTGATGAAGCCGATGATCGACGCCACGGAAAGCGTGCCGCCCGCGACGTACACGCCGGCTACACCGCCGATCAATGCGAGCGGCAGGTTGACCATGACCAGCGCCGCGTCGCGTAGTGAGTCGAGCGCGATGTAGAGCAGCAGCAGAATGCCGGCGATGACGACGATGCCGAGGAGCACGAGACGGCGCGACGCTTCAGCCGCGCTCTCGAATTGACCGCCGTATTCGATGTGGTAGCCGGAGGGGAGCTTCACGTTCGCCGCGACCTGTTCGCGGATGTCTTCGACGACGCTCGACAGGTCGCGTCCGGCGACGTTCGACATGACGACCGCTTTGCGCTCGACGTTCTCGCGGCTGATCGTGTTCGGCCCGCGATCCTTGCGAATCTCGGCAAGCGTCGAGAGCGGGATCTGCGCGCCGCCCGGCGTGGCGACGCGCGTGGCGCGAATGGTGTCGATATCGCTGACGGCGGCCGCCTCGTAGCGCACGACGAGATCGAACGCGGCGCGACCTTCGAGGATGCGCGAGACCTCGTGTCCGGCGAAGGCGGTCTCGATGGCTTCAGCGACGTCCGTAACCTGCAGGCCGTACCGCGCGATGGCCGCGCGGTCGAACTTGATCGTGAGAAACGGGATGTCCGGCTGTTGCTCGAGCGAGACGTCCGCCGTCCCTTCGACGGCGGTCATGATGTTCTTCACCTGGTCCCCGAGCTTGCGTAACGTGGCCAGGTCTTCGCCGAAGATCTTCACGGCGATGTTGGCGCGCGTGCCAGAGAGCATGTGATCGATGCGGTGCGAGATCGGCTGGCCGATGGTGACGTTCGTGCCCGGCACCGCGGACAACTTGCGGCGCAGATCGGCGAGGAACTCTTCCTTGCTCCGATCCTTCATTCTCAGACTCACTTCCGTCTCGGACGCGTTCACGTCCTGCGCGTGCTCGTCGAGCTCCGCGCGGCCGGTGCGGCGCGCGGTGGCGACGACTTCCGGCTCGCCGAGCAGGATCTGCTCGGTCATCCGTCCGAGCCGGTCGGACGTTTCGAGCGACGTTCCGGGAAGCGTGACGAGGTTGATTGTGAGCGTTCCTTCGTTGAAGTCAGGGAGGAACGCGCGTCCGGCCAGCCCGAGCGCGACGCCGGCAATCGCCAGCGCCACTACGGCGGCGGTGGTGATCGCTTTCCAATGATCGAGCAGGCGCGCGAGCATCGGTCCGTACCATCCCTTGAGCCAGCGCACGATCCGGCTCTCTTCGTCAGAAACGATCGCCTTCGAGCGCGGCAGGAGCAGCGAGCAGAGTGCGGGCGTGACCGTCAGCGCGACGACGAGCGATGCGGCCAGCGAGACGATGTAGGCGAAGCCGAGCGGGCGGAGGAGACGACCTTCGATCCCGGTCAGGAGGAAGAGCGGCAGGAAGACCAGTACGATGATGACGGTCGCAAAGACGATCGAGCCGCGGACCTCGCGACTTGCTTCGTAGATCACGTCGAGCGTGCCGCGCTGCTGTTCCGGCGGGAGGTTGCGATTCTCGCGGAGGCGGCGGACGACGTTCTCCACGTCGATGATCGCGTCGTCGACGAGCGCGCCAACGGCGATGGCCATGCCGCCGAGGGTCATGGTGTTGATGGTCACGCCGAAGAGGCGCATGGCGATGATCGCGGTCACGAGCGACAGCGGGATCGCGAGGACGGTGATGCCGGTCGCGCGCGCGCTCATGAGGAAGATGAAGACGATGGCAATGACGAGGATCGCGCCGTCACGCAAGGCAGCGACGACGTTGTGCACGGCGATCTCGATGAAGTCGGACTGCCGGAAGATGTGGCTGTTGATCTTCATACCTTGCGGCAAGGTCTTCTGAATGTCGGCCATGACCGCGTCGAGCTGGCGCGTGAGCTGAAGCGTGTTGGCGGTGGGCTGCTTCTGAATGCCGAGGATCACGGCCGGTTTCGCGTTGTGCGAGCCCTCGCCGCGTTTGAGCGCGCTGCCGATCTGCACGGTGGCGACGTCGCGCACGAGGATCGGCTGGCCGTCGCGCCCAACGATCACCGTCGCGGCGATGTCGTCGGGACTCGTGATGCGACCGACGCCGTGAATCAGGTACTCCTGGCCGCCTTCGTTGTAGAAGCCGGCGGACGTGTTCTCGTTGCTCTCGCGCAATGCGCGCACGACCTCATCGACTCCGAGGCCGAATGCGGCGAGACGATCCGGGCGGACGATCACCTGATACTGCTTGGTCTCGCCACCGGTGGGGATGACCTGCGAGACGCCCGGCACCGCGAGCAGGCGCCTGCGTATGTTCCAATCGGCGGTTGTCTTCAGCTCCATCGGCGAATGGCGATCCGACGTGAGCGCGATGAACATGATCTCGCCCATGATCGAGGAGACCGGCGCGAGCACCGGTGGCGCGACGTCCGGCGGCAGCGTCGATTGCGCGAGCTGCAGCTTTTCGCTGACGACCTGGCGGGCCTGATAGATGTCGGTGCCCCACTCGAACTCGACCCAGATCAGGGCGATACCCACGCCCGTCGACGAGCGCACGCGCCGCACGCCCGACGCGCCGTTCAGCGCGGTCTCGACGGGAAACGTGATCTGCGTCTCGACTTCCTGCGGCGCCATGCCGTGCGCTTCGGCGACGACGGTGACGGTGGGCGCGGTGAGATCGGGGAAGACGTCCACCGGCATCTTCACCGCTTCGTACGTGCCCCAGACGAGGAGCAGCGCTGCCGCGCTGAGCACGAACAGACGATTGTGGAGAGACCACTGAATGATGCGATCGATCATCGTGGCTCCCGTTAGTGGGCGTGCCCGTGCGCGGGCACGGCTCCCGATGCAGCTTGCAGCCGGATGTTGTACGCGCCGCGCGTGACGACGCGATCGCCCGGCTTGAGCCCTTCGAGGATCTGCACGAGATCGCCCTGACGCGTGCCGACCTTCAGCGGCCGGCGCTCGAACAACTCGCCTTCGAGCTCGACGTACGCGACCGGCTGGCCATCTTCATCGACGACCGACGAAAGCGGGATGACGATGCCGCGCTGCGTCGTGGCGGTGAAGACCTGCGCGCGCACGAACATGCCGGACTTCAGTTGTCCGTTGCGGTTCGGCACCTCGAAGATCAGCGGCAGCGTCCGCGTCTTCTCGTTGACGACGCCACCGGAGGCTACGACGCGTCCGCCCGTAGTCGGGCTGATTTCAAACGCGGTCGGGAATCCTTCCGGCTGGAACCAGACGCTGTTCGACATCTGCACCTGGCCGATCTGTCCTTCGGGGATTTGCAGCTCGAGCCAGAGGCGCGAGAGGTCGACGACGTGGAACAGCTCGCGCCCTTCCTCGATGAACTCGCCCGGCGCGACCGTCACCGTGACGATCGTCCCGGCGACCGGCGAACGCACTTCAAAGCGTCCGCCCGACTCGCCGCCGGTGGCGCTCTGCGTGCCGCGATACTGCGCGAGTCGGCTCTGCGCGGCCTGCAGATCGGCGCGCGCTGTCTGCTCCTGCCGGTGCGCGTCGGTCACGCGGCGCTCCGGGATCGCTTCCTGTGCGAGGAGCGCTTCGAGCCTCGTGCGTTCGGCCTGCGCCTGCTGGAACGCGATCTGTGCGCGCTGCGCGTCGAGGTTGAGCGACGAGGGATCGACGTCGGTGGGTACGCGCGGGGCGATGACGCCGAGTACTTGATTGCGCGCGACGGTCATGCCGATCTCCGGATAGGTGCCGCGGGCGAGGAAGCGTCCGCCGGCCGGCGCGCCGACACGCGCCTCGCCGTCAGGGCGGGGCCGCAGCACGCCGTTCGCCGGCACCGACCCGCGCACTTCGCCTTCCGCTACAGGCGCGGTCGCGAACTCGGTCTTCCATTGCTGTTCCTTGAGGTAGACGATGCCGCCGCCCTCTTCCTCTTCCTTCGGCGCCGCGGCGATCGCCGCCTGCTCCGACTCGAAGACGGTCATCAGTCCGAGGTCGTGGCGCGAGACCGCACCGTCGAAGGCGATCTCGAAGACGAGCCGCCGTTGTCCGGCGTGTTGGGGCTTCGCGACCGGGCGGAAGATGCCCGGCACGCTCGGCGCGTTCGCGCTGAAGCGTTCTTCCGGTGCGCCGCCTTCGCTGAGGATCGCCGTTACGGTGCCGCTCGCGAGCGGCTTGAAGTCCGACAGCCGCGTCACGTGCGCCGCGAACGCCGACTCCGCACCTTTGGCGAGCGCGTCGAACTCGACGAACAGCTCCGTGCGATCGGTGAAGTGCGTGAACGACAACGCCTCGCGCTCCGGCGCCTTGGCTTCCTCGTGCTCATGTTTGCCGCAGGCCAGCGCCGCCAGTACGAGCAGCATCGCGGTCATACGCGTCAGGTTCTTCATCGGGCAATTCCTCCAAGGGCGCGCGTCAGCTCGATCTCGGCTTCGCGTGCGCGTTGCTCCAGCTCCGCGGCTTCGACTTCGGCGTCGAGCGCGGTGCGGTAGGCGTCGAGCAGTTCGAGAATGCCGACCTCTCCAGCGCGATACGCTGCTTCGGCAGTGGCGGTCAGACGCTCGGATGTTGGCAACGCCTGCTCGCGGAAGAGGCGCGCGGCGTTGCGCAGCTCGCGCGCTTCAGCCGCGAGGCCGCCCACTTCGCCGCGTGCGCGCGTGACGAGCAGCGTGCGTTGCGCGTTGAGGATCGCCAGCTCAGCGTTCGCGCGCAGCAGCTCATCCTGGTTGCGATTGAAGATCGGCAGGCTGACGCCCGCGCTGAGGATCGCGCCGCTATCCGCCTGTGTGTTCTTCATGCCGGCGGTGAGATCGAAGAGCGGCACGCGCCAACGTTGCGCGGCCTGTTGATCGAGCGTTGCCGCTTCGATGCGCTTGGCGATGGCCGCGACGTCCGGCCGCTGCTCGATGCGTGTCGTCAGCTCCGCATCGGCCGGGATCTCCGGCGGCGTCGGCCGCTGCAACGTGACGCCGTCGACGGTCTCGGAGCCGAGGAAGGATGCGAGGCGTCGTTGTGCCGCGATGAGCGCGCCGCGTTCCGCCGCGAGTCGCGCTTCCGCTCCAATCCGCTCCCGCTCGAGGCGTCGTCGGTCGTAGCCTGAGACCTCGCCGCCCGCCTGCAGGCGCGCCGCCGTCTCTGCCGCAGCGCCGATCTTGCGCGACCACTCGGTGAGCGCGCGCACGAGCTCCTGTTGATTCGCGGCGCGGCTGAATTCCGAACGCACGATTCGAGCGAGGTCGAGCTGCTGGCCCGCGACCTCCTGCTGTGTCGCTTCGACGCGCAGCTCGGCGGCGCGCCGCCGCATCGCTCGACGGCCGGAGAAGTCGAACGACTGCGAGAGCGTCAGGAACTGCTCGGTCTCGCCAGCGCTTTCGCGCGTGTAGTCGAGGGTGGGGTTGGGCCACCGCCGCTCCCGCTCGACGTCACTGCGCGCGAGATCGAGCTGCGCGGCGCTGAGCGCGACGACGCTCTGCGAGCCCTGCGCGATGCGCACGGCATCGTCTTCGGTGAGTACGTTCGGGATCGTCTGGGCGCTCGCCGCCGTAGCGGTGACGAGCATGAAGCTCAAAAGGAAGCGTTGAAAACGCAAAGTCCACTCCTGTCGCAGAAACGCGGGTCGTGAGAACGCGCTGCGGGGAGTGGCTCAGATGAGGAAGGTCGAGAGGAGCGGCTGCAGGCCGACGTCGTCGTCCATGCGCAACGCGCCGAAGGAGAGAACGTTCCGATCGGTCGTCGCGATGCTGGTCCACCTGGCCGCGGTGGCGGCGGGGATGATCGCGATCTGGAGCGCCACGCGCGTCACGTCGGGGAGCTGCGGAGCAGAGGAGGAGACGATCGGGTGCTCGTGATCGCTGTGACCGCTGTCAGCCTCGTACGCGTCCGCGTGCTCGCCGTGGTGATCGTGCAGGTCGTGCATGACGACGTGCATCGCCACCGGCGCGCCGAGGAGTGCGAGGACGACGAAGGCGAAGAGGCGAACGGTCGAGCGAGACATTACGAGTCAGTCGGCGCAAAGCCGGGACACACCGAAGTATATTCCGGCGCCCCATACGTCTACGCCGCTACGTGCCGTCGAGTCCACTGCGTTCGGATCAGTACGAAGGCGACGATCATCAGCGGGCCGAGGATCGCCAGCATCGAAGCCGTTCGTTTGATGATCGTCAGGTAGGGCAGCACCGCGGACAGGAGATGCATCCTCACCGGGAAGTTCCCGAGCAGCGCCAGCAGCGATCCGTTCTCCACGAGATCGAAGACGACGTAGAGAACAGGAATGGCCAGCAACAGCGCGCGAGGCCTGGCGCCGAGCGACAGCCGGTTCAACGCACTACGCATCCACAAGAAGAGGAACGGCAGCAATGCGAGAGGCAGCACAACGTCGACGGTGACCGTTCTGAATGCGTAGTTCGACCTGCCGGCTGCGCCGTACCCGGTGAGCCGCGCATACAGCGCGTCTTCGGAAAACTCCGGCGTCATGTCGAGCAGCGTGCCGCCTCCGCTTGCTCTCCGGAAGTCCGGCACGCTGCCGGGGAAACTGACGAAATGCACCGCGACGAAGACAACGATTGCAACCGCAAACGCCGCAGCCATCTTGTGCTTCATGCGGACCACCATACGCTCCTCGTGCCTCTGCCGCGCACCGTCAGATCCTCGCACGCCGCAACCGCAACGCGTTTCCGATCACCGAGACGGAGCTGAAAGCCATTGCCGCTGCCGCGATCATCGGGCTGAGGAGCAGACCGAAGAACGGGTACAGCACGCCCGCCGCGATCGGCACGCCGACGGCGTTGTACACGAAGGCGAAGAAGAGGTTCTGCCGGATGTTCGACATGGTCGCGTTGCTCAGACGACGGGCGCGCACGATGCCGCGCAGATCGCCTTTCACCAGCGTCACGTCGGCCGCTTCCATCGCCACGTCGGTGCCGGTTCCCATGGCGATGCCGACTTCCGCCTGGGCGAGCGCGGGTGCGTCGTTGATGCCGTCACCTGCCATTGCCACCACGCGGCCCTGCTGCTGCAGGCGTTTGATCGCATCCGCTTTCTGGTCGGGCAGAACTTCGGCGATCACTTCATCGATGCCGAGCTTCTTCGCCACCGCCTGCGCCGTGGTCTTGCTGTCCCCGGTGAGCATGACGATGCGGAGTCCTGTTGCGTGCAGCTCGCGGATCGCGTCGGGCGTCGTCTCTTTCACCGGATCGGCAACGCCGATCAGACCGGCCGGCTTGTCATCGACGACCACGAACATGACCGTCTGACCGTCGCCGCGCAGCTTCTCCGCGCGCTCGGCCAAGTCGCGGGCATCGACGCGCAGCTCCTCGAGCAGCGCGCGATTGCCGAGCGCGACGCGTTTGCCATCAACGACGCCGCGCACGCCCTTGCCGGTGATCGACGCGAACTCCGTCGCCGCGCGCACGGTTGCGCCGCGCGACTCGGCGCCGGCGATGATCGCCGCTGCCAGCGGGTGTTCGCTCGCACGCTCGACGCTCGCGGCGAGGCGTAGCAGCTCGTTCTCATCGAAGCCGTTCGTCGTCACGACGGAGGCCAGCTCCGGCTTCCCGCGCGTGAGCGTTCCGGTCTTGTCCACGACGAGCGTGTCGACGGTGCGCAGAACTTCGATCGCTTCCGCATTGCGGAACAGCACACCGGCTGTCGCGCCTTTGCCCGCGGCCACCATGATCGACATCGGCGTCGCCAGTCCGAGAGCGCAAGGGCAGGCGATGATCAGCACTGCCACGGCGTTCACGATCGCGAACGCGAGACGCGGTTCCGGTCCGACGAACCACCACACCCCGAACGTGATCAACGCCACTGCAATCACAGTCGGGACGAACCACGCGGACACTTGGTCGGCGAGTTTCTGGATCGGCGCGCGGCTTCGCTGCGCCTGCGCCACCATGTTCACGATTTGAGAGAGAAGCGTGTCCGCGCCGACGCGCTCGGCGCGCATCAGCAGCGAGCCCGTACCGTTCACGGTCGCGCCGATGAGGCGATCGCCTTCGGCTTTCTCCACAGGCAGCGGCTCGCCCGTGACCATCGCTTCATCGACGTTGCTCGTTCCTTCCGTGACGATGCCATCGACGGGGATCTTTTCGCCTGGTCGAATGCGCAATATCTCGCCGGGTTGGACCTCCTCGAGTGCAACATCCTGCTCCCGCCCGTCGGGGGTCACTCTTCGCGCCGTTTTTGGGGCCAGCCCGAGGAGGGCGCGAATCGCCGCGCCGGTCCGGCTGCGAGCCCGCAGTTCCATCACCTGACCGAGGAGGACGAGGGCCACGATTGCGGCCGCCGCCTCGTAGTACACGCCCACGTGACCCATCGCATCGCGGAAGGTGGGCGGGAAGATGTTCGGGGCGATGGTCGCGACAAGGCTGTACACAAATGCGACCGACACGCCGAGGCCGATGAGCGTGAACATGTTCAGGTGGCGATTCACGACCGACGTCCATGCCCGCTCGAAGAACGGCCAGCCGCCCCACAGCACGACCGGCGTCGCCAGGGCGAGCTCGATCCACGGCGCCCAGCTCAGAAGCGTGTGTCCCAACAGATCGTGCGCGGCAGGCAGATGGCGCAGCATCGCGAAGATGACCAGCGGCACCGTCAACGCGGTGCTGACCCAGAAGCGCCGGGTCATGTCCTTCAGCTCGGGGTTGTCCTCTTCGAGCGTGACGGTGCGCGGTTCGAGGGCCATGCCGCAGATCGGGCAGTTGCCCGGCGCATCGCGGACGATCTCCGGGTGCATCGGGCAAGTCCATTCGGTTTTCGTTGCGGGCGCGGCGACCATCTCCGGCTCCAAAGCCATGCCGCACTTCGGGCATGCGCCGGGTTTGTCCTGCCGCACTTCGGGATCCATCGGGCAGACGTACATCGCGCCTGCCGGCGCCGGTTTCGGCTCGGGGCGTTTGCCGCTCGCGTACGCAGCCGGGTTCGCATCGAACTTCGTTTTGCAGCTCGGGTTGCAGAAGTAGTACGTCGTGCCGCCGTACTCCGAGGAGCCGACCGCGTCGGCTTTGGAGATCGTCATGCCGCACACGGGATCGACGACTTCATCGGACGCAGGCGGCGTCGCGCCGTACGCGGCCGGGTTGGCGTTGAACTTCTGTTTGCACGAGGCCGAGCAGAAGTAGAACGTCTGGTCGCCGATGCGCGACGAACCGGCAGCGTTCGCCGGATCGACGGTCATGCCGCACGCCGGATCGACTTCACCGGCTGCGTGCGCGTGTTGATGCTGATGGCTGTGCTTCATGACGACCTCCGTTGTTCTCATCTGTCAGCAGCAGGAGTGCCCGCTCGGCTGCGCCGATCGATTCACGGCACAGCACGAGGCGGCGGCAGCGGGCGCAGCGCCCGCGCCGACGTACTCGGCCGGCGCAACGTCGAACTTTGTCTCGCAGCCGCGGGAGCAGAAGTGATACGTCTCATCGTTATAGCTCGACGAGCCGACCGCCTTCGCCGGATCGATGGTCATCCCGCAGACGGGGTCGGTCACGGTGGTGTTCGCTGTGGTGGTGTGGTTCATGTGTGTCTCCTTCGACTGAGCTAACGCATCACCCTCGACCGTCTTACACTTCGCATCCGATCACCGCATGAATCCCGAACTCACGCTCCAGCTCGTCGATAACCATCGTCAATTCCTCGGCTTTCTCGAGCGGCGGCTGGGCGACCGCGCTCTGGCCGAGGACATCCTGCAGGATGCGTTCGTGAAGAGCCTCGAAAAGCCGGTCGAGGTGCGCGACGAGACGTCGTCGATCGCGTGGTTCTACCGCACCCTTCGCAACGCCGTGATCGACCACTACCGCCGGAACGGCGCGCGCAACCGCGCGCTCGAAGCGCTGGCCCGCGAGATGGAGGGCGCGGTCGAGCCGCCGCCGGAGTTGCGCGATGCGATCTG
This sequence comes from Thermoanaerobaculia bacterium, assembly GCA_036399015.1. Taxonomy (GTDB): domain Bacteria; phylum Acidobacteriota; class Thermoanaerobaculia; order Gp7-AA8; family Gp7-AA8; genus QHVT01. The sequence goes on along the minus strand of DASWNW010000062.1, from coordinate 74,792 downwards.
CGGATGCGTGACGCGCCTGGCTTCGACACTCAAGCCTGAATACGAGCAGGCCATCCGCCGGATCGACGTCGAGGGCGCGCCCGTGCAGGACTTTGCGGCGGAGGCGGGCATCACCGCGAACAACGCATCGGTGCGCGTGTTCCGCGCACGCGAGGCGCTGCGGAAACAGGTCAAGGCATCGTGCGGTACGTGCGCGGAGCATGGATGCCTCGAGTGCTCCTGCGGGCAGTCAGCCGCTACGGCGCGTCCCAGACCGGCGACGTCATGACCTGACGCTGCCTGACACCACCAGATCGCCCACATCACTTTTATCCGCGCCGGCCGCGAAAACGGCCGCCCGGGGCTCGAAAACGGCTCCCGGGGCCTCAAAAATAGCTCCAGTCAACGCCGGGCGGTTGAAGAAAGACTGTCGAAGAAGAGCTTGGGAAATTACCCGATGGTTCCGGCCGAACCTCGCTCTGAAGGCCGCTAAGTTACTCGCCCTGCGATAGATACCGGCAGTCTCTGATGCCGGATGAATGCTGCGAAGAGTTTAGCACGGCCTCTTTGGTCCAAGGGTAGGAATGAGTGTCGTAGACACCCAAATAGACACCCAAATAGACACCCAAATAGACACTCTAGCGGGTCTGTCGACATCCTTCGGGAGGGCAAGATCTTCGTCCGTCCCTGCACGCTGGCGAATGTGTGATTCACGGCAGCGCAGCAGAACGAGCCGGACAGAAACAGGGCTGCCTTCGACCATGAGACGTGCATGCGAACCTCATCTCAGTTCGGTGACGCGGCCCCCCTAAGCGGAGATACAACGCCGGCCCGACGAACCGCCAACGGCGTCTGAACGTGCGGTCTGGCTTGCCCAATCGCCAGCGCGAACGGGATCAGCGCCAGGCCCGCGGAAGGTCCATCATGAGGGTCGGAGAGGCGTTTCGAGCGCGCTGCGATGGACTGATTCACGGGAGGTCCGTCTCGCCTTTGGCGTCATCAGGTGATGGACGATATGAGCATCAGACCATTGCGCGTGGCGATGCCGAACAAGGTAATGAAGCCAATGATCGATGCGACGGAGAGCGTGCCGCCCGCGACGTAAACGCCGGGGAACGGCGATCAGCGCGAGCGGCAGATTGACCATGACCAGCGCGCATAGCCCCACCCTCACACCCCGGCGCTACGATGATGCGCATCGCTGTTGCACGATCAACCACCGAAAGGGCAAATTTGTTGGCCGAACCGCGCTGCATCCTCATCGTCGAAGATCAAAGCGACATCCTGCGCATGATGCAGTTCGTCCTTGAGCGTGACGGTTACGACGTTCGCACGGCAACCACCGTTCGTGAGGCGCTCGACATCCTCGATACGTGTGAGCCCAACCTTCTGCTTCTCGATCTGATGCTGCCCGAGGTATCCGGGTGGGAACTTCTCGCGTTCCGCGCCGCCGATCCGCGCCTGTTGCGCATTCCCACCATCGTCGTCAGCGCAACCCACAGGTTCGACCCGGACGAAGCGTTGAAGTACAGCGTCTTCGCCACGCTCCGCAAGCCGTTCGAACCGGCAGACCTGCAGGCTCTCGCGCGGAGAGGATTGCAAGCGTTCGCAGCACAACAGAAAGACGCTCGAGAGTGACGTGCCCGGTCGGATCCGTAGCGCCATTCGGCACATCGGCGCATACTGCGCCACATGCCTCCTGCTTCACCACGGGTGTTGGTAGTTGAAGACGACGATGCGATCCGCACGCTCCTCGTTGCCGCGCTGCGCCGCGAGCCGTTCGAGGTCGACAGCGCAAACGACGGCGCGGCAGCGCTGCAGATGACGGCCGAGGTCGAGTACGCCGTCATCGTTCTCGATCTCATGATGCCGAGGCTCAACGGCTTCCAGTTCCTCGACGCCTTCCACGGCAAGACCCCGTCAGCTCGCTCCGTGATTTTCGTCGTGACTGCGTTCGACGATGCCCAAGTCGCGAAGCTCCCGGCCGCTCGGGTTCACGCGATCGTCCGCAAGCCGTTCGACGTGACCCAACTCGTCACGATGATTCGCGAGGTGGCGGCGATGTGGCAGGCGCAAACCACCAGCGCTGCTGTCGAGCCCCTGCCGCGGGATCTCACCGCGCACGATGACGTCGCACCGGCCGAGCTGACGAACTAACCGAGCGCGCCATCGCTCCTCCTTCCGCAACTTCGCGTGAAGATCCTGCGGAAAAATCCGTCAGACGTTGTCCATCGCCGCGTAAATGCGCCCGCGTCTGCTCTTTGCTCAATCGCATGTGCAAACTCCGTCCGCACCGGCCTTGCCCGCTGATCGGCTCGTTCCAGAACTTCCTCCGTCTCGGAGACGCCGCCTAGCGGGTGAGGTCGGCATGCGATCTGCTGCGCAACCGGGCATGTTCGACACGGGCGCGATCTGCCGGAGCAAAGACCCGATCCTCAAATGTGCCGACGAAGAGCAGGGACGTGTGTGCCGCGTCGTCGGCGTCGTCCCCGAGCAGCGCTGGAGAACGCGCGGCGTTCCTGAGTACAAGGTCGAGCTCGTCGCTCTTCCCGTCACGGCCTTCCGGCGCGAACACGAGCTCACGCTTGTTCCGCCCAGCGACGCGCCGTTGTCCGAGCAGCAGCTAGTTCTCCCCGATTACGCCTTCGTCGAGTCGGCAAGCATCGATTCCAGATAGCTCGCCAGCGCGCGCGCTTCGTTCTCGAGGACGTCAAGGGATCGGTCGAAGTACTGCCGGTCGCCAACCTGCAACGCCTCTTCATCGAGATCGGCACGGAGCGACCGCACGGCCGCGCCGATCCGCGCTGTCTGTTCCAGAATCGCCTTCGTTTTCGTTGCGTCCATCAGTTGATCTCGCGGTCCAGACCGCTCTGGCAAAGCGTTTGCTCGTCACGCCACCTGGTTCACGTTGACATGACGCCGTTTTCACGCACCAGCGACACTACACCCTCTAAAGTTGAGGGGATTAGGGCAGACCTCCGCCGTCAGCGTGAAGACCTACTGCAACAAAAAAACGCTGGGCGGGACTCCTCCGCCGAGACCGCATCCATTCTGGAAAAGCTCGAAGATCTTCGGCGCCGATCCGAAGCGATCGCGAATCGCGACACCGAAGAAGACAAAAAAAGCGGCCCGGCCGCCGAGGTTTCCCCCAACGACCGGGCCGCAAGTTAGCTGGCTTCTTTAGGCGCCTGCCGGGTGCGATCTTCTGCACCGCGGCGGGCATCCGGGGCGGTGGCGCTTGGCCTTCTGGCTGCGCGATACGCGCGACCAGTTACCGAGCGCAACCAAGTGTCCGAAGAAGAACTCCCTCATGAACTGCGTGGTCTCGCATGCCACCGTATAGCGACCGGGAATCCGGCCCGGCAGATGCGCGGAGATTGCTTCGAACGCACGCTTGCCCATACCCGTAATGCAGAGGAGGTCTTCCCCCTCCAGCAATGCCAGGTCGATCATCCACGGCAGCGAGATTCCCGTGACCGGATCATGCCACGCCCAGAGGACCGGGTACTGTCTAACAGTACCGTCGCGGCCTCTAAACGTCATGATCGCGCGGCCACGCGCGTCTCGCTCGTAAAACGACCGATTGGGCGGCTGTTGGCCGCCGTGGAGGCGAATTGCGGGAGGAGAAGACTGCTGCTCGCCGGTGTTTTTGTGAACCCCAGGATCGGGGCAATCGTTGATACCGACAAGGTGAGCCTTACAGGCAGGGCAGACCGTGCCGCCCTGATTCATGTCATCACGATTCATGTTGTCCTCGCGCGGGCTTGGACGGCCGTCACTTCCCGTCTTGAAGTGGGCACGAAGCGGGGAAGGAACTTCCCTCGGCTTGATGCCCTCGATCGATATGGCAGGACGCACGCACCGCAGGAGCGCGATGAACCGTAAGACGTCAGTTTTCAAAGACCAAGCTAACTTGGGGAAGGAGTGTAGCAGAGGGTCTTCGCAGCGGGTTCCATAACTAAAACGGGACGGCACCAAGGCCGCCCCGTCGTACAAAACTCATCAGCCGTCGTAGCAGAATGTGTCGGCCTCGATGATCCGGGAGAGAACCCGCCGGTACGACTTCGCCGAGTCTTCGAAGGCGTCGCGGATCGCCGCCTGCTCAGCCTCTACCGCGTGCCGCTCGCAGCTTTCCGCGGCTACCGAGAGGGCGTTCGTGATCGTGGATACATCATTGTCGTCCAGCACCAGCGGCGCGCTCACCGCGGCCTCCGAAGCGACCGTCTGGCGCGACGTGAGTGCCCAGCATCGATCGCGAGAGCGTCAGTGAGTACGCGGCCTGCGAATCGAGCGAAGGGCTCGCGCGTGCCGCGCCGGAACCGATCGAGTACGTGCGCTGCATCTTCTGAAATCGTGATCGAGGCGCGAATGTAGCGCTTCATAGGATGATCCTTTCTACGTGTGGCAGGCGTCATGGCAGGGCTTCGAGCAGAACGCGCCGTCGTGCCAGTGGATGCGAGGCCGCACCGCGTCGGGCTCTGTTCCGTAGCGAAACAGCGATGGTCCGCCGCGGCGTGCGTGCCGCACGTTGCCGCACCAGCCGCAGTCTTGCGCTGGTGCGAGCGGTCGGACGATTGAGCGTACGAGCGTGCTCCGAGCGAAAGCGTCCCGAGAAACAGCGCGCATGGCTTCCCCTTATGCGGCGGGCCGCACCAGCATGGGACGCTGACGCGCGCTGGGAAGCATGGCGTCGGTCGCATCGAGCATCAGGACGAACTTTTCGAGCAGCGTTCCTCGCGGGGCCTGCGGCAGCGCGCGCAACCTCGCGATCACGTCTTCCTCGACGCTTCGCTGCTGGATCGAATCGGGGTCGAATTGCTCCTCGAGCTTCCGGCCGAAGAACTCCTCGGCGGTGATGCCATACACCTTCAGAAGCGTGGAGAGCTGCGACACCTTCAGCGAGTCGATACGCTCTCCGGTCTCGAATGAACTGATCGTCTTCTCTCCGATGCCGGAGAGTCGCGTCACATCCTTCTGGCTCAGGCCGCGCAGACGACGGAGTTCACGTAGCTTCAGTACCGTGTCCATTGATTTCTCCTTTCAGGTCGTGCGCCTCGGTCGAGGCGTCACAGAAAGTGGATGGGAAGTTGAGGGGAAAACTCCTCGCGGCAGTTGCCGCAGAGAAGCTGTTGATCGGTGGGCGGCCGACACGTATCGAAGGCGAAGACATCGCTGTTCACGAGCAGCGCGCGCTCCGCTGCACGATCCTCGGCCTCGCCTTCGATTGCGTAGTAGACATGCACGACTTGGCGCAGGTCGAAACCGCTCGTCGCTCCGCACTTCGGACATCTCAGCGTCGGCTGGACAAGTCGGAAGTCGCCGGCAAGCCTCGTGAGTCGAGCAGCGAGATCCGGTTTTCTCACGCCGCCCGTCCGAGGGAGTCACGCACCGTTCGGGTGGCGGTCGGAAAGTGAAGATCCCGTTCCATCGTGAGCCCGCGAACGTTGACCGAGGCGAACTCCGACACGACCGCATAGCCCCATTCATCGCAATCGGGACCGAGCGCCGAGACGCAATATCCGAAGAGTAGAAAGTCGTCGTCTTCGGGCTGCCCTTCGGTGGCGTAGAAGGTGTACCGGCCAGCCGGGAAGAAGAACTTCACGACGACCTTCGCCCGATCGCCGAGCCGCTCCTGTGACCCGATCGGATATTTGGAAAACGCTGCGCGAACCTCGCGCGTGAGCAAGTCCATGATGAGACTCCTTCTTGAATGGTTCTAAGGCGCATCGCGCGAGGCGCGCGCCGTGGTTGAAAGTGGGTTAGCCGAAGAGAGAGAGTTGCTGCGCCGCAATCGTTGAGATTGCGGCGTCACCGGCGAGCACGTAGTCCGCGACCTGTGCCCACGTCACGACACCGCTCCTGTGGCCGAACTGCACGGTCAGACCGCGGCCCTTGTTCACCCGGTCGCGAAATCCGCTCAGGCTGAACCCGAGGCTACACATCCCGCCGAGCGACAGTTCCTTTCGAGCTGCGGTGATCGCGTCGTCGCGTGTCGGCGCCGATCGGATTCGCTCTCGGATGTAGTCGTCGGTAACGCGGCGAACCGACAGGTCGATCGCGCGCGCGACATCGGCGGGCGTCAGGCTGGAATCCGGAGTGGCGCAGCAGGACGGACAGCAGTCGCATTTGCGGCACCACTCCTCCGGGATGTAGCCGAGCGGCGCTTCGGGATAGAACCGCTCGCAGACGTCGCACGTCGTGCCGAGGATCCCGCAGGCGAGACAGACGAGAGACGGCTTCCGCTCCGCGCGGTCGCTGGGGTCACGAACGTGCTGCTCATGTGGGCAGTCCAGAGGGAACCTCCTTTCAAAGCAACGTCAGCGGAAGGGCGCACTGACCGGTTGCGAGTCGGGACGAGGCGGGTAGGATGGGGCGGACTTATCACCCCCTTTCCTATGGCCGCCTCGGTCGTTTGTACAAAATGCGGTTCGGTCGACCAAACGAAGTCGTTCACGCCAGGCAGCATCCTTCTTGAGTTCGTGGCGTGGTGCCTGCTGATCCTGCCCGGCGTGCTGTACTCGTTCTGGCGACTCTCCGCACGAAAGCGTGTGTGCGCCGTCTGCGGCTCATCGGATCTCGTCCCTGCGGAGAGCCCGGTAGGCCGCCGCATGCGAGCGACGCCCGCAGTGAGCGAGACCGATGCAGCTTGATTGAGGCGGGTGACTTACAGCATCGAGGCGAAGAGTGTGAGCTGCACGGGCTTCGCTTTCTGCGTTGGTGATGCGGCGAACGAGAGCTCGTCCTCCGCGAGCGCGGCGATCGGGAAAGCAACGATGTTGGTGGGCTCGATTTCCTCGGCTGCGTGGAGTTCGAGGATGGGCGCTGGGGCCGGGAGTAGCTGAATACGTTTTGCCACCTCCATCTGCACGTCTCCGGTGACGCGCTTGAGGATCTCCGCGACATCGAGAAACCGGGCCTTGCCGTCAATCGCGTGCTTGATGGCTTCCGCCTTCTGCGTAACGACTTCGTGCATCACCTGGTCGATGGTGTCCGCGGACAAGAGCACTTTCACGAAGACGTCTTTCGTCTGCCCTGGCCGATGAACGCGGTCAGGAGCTTGGTCGGTCGCTTCGGGGCTGTACTCCAGATCGACGAGGATGACGTGGTTCGCCGCGGTGATGGTGTAGCCGCGGTTGAGGCAATTGAGCGACGCGACGATGACCGCGAGATCGGAAGACTTCGTGAACTCTTGGATCATGCCGAAGCGCTTCTTCGGAGGAACGTTGGCGGTGATCGGCATTACACCGATGCCGTACGCGGTGAGGTGCGTGACCATCGCCGCGACCATCGTCCGGAGCCCCGAGAACACGATGGTCTTCTCGCCCTTCTCTGCCGCACGGCGCACGTACGACAGCACGTACTCAAGCTTGTTCCACGACGCGGCGTCGAGAGCGGGATTGAGGTAGTCGACTGCAACCGGGCAGGTAGCGGCGTACCGAAGCTTCCAGAGGGCGTTTGAGATGACGCCCATGTTCGGAGTGCCGTCGCCTTCGCGGAGCGCTTTCGCGATCGCGGTCTGCGCCCATTCGGCGTAGCTGCCGTAGAACGGCCGATGCTTCGCGTCCATCCCGAGCAGCACGACTTCACGGTGCTTCGGCGGGAGGTCGTAGATATCGTCCTTCAAGCGACGAACGGCGAACGACGCCATGAGTCGCCAGAAGCGATTGAGGTTGGACACTTCGGGGAGCAGCTTCGCGCGGCCCTCATGCAGCGTCTCTTCGAACTGGCGCGTGACGTACTCGTACGTCCCGAACTCGTTCAGGAAGCGCTTCGGACCGCCGCGATAGGCGTACGGGAAAAGGGGATTATCGAAGCCCAGCAGCCACGCGACGTTCCAGAAGATGTCCGTCGCATACCCCTTCATGATCGTGCCGGTGAGAATCAGCTTGCCCTTCGGCCGCATCGCACGGACCGCACGGCCGCGGAGGGTGTTCTTCGACTTCGCAAGCTGCGCTTCATCGACGAGGACTGCTCCAAACAGCTTCTTGATGCGCCGGTAGGCCGGCCACTGCTTCGAGCTCGGCGACGCCGTCCATGCCTGGTAGCCGCAGCCGTTGCAGTGGCCTCCTGTCCACGCTGCGACTTCGCTACACTTGGGGCAGGCATCGATTACGGTTGCGTACGCGCGCTTGCACTCCGCGCAGCTCGCACGGGTGTTCGTCGCTTCGTGCTGCACGTCGCCGTCCCTCGTGAACTGCTTGCACACCCACGGGTCATAGATGCGAGCACCCGTGAGCGACAGGAACTCGAACGATGTGACGTAGAAGGTCGTCTCGTCAGGGAGAAGTTTCCTTCGCTTCTCATCCTGAATCGCGTTGATGGTGCTGTGGGACGTCAGCCGCTTCGCGGCGAAGCCGAACTGTTCGAGCTCGTTGATCCAGTTGTCGATGAGACCGGAGGGGCACACGACGAGGACGCGCTTGAATCCGCGCGTACGCGCCCACGAGGCGGAGGTGACGGTCTTCCCACCACCCTGCTCGTAACCCAGATAGCCGAATGGCTTTACCGCCAGGCGTGCGACGTCTTCGGATTGGAACGGAAAGAGGAACGGCGCCTCGCGCGCGACGATCGCACGGTTCTGCGCAAGCGTGCTCGGAACGATTGCTTCGAGATCGGGAACGTCCGGCAGATCGAACGCTGCGGTGAGGAGCTCCACGTCCGCGGCATCCACTTCGCGGAACGTCCGCGCGCCGGAGTCCGTGATGACCTCGAACGCGAGGTAGCCGCGGTCCAGCGACGTGATGAGCTGAATGTGCTTCTCGGTGCGCTCGTCATAGACCGTCTCGACCGAAGCGGTCTCGCGGTTGCGGACCCATGACGGGCGCAGGTGATACCGGCCACCAGCGGTGAAGCACGGCTCGCCCTCCGCTCCGTACACGGTTTCCTTTGCCGTGTAGGAGCGGTCTTCGAGATATGCGAGCCGCTGGTGCGCCTCCGGGCGATACAAGGGCGTGCGCAGGAGCGCGAACTTCTTCTGTAGGCGGGTGATCTTCAGCTGATCGGCTTCGCTGATGGACGGCTCGAAGCCGAGCCATGCCAGCGTCTCGACGCCGGCGCGCGGGCCGATCGTGAGGAGTGATGCCGGCGAGAGAAGCGCCGACACGATGCCGTGCTCGATGCCGCGCACCGGATCGAACGCGTTTACGGTCTCGTCCAGGAACGCGAGCAGCCCTTCGACGTCGGCGGCTGCCTTCAGCCCCTTCGGCGTGACGCGCACCGCGTGCGACGTGGAGACGGAGAACAGGCGCGAGACGACGGGAACCTGCACGGCACGCGAGGTCGGCATAGCCGTTCCCGAGCGGTGGGCGCGCCGGAAGGCGTATCGCAGTTCCTCTGCCGCCGCGTCGAGACTGGTAATTTCTGTGCGGTAGGGCTCCCAGCGAGAAGCGACGCCCCGCTGCCCGACGACAAGATCGACTTCGACGCCGATGCCGTACTCCTCCGCGAACAGGTCCGGCAATGTCGCATGCACGAGGCCGCGGTAGTTCGCGTAGAAGTTCTCGCGGATCGAGCGATCCTTGGGGTTCTTGAAGGTTGAGGACGGGATGATCGCCGCGAGGATCCCGTTGTATTCAAGCGCACGCGTGCAAATCTCCAGCGTTGCGCCTTGCGACTCAATGAGACCGCCCGAGGTCTCGCACTGCCACAGCTCGCCCGCGTCGGGAGGTGTCCACCAGAGGCCGTACGGCGGGTTCGTGAGCACGAGCGAGTAGCCGGTGAGCAGATCGCGGTAATCGAGGATGTCCCCGGCACGCACGTTCTGCGGACCGAGGGCAAAGCGGGCGTGGTCGGCCGCCAAGCTATCGAGCTCGATGCCGAGCACGGTCGCACCGGCCGTCTTCCACGGCGCGAGCAGCCGGCCCGATCCGCATGTCGGATCGAGGACCGACATGCCAGGAAGGCCGGAGTGCGGCAGGAAAGGCTGCAAGACCTCAAACAGCAAATCTGCGAACCAGAGGGGCGTGAAGTATTGCGCGTGCTTCGAGGCGTTGAACTGCCGGAAGCTGAGCGCGTGATTGGCTTCGCGGCCGGCATATGCCGCGCCGGAAGACACGTCGACTGTCGTCACGGATGTGACCTCCTTTCGGGTTTAGATGGGTGTTCGGGAAGCGCGCTAGAAGAAGTGCACGGGCGCGCCCGGCTCAGGTGAACGGCGTCGCGACGAGGACATAGGGCTTGCCGTTGATGTCGGTCGTATCGAACTGGCCTTCGTTGCCGTACAGGCCGAGGTACGTGAAGTCCGCGGACAGCTCCGGATTCACTGCCTCCTGAACCCCGTCCACCTCGCGTACCTGAATCGCTTCGAGGTGCATCATGGTGCCGGAGATGCTGATGACGCAGTGCAGCTTGCTCGCGTCGCCGCGGTCGTCCCGCCACATGCCGGACGGAATGAGGATCATAATGATGCCGTGTTGCATGGTGTCCTTCTCCTTCTTTCAGTCCGCGAAGAGGCGTCCTGCGTCTTCGTGTTTCCAATGTGAGGGGATTTCAAGCGTCACGATCCGAGTGCCGGACAGCGCGCGGTCGTCGCTGCTATCGAGCACGTAGGGGTACGGCAGGACCGAGCGTTGAGCGAGATCGCCACTGCGTCCGGCGAGCTCCGCGTCGCTCGCGATGATCCCGAACCGCCGCGTCAGGTAGCGCATCGCGAGAAAGAACGATCCTTCCGTCGACCCTCCGAGGAACGCGAGCCGCCGCGACGCATCGAGCCGATAGTCGAACCACGGCTTCCGCCATGCGGTCGCCACGCGCTGCCCGCGGTTCTTCTCTTGAACGACGACCCAATCGTCGTTCGGCAGATCGTCGCGACTGAGTGCTGTGCGGCCGGCGACCTGGATGAAGACCGGTGCTTGAGACGCGGGCGCGAACCAGCGATAGACCGCAAAATCCTTCCCGTTGATGACCGTGTATGGCTTCGATCGAATGTTTGAGAGATACATAGACTTCCTCCCCGTCTGGTGTGATGTCATGGCTCAGCGCCCTCGGGCGAACGACGCAGTGCGTCCGGTCCGACGCCGGCACGGTCGATCAGGTGCGCAGGGCACGAGCGGGATCGACGGCTGGTCGCGGCGACCGCATCGCCCGCGCGAGGGCGCTGAAGAGGAGGATGTGCGTTGGGAGGACGACGCCCTCGCGCGACCGGCGACGCGCAGTACGAGTCACTGCGGTAGATCGGCGCGCACAAAAGGCGGCGCATGTGATCGGCAGCGGGTTACTCGACCGCACGGGCCGACCGCGAGAGAGCGTCGTCCCACCCTGCTCTTCCGCGCCGGCACAAGCGGCGTGGAAGGTCCGTGATGTGAAGGGGCACTCCTCCGTGAGCACCCCCATTGAACCGCGGATCGTGCCGCATTCAGAGCTTGGGTAAGCCATTGTCTCGAACTTCGAGACTCCTCAGGGCCGGTCGCTAGTCGCAGCTCCCGCGCACGACAGTCTCGAACTTCGAGAACCGATCGGATCGTCTCGGGTGTTCGCCAGTCTTCGCCAGCGCGCGTCAGCGCCGCTTCATGCTTCGCTGCGCGACGTGTAGATTGCAGCTAACGCCGTTCTTTGAATCTCTAACCCTGCGTTTATGACGAAGGACGAACTGATCGCATTGGCAGATCAAGGGAAAGCGACGATCCAGATCGCATACACGATCACGCGGTATGCGATCACACGGAACGGCATCGACGACTCCGGCGAGCGCCTGAATGACTATGCCGCGATCTTCTTGAGTATCAGCGGCGAAGACGGCGGCGTGTACGACGACAAGGCGTATTTCACCGATGAGGACGACGAGATCGACCTGACCGAAACGGAAGTAGAGCGCCTGCGATTGGCGATCCGCGCTCAACTCTCCAAGGGAGCGTAGCCAGCATCGGTGCGCGACGAGCTGCAATCTCACGCGCACCCTCACGCCGACGCATTCGCGTGGTCTCGCGGCTTCAGAGACCGCAGTTGGGGAACGGCGCCTCCGGAAAACCAGATCGGGTCATGAGCGAGCGCGTGCAGCCACCCGCCAAGGGTCAAGCGAACGAAGCCAAGACAGCCGGCTTCTCGCGCGGCCTCGGCGATGGCCCCGAGGCGGTTCAGTGGATTGCGCCCCGCGGGATCAACCACACTTACGTCCACCATGAACGTGGAGTGCCCGAACAGCTCCTCGCTCCACTCGCGGGCGGCGGCGTACGCCGCGAGCTTCTCGCTCCAGCGCGCAATCGGCTCTGTCGCCCGATCGTGTTCGCCGAAGATCAGGACCGGAACTGCTCGCTCGTCTGTTGTAACCAGCACGTAGTCCGGCTGCGGCGCCTTTAGGCCGTTCAGCTGGTCCGGGAAGGGACAGTCCCAAGCCGAGCTCCATACCATTCGTTCGCCTGCAGCGACGTGGCGCGAGAGTACGAGGCGGTTGATCTCGTCCTGGTGCGCGAACCATTGCGGCTCAACTCCGTCCTCGAGTTGGACGAGCCGTTTCGTTGAATTCGGAATCATCAGGCGAACCAGCCTCTCCGCCGCGCCGCCGCGCGCGACCTCCACGAGCCGGGGAAACGCCCACCGCAATGCTTTCGGTGTCGGGTAGACGTAGCGAGGCGCGCCGCCTGTTGGAACCGGCCGATCCCATGTGCGAACCCAGCCATCGCGCTGCAAGGCGCGAATACGCCGGCGTGCGACCACGATACTCACGGTCGGGAACGCGGCTTTCGCGAGCTGCTGAATGGATGCGATTCGTAGCTGGACGATCAGCAGAAGGAGCGCGGCATCGCGTCCGCGGGCAGGCCCGACCGAGCTTGGGAATACCCGCCGGAGCATGCCCATATCGTCGTTGTCCGCGGCTATTACGCCGGTGTTCTCGCGGGTGTTCTCGGAGGTGTTCCCCATGGGTGAGAGGTTCGCCACCATTTTGAACATGGTCCCACCTGTCTCCGCGCCCACCGAATTGCCGAAACTAATCTCTTCGATCGCGAGCCCGCGGATGAGTGGACGCACGAGCGGTCGCACAGTCGTCGGTGCGTGTTCGAGTGGTGCATCGAATGGGAGCGCGGATGGAGGATCGTTCATGCGGGAAGAGGTGAAGTGTTGGCAGTTCTGACGACAGACCGGCGTGGTTCTTGTTGGCTTCGAGCAGTGACTTCCGCAGCGGCAACGGCGCGTCGTCGTTCCGTCTGTTCCCGGTTTCAGCACATCGGTACAATGCCTCTGAACACATAAACAGTATCGGTCAATGCAGCGTCTCCGGGCGTGGCGGTAGTGGTCTCTCGAACTTCGAGACACCTTCGGAATGCCGGAGCCTGTCGCTGCCGTGCTTCTGCTGTCTCGAACTTCGAGAGTTGGCGTGGAGATGGGTCGGCTCGATCTGTCCCGCCCCGCAGAATGCTTGGTGTTCGACCTACCTCCCTGTGACGCAACCACCCCTTCTCATCAACGAACTTGAGCGCATTGCGCGCGAGCGCGGCTGGAGCAATGCCGTCCTCGCGGAGCGCATCGGGGTGAGCGTGAAGTCGTTCTACAACCTGCGACTCGGGCACAGCCCGTTGTCGCTTAAGACGCTGTCGCGGATCTACGTCGAGTTCGGCGCGCGCCGGACGGTGCGCGAACTCGTGAGCCACTTCCTCGCGACCGAATACCCGGCGTCGGGACGTGATCCCGAGGTGCGCGTTGCGGTCCCGACCGACTTGCCGGACGCGATCTCCTACATGAAGCGGTGGCGGCTCGCGATGTGGGCAGCGCAGATGTCACAGGGAGATGGCGCGCGGCGGGGACTGTACGTCGTCTCAGCACAGCCGCAGCTGCTTTCGGCCGTGGTGCGCTTCCTTCTCCGGGAAGCGGAGCGGGCGCGGGCCAGCGCGTCCCTCATCACGGCGAGCGCCCGCCTGACAGCCTCTCACGCGAACGCCGCCGTCGAAGCCGATCTCCTCATCGTCGAACGCGTGGACCGCATCACGCCCGCCATCGCAGCCCTCCTCGAACAGCGGCGCGCCGATCTGCCGACCGTCGTCACGAGCATCCATCCTCGCGACGCGACAGACGATCCGCGCCTGCTCCGGCTGTTCCGTTCCGCGATGGCCAACTTCGCGCTCGACCCCGCTCCCATCGCTGAGACAGAGGCATCCCACCCCTGCTCCACCTCCGCATGAGCCGTCTCGACCACGCCCTCCAAGACGACACGCGGCTTCAGTTCCCGTCGCCTCGCGGTGAACCACCTGAGGGGCTTATCGTCATCGCAACCGACCTTGGAACGTTCTTCGCGCTCGTGCAGCGCCTCGGCAGGAATGAGGCGCTGCTACTGCTCCTCATCCGGGCGCTTCGCGCAAGGAACGGCTTCCTTGAGCTGCGCGTGAACGATCTCGCCTGGATGATGCGGACGAGTAACCGCAAAGTCATCCGTTGGCTCGACCGGCTCGTGCGGCACGAGATCATCGTCTACACCGTCCACGACTTTTGGGGCGTGGACGTGGTGAAGGTCGAGATCGTGAGCCCCGCTGCGCAGGATCGGTTCGAGCGCCGCGTGCCGCAGGAGTTGCCGACGCATTGGTTCCCGACCTACCTGCCGCTCATGGGCCGCGTCACGTTCACGGTGATGCTCTACTTCGTCTGGTGCGAGATCGACCGCGCGATGACGCACGTCGATCACCTCACCGAATCCGTCCGGCTGCGCGGCCGACTGCATGCCGTGTGGCACCTTCGCAAGCTCCGCAGGCACCGCGTCCTCGTCATTGGGTCCGAAGGGACATTCGTGCTCCGCGATCCGCCACCTCCGACCGACTTCCAGCGACTCCTGCTGCGCTACCTTGCCATTCCGAATCTGCGGCGGTCGCTCGCGCATGTCGCATGGCTACTCCTCGGTCTCCTCGCGATGGCTGGTGGCCTCTATGCCCTCCATCTCGATCACGTTCCCTTCCTTTCGCGATGATCTACATTCTCCTCGCGATCGCAGCCAGTATCGCGGGCGTGGCCGCCGCTCGCTCTGTGCATCAAGCGCGCGCGCTCTTCCGCCCGGCGCTCAGCCTGAGCTTTGAGACTTCGCCTGCGCGTGCTCGGAACGGCTGGAAGGAGTTTTGGGCGCGTGATCCGTTCGTGCAGGCGCAGCGCACACGCACCGGCATGGCGTTCGGCACGTATGACGTTCCGGGCGGCGATCCGATTACGACGCACCTCGCCCCGAACGATCTCTTGCAGCACACGCTCGTCCTCGGCGCGACGGGAAGCGGCAAATCGTCACTGCTGGAGCATCTCGCGCAGTATCACCTCCGCGAGCAGCGCGGCTTCACGCTCATCGACCTCCACGGCGATCTCTACGCGCGCGTGGCGGCATGGGCAGTGGCAGCCCGGCCGAAGCATCTCGTGCTCATCGACTTCACGCATCCGGAGACCCTGCCGGGCTGGAACCTGCTGACGAGGCTTGAGGGAGTCGATATCGGACGGCAAGTGGATCTCCTCGTCGGTGTCCTCAAGCGCCTGTATGCGGGCGAAGACGTCGCATCATGGAGCTGGGGCGTCAAGGTCGAGGAAATCACGCGGTATGCCCTGCGGGCTTGCATCGAGAGCGCGGCGCCGATCACGCTCGTCGAGCTCCGCGCGTTCTTCCTCATCCCTGCCGTGCGGCAGCGCGTCCTCGCAACGGCGAGCGTAGAGGTCCGCGGCTATTTCAGCTCGCGCTTCGGCGCGCGCGAAGAGATGTACGTCTCCGCGGTGCTGAACAAGCTGGAGCCCTTCCTCGGCTCGATAGCGGTGCAGCGGTTCCTCGGACAGCCGGAATCGACCGTCGATCTCCTTGGCGTCATCGACCGCGGCGACACCGTGCTCGTGAACCTCGCGAAAGGCTATCTCGGGCCGACCGCCGATGTCATGGGGCGCCTCCTCGTGAATGCGCTCCAGACGGCCGCGCTCCGGCGTGAACGCACACCACCGCACAGGCGGCGGCCGTACTCGATCCTTCTCGACGAGGCACACGTGCTCGCGGCGGCGGAGAGCGGCCTTGAAGACTTCCTCGTGGCCGCGCGCAAGTATCGCGTGTTCGTCACGCTCGCTGCGCAAGGGCTGTCGCTGTTCCCGCCAGCGTTCCGGCCGCATCTGCTCGGAAACACCAGCCGGCAGTTCTTCTTCCGCCTCCCGCATTCGGAAGCTCGGGCATTGTCCCGCGACATCTTTGAGCCGCTCGGCACGGTCTGGCGAAAGCAGATTCGTCCGAATGAGAAGCTCGAAGATCCGTTGCTCACGGCAACGGAGGAGATCGCCTGGCGGACGGCGGAACTCGCGAATCTCTCAACGGGCGCCTGCTACTGGTTCTTGAAAGGCCGGCCCTACAAGGCGCGGCGCATCCAGGTGCTTCCACCCGTGCCGTTACCGAGGTCCTCGTTCAGTGCGGCGGAAACGGCCGACGCTGTTCCGTCGCCGACCGCTGCCCGATTCGCGGCGGTGATTGCTGCTCGCAGCGAACGGCGTGCGCGCGCCGCGGGAATCGTGGATGGTTCAGACGCCAGCGCGTAGATGCGCGCCGATGAACCAACGCGACACGAGACGGGAGGGCAGCTCGATCCCGAACGAGACGAGCTCCCGACGCCGCTCTTGAGCATCCACGTTCGGGATGACGCGCGGCCAGCGTTCGGACTCGTCCCGCTGCGTCCCTTCCAAGCGCCATCGCTCGATCACCTCCGCGAGCGCATTGCGGCCGTGTGCGCCTCCGCGCTCGAGATAGAGGAACTGTCGCCGGCCACGGTCGCACGCTGGAACGTGGCGGCGGCCTCGCTCTATACCTTCCTATCGACTGAGCGCCTCGCCGAGCGATTCCTCGCCGGAAACGCCGAGGAACAGGTCCGCATCCTTCAATCGTGGGTCGGCTGGTTACGCGCGAGGGGCGTGCTTCGCACATCGCGGGTCTCGTATTGGCACGCGCTCACCGCTGTCTTCGAGCGGCTCTCGCGCACATTCGGCACTCTCAACCCGCTCCGGCTCCTGCGGCCTCCACGCGCCCGCCTTCCGCTCCCGCGCTACCTCACGCGGGAGCGGGCCGAAGATGCACTCCACCGTATCCAGAACTACCCGTGGCGGAACGAGCTTGAGCGAAGCCGAAACCTCTGCCTCATCGGTCTCCTCATGCTCGCCGGCCTCAGGCGCGGCGAAGCGCTGGCGCTCGGGTTTGGAGACGTGGATCTCGTCACTGGCGCAATCTTGGTGAAGCGCGGCAAAGGCACGATGGGCGGCCGGGCGCGAGTTGCCTTCATGACACCACAGCTCGGCGAAATCGTAAGCCGGTATCTGGTGGAGCGCGAGCGCGCGAAGCGAACGCACCCGGAGTTGCTGACCGCGATCAAGGGGAACGCCCCGCTCACCCTCGGGACGGTACGCGGCCTCTTCAAGCTCCTCAGCCGCGAGCTGGGTATGCGAGTGACCCCGCATGCGCTTCGCCACACCTACGCAACCCTCCTCCACGAATCGGGCGTCTCACCTCGCGAGATGATGGATCTCCTCGGCCACCGGAGCCTCGCCATGACGTACCGCTACACCCACCTTGATGCTCGGCAGGTGGCGGCGTCCGCGGCAAAGCTCCGGCTCAACCTCAATCTCATGCGGCCCGGCGATCACGTGAACCCGACCTGAGCCTCGTACTTCGCTGCCGGTCATCGAACGTGAGATGCCGGACAGCGAGCCTCTTGTCGTCATCCCACACTGAGGAGTAGTTCTCGGTCGTGGTGATGTGGGTATGCCCGGCGAGTGCCGCAACGGTGTGAATCGGGACACCGGATCGGAGGAGCTGCGTCACGAAGCTATGGCGCAGCGAGTGGAGCGTGAATGGCACCTGCGACGCGTAGCGCACCGCGGCGACGATCCGGCGGAAGGTCATCCAGGAGACTCCGGTTCGCGTCTTGAGCGAACAGAAGAACTCCGGCGCGTTGAGGTTCACCTTCCGCCGCTCGCGCAGATATGCCTCCAGGATGCGGCGAAGGTCGGGCGCCATCATGATCATGCGGTCCTTCCCGCCGCCGCGACCCTTGCCCCCACGCACGAAGATCACCTGCTCTTCGAAACTCACGTCGAGGAACTTCAAGCGGAGTACTTCCGACCGCCGTAGCCCGGCGTACAGCACGACGGCGAGCATCGCGACGGCGCGCGCGCGATCGAATTCGCAGGGCCAGTCGTACTGGTACGCCGCCTCAAGAATCCGGGAGCACTCCACGGGCGTCTTCGCCTTCGGAATTCGCTCGCCGAGCGGCGGCGCCTTCCGGCCGTGGAACGGGGAGGGCAACGCGTACTCCGCTTCGAGGTAGGCGAAAAACCGCCGCACGCCGCGCCACCAGGTGTGCACGGTGTCCGGGCTCAAACGGCGCTCGCGCGTAGCGGTCCATTTCAGCCATGCATCGACGTCGAGCAGCGCGCGCCCGAGCGGGGTTTCTTCCGTGCGGCCGTCGAGAAGGAACTTGCGGTAATTGCGGTAGGCCGCGGCGAGGTTCTGGACCGTCCACGGGCTGAGCCGATCCGTGAATCGCGCCTTGTCGAGATAGTCGGCGAACGCCGCATCGAGGTCTATGACCCGAACCTGATTGAGGATGGAGTCATTCACCTGCGGCGCATCGGGACGCCGTTTACGAGCGACGAGCTCGCGCTTCTTTTCCGTGAACGGACCTTCCGGATGAGGTCCCAAGATTGGAGAGGGAAACATGGGAATGATGGGGTAGGAAATGGTGTCCCCAAGCCCCCGAGGCACTCTCACGTTCGCGTAACGTAAGTGCTCAATTCACGCATCACGGATGTGCTCACACTGCATCAGCCGAAGCCGAGGAAATGCGAGCTTCACCGCTTGTACGAGCCATCGATAGCCCACACTCGGATTCGAACCGAGGACCTCATCCTTACCATGAACCGGCAACTTGTCTAGATCACCGGATCGCTTGTGTAGGCCGCTATCGCTCGCACTGACGTTGTAGAGAGCTCATTCGTGCGTGAACTGAGCAGAACCTTGGAGTGCAACTTAAGGAACGACACTGGTATACCGGAGGCCGCGTCGCGTATCAACACGTTCTCGTATCCTGTCAGTTGGAAGGATTGGCGGGCGCGTCTATGACGGAGACGGTCGCCGATGTCGCTCCCCAACTACCGTGATTCGACACAGTTATCGTGTACGTCGTTGTTTCAGTCGGCGAAACATCAATGACTCCTGACGGAGCTACTAGGCCGACCGTTGGAGTGATTAATACCGTTGTGGCGTTGGTCGATGACCAGTTCAAGCGCGCGGATCCGCCACGGCGTATTTCACCCGGCGACGCCGTGATACCCGCGCTGACCAGTGGACCGTCACTTGGGAGAACCGCGCTGCCCGATTGAAGCTTCGCGAGGAGTTGCGGGGGCAACTTTGTCGGCGCGTTTTGGTCCAACAGGCTTGCGGCCCATTGCTTCATTTCAGGTGGCGCCTTTTTCGGGTCTGGCTCCTGAAGAATTGAAACGGCGAGGGTCACATAATCGCGCTGCGCAGTCTGATCCTGAAGACGCGCGCTGACTGCAAAGCCAACGATCGCGAGCACAACTGGAACCGCCACTGACGAAAGCACCATGGCGATGCGTTCGACGATTGCCCAGCGACTTGAGCGCTCCGCGTGTGACTCCCGAAGATATACCGTGATCTCTCTCCGGCTCTTGGGATCATCTGTATCTGTCATTCGACCTCCTGCCGAGCGACACAGCCTCCGGCGCGTCACAACCTATTCACTCGAAATCTCTAGACTGTACCGCCACACAAGCCAACAGAGCTGCAACTCCGCCGGCGAGTTGGCTGCTGGCACGAAGCCCTGCGCCTCTCGCTTCCCGTCAAACTGAACTACATCAGCTTCGAGCCAGCACCTCATGGTGGGTGGTAGAGCGGTAGCGGTGCTTCCGGCCGGGAGCTTGATCTTGCGGTCGCCTAGCAAGCGCGACCGAAGGCGTTTGCTCTCGCCCGGTCGAATGAACGTTGCGTCGCTCCCAGACCCTTCAATCGCCAAGGGTACGCTCCCTATGAAGCCAACCATAGTAGCCGGAGTCATTATCGGCTTGTGCAGAATGGAAAAAGGAGGCGCGGCTGTCGTCCGCGACATCGGGAAAGACGCATCAACTCCGGTGATCGAGATTTGCGCAGAGGATGCAAAGCCGGGAGACGACCCGCGTTGGATGCGATGAGAAACAGAGAGTCATCCTGTATATCGGCGAACGTAACCGTGACTTTTGAATTGCGCGTCTTGAACGTGTCGCGAAGCATCGGCGCGGCCATTGACAGCACGGAGACAAGAGCAACCAAGAGAGCCAAAAACGAGTCGCCGACGACGACATGCCGTCGCCACCCCTGAAAGCTGTCGCAGTGAACGCACTTCGTTGCGCCAGCGCGAATCTCCGACCTACAGACGACGCAGTCCGTGGTCTCTTCGGAGTCGCGGTCTGTTTGTGCCATTAGGATTGCCGAACACCAACCTGCGCTGGGATCGCCGCGCTTGCCGGGCGCCTCTCCCACTTATTCATCTGCGATAAAGCGGCGGTCAGGATGCAATGATTCGCCAACAGCGATGCGTACAGTCATCGTGTGCGTCGGCAGCATTGGGAATGGGCCTGCATTGTCGGTTTGCATCGTCTTGATAAGTCGCGTTATTGCGTCGCGCTCCCCGCGAACAATGTCGCACGCCCAATCGGTGTCCGACGGTCGACGGCGTGGTGGCCGCGAACTGGGGTGCCCTGCTGGCCCTTGCATTAGCTGATCGCGAACTCCGTGGCGAGAGTAAAAGTGGCCGACAAGAAACCATGCAAATGGTGAGTAGGGTTGAAGCACTTCACGGTGCAGGGCCGCGACGTTTGACGGAAAGCTGGATATCGGCGCCACCCACAGCCCGCCTGCGAGCGTACTGTTGGGTGATCCCAATTCTTCCCGCAGCTCGAGGCCCAGTGTGTAGTCGAAGATGTCCTCTGCAAGCCGGCGGCCCCGGAGATAGGCAAGTTTCGCGCGGTAAGTCGGATCGAGTGCGGACGGCCGGGGCGCATAGAGGAGATACCTAACGAAATCATGTCCAACGGTCTGTTGGAGTTGCTCGATCCTGACGTGCTGGGCCGGATCGTAGGCAGCGAAACGGCTCCTGTCGGAAAAGACCGGCGGATTTCGACTGTCTGGATATGCGCGCTTGGCTTGCAACAACCAGCATGCCTCCCACGAATCCGACGACATGAGATAGTTCTCGCACTTGATAATGAGGCCTAGATCGGCCTGCGTGATCCATCGCTCCACGGCCCCATCGTACTCATGCGTATCGATCTTGAACGACATGCTGAAGAGCCCGTCCATCGCCGCGAGATCTTTATTGAGCTCTTCCAAGGAATAGGCGAGCGCCTCCTCGTTTTGCACGTCCTCATCGAGGAGGTCGCAAAGGAGTGATGTGAGAGCCGGTTCGCTCCAAGGCCGTTTTCGCGTGAGGCGCCTCGATACCGCTTCGTCGATCGCGTCGAAGTGGCGGAGCATGAGATGAGCTGCTCTCGGCGGTAGCATCGGACCGGCGAGATTGTAGCGGAATTCCGTCTTGTCGGGCGGGTGTTCTCGCCGTACGCGTTCCGGTCGCTGGGAACATCGCCGCCGGATCGCCGATCCTCGCCCAGGACAGCTACTGGTAGAGCTGCGGCACGGTCGGCATACTGCGGATCGGATGAACAAGTACCTCGCCGCAGCACAGACGATCCTCTCAACCGAGCCAGCGGGACTCCACTACGAGGAGATCACGCGGCGCGCATTGGACGGGGGACTCGTCACAACGTCCGGAAAGACCCCCGAGGCGTCTATGAACGCCCAGCTCGCGATGTCCATCAAGCGCGAGGGCCTTGCGAGCACATTTCGGCGCGTGAAGCCCGGCATCTACGCACTCGCGGCCGGCGCGGCGGTGGCGCCCGCGCGTAAGGAACCACAACCCCGAGCTTCGCTGCCCGACGAAGACGCGATCGAGAGCGCCTACACCGGAAAGGGCGGCGAGCACGCCGTCACGGCCGAACTCCTCTTCCGCGGCTTCAACGCCTCGATCATGTCCGTGGATACCGGCATGGATATCGTCGCGACGAAGGGCGATCGGCTCTTCAATGTGCAGGTCAAAACATCGAACCTGAACAAGTTCGCGACGTACGTCTTCGATATCCGCGTCTCGTCCTTCGAGCGGCATAACTCCAGCTCGACCTTCTACGTCTTCGTCCTGCGCGACGATGAACGTCGTGACTTCTTGGTCGTGCCATTCTTCGAGCTCGTGAAGAAGATTCACGAGCGCGCGGTGCGAACGGTGAATGACGGCACACGCTATCGCGTGAACATCAAAGTGCGCGATGGGCGGGTAACGATCGGAACCCGCGACCACGACATCACGTACTACCTCAATAACTGGAGCATGCTCCAGTAAGTCCTCATGCGCTCCACCCCAAGCGTGGCCGGCCTGCCCCCGCAGTACAGGAAACCGACGCCCAAGGAGCTTGTTGTAGTTCGCCGCACCCTTGAGCTTGGAGTACCTCTTAAAACTCTCGATGGGGTGATCGGCCCGACCGACCCGGATGAGAAGGAACGACTCATCGCACGGCTGATGACACACCTTGAGAAGTCGGAAGTGACGTATGACTGCACATGCGGCTGCCTCAGTTTTTCGGTCCGTGGCTGGCCGGACAACGCCGACTCACACTGCATCGCGCAAGCCTATGGGCGCGCGCCGAGCACCGGGCCGATGGCCGTGGTGGTGTTCGGAAACGACGCGCAGATCGGCGGCGTCGACGTAGCGCCGTTGGCACCGGACCAGTATGACCTCGACCTCCCACTCGTCGACTCGATGGTTGCTGACTCCGAGGAGCTCGGGCAGGGATGGGAGCCCCCACCTCCGGGGTGGGCACCAAGGCGCGGGCAACGCTAAGTGGAGCGCGGGGCCTGAACCGGGGCGCCGACGCCACGGTCGCCCCCTTCAGTCGAGAGTTTGCTGGTCTACAACGCCGGAGGCTCTATGCCCGCACTTCGCATCTGCTCGGCGGGATTCCAGCCTGCGGGCGGGTCACCTGCGGCTGACGTCCAAGGGTACCCGGCGCGAGCCCAATTCTCGCGAAGCCGCTCGTGCATGTACGGCACATCTCCGTCCGCAGCAGCATCTTCATAGCCGAACTCCGTTCCGCAGCAGTCGCAGATCTCATAGGACGGGACGCCCTGGTCCCACGCCGGCTCAGAAAGGCCAGCGTAACCGCACACTGGACACGTGAACTCCTTATCGGTTACCGCCATGGCGAAAAGATGTCCAGCTCTTGCTCCACTAGAATCGGGGACTCTTAGTGCCGAAGGGCAGTTTCGTCCGATAGGACTCAAGATTCCCCCGCGGTAGGATGGCTTCGCCACTCAGAGTAACGCCGCACCAAGGGCAAAACAGAATTTCGATACCGTCGCTGCCTAGGCAATTCTCATCCGGTGCGCCATCGAAAACCGGTAGTAAGTACCGAGAGCGCGGTGCATCGAAGGCGACAATCAAATCCTCTCCCTCAATCGCGATCGTCATAACTTCACACGCATGCGGAACGGTTGTAGTGTCCGAGCTGCTTCGGTCCACAGGTCGCAAAGGGTGACCGGACCAGGGACAGAAGCTGACCTCCATGCCCGATCTTCCCCGGCAGCCTTCCTGTGGTTCGCCGTCATGAACCGGAATCACGATCAGTCCGTTGCTTCGCTGCACAAGCAGCTCTGGCCGGAATTCCAACGCTGATGCGAGTATCGGGCAGCATGGAGCCGGAGTCGCATCTGACACACCGTATTCGGATACCGCAGTGGCGCTAAACCAGAAGTCGCACATCTCCCGAAGGAAGGCGGCCGACAAAGGCCAACCGCCGTCTCCTATCACACTGTCAGTCGGGCAGTGCGCACAGATCGCCGTCATGCCATCATCGGTCCACTCCTCGATATCCGTTGCGGGATAGATGCGAAGGCAGAAGAAACAGCCAGCGTTGGTGCTCCGCGACAGTTCGTCTCGGTTCCGCGAGCAGTGCCGATGCGCCGCTTTCAACTCCTGCGTGGTCACGCGTTCTTTTGGGTCAGGAATGGTAGCGGTTCACAACCCTGGCATGGCTCGTGTCAGGAGCTGGGTCCTCGTTTCTCTGTGTCGATAGTCTCAAGTGCGATTCGCTCCTCCCGCCAGTCGTTCGGCCCGATCAGGTACTCGTGCGCTGCCTGTGATTGAGCCTCTTCCAGGCTGACGTGCCACGTGTCGGCTACGATTTGATTGCTCGCGTCATATCTAAGCAGGTAGTAGCCGTGGTCCGCCGCGTAGATCGCGACCGTGACAACGTCCGGGATATCCGCCACCGGCCCGTGCGGTCCGTGCACGAGCCGGTGGCGGGTGTACCCCGTACTAAGCTGTACTGTTGCGAGCCAAGCCAAGCTACTTGAGGAAGAGGTGGAGATTCTCGACGGCTTTACCCGTCAGCAGATCCATTGCCTCAATATTGACGTGCGGACCACCACCGTGCAACCCAAGGAGGTCACGGGTCGTCATCCGGAACTGCCTCAGCCCGTCAATGGATCGGAAGACACCGCTGCCAGCGCCACCGATCTCCACATATTGCGGACCAAGCCACCTCGAGCCGATCGCCAGCACCTCGTCAGCCGTGTACTTCACCTCGCGAACGAAGATGTTGCCGAAGCCCCTCGTGGTAACGGCCTTCGCCGCCTGCGCTGCGCTCTTTGCTCCGACACTAGCCGCCTTAGTGCTGCCGCCACCAACGAACGCAAGGCCGGCGCCGACTTCGGTGGCGACTGGATGAAGATTGATGGGCGCGTAGCACGCGTGTGGTCCGCTATCTGAGACCGTAGCCACGGGAGCGAACAACGCACGTACGAGCCAATCACCGACCCTTCGCAACGCTGACAGAAGTTCCTTTTCACCGCTCGGGTCGACGTAGTTTGTGGGATTGTTCTTCACATATGCGTATCTGTTGAAGGTCTGTGTGTCGGCCGCATCAGCAGGGAACCGGTCGCGGCTCGTAAAGCGCCCTGTCGCCGGCTCGTAGTAGCGCGCGCGCAGATACACGAGGCTGTCATGGTCATTCTCCTCACCCGTGAAGGTGTAGGTCGTGCCGCCCGTGCCCGTGCCTTTCCGAAGCTGCCCAAAGATGTCGTAAGCGAAGGTCTGCTCAATATCGCCATTCGCGTCGGTAACGGCGACCGTGCTCCCGAGGCTATCCGCGTGGAGGTAGTGCGGCGTTGTGCCCTCGATCGTGTAGAGAAGATCGTGCCCGTAGACGTAGTAGGTCGTTGCGCTGGCCGTCGTCTCCATCAGCACGCGCTCATTCTTCGGATTCGAGTCCTGCACATACTCGGTCACGACCGTGTCCTTCTCCTGCTTCACGCGGTCGCCGTCACCGTTGTAGGTGTACTTCGTGAGCTGTGGGACCGCGGAGCGCAGCACCGTCACCACCACCTCGTCCGCGGTGCTCGTTTGCGAGGCTCCGTCCGTCGCGACAAGCGAGAAGCGATAGATGCCAGCCACCGTGGGTGTGAACGTCGGCGAGGCGACGGTCGAGCTGCTGAGGCTGACGGTTGCCGGATTTGAGGCGTGCGCCGCCCACTGGTAGCCCGCGACCGCGCCCTCGTAGTCATACGATGTCGAGCCGTTCAGCGTCACCTGCGTATTCGCGGTCACGGTCTGATCGAGCCCGGCGCGCCCGATCGGCAGGTGGTCGAACTGCGGATTCGGCGTAAAGGTGAGGTTCAGCGCTGGCTTGTTCGTCTCCGTCCACGTGCCGCCGCCGTACCAGTAGACGTAGGTTGAGCTGCTCGCGTTGTTGCCCTTCACGCGGATTGAGAGCTTCCCCGCACCCGCGTAGCGGTTCTGGATGGCTGCGAGATCATCGTTGCCGAGTGTCCAGCTATCGAGCGAGCCGTTTGCGACGGCGGTCGCACCGGTGAGAGGCGGCGAGAGCGTGCGGTCCGGCGTCGCGCCGGAGATCGTGTTCCAGGTCGCGCTGGTCGGCCAGTTCGCGTCGAAGCTCGCCGGGAGCATGTCCACGGTCCAGGCGTCGTTCGCCGTGCCGTTGTAGCTGTACGCGCCCATGAGCCCGAGCGTCGCAGCCGAGAGATACGTGTCTCCCGGCGCTGCCGGAAGCGCGAACTGCGCGGCGCCCATGTACTCGTACCCGCTGACCTTGCCTGCGTTGAGATCGCTGTTGAAGTACCTCCCATCCGTGTAATAGCTGTAGACGTAGCCCGAGTTCGCGCCGGTCGGCCGCACGGTGAGCGTCTGCGCGGAAGGTGACCCGCTCTGCACGGTGATCGTCACGCTGTCCTGTGCGCTCGTGTTCGTCCCGTCCGAGACGGTGAGATTGAACGTGTAGGAGCCGGCGATGGTCGGCGTGAAGCCGGGCTCCGGGCTACCCGTGCCTTTCAGGATGCCGGTGGCCGGGTTGGTCCCAGCCTCCGTCCAAGTGTAGGTCAGCGGATCGCCCTGCGGGTCGCTGCTCGCCTTGCCGTCGAGGATGGCGAGGCGGTTCACGTACGCCGCCTTGTCCGGTCCCGCGTTCGCGGTCGGGGCGGTGTTCGTTGCAGTGGCGCTCACCTGCGTGAGCTGCTGGCGCGCGTCCCATGTGAGCGTCCTCCGCGAGCCGATCTTCGTGAGCTGGCCGTTCGCGTCATAGGTGCGCACGCCGTCGCCCGTGAGGAGATGGTCGCCGTTGTTATAGGTGTAAGCGACGGTACCGGAGGAATCGGTCTTCGTGAGCCGGTTTCCGTGCTTGTCGTAGGTGTAGGTTGTGCTCGCGCTGCCGGGGTAGGCAACGTTCGTCACGCGCGAGAGCGCATCGTACGTGTAGGTCTCGGTGCCCGCGGCGTCCACCTTCGTCAGACGGTTTCCGAGGTCGTCGAACGTATAGTCGAGCTGCGCAATCGGGGTTTGCCCATCCATGTGATCCACGGACGTCGTGCGCGAGGCATCGTCGTAGCCATAGGTCGTGGTGACCCCGTTCGGCAGGGTGAAGCTCCCGATGCGGCCCGAGGCATCGTAGGTGTAGTTCGTGACCCGGTTATCCCAATCGGTGATGCTCGCGATGCGGTTCGCATCGTCGTAGGTGTAGGTGACGGTCTTGTTGCCGGGGTAGGTGATCGTGCTGACGTTCCCCACCTGGTCGTAGGCATAGCTCACGGCGCGGCTCGCATGGTCCGTATAGCTCGTCACCCGGTTCAAGGCGTCATACGTCCATGTATGCGTCCCGAGCCAGTCGGTCATCGTGAGGCGGTTCCCCACGCCGTCGAAGGTCTGCGTCACCGTCTTCGAGTCGGCGTAGGCGATCGAGGTGAGATCGTTCGCGGTGTCGTAGGTGTAGGTCGTCGTCTGATTCAGGCCGTCCTTCGCTGTCGCAAGGAGACCGCTCGGCTTATAGGTCCACGTGCCGACGACGACGCTCAGCGGATCGGTCTCCGTCGCCTTCCGGCCGAACATCAGGTCATAGGTCATCGTGGTCGTGCGCCCGAGCGTGTCTTTCACCTGCGTGAGGCTTGGGCCAAGATTGTCGTAGGTGTATTCGACGACGCCGCCGGCGGCATCGGTGACCTTCCAGAGCACGTTCCGGGTCGTGTTGTAGGTGAAGGTCGTGACGTGGTTCTCCGCGTCGGTCACGGTCTCCTTCCGGCCTTTGCTGTCATAGGTGGTGGCCGTGACGTTCGAGAGCGGGTCCGTCACCGTGAGCACCTGATCCCTGCTGTTGTAGGTGTAGGTCGTCCGCTTCGCCTGCGGGGTCTCCTCCCAGAGCTTCCGGCCGCCCGCGTCGTAGTCGAAGGTGAGCGTCTCGCTCTCCGCGTTCGTGATCGTCTCGGGGTATCCCCAACTGTCGTACGTGAAGCTCGTCACCTTGCTCCGCGCATCCGTGACCGTCGCCGGGAGCCCTGCTGTGGTGTAGGTGGTCGTCGTCTCGCGCGTGAGCGGGTCCGTGATCTTCGTCAGGTGCTGCTCGCCGTCGTACTCGAAGACCGTGATCCGATTCAGATTGTCCTTCGTGCTCGTCCGGTTATTGAAGGCGTCATAGGTGTAGGTCGTCTTCCGGTTCCCCGGCTTCACCTCCTCCAGGAGGTTCCCATTGCGGTCCCACTTGTAGGTGGTCGTTTTCTGGTCGATATCGCGCCAGCTCGTCTGCAGGTAGCCGACATAGCTCCAGAGATTCTCGGCGTACCACCAGTAGTTCGTCCCGTCCGTCGCCTGCTCATGCCAGGTCTCGAAGACTTTGTTCGACTTCGGGTTGTAGAAGTAGACGTGCATGCGCCCGCGGTTGTCCGCGACGCCCGTGGAGCCAGCGGCGAACGAGAGGCCCGTGGGCTGGTCGGTGCCGGCGCCGTAGGTGAAGCGCCCCGTGTAGCCATCGTTCAGGCGCTGCGTGATGACGCGCTTCGAGCTGTCGAAGGTCATGTAGATCACGTCGCCGTTCGCCTGCGTGAGCGTCTGGAGCTGCCACGGGTAACTGACGTAGCCGTAGGACTCCGTGGCGTAGGTTGCGCCGCTCGAGGTGACCTTCCGCGTCACGGTGTAGAGCGCAACCGGCGAGCTCGCGAAGGTGTAGACGAAGGTGCGGCCGAGCGGGTCCACGATCTGCGTGATATTGCTGCCGGTATAGGTGACCGTGAGCTGCCGGCCGATCGGCTCGGTGACTGTCTGGATCTTGCCGTTCGTGTCGCGGGCGATCACGGTCTCGTTGCCGTCCGTATCGATCTGCTTCACGAGCTTCCCGGTGCTATTGAAGACGAACCTCGTCTGGTCCTTATGCGTGAGGGTGTACTGCTGCGCAGTCGGGTCATAGACGAGCGTGCTGTAGATGCCGTCCTCGCCCGTGAAGGTGTTATCCGCGTGCTTCTTGAAGTAGCTCTTCGTGCCGTCCGCGCGCTCCCACACCACCCCGCCATAGGTGTCCGGGGAAAGATTGAGGTTCGTGCCGTACGTCCACGTCCACCCGGCGCCGAAATCGCCGCCGGCGACCGCGGCCGTCTGGTTGTTGTAGGTCCGGACGATCTCGAGCGGGAATCCGATCGTGGGGATCGAGACATCC
Organism: Thermoanaerobaculia bacterium; assembly: GCA_036399015.1. Lineage (GTDB taxonomy): Bacteria > Acidobacteriota > Thermoanaerobaculia > Gp7-AA8 > Gp7-AA8 > QHVT01. Next base: position 45,806 of record DASWNW010000062.1, on the reverse strand, counting down.
GTATCCGTGTAGACGAGGTTGCCGCTCGCCACATCGACTCCGAGGTTGGCCTTCGCCGCCCACGGGAGGTTGCCGCGCTTGTGATCCGTTTCGAAGGCGCTCCCGAGCCAGTTCGAATAGGTCACGTACGAGGACGGCAGGAAGGTTCCGCCGCCCGTGTTCGCCTGCTGATCGATTTCCGGTCCGGAGGTCGAGCCCCACCAGTTGTACTGCGCATCGACGGTGCTCCCGGACGCGCTGATGCCCATCGCCTTGCCGTCGCTCGTGCGGCGGTTGAAGGCGATCGAGTTGTAGCGGAGCACCATTGGGCTGGATGCCGCCTGAATCGCCCAGGTGACCCCGTCGTTCGCGTCGATCGCATTGCTCGTGAGCTTCGCCGCGGTGTTCGACGACGCTTGTACCGCCGTCACGCTCGTCGCCCCGCGCAGCATCGAGTCTTTGATCTCCGTCGTGGACGGAACCGCCCACATGTAGAGGTTGTAGCCGTTGCCGGTCAGCGTGAGCCGCTGGATCGTGTAGGTGCCGCTCGCGGGCGTATCAAGGTAGAGCCCATAGAGGCTCATCTTCTCGATCCGGTCATCCGAGAGCGCGGGCTTCGAGAAGCGCGAGGTCACCTGCTGCCCGTAGCGCACCTGCGCGTGCTGAAGGCTACCGAAGGCCGCGTGGCCGCCGTAGATGTCCGTGTACCCAGTGAATCCGAGGCTGTTCCAGTCGCCAGGCGCCGGCGTGGTCGCGGTGCCGTCCTCGTTCGTGTCGCCGGCCGCGGAGTCGTCCTTGATGGACGTGAAGATGATCGGGTTCGTCGAGGTGCCGATCGCAGTGAGCGTGGCTCCCGCCTGCGCGAGGAGATTCCCTCCGGACTGGAACTTGACGACGACACCCGGCTCGATGGTGAGCGTGGCGGGGGACTGCACGTTGATGGTCCCGGTGACCACGTACGGCGAGTTCGCGGCCGTCCACGTGGTGTTCGTCGTGACGTCGCCCGAGACGTCGAGCCGCATGACTTCGATGCCCCCCTTCTTGCCGCCCCCGCGCTTCGTTTCGCCGTACGGCTGCTGCTCGGTGACCGGAAGGGCGACCGCGTCCGGATTCTCGACGTAGTTCTTCGGCAGCTTGAAGGAGCCGTCCTTCTGGAGGTCGCCCGGCTCGTCGTCCGCGTTCGGCGGCCGGTACTGCGGCTCTTCATGCGGCCCGCCCTTCAGGCCAAGGCGGTCGGCCGCCGATGGAAGCTGCTTTCCGGTCTGCACGAGACCAGGAGGATCTGCGGCCCGTCGCGCGTGCGCGGTCGGCAGAGCGATGGCACTGGAGAGCAGCGTCTGCAGCGTCATGCTGAGGAGGAGAAGCCACGCGGATGCGCGTGTCGGCCGGTGCGGCATGGATGTGGAGTAAGTGGTAGAAGCGGCAGACCGCCGTACTACAACCACGCTGCGCGAAAAACTAATCAGACCACAATACCGAAATACGGCAATCAGGACACCTGTACGTCATAGATTCGAGGGAACGGCATATGGAAGGCGTTTAACGTCCGTCGCGACTTGTCGTCAGAATTTCCGACAACGCTGAACGCCGCGCTGAAGCGCTTTCCTTGCCGTCTAGCTTGGTCAGGGCGGGAACTTCTGGTCGTCGTTCGTTCACGGCATGCTGATGCGCTTCGCAAGCGAGTTGACGCTTTTGAAGAGCTTCCTTCGTTTCTTCCTCTTCGCCACTCTTCGCGCAAGGATCATTCGCAGCGCGGCATACTCACCGCGCGAAGCGAGATTGCAGCCGTCTTGGGCGTTCACATACCGAGGCGGACTCGCGCCTGGTTCTTTCTCAATCCATAACGCCACGCACATGGCATCCGGACATTCCGACGCACGCATTGCGAAGCACCTGCTTCCTGATTCGCTGCGACGCACGTTCATCGAGCGCTTCCCTCTGCATTCGCAGGAGAAGAGTCCAATCGGGGGGAAGAAGATTGTCGCAAAATTCTTCTTTCCCGCGGGCCGGTACACGTTTTTCGCCACGGAAGGTGAACCGGAGGGTAACGATTTCGTGTTCTTCGGGTACTGCTTGTCGGCTGTCGGGGAAGACTGCGACGAATGGGGCTATACCTCCCTCTCCGAGTTGATGAGCGTTCGCTTAAGCCTGCTCCACATGGAACGCGACATTCACTTCCCTGTCGCGAAAAAGAACATCGGCGAAGTCTGGCCGAAAGCGGACTTCACCAAAACCCACCAAGAGGCGTGAGCGACCTGCAATCTCCTTCGCCTCTCCCTAGAACCGTACGATGTCGACACTCTTGCGCCCGCCGTAGCCCTTACGCGTCGCTTAGCGCTCCCGGTGACACCGGCCGCAACACAACTTCTTCATCTACCGTAACGCCGTACAACGCATTCACGTCAGCGTTAGCTTCTATACTCATCACCTCTATCTGACGGTCTAATCGATTGCGGTCGTGCGGCGTCTTCGTATTCCGTCGACGCGCGATCATCTCCATCATGCGGCGTGCGCGCTCGGCCCGCTCCACGATGACGTCGCGAGATGACGGCATGATGATCGGCAGGCGCGCAAGATACCTGGGCTCGTATGCGTACCAGTCGCCCTGAAAGGGCGAACTGATACGTTGGAAGTAGAACGTCAGGAGCGGCGAGTTCAGGATATAAACCAGATAATCTCGAAGGTCTGGATCTTCGACGACGATTCCACATCCGCCTCCTGCTCCTTGGGGGAAGAACTTTCCGCCATCCTCCACCGCGAAGGCGTTCACCGGCGAAAGCGTGGGGGTGACGATTTTGGACGGCATGAACATCGAGAGCGACGACGCGAAACTCAGTCCGTACCAGGATGGCCCTTCGAGCTTTCCTTTCTGGCGCCCTTCCAGAAGCTCACGATGGCCTAAAAGGTACTGCCACGTCTTCGGATACCTCCGCTTCATCTCGATCTCTGAAATCAGCACAGTATCTTCGCCCTGCTGGATGTAGGGATAAAGCAACCACCTGTCACCTGGCAGAACCTCATATCGCTTCAAGGACTCCGCCTTCAGGTACGACTTCAGGAGGTCCGACTCGATCCTGACCGAACTGGCAGAACCCTCCGGCCACACATCAACGAAACCATCGCGGCGCGGTTCGGCTCTATCGAACACAAACACTTCGTTCGCCCCCGTCTTAACGCCCGTGATCGACAGTTTTGCTATCGACGCGAGTCTAGTAGGAACAGTCTCGAGACGGCGCAGCAAAGCTGTCTCTCGAGTTGAAGCGGTGATCCAAGCCTCCTCTCCGAACTCGCTTTGCTTTCGCACCTCATCCGGTGCGTTTTCGAGGAACTCACTAGCGCGCTTGTACGTTTTATTGAAACGAGCTCTCAGTGTTTTCTGAGGAATCCCGGTCAAGAAAAGCAAGCAGGTATAGGTTGTGGCGCGTTCAAAAACTTGGGCCGTACCAAAATCCACGATCTCGCGGAGTACCGCCCTCTCGCGAAGCAACCGTCGCAAATTTAGCCCGTACTCGGCCTGCATGAATTTGTTTGGCAGGATGAAACCCAGCGAACCATCAGGACGCAGTAAGCTTAGTGCTCGCTCGACAAAAGGTATGTAAATGTCGACCTTACCATCACTGGCCGTCCGGTAGTCGCGCTGAATGAGCCGCACTTCCAGTGGATAATAGTCGACGAGGTTATGAATGCGAATGTAGGGAGGGTTCCCAATGACCACGTGAAACCCGCCGTCCTTGAGGATCTTTGCGAACTCACGATGCCAGTCGAATGGATTCACGCGCTTCATTTCGCCGGCGTCCGGGAAAAGGCCGCCACGAAGCGCGTCACTTCCGATTAAGGAATTGCCGCATTTAATATTCTGCTCGAGGCTAGGGAGCGCTCGCTCGCCGAAGAGCGACTGCTGAGTAAGCGTCTCATTGTTTTCGCCTTCCAGTACTGTCAAGAGCAATGAGAGCTTCGTGACTTCTACTGCTTGGCGATCGATGTCGACGCCGAAGATGCTGTTCAGCAGGATGCGTCGTTTCTCCGCCGTGGTGAGGCGCCAGCCGCCACGCCCAAAGAACACCTCCTTTTTATGCTTCTCGGGTTGGTGCTGACTGTACCACGCGAGGTGGACGTCCAAGAGATGCTGATACGCCACAAGGAGAAAAGAACCTGAGCCACAGGCGGGGTCAAGAATGCGGAGCTTCTCCATCTGCTTCGGCGTTTTGCCTTCGATGAACGGACCGAGCGTCTGCTCGACTATGTACTCAACAATGTACGAAGGCGTGTAGTACACACCGCCTGCTTTTTTAACTTCGGGTTTCTCTTCGATGACAGCGCGGTGACCCTTCGTCAGACGAATAACCTTCCCGAGGAATTGCTCATAGACGTTGCCGAGAATCTCTACGGGCAGGACCGAGAACTCATATGGCGAGTTCGGGTAATACAGGTTTGATAGGATTGGTTTCAGCACCTTGTCGTCAATTGTCAGGCTTGGCGTCAGCCTGTCGGTGGTGAAATCAAAGATCCCAGAGTTGTACCGCGTGTCAGCCTTTCGGTATAAGTCGACAAGCTTCTGGTAGATGCCCGGCCCTTTGGTGAGTGAGAGGAGGCGCCCGTACGCCTCAGCGCCTCGATCCTCGGCAATGCGGAGGAAGATGATTCGGTCAATTGTCGCCTGCACGGCGAAGTTGAGTTCATCCGCGGTCAACTGGGTATTGCGAACGGCGAAGTTCTTCGCCAGCTCTTCACGCCAGCCCTCGATCTCTTTCAGAAACTCGTCGTCTACTTGAGACGTGCCCCGCTTGCCACGTGTATCCTCGATGTACCGATCAAACGATCCCTTGAGAACTGCCTCCTTCGAAAGGATGCTCCAGATGTCGTCGAGCTTGGAGAGCAGCTCGTCATACCGCAGGTAGAGAATTCGCCCAACGGAAGCCTTGTCGCCTTCCCGGGGGCGAATGCGGGTGTCGTAGATCGCGAATTCGGCGAAGTCAGTGAGGACCGAGATAGGAAGCTTCGCACTCCAAGCGTATCGGCGCAGTTGATAGGCCGGCGCCGGGTCCGCCTTTAGATCGACGGCAGGTTTCTTCGCCTCGACGAAGAACTTTCGGACACCTCCGAATCGAAAGGTGTAATCAGGCGCTTTCGCATGCTCGCCAACCTTGATGCTTTCCTCGTGAATGACGTCTTTGTACTGCTCGGCGGCCCCGACGCGGTTCGAAATGTCCCAGCCCAGCGCCTCAAAGAAAGGATTAATGAACTCGTTCCGAGCGGTTTCTTCGTTGTACGACGATAGCTCGTAGCGGTCGCGGTTCACGTCGAAGCGCGCGACCAGCTCGGTTATCACGGCTCTAGCGGTGTCGATCGAGCCGAATGTCTGCATTCGCAGGTTCTCCTTCAAGCGCACGAGACTAGGAAAGGTAGGGGTTCCGGCGCCAATCGTAGCACTTTGCCTGGATCCACCCCACGGGCTATCCGGCACACGGCAAAGAAGTTATCGCCTCGCAAGGGCCGCGGAGGTCGGCTTTCGTGTGGATCACCAAGACGGGAAGATGGCGGGGCGTTCTGGTGGCTGCGGCGGCGTTCTACTTGTGGTAGCAAGGCGCGCTGACCTACGATGAGTTCGGCGCACGTTCCCTCTCGGCGGGAGAGGCAGAAAGCGTCACTGATATCTCCACCGTGGGTAGACGTGTGCTCGCTCGCGCCAAGTCTGCAATCCTGTCCGCACCCTGTGCTAACATGCTAACGCTCAATATCTTAGGCGCGAAGGGGCGTGGGGGGCGTGTGAACATCGGGCAATTGCTCGGGTCGCCATGCTGGATCGACCGATGAAATCCGATCGATCAGACCTCACAGCTCTCTTAGAGCGATATGGCGCTCCGCGCGACGGCGTGGTGCGCCTCGATAAGCAACCGGGACCGCAGCATATCCGGTATCTTGACCTCCTTCAGGCTACCGTTCCTGACGATTCGAAGCCCTCCGCCGTGGTCGAAGTTCGGGGCAGGCCTGTCCTCTTCGTCGTTCGCGGTGATCAACCTCTTCGGCTTCCGCCGCTACGGCGCGCACTCGCGCTGCGGGCAGACGGCGCCTTCCTCGGCATCATCGAGCCCGGCCGGCTGACCGTTCGGACGGTGGAGCTTGATCCGGCATCAGAGGAAGTGGTCTTCACCGTCGCAGCGGATGATCCGCGATCTGCGACGGTCATCCCGGAACTCGCACTGCGTCCTCCTAAAACGACGGAGCAGGTTACGGCCGTTCATAATCTCCTGTTCAGCCTCCTTGATGGAGCTACTTCGTCCATCACGCAGGCCGGTCTTAGCGCCGACGACGCCCTGTCGCTCGCGGGACGCGCGCTGTTCTTACGGTTTCTCGTCGATCGACGTGTGATCGGCGCCGCTGACGTCGGCCATGTGTGTGCGACCGCTCAAACATTTGAAGACTGTTTCGCTTCGACTGAGAACCTGGCCGCCACGTCTCGCTGGCTCGATCGTACATTTAACGGAGACCTCCTTCCCTTGACGGAGGCAGTGGCTCCCGAGAATGGAGCATGGATGCCGCGTCTCGCAGTCTCAGCGCGTAAACGCGTCTGCAATGCGCTTACGCTAATCATGCATCGCGCTGAGCCTTCCGGCCAGTTACGGCTCGACTGGGGCGATCTCGACTTCGCGCATGTGCCTACCGGCCTGCTCAGCCAAGTCTACGAGCGGCACAGCCAAAGGCATTATGCGACGGCGAAGGATACCAGTGTCTATTACACGCCGCGAGGTATCGCCGAGTACATGGTTGAGGAGGCGTTCGCAGCGATTTCAACCCCTCACACCGCGAAAGTTCTGGATCCAGCGGTCGGTGGCGGGGTTTTCCTCGTGGCTGGCTTTCGGCGACTGGTCGAAGCTCGCTGGCGAAGCGGTGGTCAGCGACCGACGACGAAAATGATTCGCCAGATACTCAATCGGCAGCTCGCGGGCTTCGAGATCAATGAAGCAGCCCTTCGACTGACCGCACTCAGCCTGTATCTGACTGCCCTCGAGCTCGACCCTCATCCTCATCCGATCACGGAGCTGCGCTTTCAAAATCTCCGTGGGTCAGTCCTGTTTGATGTTCGGAGTGGGACTGACGACGGCTACGAGCTCGGAAGCCTGGGTGCAGGCGTGCCATTGCCACACGATCACGCGTACGATCTCGTCATCGGCAACCCGCCGTGGACAGTACTGAAGCGTAAAGATCTCTATCGCGCGGCAGTTCTCAAGAACATTCGCGAAATAGCAAAAGAACGGCTCGGAGCAGCTCGAGCTACGCAGCTCACAATTCCCGACGATGCTCCAGATGTTGCCTTCCTTTGGCAGTCGCTGCGATGGGCCAAGCCCGGCGGACACATAGCGTTCGCCGTTCATGGCCGCCTACTCTTTAAACAGACGGCCGCCGGACGCCAAGCTCGCGAAGACCTATTTCGAGCCGTTCGCATCACGGGCATCTTGAACGGTGCCGCGCTGCGGCAGACCGACGTATGGCCCGACGTTGATGCGCCGTTCGCGCTCCTATTCGGTATCAATGAGGTCCCGAAGGCCGACAACGCATTCTACTTCGTGTCTCCGGACCGTGATGACCTCTTGAATCGGCGCGGTACGGTCCGTATCGACGCGGCGGCTGCCCACATAGTGTCTCAGGCCGATGCCATCCGAACGCCTAACCTGCTGAAGCTTCTCTTTCGCGGGACCACTTTAGACCGCGCGGTTGTCGACAAAATTCTCGCACGGTCAACGGTGTCTCTCGAAGAGTACTGGCGCGAATTGGGACTCACGAGCGGACAAGGATTTCAGATCGGCGGCTCAGCGCGTGCCCAGCAGAGCGCAGTGGTTCTTCATGGGCTACCAGTCCTCACAAAAGCGGAGTTTCGTTCCTACAACATTCGAACGAAAAATCTCCCACGGTTTGATCGCCCAACCCTATTGTATCCGCGTCGGCGCGAGATCTATCGCGCGCCGGTAGTCGTGATACCCGAAGCGCCTAGCCCCCAAAGAACGGTGCCTCGCGCCGCGCTCGTCTTGAGCGATGTCGCATATAACCGGTCGTTCTATGGGTACAGTGCTGCCGGTCATCGTGACGGCCGATTATTGGCGGATTACCTTCTCGTCATTCTGAACAGTGATATTCCCATCTATGTGGCTCTGCTGACCAGCGCGAAGTTCGGCACAGAACGCGACGTCCTACACAAGGAAGATCTCGAGCGGTTGCCTATTCGGCGCTTGAGCGAGCTCTCAGCCGGTCAGGTGGATCAGGTGCGCAGTTTGTCCGAGGCGATCACGGCTGGCCGCGGTGATTGGGATGCGGTCAACGCGTTTATGGCGCAGATGTACGGTCTCAATAAGTGGGATCGCGAAGTCATAAAGGATACTCTCGCGGTCGCGGCCCCATTCGCGGCTGCGCAGCGGCGCGCACAACTGCCCCCGTCTGCTGACGAGGTAGCTGCCTTTTCGCGGCGCCTCAGTCATGATCTTCAGCCTTTCGCCGGGCGCGACGTCGAAGTCCGTAGGGCGGTGAGCGACAGCGTGGTGCCCTGGATCTGGTTGACGGTTGGACCGACGGACGGGGATGTAGATACTCAGCCGTGGGTGCGCGCCGCAGACGATCTAGCAGCATCTCAAATCATCGCGTGTCCTCACGATGAAGGAGTGCTGCTCGGGATCTTGGCACAGCGGCGGTACTGGACCGCGACGCGAGCTCGACTCCTCGCATTGTCGTTGCTTCACGATGAAGAAGTGTCACGCAGGATCGGCCAGCATGCCTCAGCGTAGCTTGGTCCCCGGGTTCCTCGCTGCGGGCCCGCCCGGCGGCGCCCTCCCATTTCCGGCATTTCCTGCTGCCGCACAGCAGGTTGTCCGCGTCGCGCTCCGGCACGCATGGCGCGGAGTCCAGGCACAATGTGACCCCGGTGTGCTCGAAGTCGCAACAGAGCCTCAAATCACGGGAGTCCTGCAGTTGGTGCTCAACACAATGCTTGACGACGAATCTGAGCCCGTACCTGGATTCACGTCGAACTATTTCGAGACAGTCGAGCGCGGCCCCGAAACCCTCAACTATGACGGAACACATCTTGAGAAGCGGCCTGACCTTCGCTTCACGTTGCAGGGTCGCATTCCGCAGGTTCATGATCGGACGCATTACGGCCTCTTCGTCGAATGCAAGCTGGTCGATGCAACGCATCCACTCAGCCGCTACGGAAATGACGGGATTCTGCGGTTCGTGAAAGGTGAGTATGCCTGGGCAATGACGCACGGGCTGATGCTTGGCTATATTCGCGGAACCGCGCCGATGCTCTCGGAGCTAGTCGCATTCCTGGGCGCCAAGAGCGCCGTGTACCACGTCACGAGCACTGCTACCGATGCTATCGAGGGTGAAGGTCTGGTGCGTTCTAGCCACACGCGGTCGTGGCAATACCCAACGACTTCGACGTCGCCCGGCCCGATCGAACTCGTACATATCTGGCTGAGCATGAACTAGGTCGCAGCTCCCGCGACCCACGCGCGCTGGACCGGCGTGGAAAGAGCCGCATCGATCTCCAGATCGCGCGACCCATTTCCTTCCTGCTTGCTGGGTACGCTCTTGCACGTCAACATCCCGTACGATGCAGAGCGTGTTCGTCTGTCTCGATACCAGCGCGATAAACGCTCTCTGGAACGATCCTGCTCGGGAACAGCTCGCTCAAATATTGCGATCTGTGGCCGTCGTTCGGGCAAGCGCTTTCAATGTGAATGAGATCGCCCAGACGCCAGATCCTGTACGTCGGCAGGACCTATTGCGTTTCCTTGGAACACTCGGCTCAGACGCCGTGCCGCTCCAGCTTCCGAACCTGATCATTCGCGAAATAGTGCGCGCCTACGCCTCTGGTCGCCTACATTTCTCGATTGAGGTGACGGCGGACGATGACGCCATTCGGGCGCTGCGCAACCCGGAGTTGGTGACTGATCGGTCGCGTATCATCACGGCCGAGTGGACCGCGAACGTGGAGAATGCCTTCGACGCGATCGCGTTGAGTTTGCGAGAAAGAGCTCAAGCGGCCCGGACGACTCGAACGTCTCCCTACTTCGGTAGTGCCAGCGGTCTGATCCGTTTCCTAATGTTTCGTCCCGGCGAGAAGTACCGACAGTTACTCGCCGCCATGTATCTTGCCGAGACTGGTGAGTTGCCGTCTCGCGCGGCGACCGAACACTTCGCCGCGCATCCGGCGTTCAAGCTCTTCTTCGGCGCTTTCGCATACGGACTCCATCGACGCTCTATGCGCACGGTCGGCCATTCGAGGCGGAATGCCAGCGCTGTCGATCTTCAACAGGGTGTGTACCTTGCGTTCTCGGATGTGTTCGTGACTCGCGATGCGCGGCAGTTTCGTGGACTCCGATTCCTCAGCGCGTTGAATCGCGATAGCAGATGCGAGGTTCTTAAGTTCGGGGAGTTCCGCGAGCGGCTCTTGAGGTGAGATCTTTACGTCAGACCTCTCGCTGCGGCTCTCCATCTACTTTTCGTCGCGCCGCGCCGGCCGCTCTGATCTACTCGGGAGACGCTTCATCTTCGCAGGTTGGTCTAGCGAATGGCCGTGCCGATTCCGGGCACATGGTACGAGCTGGGGTCCAGGCGACTTCACGCCGCTCCCGGCAGCCGCTCTCACCTCCTTGCGCTGCCGCCGTCATGTGCATTGCCAGCCGAGGGAGAAGGGGACCGTCGCTGCCGACACATCCCTTCTTGGACGTCGCGCGAGATTGACGAAAATGCGGAAAAGCGTGCGTTCGCGGGGATCAACCGCCGTCCGTCCGCGCGATCTCGGGTGAGCGGAGAGCCGAGCGATACTTGGCTTCGCGCCGCTTGTTCGTGATGCGGAAGTACATGAGCGTGGATGAGATGTCGCGGTGGCCGAGCCAGTCCTGAACGTCGGCGATGTCCCAGTTCGCGTTGGCGAGGTGCACCCCGATGGAGTGGCGAAGGACATGGACGTGGCGACGATCGGCGGGAAGATCCGCCGCCGTTGCGTAGGCATGGAAGAGCCGATTGACCTCACTGCCGGACAGCGGCCCGTCACCATGCCTACGGCTGCGAAGCAGATACACGGAATCGACCTGAGGTCGTTCCTTGAGGTAGCGTGCCAGCAACTCCTTGCTTCTCGGGTGGAGTGGATAGGCACCTGACAGGCCGTGCTTTCGACGCGCAATCCAGATCTTGCCGTCCCGCACATCTTCGAGCTCGAGCAATCCCGCTTCGCTGCGCCGTAGGCCGTGGCGGTAGATGAGATCGAAGAGCAGGAGATCACGCGTCCTGGCCTCTGGAATCCTGCGGAAGAAGCGCTCGACTTCTTCCCGCGCGAGGTACTTGATCGCCTCCTCATCTCCGCGCTGATTCCGCGCCATTCCGCGCTGTCTCTCCGCACGGCCGGCGACTCTAACGCTTTTCCGCAAAGACGCTTGTTGGGGGAGGACGCCTCTCAGTCTGCGACCGCTTCGTCGACGTGTAAACACAGCTGCGCCCATTCGGTGCGCCTTCCAAGCGAGGTAGTCACTCGATGCCAAGACGCCGACCGGCCGCCGCTCGCTCTAACAAGACTCCTAAGCGAGGCATCAGCGATCGCGCGTTGATCCGCGAGCTGTTCATCCAGCGTGTCCCGCTCTATTCATTCGCCGATGTGCTGCGGCTGACGCGCACGGCGCAGGCCGAAGTGGACGCGGCGATCGCGAACGGCGGCATCACGACGGAGACATTCAGCGGACGGCTCGTCATTCCGTGGGACGACGTCGCCCGGTTCGCGCTCGATCGGTGGACGCCGAGGATGATTAACGGAGCACTCGGCTCGACCGATCGCCTGCCCGTCGTTCCGCTGCTCAATCGCGTCCAACAAATCGAGGTCTTCCTGCCGGTCTATCAGATCCGCCTCCTCCACTACCTCGCGGAGATGGAGCGCGGCCAGTTCCGAGCGCCCCTGAACGCGAGCGATGTTCTCGAGCGGCATCTCCTCGACCTTGCCAGTGCCGTGAACGCCGACGAGCTGGAACTCGCGATTCCTGGGTTTCGTGCAGCACTCGATTACCCGTACTTCATCCCGCGCGCAGACGACCGGTTCACCGCCTTCTGCTGGTACTGCGGGCGCGTGAGCGACGTACCGGGCCGCCAGGTCTGCACCGACTGCCATCGACGCCACGAACCGCGACCGCATCTCGGCGAAGACGGCATCCCTGAACTGGATCGGGAGGAGTGATGCCGCGCAAGCGTGACGAACAAGTGAGTCCTTTTTTTGACGCTGCAAGACACCTAAAGGAGTCCGAGACCATGCACGACGAAGTGACACGACGCGGCGTTCTACAGCTCTTCGCGGCGTTGACCGCTACGGTCCCGTTTCTTACGCGCGGCGCCTCTGCGCCCTTGCTGCCGCCGTCCGGCGCACCGTCGCCGGAGACAGCGGCAGCGGAACTCGTCGTTGGGCCCTCGCGGACGACGCTGTTGGAATCGTACCTGCGGAGCCGGGGCGTGCGGCCGGCGCACCTCGCGCGGGAGTGCGGGTATGAACGCGCACACCTGCTGCGCATCCGCATGGGGCGGATCGAGCCAACGCCTGCCTGCGCGGTCCGGATCGTGTACGCGCTCTGGCGGCTCGTGCGAGAGCCGGTGATGCTCACCGACGTGTTCCCGCAGGTAATCGCGGAGGCGGCGTGGCGCGAGCGGCGCGTGATCGTCCGCACCTTCCATTCGTTCGAGCGCCGCGCCGTGCGTGCCGTGTTCGGGGAAGGCGATCGCCGTGGCTGAGCGGGTGCGGTACGAGCGCATCGGGCCGCCGAGGAAGCTCTGCCGCCGGACGCGGCGTACGACCTGGCGCTGCCGGATCTACCACGTGCCCGAAGAACGCTTCCACCGCGCCGACGCGATCCACGTGGCGGCGCACGCGGTGGTCGCGTTCGACTTTGGCATCGCAATCCGGCGCGCGGTCTTCGACGGACGGCACCGGGTCTTCGAGGGCGCGTGGACGTCGCTCATGTATGCGCGGGATGACGCGAGCAACGAGGCGCGCATCGCGCTTGAGCGCGACTGCATCGCGATCCAGTGCGGTGTCGTCGGCCGGGCGCTCGCGCTCGGGTGGTCGCACAAGGTATGGGGGTGGGATGACCAGTCGCTCGCCTGCGATCTCATGGAGCGCTTCGAGTACGACAGCGGCGTGGTGACGGGCTGGTTCAACTACCAGCGCGAACGCGCGCGCGTGCTCCTCTGCGACGGCGCGACGTGGACGCGCGTCGAGCTCCTCGCGCAGCGGCTCCGCACGGTGCGCGCGATGGACGGTCCAGCGATCGCCGCGTTCCTCGCAGACCTCCGTACCGACGCCACGGTGGTGCCATCCGGTGCCGCGTGGCGCACGCCGCCAACACCCGGCGTGGAATCGAACGCCGTCCTGGTGTGGCGGCGGCCGACGCTCACGGAAGCCCTACGCGGGATGGACGGCTATGAAGCGGCGCAGCAGGACGAGCGGCCATGACGATCGCGCGATTGCAACGAGGTGTCACGCTCGCGGACGTGCTGGTGCACGAGGCGGGGCACGCGGTTGCCGCGTGGGAACTTGGCGTCCGCATCGGTGCGATCCGCGTGCGCTTGCGCGTGCGCGAAGGCCGGATGACGTTCGCCAGCGACGTGGGGCTCGGCCGCTTCCCGGTTGGGTCCGACGCGCTGCGGCTTGCGATCGAGCGGGAGATGGTGGTGCTCCACGCCGGGCTCGTCGCGCAGAGGCGTTTCCACTACGAAGGCGCGTGGGGACTCGTGCCGCGCACCGACTACGAAGGCATCATCGCGACCGCGCTCCAAGTGGAGACGGATCTGCGACTCATCGACGAGTGGTCGGACTACGCCGAGGAGCGGGCACGCGCCCTCATAGAACTCCCGCAGACGTGGCGGCGCGTGGAGGCGCTTGCGGTTGAACTCGCGCGACACCCGGTGCTCCACGGAGAGGAGATCGACGCGTTCCTTGCGGGTCTGCGTGTCCCGCGAGCTCCGAACGCGCGGCTCGCGTACCGCAGGCGCGAGGCGAAGGAGCGCTACTGCCTCACGCACGACCCCAAAGACCGCGAACGAGTGGAGCGCGCGATTGCCGCGACGCGAAGGGCGCGATGACAGACGCCTTCTTCGACAACCGCCCGAGCTTCATGTGCGCATGCGGCCACAAAAAGAGCCGGCACTGGAACACCGCGACGCAGCCGCGCGGACCTTGCCGCGACTGCGGCTGTCGCGCGTTCACGCCGGAACCGATGTGCGTCTGCGGCCACGGGAAGCGCGCGCACGATGTGACGCCGAACGGCCGATGCAAGGAGTCCTACAAATGCGGGTGCCAGCAGTTCCGGATCAAGGTGTGACCTTCCACAGGAGTAGTCGAAAAGGTTGTGGAAAGAGCCGCGCATCGTCGTCGCGCAGACCCGCCTCGCCGATATGGGGAGCTGTCTGCACACGACCGCGAGCAGCCACGTATCCGCGTCTACAGCGTGGAGACGTTCGGCCGGTGGACGGTGGCGTGCCGTACGCTTTCCGCGATGACGCGCGACGAGTACCGGAAGCGCATCGCGACCATCCGCGGGCTCGCCGAGGTGTTCCAAGGAGGGCGCGTCTCAGCCGGCCAGAGCGGCGGGTCTGGCGGGATGCTCTTCCTCACGACGCCGGACGGCAAGGAGTGGTTTTTAGGCGGCGCGGGCGACCCGGCGATAGCGCGTGCGATCGCGGAGGCGGTGAACCTCGCGTTGGACTTGATTGCGCAGTAGCGAGGCCGTGCGCATGATCCCGGACGTGGACGACATCGACCGTCACGTGCAGGCGGCGATCAAGCGTTCGGGCATCAAGCGGAGGGAGTACCGGCAGCGACTCCGCAGGATCGTACGCGCGGCAGATCTCCTACTGTCGGGGCGCACGGTCGTCGCTGTCCTCGATCCGATTGCTGGAGTCACCCAAGCGGAGTTTTACAGCGCGCTTTGGATGCTCCTCGTGGCGGACCTGTTCCGGGACTGCGCCGAGGGGGCGGGCATCGTTGGCCCGTTCCTGAACTTCACGGCGGAGGACTGGCGGCGGCTCGATGGCGTGTTCCGGCTGCTGCATGAGCGGTACTTCGGCTTCCCGGCGCCACCAGTGTCGCAGCCATGGGATGAAGTGTAAGAAGCGCCCCTGGGATCAGCGCGGGATGCGAAGCCGGATTCTCCGTGCTTCGACGCGGTTAGTGCGGAACATGTCCACGACCGGCCGTTCTCGGTTCGCCGCCGCGCGCGAAAATCCGGCGGAGCCGGGACACGATCACCTCCACTTCTAGGGGCGCCAGCTTCACCGTCTTCCCGTTGACTCGGGCGTAGACCTGCCCGTAATCCTCGACGAGCAGCGCCCCAGCAACCGGCGTGAGTCCGATCAGGATCGCATCCTTCGCGTCGCGCGCGAAGTGAAGCGCAATGCGGTAGTACGTGAAGTTTGCGGCTTGTTCAATCACGATCGGATCGCGGGCAAGCCGCGCGAGGAGTTCGCGTTTAGTCATATGGGGAGGGACTGTGAATTGACGAGTTCTCGGAAAAACCGCAGTACGTGCCTATTCATTAGTTGAAGCCTCCAGTTCGTGCAAGCCGTCGCGAGCGAAGAAGCATGCGGTACTTCACCGCCACGCGCTCCGGCATCACCTGAAAGTAGATCGTTGTAGATTCGATGTCCTTGTGTCCGAGCCACCACTGCACGTCTGCGATGTCCCATCCGGCCGTCGCGAGATGCACGCCAATCGAATGGCGAAGCACGTGCGCATGGCAATGCTCACGCGGAAGCCCCGCAGCGATCGCGTACCGCTGGAACAAGTAGTTGATCGCTTCCTCGGATAGCGGCTGCCGACCGCGGAGGCGACCCCGGAACAGGTATGGGCAGCGGTCGGCTGGGCGTACCGCGAGGTAGGCACGCACGAGCTGACGGGTACGGCGATGGAGCGGGTGCCAATGCGCCTCACCACCCTTGAGACGCGCAATCCATATCTGATTCTCTTGGAGATCCCCAAGCTCCACGAGGGTCGCCTCACCTCTCCGAAGACCGTGGCGATAGATGAGATCAAACAGGAGGAGATCGCGCACGTTCTCCAAGGGAATCGCGGCGAAGAAGCGCTCAACCTGATCCTTCGTAAGGTGCTTGACCGGACGCTGTTCACGCGTACGGCCAACCCGCGCGCGGCGCCCCCGACGCCTCCGCGTGGAACGGCGTTTCCTCTCTGCATGAACGGTGATTCTGCTGGAAATCCGAGTTTTCATTAGTTCGGGGGGTAGAGGCCGCGAGCGCTACCACCCTGCCCGACTGGTGGGCCCGATGCTTCGGAGCGCCGCTGGCCTTGCGTTCGCGTGCGTCGTTGTCCCGTGGCCGCTGCTCGCGCAGAACCTCATACAGAACGGCGGCTTCGCATCCAGTCTCGGCGGGTGGCAGCAGCAAGGCAGCGTCACGGCCACGTGGGATAGCAGTGACGCCGCAGGAGCGGCAACGTCTGGCTCCGCCAAGCTCACGGCAACCGCGAGCAGTTCGCAGGGCGGACTACAGCAGAGTTTCTCGGTGACTCCCGGCTACTCGTATGAATTCAGCGCCAGCAGCCGAGGCGTTCCGTTCGCAGGATCGATGACCTTTGGCTTTCAGCACCCGTATCGACTTACCTCCAACGTGGTCAACAATCTCTGGCGATCTGATTCGGTCGTGCTCCACGCAGTGCCCAGCGCTACTATCGGAAGCATCCAGCTCTCCATCAACAACGCATCTGCTGGTGCGTCCGCATTCTTCGATCAGGTGAGCGCCGTCCAGTTGCCAACCGCCATTCGAAGCTTCACGCCGCTGTCATCTTCGATCGCGCAAGGACAGTGCACTCGCATTTCATTCGAAGCATCGAGCGCCACGTCCATCAGCATCGATCAGGGAGTTGGGTCGTTCCCGGAGAGTTTCAACGCCCGATGGCTCACGCCGAATCTCTGCCCGCAGACCACCACCACCTATACGCTCACGGTATCGGGTCCAACGGGCAGTACAACGAGGCAAGCAACGATCACCGTGGTCCCTCCCCCAACTGCGACCTTCTCGGCAACGCCGCTGAGCATCAGCGAGGGTGAGGCAGCGACCCTCTCGTGGACGACGACGAACGCGGCCAGCGTCTCCATCGATAACGGGGTGGGCACCGTATCGGCGAGCGGCACGACATCAGTCTCGCCCTCGACCACGACCACCTACACTCTCACCGCGAGCGGCATCGGAGGAACGACCACGAAGCAGGTAAGCGTCACGGTGACGCCGCCGAAGCCGCGGATCAATTTCAACGCCTCTCCGCGTACCATCGCAGAGGGCGAGAGCAGCACGCTGTCCTGGAGCGTGCTCAATGCTACCGGCGTCTCGATTGACCACGGCATCGGAAGCCGGCCGGCCTCCGGTTCGATGTCCGTCTCACCCGCGGCAACAACAACGTATCGGCTGAATGCGACGGGACCGGGCGGCTCCTCGTCAGCGCAGGCTACGGTGACCGTGCTGGCGGCGCCAGTCATCACCTTTTCCGCAGCGCCGGGCACGATCACGCGCGGGAGCGCGTCGACGCTCGCATGGACTGTGACCGATGCGACCGTGGTGGTAATCGACAATGGCGTGGGGGCGCAGCCGCCGAACGGCGCGCTCGAGGTCCGCCCCACGGACACGACCACGTACTTGCTTACCGCGAGTGGACCGGGCGGTGTGCGCCAAGCACAGGTGACGATCACTGTGCAGGTGTCCAGCCGGAGGAGGGCCGTCCGTCACTAATCTTGCGCCTGTACCGGGGCGGAGTAGCATGCGCGGCGATCCTCATTTCTTGATCGTCCTACCCGAATGTCCAAGCATTGGGTCGCCCCGGCGTCGATAGTCCTCTTGCTTCTCAGCGGTTGCGGCACTCAAGCTGAACCCTCCTCCGTTCCATCGTCAGCGCCGGCAGCCGTCGCGGTGGGAAAGGAGGCGCGCGCCACTGATGGGACAGTGTTCTATGCGAACAGAGCGGACATAGAGGCGACCATCGCGGCAACGGCGGGTGGAACGCCCGCCATGCAATCTCTCGCTGCCGACATCGCGATGGGCAAGGCGCACATTCTCGCGGAGGGCACGCCCCTCGCGGTCCGCGAGCTGAGCGGCATGTATCTGCGGGCGGAGCCGCTCACCGGCGAGCGGAAGGGGATGGATGGGTGGACCGTCATCAGCGCCGTAACCGCCACGAACAACGACGTATCCCCTCCAGCGCGCGTAGCGCCTCCGTCGACGTACTCAGTGCTCAAGATCGACAATGCGGCGATGGAAGAAGGGAAAGTCGTAGTAACCGGCACGACGGACCTTCCTGATGGCGCAAAGATCAATGTCGATTTCAGCGTTATTCGCAAGAATCCAAAGACGGAATCCTACGTCGGAGTTTCGGAGGACGTTCTGGCGCGCGCAGGGAAGTTCCGCGCCGAGCTCACCCCACCCGCCCACCCCGACTTCGCCGCTGGCCCGAATGAGGTGGAGCTGCTCTTCACGCCTAGGGCGCAAGAGCCAAACATTCTCGCGATCGTGGGCGAGGATGGAGAGAAACTCTCCGGACCCTCAGCTGACAAATCGCTCGGCTTTACACTGCTCAAGACTTCTCAGCGCGTCCCGATCCTCCTCGCGAAGAAGAACTACCCGATGGTCATGCCGAATGCATACAGCCGCGGCACGCCGGAGCGTGCAGTTGCGGACTATCTTGCATCGTGGAAGGCAAAGAACTGGACCGGCATGTTGGCGAGCACGCAAATCACCTGGCGCGAAACGACCGATGATCCCGCGAGCCGATTAGAGAGTCAGTACGAGATCAAGAATCTTCTTGGTGCTGAGATTCTCGGCCGCGAAGATGCCGCACCCGCAATGGTCGATGTATCCGTGCGCATTTCCTACAGCGCAGGCAGCAATGTTCAAACGATAGAGGATACGTTCCGCGTGATCCGCGAGACTGGTGCCTACGAGCCCGATGCAGGACGTGGAACGTGGGGCGTCAATCCAATCTCCGCAATGTGACTCGGGCGGCGCGGTACGCGCCCGAAGGAACCGAACGGCTAGCGCGAGGCGTTGTAGAGAATCGTCGCCGATTCGCCCCTCGTGAGTGGTCGAGCAGGTTCAAACGACCCGTTACGGCCGGCCAGAATGCCGGCGGCCAGGAGCGTTGTGGCGAGGCGGTCGTCTTCCCCCGTGAGGTCGGAGAATCGCTCTGACGTGCCGATCTTCATGGCTGCGGCGCGCACAAGCATGCGGGCCGCTTCCATCCGGGTCAGTGCGCGATCGGGATAGAACTTGCCAGCTTCACCACGCGCCCATCCCAGCTTCATGGCGGTCCCGACAAAGCCCGCCAGCGGGTGCGTCTGTGTCACGTCGATCGCGGCCGCATCCATGCTCGGCGCCTTCCCGAAGACAAGCGCGAGCATCTTGGCAAACTCGGCGCGCGTGACCGCAGCATCAGGAGCGAACACGCCGCCGTTTCCGCCTACCACTCCACGCGCTCGCAGCGACTCGATTGCGACCGCGGCGTAGTGATTAGTCGGCACGTCACGGAAGTTGGCGCTGCCTTGTATGGCCGCTGGCGCCGTGCTGGCTGCTGGGCCTTCGTTTCCCGCACGATCTTCGGCCGTGATCGCGAACGGCCCATCTCCCTCGATCGTTGCGGAGAGGGTGCGCGTGGTCGTGAGCTCGACGCGCCGGCCGCCCTGCATGCGGTACACGTGGTATCCCGAGACCCCGCCCTCTTTGGGAGCGGACCACGTGACCGTAGACTTCGAGCCAGCGCGGGCTACCTGCAGGTCGGTCACGGCGGGAGGCGCTTTGGTGTCCAGCGTCACCGTCACGTCCTGACTGGAGGAGGCCGTGCGGGTTACGTCGAAGCTCTCGATTCGCAGCTTGTTCTTTCCCTCCTTCAACTTCACGCGCGCACCCCAAGCCTTCCCTGCGAGATCGATTTCCGCGGGCTCGCCATTTACCTCGATGGTGGAAGCGTCCAAGCCTGCCGTGCCTGAAATCATGAGCGTCTTCTTCCGGGTGATGCGTTCTCGTTTCGATGACGGCCTTGCGATCGTGAACGCAACATCGCGCGTGCCCGGAGCGAGCATCTGTGGCCCCGGGTGAGTCGCAGGAACCTCTGCGGCTGTCGCAACAATGACGAGCGGCGCGGAGGCCGTGGCCGTTGCCCCGCCGCTATCACGTACCGCCACAGGAACCGAGTAGCTCCCTGGTGCGATAGAAGAGGGGATTGAGAAAGGCGCCGACTGAAACAGAAGCCCGCCTTGGCTCGACAAGCTCGCCTCCGCCTCCCCGCCTACCGCCGCAAGGTTCATCGTCACCGACACGATGTCGGCCTCACCTTCCTTGTTCTCAGGTCGGACGAAGAGCTGCGTGGTCATAGCCCCGTCGCCTACGATCGTCGGCGCTGTAAATCCGATCTGGCCGGGTGGGACGGAGGGCGGGAAGTTGAAGGCGAGGAGACGCGCGAGGCTCAGTGATCCGGCGCCGAAGAACACGTCCGGGCCAGGCGGCCCGGCATCCTCCGCGGTAGCACGAACGAGCATCTCGAACTCATCGCTCGTGAGCGTCGGCCACTTCTGCTTCGCGAGCGCCGCGGCGCCGGCGACGAGCGGCGCGGCGTACGACGTTCCGCTTGCGACCTTGTATTCAGCGTCAGGATTGCCGTCGATGAAGCCGCAGTCATTCGGCCCCTCGTAGCCGAGCACCAGGCCGATGGAGGCGATCTCGTAGCCGGAGTGGGTGCAGTCCAGCGGCGCATTCTTGGCGAGCAGGCTGAGAATGAGCGCACCGGGGGCCGCAACGTCAACGGCGTCGTTCCACGTAGAGAACTCCGCCCAATCGCCACTGCTGTCCGTTCCGCTCACGGAAACAACGTGCGAGTACGAGGCCGGGTAGTTCACCTTCTCCGCTGCATCGTTTCCCGCCGCGGCTACGACGATGGCGTTGTACGGCGGTGCCGTCACCTCGTTGATAGCGGCGCGCATAACATCGTTCTGCGCTCCGGACCCGAAACTCAGGTTGAGGACGGTCGCTCCATTCTGGACGGCATAGCGAATGCCACTCGCGTTCGTGGCGGTGCTCGAAGAGCCGTCGATGCTGGTCTCAACCGCAAGGACGGACGCACTGGGCGCAACACCCACCATGCCGCTCGCATCGTCACGGGCGGCAATGAGCCCCGCAATGAAGGTTCCGTGGCCGTTGGAATCATCCACGGTGCCCCCAACGAGGCTCTTGCTCGCGATACTGACCGCGCCGGCGAGGTCCGGGTGGCGCGCATCAACGCCGGAGTCGATCACCCCGACCGTCACGCCCGCGCCGGAGCATGTCTGGCCCGCGCAGACGGGAAGTTGCCGAGCCGCCTCCCAGCCAATGTCCTTCCCCGCCGTCGCGGGAAAGGCATCAATGAGCTGGTCGATGCCGAGCGACGTGACGATCAGCCGCGCGAGTCCTACGGCGTAGCTTTGTCCGACATTCCGCAAGTACCACTGCTGCGGATACAGCGCGTTGAACGTGTGGTCATACGTTGCCTCCGAGGCGGCCAGGGTGAGCGGATCATTGCGGACGGCCAGGAGGGCGCGCGGGAGATCGGATGCCGTGAAGGTGACGAGTTGCTGATCTTCAATCGGGAGAATCGGCACGATGCCGTGCCGCTGAGCAAATTCGCCGATCTCTATATCCGCAAGATCTTCCACGAAGAACACGCTCAGCGATGGTTCGGCAAGGTCGCCAGCGCGGGCTACTGTCGTCGGAGCGAGGGAGAGCGCGGCGACCGTCAACGCGAGGACTGTGGCGACGGTGCGCCGGGGAAATCCCGGCATGCTGCTAGAGGTATGTGTTTATTTCACTCTACGCTCTCCACCGCGAACTCGCAAGCTGCGTGATTACAGTCTCTCTACGATCTGCCGCGCGAGCGCTGCGGCGTCTTCGGCGCTGAACGCGCCAGAAAGTACTGCTTCGCCGCTGTCGATCCGATCCTGCACGACCGGCGCGGAGAGCAAGTATCCGTCCAGGAAGATGCCGAGCGCCTTGCCGATGCTTCGCGCCGTGATGTCGCGGAACAGCTTTGCGCCCGCGGGATTGAACGACACGACCACTTGGTACTGTCCGTCCGACGCGGGAGCTGCCTCGGCGCGCGCGTCATCCACGAACTCTCCGGTGAGGCCCGTATCTCGCCAGGCACCCGGCAGACGCGCTGGAAAGAACAACTCCGCATACGAAACCCACGGTTCCTCCTGCGTCCGATCAATGTTATCGGTCCTCTCCTCAACACGGATGAGGTGATAGCCGAACGCGGTCTCGACGGGTCCTATCACCTGCCCGACGCGGGCCGCCGTCACAGCGGCGTT
Source organism: Thermoanaerobaculia bacterium (assembly GCA_036399015.1). Classification (GTDB taxonomy): domain Bacteria; phylum Acidobacteriota; class Thermoanaerobaculia; order Gp7-AA8; family Gp7-AA8; genus QHVT01. Next base: position 23,463 of record DASWNW010000062.1, on the reverse strand, counting down.
GAAGTCGGAGACGAATGCATTGCGGCTCTGGTCACTCTCGCCGATGACCTGATCTTCAAAGCGGCCTGCATTGTGGAGTTTGGAAGCGTCGTCGGAGTGTGCGGCAATCAGGCTATCGAGGGACTCGCCGTCTGTCGCCCGTTGGAGGAGCGCAACCGCGAGCCGCCGTGCTTCCTCCTTTGACCTTCGCACACCCTCCGCCGCCTCCGCTGCACCTGCGTAACTCACGAGCAGGTGTTGGACGGTCGCCGTCACGGGCGTGTGCAGCTCGCGCTTCGCCACTTGGCGATCGAGGAGCTGAATGACGGAGTAGCCCATGAGAACAGGCGGCTCTCCCGTCGTCACCGCCGTTTGGACCTCGCGCGCGTCGCTCAACTGACCGGCAGATAGGGTGGTAAAGAGCAGGTCGCGAAGGTCCTCCGGCACCTCGTCCGCAAACTTACGCTCACGTACGCCGCCGCGACCCGCATAACCACTGCTGGTTGCGCGCAGGGCGAAAGAACCAGGCTCCGCTTCTCTGCGAGCGCGCTGCGCGGCTGCATATTGGGCGCGGCTGTACTCCTCGTCGGCGACTTTCTCCGCGTCCGTCAGCGTATCTCTCTGCTCGCGAAATTCCAGCCGTACAGCGCGAGGTTCCGGCGCAGGTTCGGGCGACGGGCCACATGCCGCGAGCATGAGTGCAGCAGCACTCGTGACGAAGAGAAAGGTTCGGCGATGCATCCAAACAGGAGCGTTATTTCGCAACGCACTGTTCCACCTAGCCCTCTTCCTCGCAAGGCATTTACGAGCTGCACGCTTGCAGTGGTGAGTATCCACACCCCATAGTGAAGATACTCCAACTACCCCAACCACGATGGCGTTCGCGCGCGGCGTAGACCACTTGGACGGTGACGAGCGAAGTATCCCCGAGCTCGTCGTGCCTCGCCCGAACGCTTCGTTCATCTACCGCGTGAAGGATGACCTGCTGGCGGAGAGCGATGGCATCCGGCGCGGCGATTTACTCATTGTCGAGCGAGGTCGCTCCTTGCAGGATGGTCGGCTTGCGCTCGTTGTTACCGCAGGGCATGGGACGATCGTGCGGGTTACTCGGATGAACGGTCGATTCACATACGACGGGATGGAGGAAGGCTCCGACGTAGAGCTCTTCGGCATCGTGTCGCGCGTTCTCCGACTGCTCCTTCCATAGTGACTCGGCTTCCCGCCGTGTAATTGCGGCAGGTATTCTGCGGCGTATGCTGGAAGCAGAATTCACCCATCCCCTCATGCTCGAACCATCAGGAGGCGTCCGGCCCGCAACGGCGATTCTCTTGACGCTTCTCGCAGTGACCTGCTTCGTCATCGCCGGGAACTTCCATGTTGTCTCTGGCGGTCCCAAACTCCTCGTGAAACGCACGTCCTTCGGGTTCTCGGACACCTTCGCAAGCGTGGAGGATTGCACATCCGGCCCGAAGATCATCGTCATGAGCCTGCATCCATCGCTATGCAACGCGCTCCTCCGTGACGGCATCGTTGGCGATGACGACTAGCGGGAGCATCAAGCGACCGCCCGAGCTCCTCGAAGGAGCGGCGCTCGAAGAGCTGCTCGTGCTCGAATTTCCGAGTGCGCCGGAGGGCTCATTGATTCCGCTCTTTGTGCGCCTTTCCGTGGAGCGAAAACTCGTCATCCGATTCGAGCGAAGTATCGACGACTTCTATCCGCACACCGAAAACCCTCCTCACATTTCCTTCACCGCTGGCCCTATCCCTCCGGCGAACACTTACGAGCAGCAGGTCTTGAATAGCGCGGTTGCCATGACATACGGCACCGTTATTCCTCGGGCGTTTCACGAGCGGTTGAAGACAGCAGCGCGGGCCGTTTACTGGCTGCGGCCAGGTACCTACGAGACGGCACAGTGGTTTCTACTGGCGATCGTCGTGGTTACGGCGGTCGTCTTCATCGGCACACACGCCGTTGAAGACCTGCGCGGCGAGACCTTCGGCAATACCGCTGCGACCTTCCTTGCAGGGCTAGTGGTTATCGCGATTATGAGCGGCGCAGCCGGGAGCAGGTTGCGGCGGTTCGTGCTGCCACGCTTACGGTCATTCAGGGGGAACATGCTGTACGAACAACTCCACATCCTGAATGAGCGCGTCGCTAGCGGCGCGCTGCCCGGCACGGTAACCGAGCAGCTTCGGCTTCTGCCCTACCTGATCCCGAATCTCGACCGCGCCCAGCCGCTAGTCGAGAAGCTCGCGGAGCGTCGGGGTACGAAGCGGAGTGTTCTCGCGGAACTGTTCGGCACCGAGAATTCCTCCGACTTTTATCGTTTGATCGCAGAACTCTACCACCGGCGCGCTCGGTAGGTCCGACCATCTTCGACAGTCTTCTGCGGTAGTCTCCCGGCGACCAGTAGGCTGCCCCTGCGACCGTGGGATTGCAGCCAACGTCGTCAGTCGCCCGGCAACGATGCCAGGGTATTCATCTAACCCGAACTCCTATGCGAAGCGTCAACAAAGTCATCCTCGTCGGTCACCTCGCCGCCGATCCCGAGCAATCGGTCACGAAGTCTGGGAAAGCGCGGGTTACCTTCCCAATCGCTACTCACCGAGACGTCACCTCGGAAGGCACGAAGAAGGAAGTCACCGACTACCATCGCGTCGTCGCTTGGGGAACCCTCGGCGAAATCTGCGCGAAGTACCTCTCGAAGGGTCAGGGCCTGTACGTAGAGGGCACGATCCTGAATCGCGCCTACGAGCAGGACGGTCAGCGCAGATACGTCACTGAGATCAGGGCGGACGAGGTGAACATGCTCACGTGGAAGCGCAGAAGCGGCGTCTCGAACGTGAACTTGGAACCCCTAAGCCCGGAGACCGCGAGTAGTATCGCGGCCTAGTCGATCCGAAGCGAGCACACCGGCTGCATCCCACGCTCGCTTCTTCCTTGCCGGACCCTCGCCCAGCGGACAACGAGGCCAGTGCGCGACAGTAAGACGGCTGTCAGGTGCAGGCGCGCGGCATGCGCCATGTCGTTAGTCACGTTTGCGATTCTGCAGCGCCTTGATTGCGGCCTCAACGCCCTTCGTCCTCTTGATCTCGTGGTATTGCTGACGGTCTTTCTCCGGCAGCCGCCGAATCAGGCCAGCAAATCTTCCTCCGAGGCGCTTCGCGTTCAAACCGGCCGAGGAGTCCGGCCGATTCGCTTTCGGATGCTGACGTCGAGGTGCGGCCGAAGCTGCGGAGTTTCCACGCGCCCCGACACCGTCGCCGGCCGCTTCGCGTAACTTGTACAGGCGGGCCTCCAGTTCGGCGATTTCACGAGACATGTCGGAGACGTACCGGGAGATTTCGGCGCGAGAAACAACGCGCTCCCTGGCCAGGCGCTCTAACACGTACTGGGCTTGGCCGCTAGAAAGAGAGACGGGCGCGCTGTTTCGCTTTCGTGGTGACATCGATGCCTCCCACAGAATTATCGCATGTCGTCTTAGCACCGGCGCGGTATCGGCGCACGGACGCTTTCATGCCGCTCCACGATCACGGCTGGAGCCGTCTCCAGATTCATCGCGGAGATCAACTCGGATACGCCGCGCGGGACGTCGGATCCCCGGGCAAGCCGTGATAGTCCCGCGCGAGCTCGCGTCCCATCGGCGTATCGAGCGGAATCACACGACGGCTTCGGCACTGCTCGCATGGCCTTCCTGCAAACATGATCGACGTCTCGTTCAAGAGCACCGCCCCGGTGAGCAGTGCCAAGGTCAGCAACGCCGCCGGCCAGGACGGAACCAAGAGCCACAGTGCCGCGGCGACGAGCACTGATATGACGAACCGGAGGCCAAACCCGGGCGTGGCATCGCCGTACGTTGTCGAGCCGCAGTCCGTACAGACAAAAGACGGCGGCGACAATCGTAACTTCCTGCGCTTATGTGCGTTGATGCCGGCAACCACCGACGCGACGATCACGAGCGTCACGAGAAGGACAACGGATGCAGTCATTCAGGCGGGGGAAGGATCGAAAGGTAAGCTACGCCTATCCTTGCGGCTCGGCAAGGGAGCCATCCTGAACCTGCCTTTCGGATGCGCGTGAGTTGCAGCCTCTCGCGCATCCGTGACTCAGACGATCACCAACTCGACTGATAGCAGAAGTCGCTATCGTCCTGCTGTGCTAGCGCTGCTGTAAGAGCATCGCGAGTGTGCTCGAGATCGGCGTAGTAATACTCGTCGTAGTCCGTGCCGCCGAAGAAGAATCCTTCTTGGGTCGGCAGTAGCGCTTGGGCGACGCTCGGATCCGCTATTCGCTTACCGTCCTCTAGGATCGGTGTTTCGACATAGCTTGATCCGGCCATCGATATTGAGTACCCGTTGGTGACCTTGCCGGGAATCAGCACGCTCGCTTGGAGAACCGTGTTTACGGTCTCAAGGAGCGTCTGGAGCTGTCCGCGCGACACGCGATACTCCCGGCAGTCGTCCTCGCCGCCCTGAATATTCTCAACGAACCACTGGTGGATGTGATTCGCCTTTCGCCAATACGCTATTTCCTCGACTTCTTTCGTGCCGCGGCGCTTCTTGGAGAGATACATATCAAGCCCCATCCGTGTGTGGTTAGGGTGTAGAAGGGGATGCCCGCCTCCTAATCGGGCCGTGTCCGCTCAGGCGATGTTCATTCGTTGAGGGGTTACCTGATACCTCCCGTCACCACGGGGCATGCGATTGAGGCTGCAAACTCACGTCGCAGGAGCATTCTCGACGCTGCTCGGCCGGGCGCCGTGCAAGACTGTCGAAGAGAGGTGGCGCGACGAGCCTCCGTCTACGTAGGTAGAAAGAGAGTGAGCTGACCAGGCATCACCCTTTATCGCGAACTATCGGACGGCCGCGATCGCTGAGGCCGCGAGTGCGACCATCGTGAGCGCGATCATCTCCCCGATGAAGAAGAGCGCGAGCACGTCACGAGTCCTCGCGCTGAAGCGCGCCCGCGCCCTGGAGCCTGTCTTACGGACCTGAAACAAATGCGTGGTTTGGCACGCATCGCACCAGCGTCGAACAATTGACAGCGCCTCGAACTCGCTCGCATTATTGCCCTGACGACCACCGTGATTGCCTCCGATAGTGGAGCGCAAACACTCGACTGCCTGGATGTCGTCCAGAAGCTGCGCGCTCATACGAGCGCACCCTTACGGGCACCCACCGGTTGCAGCGGTGGGTGTTCGTTTCGGCGCGCGCTCGCGACACCGCGCGACGTCGCCACGCATGGGCACGTCGACGGGAGGTCCCTCCCTGTCAGATTCCACAACAGCATCTGCAGGAAGTGGAACGCGAGGTGCGGCGACATCTCCTCGATGTCTCGATCCCTTGTGTATCGCATCCATTCAGGAAGGTCACCGAACTTTTTTTGCAAGCGCTCATAGAGTGCCCGCTGCTTGTCACTCGGCATAAAGGCTATGGCTAAGAATTCAAAGATCCCGGTTGCAGGCGTACGCCGGGCGGCGTAGGGGCACGTGCTTACCCAAGCTGGTCAGCTCAACGAGCATTCTCGCTTGATCAGATCTGCCGTGACGGCAGGAGTGTCGAAGAATCAACGTCGCCCGACATGCCGGCAGGCTGAGCGAAGCACCGCGCCCGCTTCACGCGGGATGCCCGCCCGCTCGCAGTAGCTGCAAACCTCGTACGCTACCGCCGCCGGCGGTAGTCCTGAACGAAAGCCTTCGGCCGCCATGGCGAACGCCGTGGCGTTGCGCGCCCCCTCCAGGCGCGGCGCAGCCGCGGCCCACCGCCGAAACGCACGTACGGCATCGTTTTGAGGCTCTGCGGGGCCTTCGGCGGGAACGATCCGATCCGGCACGACACTGGTTTGATGCGACCGGAGGATGTCGTGCAACGGGTAGCGGAGAGCGGCATCCGCGCGCACAAGCCCTACCCGGAATCGCTCTGCCTTGCAGTGATCGAAACCCGGCAGGCGCATGACGCGGGTCGCGTCACACACCATCCCGTCAGTGCCGTAGAAGGCAGCGAGTTGCCGCTGCGCATCTGCGAACGTGTCCGGCGCTGCGGGCTCCAGCAGAAGCCAGTAGTAGTGCCGGCCGGCGCGAGACTCAACCGTGATCGAGGTCGGAAGCGCGAGCCGGCGCGCGCGCGGGCCATCGCAGTCGATAAACAGCGCGCGGATGGCCGCCACCTCCTCGAGGATCCGCCGACTCCCGCGGAGCGCATTGATCGCGACGGCGACGCATGCGCCGTCTCGGTTGAGGCGAGAGAGCGCCGAGCCGTGATCGCGAAGGGTTCCGATGAATGCCCGAGTGAGACGCGGCTTCTTCTCGGGGCTGTCATCAAAGGTCTGGAAGAACATCGGCGCGCGCCAGCCGTCCTCGCCGGTCAGCGTGCTAATGAATCTCGCCGCATCGTCGAAATTCGCATGCTCACCCATTCGCCAGTTGTAGCAGGCTGTAACAGGGCGGTACGGGAGAGTGTCGAAATGCAATTCGATGGATGCGCGTGAGATTGCAGCTCAGCGCGCATCCAGTTAGCGCCGCTGCATATTCTGCTCGATGACTGCACGAAGACGCTCGGCGTCTTCGTCACGGAGCTTCACGTCGATATCTCCGTCGGTGAAGTAGGAGAAGTCGTCGTAGACGCTCCCATCCTCGTCGCTGATGAGAAGAAAGATCGCCGGATAATCCAGCGGCTCGCCACGATCGTCGACGCCCTTCCGCACGATGTGGTACCGCGTGACGGTGTACGAGGCGTCGATGTGCGCTTTCCCGGCTTCCGCGAGAGCGATTAGTTCTTCTACCGGCTGCATAGTAGTCAGGGTTAGGGATGAAATGAACGGTGCATGTGCTCGCGCCCCGTTCGAGGAGACGAGAGCTGCAATCTCAACGTCGCGCGAGCAGTCTCGCGTAAAAGGAGATCAAAGGCTGCAAGAGTGTCGAAATGGCGTCCGGAGCTGCCCAAACACCCGCCATTGCAGCCTGAAATCGGCAGGCGTACGATTCATAGCCTCCTACTACCCACGCCTACGCCTCGCACTCCCGACGACCGCGGACCGTTGAATGCACGTGCGCCTAGTCAGCCGCGCCGCTCGCCAACCCTGCGAGAGACCGCGACGACGATCCAGGGCGAGACGCGAAGGATGCTCGCGGAGATCCTTGGCGAGAATCAAGCGATGCTCGCAGACGTCGGGCAGGAAATGGGCGAAGCGGCGAATGCGGCCATGCGCTCCAACGACCAGATCTTCCGGGACATCTTCGGCGAGGGCATGGACACGGCGTTCCGCCGTCCGGCGCGCCGCGAGCGCGGTGCCGGCCGGCCTCTTCGCCGTGAGCTTCCGGCGACCCCTACCCGATTGATCGAGGAAGATGCGATCGACGCGGAGCTGATCGAAGACGATCCGCGCATGGACGGCCGATGGGATGGTGGAACTGGAACTGTCCCCGACGTTATCGAAGCGGAGATCCTCGGTGAGGCTGCCGATCGCGGCGCGCAGATCATGCGACAGACCGGCGCCGCCGCGCGTGCCACGGCGGCGGCGGCGCGGCCGAGGACGGGTGCCGTCGAACTTTTCGCACAAGAAGTGGCGGACATGCGGACGCGTAATGACCGGTTCTTCGCGAACCAGGACGCCGCTCAGGCCGTGGCGGAAACCCGTGCGCGGCTCGATGCGATGATGCCGCGCAGCCGTCGCAAGGTCTGATCGATCCGCGTCGCCATCTCGTCCCTATCTAGCCCTGCAGCTGAAGGATCGGAACGTACCCCGTAGCCGCCCCGCGGTCCGAGCGCCCTTCAACTTGTGTGGCGACGCAGCGCAAGACAAGCGAAGCCAGAGCGTCGTACAGCCCGCTCGAGGAGTCGGCCATATCGATCGGGAGGTTCCGCTTGAAGTCCAGGTGCGAATAGTCCAGATGGAAGGTATCGGCGTCGGTGAGGAGGAAGAGCGACGTGCCGTACGGGCATGCCGTCGCGATCACGTCCGCGATCATGCGCCTGTGCGCGCTGGTGCCGCAGTGAAAGATCACGCGGAGATCCGCGACCGGTCTGCAAAGCCACGCGGCGAGGAGCGATGCAGCACGTTGCTCCCCGAGCGCGAGATACCGGTGTACTTTCGCTTCGATCTTCGCGCGGCTACTGCTTCCCGTTTCTGCCTCAACGCACATGGCAGTCTCGCCCACGAGGAAGAACAAATCGGGAAAGACCGAAGAGCCGAGGGCGCCGGCCGCAACCTCGTTCAAGTCAATGCCGCCATCGGAGAGGATGCCGGAGACAGGGACGCCCGCGCGCGCAGTGCCGTGCCAGACGATCGAGCAGAAGGTGGACGCGAGCAGAAAGTGCGGTACGTGGCAGGCTTCGCCGGAGTACAGCTTTAGAGCGTGCTGCGTTGTTGAGCGGAGTCCCGCCGCGGCCGCATCGGCATCGAGCCCGAATTCGGTGATGAGGAGCCGGATAATTTGATCGCGCATGGGAGCGCTCCCTGCCGCCAGCTTCGCCCGCGTCGCGCGATCGATCTCGGACCAGGGGCGACGGAGTTCCGCGGCGCGGGCAGCGACGCCCGACTCCACGCAGTAAATCGGCCACTGCGAGGGAGCGAGATACCGGCTTTGCGGCAGGTACAAGCGCGTCAGCCATCCCTCGTCGTAGAGGGCGCGAAGGCGCTTCGACCAGTTATCGCTCCCGCCCGCCGGTGCCGCCTCACGCGCATAGAGGAAGGTGGCCTGCGCAGTCGAAAACCGCGACAGAAACACGCGGTGTACCACCGCGGCGTCGCGCGCAGTGAGCTTCATGGCGCGCGGACGCTCGCGGCGATAGCGTCTCCGAGGCCGGCAAGCGCCAACCCGGACAGATATTGATTCGCTCATGCGCGCCCCCTACTGTTGGCGGGGGTTCCTCCTGCGGCGGCTTGGGGCAGCGTCAGGCTTCGCCTTTCCGGGCTGTACCTTCTGCGCGGGCGGCGTGGAAGGCGGCGCAGGATGCGTCGTAAGGGTAATCGCGCGGTCGTACCGGGGCCGCTCCGCATGGCGTCGGCGCTGCAGGCGTCCTGCCGCCTCCTGGAACCACGCGAGGAGGTTCACATCACCCCGGTGCGTGGGATAGGGATAGAACCGGCGCATCCGGACGAGACGGCTTTCTCCCTCATGACTCACGAGCGCGCAATGCTCAGGCAGCGAGAGCATCTCCTGCATGCGTAGGAAGTGCTGCTCGCTTGCCGAGGCCGACAGGATGCTCTCCGAGATCGTCTCGGATTCAGACTCGGAGTCAGAGGACGACGAGCCCGACGATCGCGATGATGAGTCGCCCCACTGTCTGGATCTACCGCTCGACCAGTTCGTACTGCTATGGAGCATGTCAGCCGAAAACGTGTGGCCGTCTGACACGTTCTCGCTGAATCCCCAGGAGGAACCGTCAGACTCGCCGTCGGAGATCCCCATGGTGCGGCCGAATCCTGTCGCAACGCTTCGCGTCTCCTCACGATGCAGCATCCCGAACGGATCGTACTTCGCGAGCCGCATCGCCATTTCGTCCGCCGTTTCACGGCCAGCGGCGCGGTATTGAACGCGCAACCGCAGGAGGCTCGGCATAACCTTGGCGAGCGCCGGCATCCCGAGCTGGTCCCATTGATCGTCCTGCTGATTCAGGATGAAGGCGCTGACCCTGTGATTTCGCGCGACCGAAAAGAACCGCGTGATGCCTTCATAGAACCAGCGGATCTCATCGAGAACGACGTACAACCGGCGCAGATCTTCGCGCATCGCAGGAGTTCGATACGCCATGAGACGCTCGAAGAAGGTGTAGACGCTGGACAGAGCGAGATTGCGCGCGAGCTCGCTCGTGACGTTGCTCGTAAGCGCGAAGACGCCGTTTCCGAAGACGACATCCTCCGGGTCGAACGTGTCGTTCTCGAAGAAATCCCCGACGATCGTTCCGGGCTGGAAGACCTCGAGCGCGTGCTTCGTCGAATCCACGTATTCCATGAAACGCTGCGAGAACGGCTCGACCTCAAGACCCTCTTTATTGCGACGCAGGTCGAGGATGCGCCGAAGCTCCCGAAGCCGCGGGATGACATACCGACGCGTCTCTTCGTCTTCCAAGGTCTTGAGACGCTCGATCTCGCGCATCAAAAAGCCCCAATACACCGGATCGAGCAGGGCGGTGAGCGCTTCGGTGATCGGGCGCTGCGCGGCAACCAGCGCGGCGAGGAGCGGCTTCACGACCCACACAAACTTCGTTCGAATGGTCATGTCGGAGAAGCGGGCCTCGAACGGCTTCAGGCTGGCGAGAACCACTTCCTCGACGCTCTCCCGTCGCCCGCCCACGACACGACGTTTCAACAGGTCGATTCCTACCGCGTTCTTGCGACCATGACCGATGAAGCCGAAGGTGAAGCGCCGAAGCACGCGGTTGCGGATCACGCGGCGACGGATGTGCTCGGGCAATCCGGCGCGGAGCAGGGCCTCGTTCAGGACACCAGCACGGAACGCGGCAAACCGCTCCATCTGCTGAAAGGTCTCGCCTGCGTCGTCGATGATGAGGGCCGGTGCGCCCCGCCTCGTGACCTCTGTGAGGAAGCGGCAGATCGTGGACGACTTGCCCTGGCCGCTCTGACCGGTGAAATAGCCGCCCCGCGCGAAGGCCGTCCACGGGAATGCGATCTTCTCCCCGGTCGCCGTATCAACGCCGACCGGGATCATGAGTTCATTTCGTTGCGTCGAATTCTTCATTGGTCTCGCCTCCGTTGATGATGTCGTGCAGTCGTTCGGCGGCCTCGCGCTGCATTCGCGCGGCATCGAAAATCGTGTCCGCGGTCTTGCGCTGGGCCTCTTCCGTCTGCGCTTTTCGCATGCGTTTTCTCCAGTTCGTCCACATGCCGCTTGCTCGGCGCGCGAGCTCCTCCGCTTCGGCTTTCGGAAACGGTCCGTGAAGTTTCCTGCGCAGCAGGAGCTGCCGCACCGCTATCGCGACAGCCTCCTCATGCGACTTTCCTTCGTCGAGCCGGGGACCGAAATACTGGCAGGCGGCGTAGGCGTAATAGCCCTCCTCGTCCGTGACGGGGTACGTCCACGACGACACATCGAGCACCATGCTTCGCACGCGCTCGTTCTCCAACTCCTCTTGCTCCGCGGCCGACCGTTCCTGCGCAACAACTTGGGGATCAGGCTCTGGCGGGATCGCAAACCGCTCTGATGCGTCATGCATGCGCTTTCTCGCCTCGAGCCCGGCCTCCTGGCTATCTGCTGCCGACTTCGTCGCGGCGGCTGTCGCATCGTGCATCTCCTTCAATGCACGCGCGCGCGCCGTTTGGTTTCGAATCTCTTGCAGGTCCTCGTTCAGCTCGTTCTCTGCCTCTGCCGCACGGATCTCGCCTTGGACCTTCGTGAGGTCGAGCGTCGTCTTCTCGGCAGTGATGACGACGCCCCCCGCGGCTTCCGTTGCGCCTTGGATGTGCTGCATTGCCTTCTTATTCAGATCAGCGATCTGTTCGCGCTTACGCGCGATCTCGAGCCCTTCGTCCGCGTCCGCCACAGATTCGTAGGTTGGAATTCGTGCAACCACGGGCGCCTTGCCGCGCACGATCAATTCCATCTCGGGTTTCGGCTTCCGTCGAAAGCCAACGAGCCGTAGGAAACCACCCAATAGATCACTCATCGATTTTGACCTCCCGGATTAGTTGCTTTGCCTTTTTCTGAACGTTGTCGCGAAACTCATGCGCTTTCTTCGATCGAGCGCGCGCTTCCCGGAGCTCCTCATTCGCAAGGCGTAAGAGGCGTGCTGACTCCGACTCTCTTTCAACGGCTTGATTCAACTCGTCCTGCACGACGGCGATGCGGCGCCGACGCGCGCGCGCTTGGGACGCTCGCACAAAGAAGATCAGCAGCACCAACGGCGTGATGACCGCGGCTGCCCCTCCGCCGTACACCGCGACATAACGCTTGATTCGCGCTATCTGGGCATCGCGCGCGCGCTGGTGGGCCTCCTCGGCGGCAGCTGTCTGCGCATCCGCCCGCGCTGCAGCAGCCTTATCGACAACACCCGTGCGGAAGTCGAGCCGCGCGGCGGGCCTGAACTCGAGCGCGTGGCGCAGGAGCGCAGCCGCGTAACGTTCCTCCGTCTTCGACTTCCAGATGACGCCCTTGATCTCGTAGCTTGCTCCCGTTTCCGGTATCCACTTCCAGATACGCCGCAAGTCGCCGGTATCACAGATAAAGCCCGCGAGGTACGGATCGAAGCCCTCGTCGAACCACCCCTGCGGCTGAACATCGGTGAAGAGGCCGGCGCATGAGGAGGGGTTCCGCGCGAGGATCGCTGCCGCCTCATCGTGCGTAAGGTGATACTTGAACTCGGGGGTGGTGTACGCCGTCAGGTCGATCTCGGGCAAGCCCGAGAAGTTCGCTGCGATGTGGCGGCGGATGTTCGCTTGAACGATCTGGGACCACAGACACTCACGACAGATCTGGTTATCGGGATTGATGTCGCCGTAGCCGGTATCCACGTACTCCTCAAGAACGCTGTCCCATCGCGCGATGAACGCCACCCGTGCATCAAACTTCGGGTACACGACAGCACCCATCACACGCATGTCACGCCAGGCAAACTCGTCGTCGTACTGCTTTGCGTCAGGGGACGCGAGGAGGATGGCAGCGCCAAGCACGAAGCAGCGACGCATCTCCGCATGCGTCTTGAAGGCGACACAGTCTCGCCCGGCCTTTCCGAATCGGTCCCGCTCGACGAGCAAGTGGATGGCGCGATCCGACTCTCGATCGTACGTGGCAAGCGTAGAGAACGGGGAGGCGCCCTGCGTCGCGGCCGGGATCGTGCTGTCGGGCGAGGGGATGGCTGACGGCAGCGGCAGATTGGCTCCGAGCTCGCCCCGAAGCCGCGCCTGAATGCTCGGCGTAGTGAGGTTCTCGCGAGTCACATACGGCAACTCTTTGTCGAAGTCGTACTCGGTTCCCTTCCACACGTACAGGTACGGCTTCTCCCGCTCGGAGCGCAGCAGGTGACCTGGATAGAGGAGGAACACGACCGCGCCCATGACGCGACGTGCTGCACCGAAATGCGGGTCGTATTTGCGCGCGTCCGGCGCCTCAATGAGGAACGCCTGTGAGCGGGATTCGGCGAACTGCATGTCGGCGTGCGTGAATGGGAATTGATGCACCCCGTTTGAAAAGTCGACGTTCGATGACACCCCCGCAGGACGGCGCGCATCCAGCGTCCGCGCAAGATCGTTGTACGAGCCGCGTGCGGAGACGAACGTGAGTTGCTGCGGCGTGCAGCCCCGCAGGACGCCCTGAAGTCGAACCTGCTCGATGATTGCCGGCCAGTTCGCCCGGACGTTCGCCTCCGTCGCGTGGAACTCGAAGGTGGCGAACGGGAACCTCTGGGGCTTCATGAAATCGCTTGTGACGAGGATTGTGCGATTCGCCTGTACCGGCACCAGCTGGGCTACGGCAAGATCGCATTGGATGTCCCACACGTCCGCCTGACCGAGGATCGTGTCGCCGCGGACGCCGGGCGCGAGGAGGAGGAGCAGGCAGAGTCCGGGGGCGGAGAGGCGGGATAAGTCGAGGAGAATGTGGCTGGCCTGGCGGCTGATACCGCAATCCGCCTTCTGGGTTCTAAGGGCAGCTATGTGAACGAGATCCACCATCCGCGAAGCCCACCCACCGACGACCGTTCGAACGATGCGCGCCGCGAGTCCTAGAACACGGTACGTGACACGCGACGCGACACGCGGGGCACGTGCCCGTTTCTTCGTCTCTTTCATGGCTAATTGTCGCATCATGCTCCGTCCGCATCGTTCCGCACTGCCGGACGCCGCGAACTCCGTCTCCCGGCTACTTCGTCTCCCCTGGCGCCTGCGAAGCATCGCGCTGGCGTGACTTGCGCCGCGGGGGCGCAAACTGGCTCAACGCGAAGTTGGCAATCGCACGGCCCGCGTCGCGAGCTGTCTTGCCATCGGCAGCTTCGAGCGAGTCGTTGAACTGAAAGTCACCGGCCTCGATGATGATGTTGACGGTGTTCTCAGCCTTTCCTGAACCTGCCATTTGTCCTCCAACTACCACGCTGATTTGCCGTCAATCTGCTCGGCACGTGGCGCTTTGGATCGTCGCTGAAAGGCGCGTTCGCGGATGCGAAACTGGCGAAGAGTGGAGGCCTTCATGGGGCCCTGGAGTCACGCCGCGGTCGCTTTCGCGGCGTGACTCCCGTGTGTGCCCTACGCGCTCGCAGCGCGCGGCAGGATAGGGTCAGAATCAAGAGCGTCTGCGACTTCTCTCATCGATTCCTCGGAAGGCCGTGCATAGTGTTCCGCCATGCGTGTGGTCGTGTGACCGAGAGCCTTGGCGATCTTCTGAAGGCCGATATTACGACTCGCCAAACGGCATCCAAACGTGTGCCGGAGGTCGTGCGGTCTGAATCTCCGTGTGATGCCGGCGAGTTCCTTCGCAAGCAGGAACGCGCGGCGGATTCGGCTTGGAGAGAACCTCTTCCCATTCGCGTCAACGAAGACGAAAACGCTTGCCATCGCCTTTGCTTGACACGCATGGAGCGCTTCGCGGCAAGCCGCCGAGATCGGGATCTCCGCCTCGAGCTCTGTCTTTTGCATCACTACCCGGATGAATCCTCCAGCGAAGTCGATCGACGCCCAGGCCAGGTTGCGCAGGTCCGTCCACGCCCGCAGCCCCGTTTCGATCGCGATGATGAAGAACTCCCGCAGTTCGTGGAACCGCGCGAAGTACGCACCCGCTGCATCGCTGTCGCCGCGCATCCCGCCGCCGAAGCGGCGCTCTGTGTCGAAGTGCTCGCTCGGCTGGACGGGTCCAAGCTCGCGGCTCGTATCAATGTGACGGCGGAACCCTGCCTCGTCGTCGAACGCAGCAAAGAACCGCGTCCGCTCTTCCACCTTGAGTTCGAGACGCAACTGAACCTCCTTCTCTCTCGGTACGCGCTTCTTGATCGGATAATCGGCGATCACGTCGCGCTCGACCGCTTGACGGAGAAGCAGCTTCAGCACGCGAACAGCGTCATTGGTGTAGCTCGCCGAGCATGATCGCGCGCGCATGTCCGCCTTGAAGTCGATGACCCTGATCGTCGTGATCTTTGTCAGCTCAGTGTCGCCAAAGTAGCGGAGGAGATGATTCTTGATGATGTGGCCCTGGGTCTTCTTCGTGCCTGCTCCATGGCCCGCCGAGATGAGACTGTAGAAGCGGTCAAAGAACTGCTGAAGCGTTAGCGGGCCGTCGACCGCTCGACCGCTCGCTAGGTCCTTTCGAAACGTCTTCCACTCTGTGAGAGCTTGGTCACGCGTAATGTTCTCGATGGTGCGCCGGCGACGAACCTTGCCGTTCGTGCCGGCGACGTAGCCGTCGAAAAACGCGCGCTTGTGCTTCGCGTCGTAGCGGAAGCCGGGGAGCTGCTTCATCACCGCACCTCCGCGTTCACGCGCACATGGCTGTCGTCGCTGCGCGTTCCGCAAGGAACTTCTCGACGGCACTTCGTGGGTACGTGACGTGGGTTGGCGAGACTTGAATCCAGCCCTGCGGACCCTTCCCGAGGCATCGCCACTTCGCGAGCGTCGACGTCTTGATGCCGATGAGCCGTGCTACCTGGGGTGCCGGAATGCGGTCTTCCATGTGCGGTCTCCTGTACGAAGACCACGGTGCTACGCGACGCGCAACGCGGAGATAAGACTGTCGAAAGTGAGATGAGAAAAGTCGAAGAGGCGGCGGGGGCGATAGACTCCATGATGGACACTCCGTCGAAATCGAAGTCATCCATCCGGCTCTAACTGCCTGTATCTATTGGAGCGGGCGACGGGATTCGAACCCGCGACCAAGAGCTTGGGAAGCTCCTACTCTACCAACTGAGCTACGCCCGCTTACGGAGGAGAAACCGTGTCGTTTCCGCTACTTACCAGCGCCTTGCGACGACCAGATCGTGCTGACGGCATTTTACCACGTCCCTCTGTCCACGGGCGTCAACGAGCGTCATTTGCGACGAAAAAGAGATCCGATGAACGGACTACCTCGCCGACTCGGTCGCCTTCTGTGATGGTCTTTGCGTGTTCGCCGAACAGTGGCAGGTCGCCATCCAAGGGTCCGGCGTCGTCGATGAAGTAGAAGTAGTAGTGCAGGCACTTCCCAGTGTCTCGCCGCAGAACAGTGTTGCCGGTGGCCTTGTCGTGCCACGGCTCGTACGACGAACACGGCTCCATCGCCGAGAGGATGTGCACCAAGCCGGACTGATCTCCGCGCTCAGCGAGAATCTGCTGGATGCGATCCTCCTTGCGGAAGGTCTTCATCTTTCGGATGTACTCGACCGTGACGCCCTCCTCGGCTGCGATCTTCTCCGCGTGAGCACGGATGGCATCGCGGAGCGGCTGCACGAACTGCGTGTAGTCGAAGAGCCGAATGCCTCGGCTGTCGAGGGTCGTGGCCATCGCTTTCGGATGGCAGACGCTCGGGATCGTTCCCTGGATGACCACGCGATCGAGGAACGACAGCACACCGCGGACGTCTCGCTGATGACGTTCGATCAGGTTCGCCATCGTCCGACGATACGCCGATCGCGCGACCCGGACTTACCTCTTTGGTTCGAGGCTATGCCTGGGTAGGGATATGGCGTCGTGCAGCCCTCCTAGTGAGGGCCCATGTTGATCGAAGGGCGCGAGCCGAGTTCGGTTCTCGGCATGGAGCAACAGTCGCGCCGCGATCCTGGACGTGGTACGTTGTGCGCAGTATCCGTCACCTCAACAGAATCTATATGGAAGAAGCTGTGCAACGAAAGCCAATACTTGTCTTCTCATCTGTGGCGTTTGGGCTTGTAGCGTTCCTTATCGCGGTCGCGCTCGGGACGGTTCTCACTGCATCCACGGGAATCCCGCTGATCGGCGGACTTTTGAATGGGATCGTCACGGCGGCAGTGCTTACGATTGGTTTGCTCGCGACGCGATATGCCGGCAGTGCGACAACGATGTGGCTTGTGTTCTCCGTTGCAGCCATACCTACCACCACACTTGGTCCGCCGGGTGTGTACAAGGTGTGCATCGGCGTCTTGGCAGGCCTTTTGTGGGATGCCATCTACATGATCGCCAGACGACATCGCATTGCGCTGTATGTCGGCGCAGTCGTCGGTTCTGCGAGCATCATGTTCTCACTCGTTGCGGCTTTATCGATGGGATTCGGCCGCGATGCCTCGGCCGCGCTCGAGAAGTATCGCGCCGCGTTCCTTATGCTGCTGGCCGTGAATCTCCTCATAACGTTGATTGGCGTTTGGTTCGGTGATTACTCCTACTCGCGTCGACTGAAAGATCTACCGGCGTTTAAGAATCTAGCGCGCCATGCTGAATGAGCGGGCGCAGACATTCACATTTGGGCCCGGAACGATCGACTACGATCCTCCATTGATCACTTTCGATGCGTTTGCCATATCCGATTTTCCTCGCTGTATCCCAATGCGCAACGGCGGAGGAAAGTCGACGCTTTGCCTGTTCATTGCCGGTGCGATTCCTGAGGCACGTTGGGCGACGCCGCGCTTGCCCATCCTGCTGAAGACATCCCGCGGCGCGTATGACGATGAGAGCCTGCGGTCGGTTACGCGAGTCATTCCGCAGCGATGGGAGCACTGGTGGTATCGACGCAGCGTGGCGGACGAGGTTGCGGGCGTCGTGGCCCAAGACCGGGATTGGGCAGATCACGTGATCACCCAACTTCAGATGAACAAGCTCATGTTGCAGCGGCCAAACACGCTCTCAACGGGAGAGCGCAAGCGGGCGATGCTCGCGGTGACGCTGGCGAGTGCGCCGACGCTATTGGTGACGGACGAGCTTCTCGTGCATCTGGATGACTGCTGGAGTCGCGTCACGCACGATCTGCTGCAAGCATATGCTGCGCTAGGCGGCAGTCATGTCGACTTCGTCGCCGGCAGCGACGCGAGCAGCGCGCTTCCCGACCAGCAGGACACGGCGAAGCAGCGCCGCCTTCGAACGTTCGTGGACCTTTTCGTTGCGACAGCGGCGAGCCGCGGCGGGCGATCAGATCTCGACGTTACGTTGCGGCTCCCTTATGGTCATCAGACAGAAGTGTCGTTACGAGCGACGTCGGGTACGGCTGTAATCATTACGGGCGCGAACGGCAGCGGGAAGACCACACTACTTCGCGAACTGTGGCGAAAAGCAGCGCGTAAACGCGGCCTCGTCGTCGCGCTCGTGGAGACGGACCCTTACTATCAGGTGATAGGTCCGACGGTTGCCGACGAATTTCGACGTGCATCCAGCACTTGTCTGGATCTCGCTGCCGCGGCGGCGACATTCAAAGACATTGATGTGCTCACGCTCAGCTACGCCGAGCGGAAGATTGTCGCGATCACCGCCGCTTGCCTGGGTTCAGCCGACGTCGTTGCTGTCGACGAGTTGTATGCCGGGCTCGATCCGACCAGCGCAGCCCTCGTCAACGCGCTCCTGAAAGCAGTGTGTGACTCAGGACGAATAGTAGTGACGACCTCGGCGCTGTGCAACGAGGTAGTCCTGCATGAGATCGAGAATGTGGAGCATGTCTCCCTTGTTTAGCCAACGGCTGGCTGCGGTTATTGCCACGTCGCTTCACGTCCTTCTCGGCGTGCGCGTTTCCTGGGCCGCGGCCGACGGATTCCTCTTCCTCGTCGCCTGTATTGCCGTTGCGGTCCTCCTCGTCGCTGCAGACGACGCATGGTGGCCTCGCCGGGCCGCTACTAGTGTAGGGATGATTATGTTGGCGATTGTAGGCCTCCTTATAATGTTGTCCGCCTGGCAGCAATCGTGGACGCTGTGGACGGTCGCACGCCTCATCGTGGCCGGATTGTTCTCTGCGTTGGTGGTCTGCCCGCAGTTTCTGGATTCAATACTGCCAACCACACCGACGCGTCCCGGCATAGCCGATGCGTTTGTGCTGTTCCGTGGTGGCGCTACGAGCTTGGCGTTTGACATGACCCGAGGCTTTCGCATCAATTCAGCTGCCTGTACGACGGCCAGAGAGCGACTTCGCCTAGCGTTGAACTTCGCGATTGTCGTCGCCGCGATGATTCCGACGCTCGCTGACGACTTGCTGACGGCGCGTTACGTCCGGCAGGTTTCGCCGCGGTACTGGCAGACTCGCTCTGTTGTCCCCTATTCCGCTGCAGCACTCGTGTCGAGCGCGTTCCTGATGGGCGCATCGCTGCTGCGCTTCTGATCAGCTAGGAGATCCGTATGCGCGTACTTGCACAAACACAACGATACGAGCGCATAGGCAGGCGTTTTATCGAAACTGGAACGAGTCCCAACATGGGGCTTGAATGCTACTTAGGAGAAGCACGATGTTCGACGGAGGAGTGGGCGCAATCCGCAGAAGCGGATGACTCTCTGCGGCGACTCCGGGATGAGGCGTTCAAGCTCGACGGCGCCTTAGTCTGGGGCTGGGAGCGCCGGCCGTCGCTGCCGCAGGTCGTATTTCCTCCTGACTGGGATGACACGTGTAAGGCGATCGACTATATCAACGCGGCATCTGATGCTGGATCACGGCTCGCTCTTCGCTTGAAGGATGAGCTCCCCTCTTCCCATTGGATGCACCGCGCGCTGCTGGATTCAGCATTTCAGTCACCGTCGGGCGTCGGCTTGTCGGTGTTTTTCTCCGACGGGAAGGTTCAACTCGCCCCACGCGAGGACTTGATGGTCACCGCCGTCGTGCTACGGACGCTCGGTCGGTGGTATGGCGACGTTCGGGCGGTCGAACGCAATGCTATTTTTCAGCACGCGACCCGCTGCGTGCGGCTACTTCAGCGGTGTCTGGGCGGCGCTTCTTTCGCGCGGCTGTCGCGATATTACTTCTCGGCGGGTCACTACGCTCTTCGCCTCGTTCAGGCCTTGCGTGCGTGCGAGCTCACATCGCTGCTTCCTTCAGAGCTCCAGCAGCCGTCGCGACTGGCGCTGGTGATTGCCGCACAGCGTAACCAACGTGAGCGGGATTGGTGGCTACTCGTGCGGGGAGAGTTACATGGGTCGGCTGGTGAGCTTGCTGGCCTATCGGCCGCCTACTCGCATCTCACGAAGGCGCCGCGACCGCGCAGGCCCGACATCATTTTCCGACATCGACGCTTGGGGCACTACTATGGCGCAAGTGATTGGACACGGCGGCTGCAGGCGCTTGAAGCGGCGCGAATCGAGCAGCGACAGTGGCTGGCATCCGAGGCGAGGCTGTAAATGGCCGTCGGTAGCCGGATAGTCGGGATACTTGCTGCGGTGCCACGGTCGTCGAGCTTCGCCGTTGCGTCGTTCATAATTTTTCTGATTAGTGCAGCGGAAGCGGTACCCGCAATTAGTCGAGCGTTGAAGCCGCACATGGTAGTGCAGGGGCGGCGCTACGCTGTCGACATGCCGGGCCTATGGTGGGTTATTGCGATCGTCCATTTAGCGTTTGTCGTGCGGCTTTACGTTCACGCGTGGGCGGTTGATCAGGCCACGGCTTTCCAGGAGTGGCGACTTGCTAGCGCCGACCTGCGGCGGCTTATCCACGTATGCGCTGAGTGGTTGATCCGGGGCAGTTGGGTTGTTGCCGTCGGTTACTTGCCGGTCATGTATGCGCGAGAGATGTCATCCGCTCCGCTGTTCGGCGCCGTTGGGTTGTTGCATTACTACTTTTGGCTGTTTCTTCTCGTCTTCATTTGGGACGGCATGATGTACGAGACGGTGCTGCATGGAAGCGAGTTCACAGCGCACTCCTCAATCGGGGTGGATCGTGTGTCGCGCCTGCGGTGGGGGTGGCTAGTGTTAGACGCCGCCTTGTTCCTCATCATCAGTATCCTTCAACTGGCGGAGCGAGACTGGGGTCGGTTGGAAAATTGGAAGTTGGTGGTGCTGTCGTTTCTGGTTGGTGTTTTCATGATGATCTGTCTGGCTCAAGTGTTGTGGTGGGCGAAGGAAATCTGGGCATCGACTATCCCAGCAGCGCGCGCACGCGATGCGTGAACGCCGACGCCGAGCTGCGACTACACGGTTAACGGTCGTCGCGTAAGGCGTGAACGTACCAGCGAGCCGCGAGTCGGTGTGGGCGCTCGGCCTGTACGCGGGAATGACGGGCGAGTTTCTCGCAGCGACGCACATCCTCGTACCGCGGGTCGAGCATTCGATTCGCACGTTGCTTGTCCGCGCCGGAAAAGTGCCGGTGTTCTGGAAGAAGCACGGATACGAAGAGCTGCCCGACCTCAATGCCGTATTACGCAATCCGGACCCGCCGAAGATCCTCGGCAACGATCTGGTTTTCACGATGACGGTCGTAAATCGCTTCGGAGGGAACCTGCGCAACGACCTCGCGCACGGGCTGCTGGAAACGAGCGCTTTCTACAGCGAAACGGCCGTATAGGCATGGTGGCTGCTGCTCAAATACGTAGTGGCCTTCCGCCGAGTCCAGGACGAATCGCACGGAGAGTCACGATGACCACCGGGGGCAGACCGCTACCGCCGTCCCCATCCTCGATGAGTCACAGGGGCTTGCCCGAGTCAGGCTCGCGCATCGAGGTGTGTGTATCCTCCGCGCTCCGTCTCGCCATCGCGCGTGATGGCACAATCGCGTGTGATGGAGCAGTCATCGAACGCTTTTGCTGTACCGACGGTCCGCGAACGGTTGGACCGCGATGGTTGGGCGCTGGTTCAGCGCTTCATCACATCACGAGAGGTCGAAGCCCTTCGCAGGGCGTCCGACGAGCTGTCGCGGAAGGGGGCGCACCTCACTGCGGATGCCGAGATCGATGGCGCGCGTTATCAGGTGCAGACTGCGAGCGGCCGCCGAGGTGAGATCGCGATCGCTCCCGGCGCGCTGCGAAAGATCACGTTTGCGTCCTCCGCCAGCGTCGAAGTGGCCCTCCTCCGCAACGACCGACGGGTCCTGAAGCTCGTGGAGTCGGTCGGCGTGACCTCGCCGCGCTGGATCGTCGACCAGATCAACCTGAAGGCGCCGAGGGTTGGCACTGCCTTCCCCTGGCATCAGGACACGGCGTTCGTTGCCTGGCAGCAGCGGGACGCGATCGCGAAATTCGGCGGGGCGAATCTGGTGATCGCCCTCGATCGCGCGGATGAGGGGAACGGTGGGTTCGAGGTCCTCTCCGGCACCCACGCCAACGGCCCGGTTCCGTTCGATTACGACACCTCCGACACCAATACAGGCGTGTTCGACGAGAGCCGTCGAACGCTGATCCCGCTCGATCCCGGTGACGCGGTCGTCTTCCATCCGCACCTGGTGCATGGGTCGGGATCGAATCCGTCACCGCTTCCGCGCCGCCTCGTGGCACTGTGGTTCATCGGCGCGCCAGCCATCACTCCGCGTCGCCCGCCGGGCGGTCCGGTTGCCAGGTGAAGTTGCGGATCGCACTCTGCAGGTCGGATTAAGATGCGTGCGTGAGCGGGACTCTTGCAGCGGCAGTCGTCATCCTGGCCTTGGCGGCCGCGATCGTTTACGCGATCATTCTGTTCATGCGCCGGAGCGCTGCGCAGCGCGCCGCGCACGACGCCCGCCTGAAGGCGCTGGCCAACGTCACCCTCGCGGCAGCGAAGAAGAAACAAGCAGCAGCTGCCGCCGCCGCGACGGCGGTGAAATCAGCCGAGACATCCGCACCCCCGCCCGTCCGTGAGGAGCGCGAATGCCCCTTCTGCGCCGAGCTGATTCTCAAGAAGGCGAGAGTCTGCAAGCACTGCGGACGTGAGGTGGAGCCGCTCGCCGGGAACGCGCCCTAACCCGTCGTTCAAAACCACACAGAGCCCTCTTCATCGAAGCCCAGCAGCAGTGGCTCGTCTGAGTTCACCGGTCACGACACTCCCCCACCCGACGGGCAGCACCCGCAATTCCGCCGCTCGCAGTGTTCGCTCGTGCGGTGCAGAGCGCTGCTGTTCAGGACACCGTGACGGGGGGGTGTTCGCTTGATGTTGACGCGCGCGCAGATGCCGTCGCGAGCAGACCTCATCGCTCGCGAGGCCTCGCGGAGGCGATCGCCTGGCCCGAGGCGGGAGAGCGCGACCGCGCCTGCTGACGCAAACGACCCGGAGGTGATGCGCAATGTCCTCACGTCTCTCTGATGCCATCCGCCGCCTCCCGACGCTCGGTCGTCCGCGGCGCCACCGCGTGCGGAAAGCGATCGGCCGGCCGGTCGAGGTTCGGAAACAGCCGCGGCCGGCGCGGGCGCCGTATGTCCTCACGCTCTCCTCGCGTCGCATCGTGCGGCGCACCCTCCCGAGGCTGTTGTGCCGTACCTGCGAATGTCGGGACGGTGGCTCGAAGAGCATGGATTCGCCATCGCCTCCGGGCGTGCAGGTGCTGGTCACGCATGGGCGCGTGACGCTGATCAGTGGCGGTGCGGATGGCGTCTGCGCACGCCCGCGGTAAGGCAGTGACACACCCTCAGTGCGCACGTGCGCACCCGCGGTGGCGCAGTGTCATACCCCGGTGCGCACGTACGCACCCACCGTGGCGCAGTGACACACCCTCAGTGCGCACGTGCGCACCC
>DASWNW010000061.1:0-10261 GCA_036399015.1 Thermoanaerobaculia bacterium | reverse complement strand
CTCAGGTCTTCGCGACAACTCCTCCAGACCCGCCCGCCCGAGCCGCTGATACCGCGACACCCACTTGTATGCGCACGAGCGCGCAACCCCGTGCCTGTCGGCCGCCTCGCTGACCCTCATCCCGTCGTTCACATCGAAGATTAACGCTTCCTTGGCACTCATCGGACTCCTCCACACCATCCCCACACCCTCCCGGGCATAGGTTGCATCAGGTGTCCTCGATGTCCCCGGTTTGTGTCCTCGATGTCTCCGGTCAGTACTCCCCGCGTAGCGCGGCGAAGGGCAACGCGGCTGGCGCGTTGGCCGAGTGAATGCGTTCTGCTTAGCCCAGCACGACCTCCACTGCCTCCGCAACCTCGAACGGAATCGTCCCCACCGCCCGCACGTCAGCCTCGTACTGCGGCTGCTCCGCCGGCGGAACGGGAGTCCCGAGGCGCGCGCGCAGGCCGGCGGCCGCTCCGAGCAGACGGGGATCGCGGCGGATTCCGCCCAGCGCCTCAAGGACCGAGGCGCTTCGCCAGCGGTCGCCGAGCTCCCAGTGCAGCCGCAGCGAGTCGACGAGCATCGTCTCCGCGCGCAGGTCATCCTCACGCGCGCGCAGCACGCAGCCGAGCAGGTTCAGCGACCACGCCACGCCCTCTTTGAACCCGCCGGCGCGCGACCAGGAGAGGCACTCCTCGAGCCGCTGCTCCGCGCGGTCGAGCTTCCCCGAGTAGAGCGCCGCCGCCGCGAGGTTCAGCAGCGACCAGGCCACGCCCTCGGTGTCGCGCCGCTCGCGGAAGAGCTGCAGCGTGCCGGCGCACAGCTCCTCGGTGCGCGCCACGTCGCGGTTCAGCCAGGCGGCGAAGCCGACGTAGTTGAGCGAGCGTCCGACGTTCGCCCGGTCCTCCAGCTCCGCCCAGATCGTGCGCGAGAGGAGATGGAGGTCGATGGCCTGCTCGTACTCGCCCCGCTCGCGCGCGATCGAGCCGCGGAACTGCAGCGAGCGGGCGAGGCTCATCGGGTCCTGGTGGCGCCGCGCGAGGCTGATGCTCGACTCGAGCAGCTCGATGGCGCGCTCGTAGTCGCACTGCAGGAACGCCATCGCCCCCGCCCCGGTGAGCGCCTTGGCCCGTACCGGCACGTCCTCGCCGCCGGGGACGAGGAGGATCTTGTCCAAAGCATGGCGCCCGACCGCGTAGTGCCCGCCGACGTACCACGACCACCAGAGCGCCGCGCCGAGTCGCAGCGCCAGCTCCGCGTCGCCCGCCGCGGCCGCCCAGTCGATCGCGGTGCGGAAGTTGTCGGCGTCGATCGCCAGCCGCTCCGCATCGAGCTCGTTCTCCTCCGCCATCGACGCCAGCAGCGCCGCGTGCGCCCGCCGCACCGTCGCGTCGCGCCCCTGCGTGGAGAGGCATTCGAGTCCGTACTCGCGGATCGTCTCCAGCATCGTGAACCGCGGCGCGTCGTCGCGCGATGCCGGGTCGCGCCGCAGCAGCGCCTTGTCGATGAGGGAGGAGATGCCGTCCAAGGCGTCGTCCGCGTCGCACAGCCTATCCGCCATTTCCAACGAGAATCCGCCCCGGAACACAGAGAGCGTGGCGAAGAGCTGCTGGTCCGGCCCTTCGAGGAGGTTGTAGCCCCACGACAGCGCGGCGCGCATGGTCTGCTGCCGCTCCGGCAGGTCGCGCGAGCCGCCGCTGAGGAGCTTGAGGCGGTTCTCGACGCGCGAGAGCATCGCCTGCGGCGGCAGCACCTTCACCCGCGCCGCCGCCAGCTCGATCGCCAGCGGGAGGCCGTCGAGCCGCACGCACAGCTCCGCGATGGCGCGCGCGTTCTCGGAGGTGATGGCGAAGTCGCTCTTCACCGCGGAGGCGCGGTCGACGAACAGCGCGACCGAGGCGTAGGAGGCGAGGGCGTCCGGCGCGAGCGGCAGGTCGAGCGGGGGAGTGGTGAGCGGCGGCACCGCGTACTCCCGCTCCCCGCCGATGCGCAACGGCGAGCGGCTCGTCACCAGCGCCTTCACCCGCGGCGCGGCGCCGAGGAGCTCCGCGATGAGAGGGGAGGCGTCGAGCACCTGCTCGAGGTTGTCCAGGACGAGCAGCAGCTCCTTCTCGCGCAGTGCGTGCTTGAGCGCGTCGAGGAGCGGCGCGCCCCCTTCCTGCACGCCGAAGACGGCGGCGATCTCCGTGAGGACGAGCCGCGCCTCGCGCACCGGCGCGAGGGAGACCCACCAGACGCCGTCGTCGAGCTCGCGCAGCAGCTCCATCCCCACGGCAAGGCTCAGCCGCGTCTTGCCGGTGCCGCCCGGGCCGGTCAACGTCACCAGACGGACGTCGTCGCGGCGGAGCAGCGAGAGCACGTCGGCGCGCTCGGCGTCGCGTCCGACGAGCGGCGTCAGTTTCTGCGGCAGGTTCGTGAAGGGGAGGGCGTCGATCGCCACCTGTTCGGTGGTGGCCATGCGCGAGCCCGGATCGCTGTCGACCGCCGCGTCGTCCGAGGCCACGTCGCCGCGCACGCTCTGGAGGTCTTCGAGCAGCTCGCGCGCGGTCTGGTAGCGCTGCCCGCGATCCTTCGCCAGCGCCTTCTCGACGATCTCCGCCAGGCGTGCCGGTACCGGGCGTCCGTCCGGACGGCGGAGCGGCGCCGGGTCGCTGCGGAGGATGGCCGCCGCGACGTCGGACGAGCTGTCCCCCTCGAAGGGGAGCTTGCGGCTGATCAGCTCGTACAGCAGCACGCCGGTGCTCCAGATGTCGCTGCGGGTGTCGAGCGTGCGGCCGCGCAACTGCTCGGGTGACATGTAGAAGACGGTGCCGCGCACGACGTAGGGGTCGGTCTTCTCCAGCTCCGGCGGCGGACCGTCGCTGGTGCGGGCGAGGCCGAAGTCGAGCAGCTTCACGTAGCCGTCCCGTCGCAGCATGATGTTGTCGGGCTTCACGTCGCGGTGCACCAGCCCCGCGTCCTCGGCCGCCGCGAGCGCGGAGGCGATCTGGATGCCGATGCCGACGATCTCGTGCAGGGTCGCCTCGGGGCGGTTCATCCGCTGGCGGAGGGTGACGCCGTCGACGTACTCGGTGGCGATGAAGTGCTCCTCGCCGAGCTGCCCGACGTCGTAGACGGTGAGGATGTTCGGATGGTTCAGCGCCGAGGCGGCGCGGGCCTCGTACTCGAGCCGCCTGCGCAGCTCGACGTTGTTGCGCACCGTCGCCGCCAGCACCTTGAGCGCGACCGGCCGCTGCAGTTGCCCGTCGTGCGCGAGGTAAACCTCGCCCATCCCGCCCGCGCCGATGAGCGAACGGATCTCGTAACGGCCGAGCCGCGATCCGGGTTGAAGCATTCCGAGGAGGATGATGATAGCCCGCGCGCGTTTTCCCCTCGGGGAGTCGCGGTTTTTCCCGGCGCAGTTCGTGTTCCTCGAGGTACCGCATGTGTTCTTCGAGGAACCGCATGTGTTCCGCGAGGAACCACTAGTGCGCCGCGAGGAACCACTAGTGCGCCGCGAGGAACCACTAGTGTTCCGCGAGGAACCGCTAGTGCGCCACGAGGAACCACTAGTGCGCCGCGAGGAACCACTAGTGCGCCGCGAGGAACCACTAGTGTTCCGCGAGGAACCACTAGTGCGCCACGAGGAACCACGAGTGCGCCACGAGGTCCACGGTTTTTTCCCCCTGCCACCGTTCTCAGCCGTGTTGCAATCCGGCAAACCTGACCGATCCGTCCTTGCAACTGACCAGAAATTCTGTTTGACTGACCGCGCGTTCAGTCGGCTGACATATGCCTCTCAAGTCCAAAGAAGAAGTCGTGCAGGAGTTCCGGATCGCCTCCATCCAGGATGCGACCATGCGCGTCATCGCCCGCAAGGGGATGGCCGCGGCCACCATGCAGGAGATCGCGGAAGAGGCGGGGGTCGCCAAGGGCACCATCTACCTCTACTTCCGCGACCGGGAGGAGCTGGTCGAGAAGACCTTCCAGACGGCCATCACGCAGCTCATGAACGAGATCGACGTGGCGATCGAGCAGGACATCGCCATCGAGCCGAAGATCCGGGCCATCATGAAGGCGCATCTCGACTTTTTCGGCCGGAATCGCGAGTTTTTCCGCCTCTACCTCTCCATGCGCATGCCGGAGGGGCCGGCCGAGCGGCAGCACCGCCAGACGCAGCAGTGCCAGCCGCAGTACCGGAACCGCGTCCAGCGGCTCGCCGACGCCCTCTCCCGCGCCATGGAGCGCGGCGAGATCCGGACGGTGAACGCCTACAAACTCGCGCTCTTCATCATTGAAGGAAGCACTGCCATCATCCTGGAGCGGCTCGCCGAAGACGCTCCCACGCAAGACGAGACGGACGTCGACCTGATCACCGGACTCATCCTCGACGGCGTCCGCGAACGGAGATAGAAGTTGAGACGAATTGCACTATCCCTCATGGCGATCCTGTCGGCGCTCGACCTCGCCGCGCAGACCAGACTGACGTTCGAGGAGGCGCTTCGCCGCGCCCTCGCCGTCAACAACACCATCGGGTCGGCGCGCGAGGAGATCGGCGTGGCCGAGGCCCAGCGCAGCTTCCTGCTGTCGGCGGTCATGCCTCGCATCACCCTCAGCGGCGACCTCACCCGCAACAGTCTCGAGCAGACGTTCGGCGGGGAAGGGCAGGACTCCGTGACCATCCTCCCGCGCAACGACTGGGCGTACCGCGTGACGCTGTCGCAGCCGATCTTCGCCGGACGGCGCGAGCTGCGTGCCTATTCGCAGGCGAAGATCGGCATCGAGAACGCGCGTGAGGGCGCCCGCGCCAGCGAGGACGGCACGCTGCTGCGCGTCGCCTCGAACTACCTCGCCGTCGTGAACGGCGACCGGCGCATGGACGTCGAGAACCGCAACATCGAGCTCGCCGCCCGCCGCCTCACCCAGGCGCAGGCGTTCTACGAGGCGGGGGAGGTGACGCGCGTCGACGTGCTCCGCGCCGAGACCGCCCGCAAGGCCGCGCAGCGCCTGCTCGCCGCCGCCCAGCAGCAGCGGGAGCACGCCGTGGCGCAGCTCCGCACCGACCTCGATCTCGACGGGCCCGTGGTCGTCGAGCGCCCCGAGCGCCCGCTGCCGCCGCTGCCGTCGGAGGACGACCTGATCGCCCGCGCCACCACCTCCCGCGCCGACATCGACATCGCCGAGAACAACGTCCGCATCGCGAAGCTCGAGGTGCAGAAGCAGCGGGGGTTCTGGCTGCCGACCGTCTCCTTCGACGGCGGCTGGGTGCAGCAGAAGACGCCGTTCCCCACCAATGAATACGCGTTCGGCGCGCTCCGCTTCAACGT
Source organism: Thermoanaerobaculia bacterium (assembly GCA_036399015.1). Lineage (GTDB taxonomy): Bacteria > Acidobacteriota > Thermoanaerobaculia > Gp7-AA8 > Gp7-AA8 > QHVT01. The sequence goes on along the minus strand of DASWNW010000061.1, from coordinate 4,973 downwards.
GCCGCTCCTCCAGTCGGGCGAGGTGTTCGCCCGCGTGGCCGGCGCGAAGAGCCGCGAGAAGCAGGCCGAGCTCGCGCTCGAGGAGGCGAAGCTGGTCGCGCGCGAGGACGTCCGCCGCGCCCTCGCCGACCTCCGTTCCGCCGAGATCGGACTCCAGCTCGCGAACGAGCAGCTCGAGGCCGCGCAGGCGGAGTACGAGCAGGCGTTCGAGCTGTACCGCGCCCAGGAGGCGACCTCGCTCGACGTCGCCGCATCCGAGACCTCTCTTGCCGACGCGCGCCGCGCGGTCGCTGAAGAAACTCTCAATCGTGATCTCGCCGAGCTCCGCGTGTGGCACGCGGCCGGCGCCATCAAGGAATCTGTCGGAGTGACGAAATGACGAAGCGCCCCCTCATCCTCAGCATTGCTCTCCTCTCCCTCTCGCTCGCCGCCTGCGGAGGCGACGAGTCGAAGGCCGACACGGCCACCGCGACCACCGCCACCACCAGCACGGTCGCGCCGGCGCTCCCGGCCGACGTGCAGGAGATCGCCACCGCCACCGCCGCGGCCACCGACACCACCGGGACCGCGTCGGCCGCCGGCGATCCGAATCTGCTCACCGCGACCGGCGAGTTCGTCTCCCCCGTCCGCTCCGAGCTCTCGCCGAAGACGCCCGGCCGCGTGGCGCGCGTCTATGTCGACGAGGGGGCGCGCGTCCGCCGCGGGCAGCCGCTTCTGCAGCTCGAGTCGGACTACGCGCAGCTCAATCTGAAGACGGCGGAAGCCGAGGTGGCGCGCGCCCGCGCGCTGCGGGACGAGGCGGCGCGCGACTACGAGCGCAAGAAGGGGCTGCAGGCGAAGGACTCCATCCCCCGCGCCACGCTCGACCGCTCGCAGGCGGCCTTCGAGCAGGCGACGGCGATGCTCTCCGGCGCCGGCGCGCAGGTCTCGCTGCTCCGCCAGCAGATCGCCGACTCGACGCTCCGCTCGCCGATCGACGGCATCGTCGCCGAGAAGCGCACCGACGCCGGCGCCCGTCTCGGTGACGGCGGCGTCGCCTTCGTCGTCGTTCAGGTCTCCCCGCTCAAGCTTCGCTTCCAGGTCCCCGAGCGTTACCTCGGCCGCCTCGAGCCGGGCGACAAAGTCACCGCCCGCGTCGACCCCTATCCCAACGAGACCTTCGTCGGGACGGTGAAGGCCGTCGGCGGCGTGATCGACCCGAAGACCCGCACCATGTTCGCCGAAGCCGAATTCGCCAACCGCGACGGAAGGCTGCGGCCGGGGCTGTTCGCGAGGGTGGAGACCAGACTGGATTGATGTTGCTCGTTGCTCGTTACTGGTTGCTGGCGATTCCTGCACACGGCACAAGCAACCAGCAACCAGCAACCAGCAACCAGCAACCTTCGGAGAATCACATGCAGAAACTCGCAGAAATTTGTGTACGCCGCCCCGTCTTCGCGACCGTCATCATCCTGGCGCTCGTCGTCATCGGTGCGTTCTCGTACCTCAAGCTCGGCGTCGACCGCTTCCCGAACGTGGAGTTCCCGTTCGTCATCGTGACGACCGTGCTCCCCGGCGCGGCGCCCGAGGAGATCGAGACCGAGATCACCGACAAGATCGAAGAGGCGGTCAACACCATCAGCGGCATCAACGAGCTGACCTCCTTCTCGTCCGAGAACGTCTCCGTGGTCATGATCTCGTTCGACCTCGAGAAGGACCGTGACGTCGCCACCCAGGAGGTCCGCGACAAGATCTCCTCCGTCCTCGGCGAGCTGCCGACCGACGCCGAGCCGCCGATCGTGCAGAACTTCGATCCCGGCGCGATTCCGGTCGTGACCATCGCCGTCTCCGGCCCCGGCTCGCAGCGCGACATCTCCGAGTACGTCGACAAGAATCTCCGCCGCCGTCTCGAGACGGTCAGCGGCGTCGGCCAGGTGCTCGTGATCGGCGCCCGTCCGCGGCAGATCAACGTCATCGTCGACAACGCCAAGCTCACCGCGCAGGGGCTCACCGCCGCGCACGTCGTCTCGGCGCTGCAGTCGCAGAACATCCAGATCCCCGGCGGCAAGGTGGAGCAGGGGGTGCGCGATCTCACTCTCCGCACGTACGGCCGCGTCACCTCGCCGAAGGCCTTCGGCAACATCCCGGTGGCGAACCTGAACGGCACCGCGATCCGCGTCCGCGACGTGGCACGCATCGAAGACAGCATGGCCGAGGTGGAGTCGGCGGCGACCGTCGGCGGCAAGTCGGCGGTCGTGCTGCAGGTGCGCAAGCAGTCCGGCACCAACGCCATCGAGGTCGTCGAGGGCATCAAGGAGCGCGTCGAGGAGATCCGCCCGCAGGTTCCGGCCGGCTACAAGCTCGACATCATCCGCGACCAGTCGGAGTTCGTCCTCGCCGCCGTCGGCGCCGTGAAAGAGCACCTCATCCTCGGCTCGATCTTCGCGGCGCTCATCGTCTGGCTTTTCCTCTCCAGCCCGCGCGTCTGGACCGTGCTGCTCATGGTCGGCGCGACGCTGCTGCTCTACACGCTGCTGTGGGGCCACTCGATTCCGGTTCCGCGCGCGGTGGCGGTGCCGGCCGCACTGCTGATCGCGATCGGGATGTTCATCTACTTCGCACGGAAGTCGCGGCCGACGCTGATCGCCGCGGTGGCCATCCCCAGCTCGCTCATCGCCACCTTCGCGGCGATGTCGTACATGGGCTTCACGCTGAACGTCATCACACTCCTCGCGCTCACGCTGGCCGTCGGCATCGTCATCGACGACGCGGTGGTCGTGCTCGAGAACATCTTCCGCTGGATGGAAGAGAAGAAGATGTCGCCGGCGCAGGCGGCGGTGGAGGGGACGAGGGAAGTCGGCCTCGCCGTCATGGCCACGTCGCTGTCGCTCATCGTCGTCTTCCTGCCGGTGGCGTTCATGGCCGGGATCGTCGGCCGCTTCATGTTCTCGTTCGGCGTGACGATGGCGTTCGCCATCGCCGTCTCGCTGCTGGTCTCCTTCACCCTCACGCCGATGATGGCCGCCCGCTACCTCAAGCGGGAGGACCTCAATCACGAGGAGGGCTCCGGCACGCGTGACAAGGGCTTCTACGCCGTCATCGAGCGCGTCTACCTCAAGCTCCTCGACTGGTCGATGGCCCACCGCTGGGCGATCGTCCTGGCGATGTTCGCCGTCTTCTTCTCCACCATCCCGCTGTTCTCGGTGGTCGACAAGACCTTCCTGCCGTACGACGACGAGGGGCAGTTCGCCGTGAACGTCCGCGCGCCGGAGGGGGCGAGCGTCGACACCACCATGACCATCCTGGAGTCGATCGCCACGCGCGTGCGCCAGGTGCCGGGGGTGGAGAACACGGTCGTCACCATCGGTGACGACCCGCAGCAGACGCTCAACGCCGGCATGGTGTACGTGAAGCTGGGTGACGCGGAGAAGCGCGAAGACCAGTACGCGATCATGGACCGCGTGCGTAAGGACGTGCTGCCGCAGTACCAGCGGCTGAACCTCCGCACGTCGGTCGCGCCGGTGAACGAGTTCGGCGGCGGCACGGACGCCGAGGTCATGTTCTGGATCGGCGGTCCGGATCTGAATCAGCTCGACAAGTACTCGCGCCAGCTCACCGACGCGATCAAGGACCCGAAGCTCGGCACGACCGACGTCGACACGAATTTCATCGTCGGCAAGCCGGAGCTGGCGGTGCGCATCGACCGCGATAAATCGACCGACCTGGGCGTGCGCGTGCAGGACCTCGCCGCGACGCTCAACGTGCTGGTCGGCGGGCAGCAGGCCACCAGCTATTACGAGGGGGGCGAGGAGTACGAGGTGCACGTCCGAGCCGATGAAGAGGCGCGCCGTAATGTCGCCGGCATCTCGCAGATCGAGGTGCCCTCCGCGAACGGGACGACGGTGAAGCTCGCCGACCTCGTGAACATGACCGAGGGAACCGGTCCGTCGGTGATCAACCGCTACAACCGCCGCCGCATGGTCATGGTGCTGGCGAACATGCAGCCGGGGTACTCGTCGGCGACGGTCATGAACCTGCTGCAGGAGAAGGCGAAGGCGCTGAACATGCCGACGACGTACTCCTATGGATTTACGGGCCGCGCGAAGGAGCAGCAGGAGATGGGCATGAACTTCATGCTCGCGTTCCTGCTGTCGATCGTCTTCATGTACCTGATTCTCGCGGCGCAGTTCGAGAGCTGGGTGCATCCCATCACGATCCTGCTGTCGCTGCCGATGACGGTACCGTTCGCGCTGCTGTCGCTCGTGCTCCTCAATGAGTCGATCAACATTTTCTCGGCGCTGGGCATCGTGGTGCTCTTCGGCATCGTCAAGAAGAACTCGATCCTGCAGGTCGACCACACGAACCAGCTCCGCGAGCGCGGCCTCGACCGCGCGCACGCGATCCGCGAGGCCAACCGCGACCGCCTCCGCCCCATCCTCATGACCACGATCGCCTTCGTGGCCGGCATGATCCCGCTCGTCGTCAGCAGCGGCGCCGGCGCCGCCACCAACCGCGCCATCGGCGCGACGATCATCGGAGGCCAGACCCTCGTCCTCCTGCTGACGCTGTTGGCGACCCCGGTCCTGTACAGCCTCTTCGACGACGTCCAGGAATGGTTCCGCCGCCGCCGCCCTGCGCACGAGGAGGAAGCGTCGGTGACGGGGGAAGCGGCGCCGTCGGTTTCGTAGGTCGTTTTAGGCGCATGCGCGTGATTTACGCGCATGCGCCTTTGGTCGGCCTCGCGCCTCTGCGCCTACCCTCCCGCCCCCGCGCTCCCGCGCCCCATCCACGCGTCCTCCACCCCGCCCTTCCGCCCGCTCGGCCCCGCCCTCCCGGCCTCCCTCTACCCGCGCCCTTCGTCCAACCGCGCGCTCCCTCCGCCCCGCCCACTCGCCCCGCCCACTCGCCCCGCCCACTCGCCCCGCCCACTCGCCCCGCCCACTCGCCCCGCCCACTCGCCCCGCCCACTCGCCCCGCCCACTCGCCCCGCCCAC
>DASWNW010000060.1:0-35606 GCA_036399015.1 Thermoanaerobaculia bacterium | reverse complement strand
CGCCTCGGCCCAGCGCACCAGCGCCAGGCGGCGGGCCACGCTCATGATCGCGCCGGTGGGGAACTGATGGGACGGCGTGACGCAGACCGCGCGCGCCTCGCCGAGCCGCTTCGCGTGCCGCTCGATGTCCAGACCCTCGGCGTCGACGGCGCAGGGAATCATCCGCGCCCCGGCGGCCACGAACGCCTGCCGCGTTCCCTGGTAGTGCGGGTCTTCGATGCCGATGCGCGTGCCGCGGTCGCAGAGGATGCGCGCGGTGAGGTCGAGCGCCTGCTGCGCGCCGCCCACGATGATGATGTCGTCGGGCTCCGCGGAGACGCCCCGCTGCTCCCGCAGGTGCGAGGCCAGCACGCGCCGGAGCGAGGGGAGGCCGGCGGGATCGGGATAGCCGACCTCCGGTTCGGCGGCGGCGCGAGCAATGGCCTGGCGCCAGAGCGTCACCGTGCGTGCGTCGGGGAGCGTGGTCGTGTAGGTGAAGTCGATCGGGGCGCGAGGGGCCGGGGCTGCGTCGCTCCAGAGCGCGCCCATCTGCCGCACGCGGCGCGCGTACTCCGACACCGCCCCCACGGCCTCCAGCCTGGTGTGCCGGGCTCGCGCCCCGGCGCCGCGGCGCGCGGAGAGCGCGTCGTTCCAGAGCGCGACGCGGGAGCCGGAGCCGACGGTCGACTCGATGTAGCCCTCGGCGGCAAGCTGCTCGAAGGCGGCCAGCACCACGATGCGCGACAGTCCGAGGTCGCGGGCCAGCGTGCGGGTGCCGGGAAGGGAGGCGCCGGCGGCGAGCTCCCCGGCGAGGATCTGCTGCCGCAGCGCCTCGTAGACGCGCCGGTAGAGCGGTCCCGAATCGCCGAGCGGGAGGAGCACGAAGTGGTTATAACAGATGCCGCGAATGTGGTCATTGAGCCGGACCACTCCCGCCGCTAGCATCGCGGCATGAACGGCTCCTCCGACTTCGACTTCTGGATCGGCCACTGGAACGTGCGCCACGAGCGGCTCCGGGAGCGCCTCCGCGGCTCGAATGACTGGGAGACGTTCGACGGCCTGGCGCGGGCGCGCTTCCTTCCCGGCGGCATCGGCAACATCGACGAGCTCACGGCGGAGCGGTGGCGTCCGGGCTGGGTCGGGATGACGGTGCGCCTCTTCGACCGGGCCCGCTGCCAGTGGACGATCCACTGGGCCGACAACGTCCACGGCGTCTTCGATCCGCCGGTGGCCGGCCGCTTCACGAACGGCCTCGGCGTCTTCGAGGGGGAAGACCAGCACGAGGGGACGCCGGTGCGCGTCCGCTTCCTCTGGAAGTACGACGCGCCGCGCAGCGCGCGCTGGGAACAGGCCTTCTCCGCCGACGCCGGCGCGACGTGGGAGACGAACTGGGTGATGCACATGACGCGGGTGGAGGATTGATGGAACTGGAGCTGCACATCGTGGAAGTGGTGCCGGAGCGCCGCTGGAACTGGCTGGTGGAGGAGCGGCAAGCGGGCGCGCCGCAACAATGCTTCTTCTCGTACGAGGACCAGTCGACGATCGTCGCGCTCCGCGAGCCGGGCCAGCCGCTTCGCGCGAGTCCGTTCGTCCGGCGTTCGAGCGTGCTCCGGCTCGCGCCGTCGACCGGCTCGACCTTCACGGCGCCGGAGCAGATCGCGGAGTGGAGCGACCCGGTGCTCGAATACCGCCGCTACCGCCTCCGTCCCGGCACGCGATCCCGTTTCGCTGCCTTCCTGCGCGACCGGACGCTCGAAGAGCAGCGGCGGCTCGGGATGAACGTGCATGGCCCCTTCGACCTCCTCGACGAAGAGGCCACGCTGATCTGGTTTCGCGGCTTTCCGAGTCTGCTCGAGCGCGACCGCCGCAAGGCCGCGTTCTATCAGGGCCGCGCCTGGGTCGAGGAGCTGGAGGAGGAGGCGTTCTCGATGATCGAGGACTACTCCGTCATCCTGCTCTCGCCCGTCTCCTGAACCTCGAGGAACGCGCGCAGGTCGGCCGCGATGCGGGCCGGGATCTCCCAGTGGGGGTTGTGGCCCATGTTCGGGTAGGCCTTGAACTCGGCGTTGCGGAGCGCGTTGCGGAGGCCGGCCTGGTTGTCGGCGAGGAAGCCGGGGTCCTTGTCGCCCCAGACGATCAGCACCGGCGCCTCGATCTCGCGCAGGAGGCGGCTCTGGTCGGCCATGAGCGCGCGCGCGATCGACTTCCAGACGTGCGGGCGTACGTCGGCGGTCTCCCGTTTGACGTGCCGCAGGAACTCCTCGTCGACCGGATTGGGGTTCGACTGCCAGGCGTCGACGAACTCGCTGCCGACGCGCGTCTCGACGCCGCGCACCTGCTCCCAGAGCCACTCGATGATCTCGGTGCCGGCGGTCGTGCGGCCGGAGCCGATGAGCACGACCCTGCTGACGCGCTGCGGGTACTGCGCGGCGAGGTGCTGCGCGACGAAGCTGCCGAGGGAGTGGCCGACGACGGCGGCGCGCTCGATCTTCATCGCGTCCATGAACGAGACCGCGTCGTAGGCGAGGTCGGCCTGCGCGTAACAGCACACGGGCGACGAGCTTTTGCCGTGACCGCGCTGGTCGATCGCGTAGACGCGGTGCGTCTTCGCCAGCTCCGGCGTGACCAGCGACCAGGAGCGCTTCGTGTCGCCGAGGCCGTGAAGGAGGAGCAGCGGCGGCGCGTCCTTCGGCCCCGCCACATCGTAATGAACCGTCACGCCCGACTTCAGCGCGATCTCTTCGGCCCCCGCCCATCCGGCGAGGGCCACCACGACTGCACAAGCAAGAATGCGTTTGAACATGGACGCAATGTCGCGTCCAGCCGCGGGGGAGTCGTGAAGCGGGACTGAAATTGTCCTGAAGGATTGGTGATGCGCGTTACCTCGACTGGATCCGGGGACCGAGCTCCGCTGGTCCGAATGGGGAGACGAAGCGGGGTTCCTCGGAGTTCCTCGGAGTTCCTCGGGGTTCCTCGGGGTTCCTCGGGGTTCCTCGGGCAGCATCACCGGCCGGATGGCCCGAGGAACCGAGGAACCCGAGGAACCGAGGAACCGAGGACCGCGCGCGCGAGCAGGCCGCGCGAGGCGGCGCCGCGCACCGCGACCGGCTGACCGGACACGAACAGCGACTCGGCGGAGACGTTGTCGATGACCGACGCGTAGGGGATGACGACGCCGTCTCCCTGGAGGATGCGGATGACGGCGGTGCTGCCGCCCGCCTCGGTCGTCGCGGGGACGGCGAGCTGGCGGTGCACGAAGCCCGGCTCGTCGAGCACGACGAGCCGCGAGCCGAGGGAGGCGCCGGAGGGGGAGCGCAGCGCGACCTCGACGACGAGAGGGGCGTGCGAGGCGGCGGCGAAGAAGCCGACGTTCGCCCGCTGCCGTGCGCCCGGCGCGAGCGACGGCAGCACGGCCACTTCGTTCACGGCGTCAGCCTCGCCGCCGATGGCGACCGGCACCACGCTCTGCCCGAGCGTCCGTCCGGACGGGAGCTCGGCCCACGTGCGGCTGGTGAGCGCGAACGGCTGGTCTGCGCCGGCGATGAGGGCGCCGGCGAGGTCACGGCCGAGGTGACCGGCGACGTCGGAGAGCGTACGCGTCTCGCCCGGCATCAGCACGAGTGCCGTTCCGCCCGCGGCGCCGAGCGCCACGACGTCGGCGGAGGGGCGGCGGCCGCTCTCCACCATCGCCAGCTCCACGGTGATGGGGACAGGCTGGATGTTGTGGAGCACGACGTCGGTGCGCCACGCGGTGCCGAACGCGCCCCGCACATGACCGGCGATCGGGACGACGTAGAGGTCGGAGTATTCGGCCGCGCCGGCGGCCGAGGAGAGCAGCAGCGCGAGGAGGACCAGTGCGATTCGGTTCATGCGTTCAGCTCCCTACAGCGACTTGAGGTACTCGATGAGATCCGCCTTCTCTCGCACGCTGAGTTGCAGCGCGAAGAAGCGGTCGTAGTGCTCGACGACCTCGGCGTACGTGGCGAAGCGGCCGTCGTGGTAGAAGCCCCCCTTCGCGCGCGCCCACAGCCCTTTCAGCGGCGTGGTGCGATAGCGGCCGTCGGGGGAGCGGTTGGCCTGGAAGTCGTCGATGCCGATCTCCTCTCCGTTGTGCATCGGCCAGCCCGGCTCCGTGAAGATCGGCGGGACGTGGCAGCGCGCGCAGTCGGCCTTCCCGGCGAAGAGCGCCTCCCCGCGCGCCGCGGCGGCGGTATCGAAGCTGCCGGCGGGAGGGGTGGGGGCCGGGATGGCGAGCTGGTAGTAGTGCAGCGCGGCCAGCTTGGAGGTGATCCGGTCGTCGTCCGTGCGGACGTCCCCCATCCGCTCGCGCGCCGCGATCGGGAACTTCACCGGGTTGTCGAGGCGGGGGTCGAAGAAGGTGCCGCGGCCGTGCATCTCGAGGTTCGCCACGAACGCGTTCCAGTGGGTCACCGAGCCCCAGCCGGTGTACGTGTGCAGGCTGACGCCGGCCAGGCCGTAGGCGGAGGGGATCAGTGTCGCCGCCGGTTTGCCGTCGGGGCGGAAGGCCTTGCCGTCGAGGAAGACCTCCGCGTCGAATTTGCCCGCACCCCAACTCGCGAGGACGGTCTTCAGCGTCGGCTCGTCGACGCCGAGGAGCGAGGTGACGGCGGAGAGGTCGGGCGCGAGCGAGACGATGGCGCCGACGTTGAGGTCGCGGTTGGCCCAGCCGTCGAGCCGGTGCCCGATGCCGGGCGCGAAGGAGTCGTCGACCGTCGAGTGACAGAGCGCGCAGGTGATCCCCATCCCGCGGATGCTGCCGTCCTCGTTGAAGAAGCCCTTCACGCCGACGACGGAGTTCAGCTTCAGCAGCGTCAGCGTCGTCGCCGGATCGTCGAGATCGACCTCGCCCCGTTGCACCGCCTGCACGACAGCCGGCGGCAGCGCATCGACGTCGACCTTGAGGCCGACCGCGAGCGCGGTCTTCGGGGAAACACCCGGCCCGACGCCGCCGTTGTGCGCGCCGGCGATGGCGCGGTGGAGCTTCAGGCTGTCGCCCCAGAACGACTCGCTGCCGAACGTGTCGTCGCGGAAGATCGCCCGTCCCGAGACGAGCATCGAGTGCGCATTCGTTTCGATCCGCTCGTCGAGCAGCCGTTGTTTGACGCGCGCGACGAGATCGGCGCGGCCGTAGGTCGCGATCAGCATCAGCGACACGACGGCCGCCGCCACGCCGCTCGCGAAACCGAGCTTCCTGGATGAACGCCACTGCAGGTCCATGAGTACTCCTCCGTTCGTCGACTCTTCGACTGAATAGAGGAGCGGCCGCGGGCAGCGGTGACAGTGTCACCTTTCCGCGGTGCGGCGGCTCTAATGGCGGGGCGTGCGCTCGAGACGCGCCAGGTGGCGGTCGAGGAGGAACGGTCCCCCGGGGACGATCGCGGCCGCGATTCCGGCCGCCGCGAGGCCGAGGGAGATCGGGACTCTGCGGACGGCAACGAGCAGCATCAGCACGAGTGCCACGAAGAGGGCGCCGTGCAGCGAGCCGACGAGGCGTACGGCCAGCGGCATGCCGGCGAAGTACTTCAGCGGCATGGCGATGCCGAAGAGGACGAGCGTGGAGATCCCCTCGACGACGGCGAGCTGGCGCAGTGCACGGACGAAAGTCACGGCGTCATGCTAACAACCTAAGCAGAACGCTCTTACTTCACCAACAGATCAGGGAACGACCGGAGGCCTTCGCCGACCGGGGCCATCGGCCCCGGACCCCGTTGGTGGGCCTAGCCTCCGCGACACTCTGTTGCGAGATAGGAGGCTGTGTCGCGGAGGCTAGGCCAACCAGCGGGTCCGGGCCCGCGGCCCGGCCGCCGGAAGCCTCCGGTCGTCTCCTCATCCGTGGGTGAAGTGCGTGCGTTCTGCTTAGTGGCGCACGCCGCGGCGGCGCGGGCCGCCGAGGTTCAGCTCCGCCCTCCAGGCACCTCGGCCGTGCGTGAACGCGTACACCGCCAGGCCTGCCGCGCCTGGCGCGACGACGACCGTCTCGGTGACCGCGTTCGCGAAGCCGGTGTTCTCGACTGCCCAGGTGTGGCCGCGGTCGAGCGACACGAAGACGCCCATGTCGGTGCCGAGATAGAGGCGGTCGGTGCGGGTCGGGTCGACGGCGAGGGAGTGGACCGGGATGTCGGGGAGCGTCCCCTCGCCGTTGCCGTCGCGCGGCATCCAGCTCGCGCCGCCGTCGATCGACATCCAGACGTGCGTGCCGCCGAAGCCGGCGTAGGTGGCGAAGAGGACGTTCGGGTCGAGGGGATCGAAGGTGAGCGAGGAGACGAAGCCGGGGCGTGGAACGACCGCCGTCCACTCGGTCGTCGCGGTGGCGGAGCGCGCCGTCTCGCTGCGGAGGATGTGGCCGCGGTTCGTCCCCGCGACGACGCGCTCGGACGAGGTGGGGGAGATGGCGATGGCGCTGACGTGGCCGCCGGCCGGCACCGGCGCACTCGCGCGGTCGGCCCTGCTGCGCCGCGTGCGCCACAGCGAGGTGCCGCCGAGCCAGACGGTGGTGGAGTCGGAGGGGTCGAGCGCGAGCGGCGCGATGAAGAGAAACGTGTCCTGCTCCCGGATGTCCGACTGGAACGGCAGGAAGTCGCGGCCGTTGGTCGAGCGCTTGAAGACGCCCAACTGCGCCGACGCGTAGATCGTCCGCGGATCGCGCGGGTCGATGGCCACGTAGCCGCCGTCGCCGCCGGAGACCTCCTCCCAGGCGTTCACGCCGGTGTCGGTGGAGCCGACGAGCGTGCCGTTGTCCTGCGCGCCGGCGATGAAGCGGCGGCCGTCGGGGAAGACGGCGCCATGGTAGAACTGCGTCACGCCGTAGTTGTGATTGAGCGAGGTGAAGCGCATCCGCGAGCCGCCGCGGGTGCAGATCGCGTCGCTGCCGCGCGTCGTCTCGGCGAGCGCGTCGTCGGTGCGGGCGAGGCCGCCGTCGTTGGCGAAGAAGACGGTGCGGTTCGTCGTGCCGTCGTAGTCGGGGTGGAAGACGATCGCGTGCTGGTCGGCGTGCACGTAGGGATAGCGGTCGGGGATCTGCCGCGCCCACCAGTACGAGGCCTGGCCCCAGGAGACGCCGCCGTCATCGGAGCGGAAGAGGTCGACGCCGCCCGCCCAGACGCGCTCCGGGTCCACGGGATCGACCGCGATCGTGTTGCAGTACCAGCCCATGGTGACGTTCGCGCCGCTGCTGCCGGTCTCGCAGATGCCGAACGTGTCGACGGTGCTCATGTTCGTGAGCATGGTCGGGCCGACGGGATCGTGCGTGCTCTTCCCGGTCGTGGGGGCGGTCCAGGAGCCGAAATCGCCGTCGCTGTTGGAGCGCCAGACGGAATGCAGCGCCTGATGGAACTTGCCCGGCTCGTTGGTCGCGGAGAGCGCGTAGACGATCGAGGGATCCGACGGCGCGATGGCGAGCGAGGTGCGGCCCATCAGCGGGTCGGTCAGCACCGCCTCCCATTCGGGATTCGACTCGGCGTTTTTGTTGCGGTAGACGGTGGCCTGCTCGAACGTGCCGCAGGAGGCGAAGAGGTAGTCGCCGTCTGTGCCGCTGCGCCAGGCGAGGTCGAGGCAGCCTCCCTTGACCGTCGCCGGCAGCGCGTGCGTCCAGGTCGCGCCGCCGTCGCCGCTGCGCCAGACGCCGGTGCGCGTCGCGGCGTAGACGCGCGAGGGATCGTGGGAGCTGATCGCGAGGTCGTTGACGTAGTGGAAGTCTTCGTTGGTCGTCGAGGCGAGCTGCGTCCACGTCGCGCCGGCGTCGCGGGTGACGAAGATGCCGTCGCCGCGCAACGGCAGCGCGACGCCGCGCAGCTCGTCGCGGAAGTAGCCTTCGCCGGTGCCGGCGTAGATCACGTTGCGGTCGGCCGGACTCATGGCCATGGAGTTGACGGCGATGTTGGCCAAGGAGTCGCCGACCGGCTCCCACGTCGCGCCGCCGGCGGTGCTCTTCCAGACTCCGCCGGAAACGCCGGCCGCGTACATGATCAGAGGATCGACCGGGTCGATGAGCAGCGCGCGCGTGCGCCCGCCGACGTTCCCGGGGCCGAGGAACTGCCAGGCTCGGTAGGGGCGGGCGGCGTCGGAGGTGATGGCGGAGCGGGGCTCCTCGACCGTCGAATGACGAGGCATCCGCCGCATCGCCTCGGCTGCCTGGCGGTAGGCGCGCCGGACGTCGCCGGTGCCGGCGCGCTTCGCCGCCTGGTAGTCCGCCGCGGCGCCGGGGGAGTCCTGCCGCTCCGCAACCGCGTGCGGGCGCGAGACGGTGCAGGCGGCGAGGAGGAGAGCCAGGAGCGGGGAGAGGCGGCGCACGGTCTGGTTATTTTACCTTAGGGTCCGCTGACGAGGAGCTCAGGGCGCCACCCGCACCAGCCGGGCGCGCCCATGAAGGTAGGGAAAGCCGCCATCCCGCGCCCTCCATATTGGCCAGGGGGACTGCATGCTGCGCTACCTTTTCGAGTATCTGATTCGCTGGTTCAGCCGCTACCAATTGCTCGGGTTCACGTGGCTGCTGGCGATCGTGGTGATCTGCTTCGAAGGTGTCGCCGGGCTCGGTCTGCCGGCTCTATTCTGGTGCCGCGAGTGGTACGGCAATCTCGCGATCGGTGCCGCAGTCGCCTGTTTCTTTGCACTCTGCAGCTTCATCGGTTTTCTTCTCGACCACCCCAAACTGTCGCTGCCCGCGACCGCCGCCGGTATGAAGACGTACTTCCGGCGAACGTTCTGGTTACCCACACCGCTCGTGCTGGTGCGGGGGGGCTGGCGCCAGTGGTCTGAAGTCGCATGCGGGAACGAGTGGGTGGTGGTGGCCGGGTACGGAGCCGGGGTGCTCGCCGTTCGATTCGCCGCGCCGCAGCTGGAGCGACTCGCCACACCGCTCTCCCGAAAGCCGTGGTTTCCGCGACTCGTCACCTGGCTTGCAGGCGTCGGCAATCAGTCCGCGCCACCGGATCTCTGGATGCACGCGTATGCGTTCCTGCTGACCGCGATCCTCGGCGTGGTCTACGCGTTCCTCGCCGCATTCGTTACCCGTTTGCCAGTGAATGCCGCCGTCTCGATCTGCATCATTCTCGGTCTGATCGTGCTGTTCTACGGCGCCTTGCGGTTCTTCCTGCCCCGAGCCATGCTCCTCGCCCTCTTCGCGCTCGTGGCGTGGGTTTTTGGTGTGAACCAGATCCCGCGGAAACATCGCTTCGACGAGTTGCGCGCCGTTCCACCACTCTCGCTCGCCAAGTACGCGGAGGAGACCAAAGGTGGACGCATCACGCGAAACCAAGACCTCATCGAGGATGCTTCAGCCCTGAACGCGTGGCGTGCCGGCGTCTCGGCGTGTGGACCCAAGCCGAAGATGGTGATCGTCATGACGAGCGGCGGCGGCATTCGTGCGGCCGTGTGGATGGCCGCGGTGCTCGAGCAGCTCGACCGGGTGAAGTCGCCGTGCGAGCTCCGCCGGCACATCCGCGTCATCACAGGTGCGTCGGGGGGAATGGTCGGCGCCGGCTACTACGTGGCGGCCCACGCAACCGGCAGTGCCATCGATCCGAAACTCATCGCGCAGGATTCGCTCGACTCGGTGGCGAAATACCTCGCGTTGCGCGACATCCCCGGTCAACTGGCGCCGTGGCGTTATCGAGACCGCGGTTTCGCGCTCGAGCAGGCGTGGCGGGACAATGCCCCGCCGATGGGAGTACGGTTCGACGAGCTCCGCACCCTCGAGCGTAGGGGCACCATCCCGTCGTTGATTTACTCGCCTGCCAGCCTCGATGACGGTCGTCGCGTTCTGGTGAGCAACCTGCAGCTCAAGGGGCTGACGCATCATCGCGATTTTTCCGCTTCCGCCGTGCAGTTTTACGAGCTGTACCCCGGCGCTGCCATCACCGTCTCCACTGCCGCGCGCATGAGCGCGTCGTTTCCATGGGTCAGTCCCGCGTCCGAACTGCCGACGAGGGAGCTCCGGCGCATCGGGGATGCTGGTTACTTCGACAACTTTGGCGGATTCGTAGCCTCGGCATGGATCGAGAAGAATCGGACGTGGCTGGCCACCAACACGTCGGGCATCCTGGTCGTGCAGATCCGTGACAGCACGTTCGGTGCGGATCTGCGCAATGTGGCCTCGGTGCCGCGCGACGAAGACGACAAGCCGAGATCGACCCGCGTCAGCCGTGGCTTCAGCGAGGTCATCGCGCCGATTCAGGGTGTGGCCGCGACTCGCGGTGCGGCCATGAACTTCCGGAGCGACTTCGATCTGGCGACACTCGCGAACCAGTTCCCCGACGGTTTTCTGACCTCCATGGACGTAGAGCTTTCGAACGGCATCGCGCCGCTGACGTGGAACCTGACGGAACGGGCAGCGAAGGACATCATCGCGGCTGCACCGGCAGCCACCGAGGACGTCATCAACTGGTGGAGTCGGTTCTCCACAGCTCCCACGACGGCCGCGCCCGTCCAGCCATGTCCGCCGGTGCCGTCCATGTAAGGGGAGGCGCTCGACTTGGCAGCCGGTGGCGCCGGACTCGGAGCTGAGTTCGCCGCCGCTCGAATGGAATCAACAACTTACGCCGAATCAGCACGCGTTTTGCGTGATGGCGGCCCGTGCGTTTTTGTGCGACGAATTCAAATAATTCGGAATCACGAACCGGGACGCGACGTTTTCCGAGCGCGAATACGTGCGATTAATTGTTGACAAAAAGATTCTGGATTTTATGATCGTTGCCTGTCCTGTTGGGTCTGTGGGGGGAGAGGAGTCGGTTTATGGCTTTTGAGAAATGGGAGCCGCAGCCTGAATTCGAACGGTTTCCTGCCTCGGCGACGATCGTTCAATCCCGTTTGATCCGCCTGCCTTCTCCCGTAGCCAACCTGCTCCGACTCCGCGGCAAAACCAGCGCGAACCTCTACTACGACAAGAAGCGGAAGATCATCGGGATCAAGCCGCTCGACAAGAAGGAAGAGGGGGCGGCCAAGATCCGGCAGTCGGAAAAGTCGACCTCCCTGCACGTCCCGAGCTTCTTCCGCTCGTACGACATCGAAGTCCCCGGCATCAAACGCTTCCACTGCTGGTACGACGAGAAAGAGCGGATGGCGATGATCGACATCTCGCGCCCGTCGCCGCGGGGACGTCCGGCGGGGACGTAGGCGCAACCAGCAACCAGCAACAAAAAAGGCGGCCTTCCGGCCGCCTTTTTCACATCCATCGATAACGAATCAGTGGTTGACCACGCGGTTCCGTCCGCCGAGACGGCGGGGGATCGGCTGCCGCGACCAGAAGGAGACGATGCCGCTGACCGCGTCGTCGGTGATGCCGCTGTTGCTGCCGGTGAAGGTCAGGTGGTTGCCGACGCCGGGGCCGCTGTCGCCGAAGAAGGCGCCGTTGTTCATGAAGAGCTGCGCGATCGAGGCGACCGGGATCTGCGTCCCGTAGGCCGTGTTGATCGCCTTGATGAACTCGTTGCCGAACAGCAGGTAGCCGAGGTCGGTGAGGTGGAAGAAGTCGAGGTTGAAGAAGCCGCCCGTCACCGGCGCCGCCGAGATGGCGACCGGGCCGAGCTGCATGCCGTGCGAGACGCGCTGGAAGAGGCCGGCGATGTCGGCCACCGGGATGTCGCGCGCCGCCGCGATCTGGTTGATGGCGGCGTTGTACTGGCCGACGCGCGCCACGACCTGCGCGATCTCGTCGGCGGTGATGACGTCGTCCGCCGACAGCGGCGTTCCGGCGAACGGCAACTGGTTGAACGGCGGGAAACCGGCCAGCGCCGGCGGGATGCCGTAGCCCTGCGCGAGGCGCGCACGCGTCTGCAGCGGGATCAGAGTCGTCGGCGCGAGCTGGCCGAACGAGCCGTCGGGGTTCGTGCCGACGTAGTAGATGCGGTTCCCGGCCGGGTCGAGCACCGGCTGGCCGGTGGCGGGATTGACGATGTACGGCGGGACGAGCGTCAGGTACGGCGGGATCGAGCTCGGGAGGTTGCCCACCACCATGCCGGCGTTCGGGTTCGCGGTGACGAGCGCGGTGATCAGCGCCTCGTAGCGGGCCGCGAAGTCGGTGGCCGAGGTCATCGTGGCGGGGTTTCCGCTGAAGATGACGTTGAGGTAGTCGTTGCCGCCGATCCAGAGCGCGATGAACGTCGGGTGCAGCGCCGAGGCCTGCTGCACCGGCGTCCCCTGACCGCGGAGGATGAAGCGGGCGAACGAGACGGCGGTCGGCTCGTTCGGCGTCTGCGGCTCGGCGCCCGTGAGGGAGAGGAGCGCGCCGACCGTGGCGCCGGGGATGCTGAGGTTGTTGTAGGGGCGGGCGAAGTTCAGCATGAGCGGCTGCCCCTGTCCGGGCGCCGGCGCGATGACCGGCGACGGCACGAGGCTGTTCAGCACGAGCTCATTCGAGATGCCGGGGAACGAGACGAGCGGCTGCGCGAAGCAGGTCGCGGCCGCGGTGGCGCCGGGGAGGCAGAGGGAGAGGCCGGCCTGGCGCGCGACGACGGCGGGCCAGCTCCAGACCTGGTGGCGCTCGTTGAGCGAGCCGCTCTCGAAACCGGCGCCGTAGCTGTCGCCGAGGGCGACGAAGGTCGTGAAGTCAGCCTCGCCGCGGGCGGCGTAGCCGGGGGCTGCGATGAGAACTGCGACGACGACTGCCGTTGCGATGTTCAGAAATCTCTTCATGGGTTGGGTCTCCTCAGAAACGGTAGCCGAGATTCACGCTCCAGAGAAGCGCGTCGGTTTCGTACAGGCCGTCGAAGCCTTCCGGATTCTGGCCGTTGGTGTCGCGGTCTTTGAAGTGCAGCACGAGGAGCGACGTGTCGATGACGAGCGGACCGGCGTGCCAGCCGGCGCCGATCGACGCACCGATGCGGTCGGAGTCCGGCAGCAGCGGGCTGACGGCCTCGATCGGCTGCGGGTTCTGGTCGTACAGCGCGCCGAAGCGGACGTCCCAGTGCGGGGTGACGTTCTTGTTGATGCCGAGGCGGTAGGCGTTCGAGTCTTCCCAGTTCTGCTCGCGGACGAAGCTGGCCGAGGGCGTGGTCTCGAAGTTCACCGCCAGCGCCTCGAAGCGGCTCCAGCCGGTGCGCATCAGGTCGAGCTCGATGTCCCAGTTCTCGTTCGGGCTGAAGGCCACGCCGATCGTGGCGATGGAGGGGAAGGGGAACTCGGTGTTGATGTCCTGATCGGGCGGGATCGTCGTGGCGACGAGCGCGTCGAGCTGCGGGTTGCCGGTGAAGATCTGGCGGAAGTCGGCGCGCCCCTCGAGGTCGATGTCCATCCCCGTGCGGTACGACGCGCCGATGCGGAACGCCTCGGAGAGCTTGAAGAGGATGCCGGCGTTCCAGCCGATGCCGGAGCCGTAGTCGCTGGCCAGACGGGCGTTGGCCACGTCGGGGATGCGTCCGGTGAACGGATCGGGGAAGGGCAGCATGCGGTTCGCGTTCAGGATGACGCGGGCGCGGCGGTACTCGAGACCGCCGCCGACGGCGAAGCGGCCGTCGCTGGTCTGCCAGGCCACGACCGGGTTGACCGACATGGTCTTGAGGTCGGCGTCCTTGGAGATGTAGCGGCCGACCCAGGGGTCTTCCCAATCGGTGCGCAGGCCGAATGCCGCGAACGCGCCGACGCCGAACGTGATGTTCTCCCCGAAGGGCACGATGGCATACATGTTCGGGATGTTGAAGGTGTGGCGGTTGTACTCGCCGGTGACGCCCGAGGTGACGGGGCTGTTCGGGTCGCCGGTGAACTCGTTCGTGAAGTTGATGAGCGTCGTCCCGGCGAGCACCGACATCTCGCGCTGCTGCGCGATGCCGGCGGGGTTGTAGAAGATGGCGCTCGGATCGTCGGCCGTGGCCACGAATGCGCCGGCCATCGCGCTGGCCTTCGCGCCCTGCTCGGGGATGAGGAAGCCGGAGCCGAACGCGGACGTGGCCAGCAGGCACGTCATCGACAGGGTTGCAGTCAGTTTAAGGAATCGCAAGGAGACCTCCTAAGTCGGTTTTCCAGAGGGGCTTGAAGCGCCGGGAGCATAGCACCGATTCTTTACGCCTTTGCGGCCAGCAATTCACGAAGGATTTCATTGGCGAGGTCCGCTTTTGCCTTCCCCCGCGTCTCCTTCATGAGCTGCCCGACGAGAAAGCCGAAAACCTTCTCCGCGCCGGCGCGATACTGCTCCACCTGCGCCGCATTTTTCTCCAGCACGCGCAGCGCCGCCTCGCGGATTGCAGAGGGATCGCTGATCTGGGAAAGACCCTTGCGCTCGACGATCGCGTCGGCGGAGTCGCCGGTCGCCGACATCTCCTCGAACACTTCCTTCGCGCTCTTGCCGCCGATCGCGCCGCTGTCGATGAGCTGAATGAGGCGCCCGAGCATGGCCGGCGTGACGCGGTAGTCGGCGACGTCGAGCTTCTGCTCGTTGAGCACGCGCAGCACCTCGTTGCGCACCCAGTTCGCCGCGGCGCGCGCGTTGTTCGCGTGCAACGCCGTCTCCTCGAAGTAGTCGGCGACGGCCTTGGTGGCGACGAGCACCTCCGCGTCCACGGCGCTCATGCCGTGCTCCCGCTGGTAGCGCTCGATGCGCTCGTCGGGGAGCGAGGGGAGCGACGCGCGCACCTCCGCGATCCACTCCTCGTCGACCGAGAGGGTGATGAGATCGGGCTCGGGGAAGTAGCGGTAGTCGTGTGCCTCCTCCTTCGTGCGCATGACGCGCGTCTCGCCGGTGGAGGGGTCGAAGAGGCGCGTGGCCTGCTCGATGCGGCCGCCGCCCTCCAGCACCTCGATCTGCCGCGCGATCTCGTAGTCGATGGCGGTGCGGAGGAAGCGGAAGGAGTTGAGGTTCTTGATCTCGTTGCGGGTGCCGAGCGGCTCGCCGGGGCGGTGCACGGAGACGTTCGCGTCGCAGCGCAGCGAGCCCTCCTCCATGTTGCCGTCGCAGACGCCGGTGTACATGAGGATCTGGCGCAGCCGCGTGAGGTACGCCGAGGCCTGTTCGGAGGAGCGGATGTCGGGATGGCTGACGATCTCGATGAGCGGCGTGCCGGCGCGGTTCAGGTCGACCAGCGACGCGTCGCGCTCGTGCAGCAGCTTCCCGGCGTCTTCCTCCATGTGGATGCGCAGGATGCGCACGCCGAGGACGCTGCCGTTGGTGGCGAGCGGCTTGTCGAACTGCGAGATCTGGTAGCCCTTGGGAAGGTCGGGATAGAAGTAGTTCTTGCGGGCGAACACCGACTCCCGCTCGACGGTGCAGCCGGTGGCGAGCCCCATCCGGATCGCCAGCTCCACCGCCCGCCCGTTCAGCGCCGGCAGTGCGCCCGGGTAGCCGAGGCAGACCGGGCAGACCTGCGTGTTCGGGGGCGCGCCGAAGGCGGTGGGACAGGCGCAGAAGATCTTCGTCCGCGTCAGGAGGCGGGCGTGCACCTCGAGGCCGATCACGGGCTGGTACATGGGTGGGGGAGTGTAGCGGGTTACGAGTTGCGCGTGGCGCGTTGCCCGGGCTTCGGTGCCTGGACGAGGCGTTGCCGCGATGCGAGAAGGCCCGGGCAACACGCAACACGCAACGCGCCACTCCGGCCCACCTATAATCATCCGTTCCCATGTCCCGCCCCTCGCTCTTCCGTGCCTGGAAAATTGGACTGATCGTCCTCTCCCTGGTGCTGCTCGCCGCGGCGGTCGTGCTGCGGCCGGGGGCGGAGTTGCGGACGTCGCTGGTGCTGGCGGCGCTGGTGCTGGTGGCGGCGTTCCTGCGCATCGACGCGGGGGACGCGTCGATCGGATTCGAGGCGGCGGTGGTGTTCGGCGCGGTGGTCGTCTTTCACAGCCCTGCCGTGGCGCTGGTCTGCGTGCTCCTCGGCGCGGGGGCGCATGCGGCGTATCAGGTCTACACGTCGCGCGTTTGGCAGCTCGAGCCCTTCTACAACGCCTCGCAGCTCGCGCTCTCGTACGCGATCGTCGGGCTCCTCTACTCGGTGGCGGTCGAAGAGGACGCGCGGGCGTCGTCGAAGATGGCGGGGTTCACGCTGCTGCTCGTCGGCTACGTGGCTGTGCACCTGCTATTCGTCTCGGTGCGCCGCTACTTCGAGGGGGACGCGTCGCCGATCGACTTCCGCCGCATCCTGCTCCTCGAGGGGAAGACGCTCCTCTTCGTGACGCCGGTGGTGGTGATCGAGGCCATGCTCTATGCGACGTGGGGCATCGCCGGGTTCGCCATCGCCTTCATTCCGGTGCTGGTCGTCGCCTACTCGATGCGCAACGAGTCGGAGGCGGCGCAGCAGAACGTGGAGCTGCTGCGTCGGAACCGCGAGCTGGCGATCCTCACCGAGAGCTCGACGCAGATCCTCTCCGCGGAGACCGACCACGAGACGCTGCGGCGCCTCATGTCGCTGCTGTCGAAGCTGGCGCGCATGAAGGCGTGCGCGGTGGTGACGTGGGAGGCGAACCCCGACGTCGCCGGCACCGTGTACCGCTTCGGCGAGTGCATGCCGACCGACCAGGAGATCATGCGCTGGGTCGACTCGGCCGGGTTCGCGCAGTCGGCGCCGAGCCGCGCGTTCATCTTCCAGAGCGACATGCGCAAGTTCCCGCTCTCGGGCGGCAGCGCGATCCAGGTGCTCATCGGCATCCAGACGCCCGAGGTCATCTACGGGATCCTGCTGTTCGAGACGGAGGACCTGTCGATCCTGAAGGCGGGGAGCCTCAATCTCCTGACGCTGCTCGTGAACCAGACCGCGCTCTCGCTGCAGGACCAGCTGCTGCGGCGGGAGATGCGGGAGAAGACGATCCAGCTCGAGAGCCACGCCGCGACGATGTCGACGATTCTCGAGGTCTCCAACTCGCTCATCGGCCAGTTCGAGATCGACGCCGCGCTCACGCGCATCGCCCACGCGATCCGCAAGGCGCTCGGATTCGAGAACGTCGTCTTCGCGCTGCACGACGCGCGGCGCGACGAATACGTGCGGCGCGCGCAGGCGGGCATGGACGACGTCTGGGAAGAGGTGCGTAAGAAGCACGTGTCGCCGGCGGAGATCGCCCCCTACTTCAATCCGGAGTTCCGCGTGTCGAACTCCTACTTCGTGTCGCACACGGCGCTGCGCAAGAGCGAGCACGATTTCTTCGTGCATCCCGAGGATGCGGACGACGGGTTCCTCAAGCCGGACGAATGGCACGAGAACGACCTCCTGCTCGTGCCTCTCATGCGCGGCGAGCAGATGATCGGGTACCTCTCGGTGCGCGAGCCGCACGACCGCCGCATCCCGAGCGTGGAGAAGGTGCAGACGCTGGAGGTCTTCGCGACGCAGGCCGTGACGGCGCTGCAGTCGGCGCGGCAGTACGACGAGATCAAGCGCCTGACCTTCATCGACGCGCTGACGCCGGCGTACAACCACCGCTTCTTTCAGGAGGCGCTGTCGAAGGAGCTCAACCGCCACGCGCGCACCGGGCACGAGCTGGCGCTGGCGATGCTCGACATCGACAACTTCAAGAAGATCAACGACACGTTCGGCCACCCGGTCGGCGACGAGATCCTCAAGGGGCTGGTCGAGGAGCTGATGACGAACGCGCGCGACAGCGACGTCGTGGCGCGCTACGGCGGCGAGGAGTTCGCCATCATCTTCCCCGACACCCCCGCCGCCTCGGCGTCGGACGCGGCGAACCGGATGCGGGAGATCGTGGCGCGGCGTGTCTTCCCGCTCCAGCAGCTCGACAAGACGCTGCACATCACCGTGAGCATCGGCGTGGCCGTCTATCCGCGCGACGGGGCGACGCCCGCCGACCTCATCTCCCGCGCCGACACGGCGCTGTACTGGGCGAAGAAGAACGGGAAGAACCAGGTGGCGATGGCGGTGGACGTGGAGGCGGAGGCGGCGATGTAGGTTGCGCGTTGCTGGTTGCTAGTTGCTTGTGAGTCCGCGATGATCCACCCCGCACATGCAACCAGCAACCAGCAACCTCACGCGCGCCTTCGCACTCTTTCTCCTCATGACGACGCCTCTCCTCGCACAGACGCTCGATCAGCGGGTGCAGCGCGACCTGCCGGCGCTCGTCGAGACGTACAAGACGCTACACGCGATGCCGGAGCTGTCGCAGCAGGAGGTGAAGACCTCCGCCTTCCTGGCCACACGGCTGCGGGAGCTGGGCTACGAGGTGACGGAGCGTTTCGGCCGCTACCGCGAGCCGAACACGACGAGCTACGGCGTCGTGGCCATGCTGCGCAACGGCGAGGGGCCGGTGGTGCTGGTGCGGAGCGACATGGACGCGCTGCCGGTGACGGAGCAGACCGGGTTGCCGTACGCGTCGCAGAACGCGGGGGTGATGCACGCCTGCGGGCACGACGTGCACATGACCACGCTCCTCGGCACGGCGAAGCTGCTGGCGGACCTCAAGTCGCAGTGGCGCGGGACGGTGATGCTGATCGGGCAGCCGGCGGAGGAGATCGTCCGCGGCGCCGAGGGGATGCTCGCGGCGGGGCTCTACGAGAAGTTCGCGCGGCCCGACTTTGCGATCGCGCTGCACGACTGGGCGGCCCTGGAGGCGGGGAAGGTCGGCTACAGGCCGGGGCAGATCATGGCGGCGACCGACTCGCTCAACGTCACCATCCGCGGCGTCGGCGGGCACGGCGCGGCGCCGCACCTCACGAAGGACCCGGTGGTGATGGCGGCGGAGACGATCGTGGCGCTGCAGACCATCGCCAGCCGCGAGCGCTCACCGCTCGACCCGGTGGTGGTGACGGTCGGCAGGATCGAGGGGGGGACCAAGCGGAACATCATCCCCGACGAGGTGCGCCTCTTCCTGACGGTCCGCACCATGAAGCCGGAGGTTCGCGAGCGGGTGCTCGACGCCATCCAGCGCATCCCCCTCGGCCTCGCCATCGCGAACGGGCTGCCGGACGACCGGATGCCGGTCTACGAGCACCTGCCGGCGGAGTCGATCGCCTCGACCTTCAACGACCCGGCGCTCAACGAGCGGCTGGTGGCGGCGATCGGGAAGGAGCTCGGCGAGGCCAACATCGTGCTGATCGACCCCTCGATGGTCAGCGAGGACTTTGGCCTCTTCAGCGACGGCGGCAAGATCCCCACCGTCCTCATGGCCCTCGGCGCCGCCGACCCCGCCAAGCTGGCGGCGGGCACGCAGCCGGGGTTGCACTCGGCACGCTTTGCGCCGGCGGACCCGGGACTGGTGCTGGCGACGGGGGTGCGGGCGGCGGTTTCGGCGGTGTTGAGTTTGTTGCCACGTTAGTTGCGCGTTGCGCGTTGCGTGTTGCCCGGGCTTGTTGGCCTGGACTTCACCTGCGCCTCTTTGCGCTGGACGTAGCGGATCAAGCCGGTGAGGAGGCAGCCGGTGTCTCGGATCTTTTCGCGGAGGCGTCGGTACGCGTCGTCACCGAGGTAGCCGAGCTTCAGCGACGCGATCGTCTGTGCTTCGAGCTCAAAGAGCGAGCCGCGGCCCTGGCTGAGCATCTGGCGCCATTCGCCGAACGTCAGACGGCCCTGGCCTTCGCCGATGTGACTGACTACAGATACTGACGCTCGCTGCATCTGCGCGGCGAGGCCGTACAGCTCCCGCTTCGGGTAGGTCTCGGTGACGCGATACACCTCGACCATCAGCTCGATACCGAACTGGAACACCTTCAGGTCTTCGAATGTGGTGGTTTTGCTCATTGCATGAGGTGCAGCAAGAGCGCATCGACGAGTGTGGAGCCGCTAGTTTACCAGCGCTTACCGGCGGCCCGAATACCGTTTCACCGCCGCCGCGAGCCTCATCCCGCGCAGAAACTCTTCTCGCAGGTAGCGCCCGTTCTGAAAGCGGTAGACCGTGACCCCGGAGGTCTCCTCGAAGAAGAAACGGGTGCCGACCGCGGTGGCGCGGAAGGTGACCTGACGCGTCCCGTCCTTCGACAAATCTTTGAGGAACAGCGCCATGGAATGCGCAACGTCAGCCGGTGCGGCGAGTACGGGCGCCGCGACTTTCTTCTTCGGAGCTGCCGCGACGAGAACGAGCAGCATCAGCAGGAGGCAAAATTTGCGCATACCCGATTGTACCGGCGCCACGATGACGCCCGGGCAACGCGCAACACGCCACGCGCAACACGCCCCACCAGGCAACCAACCTGCAACCACACCCCCTCATGAAAGAACCCCAAAGTTACGGCAGCGAAAAAGACTGGGTGACCGGGAAGACTGGTCAGGAGGTGAACGACCAGGACTCCGTTCCGGCGCCCGAGCATCGGGAGTTTTATGACGAGCGGCGGGAGTCGGAGGAGAGTACGGGGGCGCAGGGGGGGCTGACGTCCGACTTTCAGCTCGCGGAGAACGCGCAGGCGGCCGGCGGGCGGACGACTGAAGAGCGGGCGCCGATCAGTGGTGTCACGACTACCCCGAGCGGCGCGAAGCGGGGCGGGTACTTCAGGAAGCGCGATTACGAATAGGTCACGGGCCTCCGTCCTGTGACGCGGGACACACGGGGCTTCGCCGGACGCGTTACCATCAACGGTAGCGTCCTGTGCCCGACCTCTCTCTTTTCCTCACCAGCGGCAGCTATTCGCCGAACGCCCTCTCGTTGGCGACGGGCATCGCCTCCTTCATCATCATCCTCCTCGGCGCGGGAGTGCTCGTGCGGGGACGGGGCCTCGCCGCGAGCCGTCTCTTCTTCCTCGTCACCGTCTGCGCCGCCGGCTGGCTGGCTGCCTTCTCCTGGATGTACGCGGCGGCCGACCCGCTCACGGCCCTCCTCTGGGCGCGCACCGGCTTCGTCTTCGGCACCCTCATCCCGGCTGCCGTCTTCCACTTCGCCACCACGCTCGTGCCCCATCGCACGGCCTACCGCCTCCCGGTCGCGCTCTTCTGGACCGGCTGCGCAGCCGCCGGCGTCACCGGGTTCGCGACGAACCTGCTGATCCCGCGCGTGCGCCTCTTTCCCTGGGGCTTCTATCCCGTCGGACGGCCGTTCGGCGGCCTGATCGTCTTCTGCTTCGCCGGGATCATCATCGCCAGCATCCATCTCTTCTGGCGGATGTACCGCACCGCCGAAGGCGCCGGCCGCGAGCGGGCGGGCGCGCTCCTCCTCGCGTTCGTCCTCGGCTCGCTGGCGATGTTCGACTACCTCCCCAGCGTGGGCATCGCCCTGCAGCCGGTCGGCTTCGTGGCCACACTCGCCTTCGTGATCGTCGCCGCGACGGCGGTCTGGCGCTTCGAGCTGGACGACATCACGCCGCAGTACGCCGCGGGGCAGATCCTCGAGACGATGAAGAGCGCCGTCGTGGTCAGCGACATGAACGGCCGCATCCGCGTCGTGAACCGCGGCGCCGAGCGTCTCCTCGGCTACAAGCCGGACGAGCTGCGCGACGCGCACCTCCGCCAGGTGCTCGACCGCGACTCCGGCCTCACCACCGGACAGCTGATCAACAGCCTGGGAGTGCTCGAGCACCCGATGGTCTGGCGGGGCGCGGACGGCTCGCGCATCGACGTGCTCGCGGCGTCGTCGTTCCTGCGCGACGACGAGAACAACCCGGTCGGCGTGGTCTACGTCGCGAACGACTTCACGGAGCGCAAGCGCGCCGAGCAGGCGCTCCGCGACAGCGAAGGGCGCTACCGCGCGCTCTTCGAGATGAACCCGCTGCCGATGTGGGTGTACGACCTCGAGACGCTCGCCTTCACCGCGGTCAACGACGCGGCGGTGCGCCACTACGGCTACTCGCGCGACGAGTTCCTGCGCATGACGATCGCGGACATCCGGCCGCCGGAAGAGATCCCGGTGATGGAGGACGCGCTCGCGCACCTGCCGGAGCGCCGCGGGCCGCGGCAGTTCCGCCATCAGAAGCGGGACGGCACGGTGATCGACGTCGACATCACCTCGTTCGAATTCCTGGCGGGCACGCGCCGCTCGCGTCTCGTAATCGCGCAGGACATCACCGAGCGCCTGCACTCCGAGCAGGAGCTGCGGCAGAGCGAGGAGCGCTACCGCGAGCTGTTCGAGAACGCCAACGATCTCGTCTACACGCACGATCTCGAGGGGCACATCACCTCGGTCAACATCGCCGGGGAGCGCGTCAGCGGCTACTCGCGCGAGGAGCTCCTCGGCACCCAGATCATGCGCCTCGTGAAGCCGGAGCATCTCGACCGGGTGCGCGAGGCGACGCAGCAGAAGCTCCGCGGCGAGGTTTCGTCCACGTTCTACGAGGTCGAGCTGATCGCGAAGGACGGACGGACGGTCCCGCTCGAGCTCAGCACGCGCCTCATCTACCGGGACGGCGTGCCTGCCGGCATCCAGGGCATCGCCCGCGACGTCGGCGAGCGCAAGGCCAACGAGGCGCGCTACCGGCTCCTCTTCGAGCGGAACCTCGCGGGCGTCTACCGCAACGACGCCGACGGCCGGGTCCTGGACTGCAACGACGCCTGTGCACGCATCCTCGGCTTCTCGTCGCGTGACGAGCTGCTCGCCGGCAGCGCCCACGACTTCTATTTCGACCACGCCGAGCGGCAGCGCGTCGTGCAGATCCTGCGCGAGCAGAAGCAGATCTCGAACCTCGAGCAGCGCATGCGGCGCGCCGACGGCACCGCGGTGTGGGTGCTCGAGAACGTCTCGCTCCTCGAAGGGGACATCCTCGAAGGGACGCTGATCGACATCACCGACCGCAAGCGCTCGCAGGAGCAGATGGAGTATCAGGCGTACCACGACGCGCTGACCGGCCTCCCGAACCGGCTGCTCTTCCGCGACCGCATCACCGTAGCCCTCGCGCATGCGAAGCGCGGCTCGCGCATGAGCGCGGTGATGTTCCTCGACCTCGATCAGTTCAAGCTCGTCAACGACACGCTGGGCCACACGGTCGGCGACCGCCTCCTGCAGGTCATCGGCTCGCGCCTGGTCACCTGCGTGCGCGCCGAGGACACGGTGGCGCGGATGGGAGGCGACGAGTTCACAATCCTGCTCGCCGACCTCAACGATCGCCGCGGTGCGGCCGCGGTCGCGCAGAAGGTGCTCGAGGCGATCCGCCAGCCGGTGCACGTCGACGAGCACGAGCTCTACGTGACCACCTCGATCGGCATCGCCATCTTCCCGGACGACGGGGAGGACGCGGAGTCGGTGCTCAAGAACGCCGACCGCGCCATGTACCGCGCGAAGGAAGTGGGACGCGACAACTTCCAGTACGCCACGCCGGCGCGCTTCGAGGCCGCCGACGGGCGGCTGGCGCTGGAGCGGAAGCTGCGGCACGCGCTGGAGCGCGAGGAGTTCGTCATCCATTACCAGCCGATGGTGGAGATCGCGACCGGCCGCGTCGTCGGTGCCGAGGCGCTGGTGCGGTGGGAGGATCCGGAGATGGGACTCGTCCCGCCGGAAGAATTCATCCCCATCGCCGAGGAGACGCAACTGATCGTCCCTCTCGGCGCGTGGGTGCTGCGCACCGCGATCACCCAGATGAAGCAGTGGCACGACGCGGGACACTCCTGGCTGCGCGTGGCGGTGAACCTCTCGCCGCGGCAGTTCCAGGACCGTGAGCTGGTGACGGTCGTCGAGCGGATCCTCGCGGAAACCGGCTTCCCGGCGAAGTTCCTCGACCTCGAGATCACCGAGTCGACTGCGATGCAGAACGCGGAGCTGTCGCTGGCGATCCTGAACCGGCTGAAGGAGATGGGGGTCCACATCTCCATCGACGACTTCGGGACCGGCTACTCGTCACTCAGCTATCTCAAGCGTTTCCCGATCGACACCGTGAAGATCGACCAGGACTTCGTGCGCGACCTCACCACCGACGACGCGGCGATCATCTCCGCGGTGATCTCGATGGCGCGCGCGCTCAACCTGCGCGTGATCGCGGAAGGGGTGGAGACCGAGGAGCAGCTCGCGTTCCTGCGGCGCGAGCAGTGCGCGGAAATGCAGGGGTTCCTCTACAGCCGTCCGCTCGCACCGGCGGAGTTCTTGAAAGCGCTGCGTACGGCGCTCGGAATGCCGGTCTCGGTGTCTCCCTTCGAGACGCTGAGGTTGACATTGGAGTGAGGCCATTGCAGTATCCCCGGCCAGCTTCGTTGGGGGCAGCGCAGATGACGATTGAGCAGCCGCGGCAGGTCCTGATTGTCGATGACGACCCGACCGTTCGCGAGATCCTCGCGACAGCACTCCGGCAGAAGTCGCTCGTGACTGACGAGGCGTCCGACGGCGCCGAGGCGATCCGGCTCCTTTCCGAGAACGTCTACTCGGTCGTCCTGCTCGACATCCTGATGCCCGGCGTGGACGGCTTCCGGGTGCTCGACGCGATCGACGCGGGATCCGTGACGGCGCCGGTCGTCCTCGTGGTGAGCGGAGCGGAGCGGGCGGTGCTCGAGACGCTCGACACGCGCCGCATCCACGGCGTGGTGCGCAAGCCCTTCGACCCGCAGGAGATCGCCACGGTCGTGGCGGCGTGCGCCGAGATCCGCGGCCGCAGCGCGTTCGAGACCATGGCCTACGCGACCATGATCTCCGGCGCGCCACTGATCGCGCTGCTGAAGCTGTAGCGCGGCGCCGCTCAGACCCGCTTCAGCAGCTCCTGGAGCAGGAAGATCATCCCGCCCGAGAGCAGCGGAATGCGGAGGGGCGGCGAGGTGACGCCGGCCGCCGCCTCGACGACTGTCGCCTGGAGCACGTCCACCTCGAACGGCTTGGCGATGACGCCGAAGATCTCGTACTGACGGACACGGTGCATCTGTGCCGCCGACAGCGATGCCGTCACGACGATGACGCGGCGCAGCAGGTCGGGACGCTCTTCTTTGAGGAAGTCGAGCACCGCATAGCCGTCGAGATACGGCATCAGCAGGTCGAGCACGACGGCGGCGTATTGCCGGTGCTTCAGCTTCTCGACCGCCTCGCCGCCGTCGCTGACGACGTCGACGACGAAGTCGTGACGGAGCAACGCCGTGATGAGCGTGCAGGTGGCCTCGTTGTCGTCCGCCAGGAGGACGAACGGTTTTTCCACGATGTGCAGTTCTCCCGAAGAAGTTTGATGGACGACCGGTGACGCGATTGTAACCTATCGGTCCATGAGCGACCGCGAAACGCGCAAGCTGAAGAAGCACCTCGAGAAGCATCTACCATACGAGGAGATGAAGGCGAAAAAGCGCGCGGGGAAGATGCGGGGTGCCTTCCGCAAGGACAAGGGCAACGCACGCGAGCAGCGGGTGACCGAGGACAACTGGGAGGCGCTGCTCGACGAGCATGGGCAGGCGCGCCGGCGGCCGCTGGTCAGCGAGCTGGTCGCGGAGCTCGAGTACGAGGACGCCGTGGTGGCCGACGACGGAGACCTGGAAGGGGCGGCAGTCGTCTTCAGCGTCTCCAGCGGCCGGTGCCGCGTCCTCCGCGACGGCGAGGAGCTCGACTGCGTCATCCCCCCCGAGCTGGCGGTGCGGCAGAAGAGCGCCCTCGCGGTGGGCGATCGCGTGCGGGTGGCGGAGGAGAGCGGCATCTGGAGACTGAAGTCGGTGCTGCCGCGGCGGACGGTGCTGGCGCGCCCCGACCCGCTGCACAAGCACATGCAGCGGCTCATCGCCGCGAACGTAGACGTGGTGATCCACGTCATCACGCTGAAGTCGCCGCCGCTGCGCCCCCGCCTCATCGACCGGTTTCTCATCGCCATCCAGCGCGGCGGCGCGCAGCCGGTCATCTGCGTCAACAAGGTGGACCTGCTGTCGACCGAAGAGCGGGAGCGCGAGCTGCCGAAGCTCGCCCCCTATCTGGAGCTGGGCATCCCGGTGATCGGCTGCTCGACGAAGACCGGAGAGGGGCTGGAGAAGCTCCGCGCCGAGGTGGACGGGAAGATGTCGGCGCTGGTGGGCCACAGCGGCGTCGGCAAGTCGTCGATCCTCAACGCGCTCGACGAGTCGCTGCAGCTCGCCACGAACGA
Organism: Thermoanaerobaculia bacterium; assembly: GCA_036399015.1. Taxonomy (GTDB): domain Bacteria; phylum Acidobacteriota; class Thermoanaerobaculia; order Gp7-AA8; family Gp7-AA8; genus QHVT01. The sequence goes on along the minus strand of DASWNW010000060.1, from coordinate 9,796 downwards.
GCTGCAACGGAAGCGCGGCACCGGCCGCCATACCACCACCGCCTCCACGCTCTACGACTTCGGCGGCGGCACGTACCTCATCGACACGCCCGGGATCCGCGAGTTCGGCCTGTGGGATCTCGACCGCGAGTCGCTGCGCGACTACTTCCCGGAGTTCAAGGAGCCGAACGAGTCCTGCCGCTTCACCGACTGCACCCACGTCCACGAGCCCGACTGCGAGGTCAAGACGCTGGTCGAGGCGGGGGAGCTGTCGGAGGCGCGGTACGAGACGTACGTCAGGTTGTGGGAAGACCTGGCGTAGCGCACCGGCTCGCCCATCCTGCGTTTTTCTTTCACGTGTGCAAGTCCCTGCACAACGAGCAGGGGTGGCATAAGTGTCATTCGCGTCACACCGCCAGGTAAGAGGGCGCCCTCCCAAACGAAAACGACACCGGCCGAAGGCCGGCTCAGGGAGGGTTTATGCGTCAGTTGGTTCGTGGTGTGGTTGCGGTCGCCGTGGTGATGGTTCTGGCAGCGCCGGCAGAGGCGAGACCGTGGGACGATCAGCCGGGGCTCGGTTGGGTGTTCCGGGCGAAGAACCGCATCGTGAAGGTCATCAAGAAGACGATCATCACGTTCGGGGACGGCCTGTCGGACCCGAAGCCGTAGTCAGTTCGGCATCGCCAGCTCGCGTGCGGGATCGTGCCGGAGCTCGGTGATGTAAGCATGCACGTTGCGCACGGTCTCGGGCGTCGCGCTGCTCGCCGCAATCGCATCATTCAAATATGCGAGTGCCGTGAGCGCGCGACGGCTGAGGCCTGCGTCGGCGAACTCGCGTACGACGGTCGCGGAGAGCGTCCGCGCCTCCTCGGCCTCGCCCCGCAGCATGTGCACCTCGACGAGCTCGAGGGCGCTGAGGCCCGCCTCTTCGACGAGGGCGTGGCCGAGGAGCTCTTTGCGGGCGTAGCGCAGCTTCTCGACCGCCTCGTCGAGACGGCCGAGGTGCAGCAGCGCGGAGCCGGCGCCGTACGCGGCGCGAACGGCCTCGAGGTCGGCGCCGCGCTGGCGGCTTCGCCGCTGCGCGTCCCTGAAGTGCTCGAGCGCCTCCTCCGGCATCCCGAGGTGAATCGCGCTCCAGCCGAGGGCAAAGCGGGCGCGCGCGATGGAGTCGGGGTCGCCGTCGCGGATCAGCGGCGCGAGCAGCTCGCGCGCGGCACGGTAGTCGCCGCGCCGCACGAGCAGGTTGCCGCAGGCGACGGTGCACTGCCGGTACAGCCGCTCGTCGCCGAAATCGGTGAAGACCTGGCGGCACTCCGACAGGAGCGCCTCCGCCTCGCTGTACCGCCGGAGATGCTGGAGCACGGTCGAGCGGACGAGGTCGAGGATGGCCTGGTCGTGGGCGAGCGTGCCGAGCGGCAGCAGCTCGGCCTGCGCGCGGTCGAGCGCCGACAGCGCGTCGTCGTACCGCGCGAGATAGCAGAGCGCGCGTGCGCGATCCTTCCAGGCATGGGCACGAAGCTGGGCGATGACCACGCGCGGATAGGAGTCGGGCGGGAGGGCGTCGGCAATGGCGGTGGCCAGCTCCGCGACGGCGAGCGCCGCGTTCGGATCGCGCTCCAGTTCTTCACCGAGCGCGGCGAGCCGGTCGAGCGCGCCGCTGGACATCAGCTCCGGCCGCGCGGCCAATGACGGCCACTGCTCGCGCGGCGTGTCGCGGAGAGCACGGGTGACGACGTCGGCCGACTCCGCGCGCTCGCGCTGGAGCCGGCGGGCCATCGAGGCGAACTCCGCCACGCGCGCCGGGTCGGGGAGGCGGCGGCTGCGCACGAACGGCACGACCTTGCTCGTCTCGCCCTGCTTCATTTCGGTTGTCCCTTCTGCCCGTACAGGCGCTCCGCCCGCCGGAGGCACTTCGTGATCAGCTTCTGCGCGTACTTGGTCTTCACGCCCAGCCGCTGCGCCACCTCGGCCACGGTGCAGCCTTCGAAATAGCGCATCTGCAGCACCTGCTGGCAGCGGGGGGCGAGGCACTCCAGCGCCTCGCGGGCGGCAATCTGGTCGACCATGCTGTCGAGGATGCGCAGCGATGCCGGGTCGACGCGATCGAGCTCGATCTCCGCGTCCGCCGGAACCGTGCGCCCGTTCAGCCGCCAGTAGTGCCGACTCGCGTAACAGATCGCGCCGACCAGCCAGGCGCGGAGGTCGACCACCTTCGCCGATTTCTTCAGGTAGCCCATCAGGACGTCGTGGACGAGCGTCTCCGCCTCGGTGTCCGGGACGCGGAACTTGAAGGCGGAGATCTGCACGAGCAGGTCGAAATATTGCGCGTAGATCGCTTCGAACTGCTGCTCGTCGGTCTGCGGACTGGTCAGCGGTGTCATGGGCGTTCCTGCCGGTTTTTTCGTCACGTTAGCACGGAGGGAGGTAGGTAAACATGGATTTCCGCACACTCCTTATGCAGGGAAGCGTGAGTGACGCGCATGCGAGTCAAAATCCATGGAATCAGTAACTTATACGTGCTCTTGATCTACGCGCCGGATCGCGTGGCGGAGGTCGTGCGGCGCCGCGTCTCGCGCCGCGAGCATCCGGAGCTGCAGCCGGGCGACGTGGTCCGCGCGGCCCGTCAACGCCTCCGAGTCGCCTCGGTTTCGCGCCGCGTCGAACTGCTCGACGACGGCACGATCGAGAACATCACCGACGTCTTCACGACCATCGGACGCAGACGCGCGGCGGCGACCGCGAACGTCGTGCAGATGCCGACCGGCGACGACTCGATGGTCGCGCAGTTCATCCGCTATCACGTGCTCGTGCGCGTCTTCGAGGGCGACCCCGACGCCTGGGTCGCACACCTGACGGCGGGCGGGGAGGCGGCGGACGGCGGCGATCTCCGGTTCGCACGGTGGATCCGCTCGCGGCTGCGTCAGGACCCGGCGCTGCTCGGCTCCATCCGGAGGATGGTCGATGCGACTCCGTTCTGGCGTGCCGCGGAGGCCTGAGGTAGCTTCCGCTCCGCATGACGGAATCGGAGTTGACCCTCAACCCGCGCGAGACCGGGTTTCATCGCCTCGACCTGGAGCAGCTTTTCGGCAACCGCAACCCGGTGATCCTCGAGATCGGATCGGGGAAGGGGCGCTTTCTGATCTCGACCGCGACCGAGCGTCCCGACCTCAACCTGATCGGGATCGAGAAGGCGCTGCATTACCACCGGCTCATCCGCGACCGGGTGCTGAAGCGCGACCTGACGAACATCCGCCTCATCAACCACGACGCCTTCCTCGTCATGCGCGACATGCTGCCCGACGAGTCGATCGCGGAGGTGCACGTCTACTTCCCCGATCCCTGGCCGCGCGGCAAGCATCAGAAGCGGCGGATCATCCGTCCGGAAGCGCTGCGGGAGATGCGGCGCGTGCTCGTGCCGGGTGGCTCCGGCATCTACGTCACCGACCATCAGGAGTACTTCGAGGCGGCAGCGCCGTCGGTGGAGGCGGAGTTCCGTTCGGAGCGCCGCGTGCCGGGTCCGGACGATCCGCCGCGGACGAACTACGAGGCGAAGTACCGGAAGGAAGGGCGGGCGATTTATGAGATCAGGTTCTGGAAGTGAGTCGTGCCGTTCGAATGAAGAATTTCGAATGAAGAATTTCGAATGAAGAAGTTCGAATGACGGAGGGGCGATTCTTAATTCTTCATTCGAACCTCTTCATTCATAATCTTCCACAGTGCGCATCCTCGGCGTTGACCCTGGCTCCATCACGACCGGTTTCGGGGTCATCGACTACGAAAGAGGGAAGTTGCTCCTCGTGGAGCAGGGAGCGATCGGCACGCGCCGGGGCGCGGAGCTGCCCGAGCGGCTCGGCGTCATCCACGAGCGGCTGACGGAACTGATCGCGCGCACGCGCCCGCAGGCGATCGCGGTGGAGACGCCGTTCGCCGGCAAGAACGTCAGCAGCCTCATTCAGCTCGCGCACGCGCGGGGAGTGGTGCTGCTCGCGGCGCGCGTGGCGGCGCTGGAGATCTTCGAGTATCCCCCCAGCTCGGTGAAGAGCGCCGTCGTCGGCTACGGGCGCGCGGAGAAAGAGCAGGTCGCGAAGATGGTGCGGATGCTCATCCCCGGCTGCGGCCAGGCGAAGATGTCGGCCGATGCGACGGACGCGCTCGCGGTGGCGATCTGCCACGCGCATACGTCCGCGACGGCGGCGCGCCTGAAGATACGAGCATGAGCGCGTCGCTCCCCGAGGAACAGGCACTCGAGAACGAATGTGAAGCGCCGGCGCCGCGGGGTCGGCTGGCGCGGACGTTCAGCGCGCTGCACTACCGCGACTTCCGGCTGCTCTGGATCGGGGCGTTTCTCTCCACCACCGGCACCTGGATGCAGACGGTGGCGCAGGGGTGGGTGGTGCTGAACATGACCGACTCCGCCTTTCTACTGGGCGTAGACGGCTTCCTCTCGACGGGACCGATGCTGGTCTTCTCGCTCTTCGGCGGCGTGGTCGCCGACCGGGTGGAGCGGCGGAAGATCATGCTGCTGTCGCAGTACCTGCAGATGAGCTTCGCGTTCGTACTGGCGGCGCTGATCTTCTCCGGGAACGTGAAGGTGTGGCACATCTTCGTCCTCTCGTTCCTGACGGGGAGCGCGCAGTCGTTCAGCGGCCCCGCGTACATCTCGCTGCTGCCGCTGCTGGTGAAGCGGGAGGACCTGCCGAACGCGATCGCGATGAACTCGATGCAGTTCAACCTCGCGCGGGTGATCGGGCCGATCCTGGCCGGCGCGGCGCTGCTGGCGTGGGGAGCGGCGGTCTGCTTCCTGGTGAACGGCCTCTCCTTCATTGCCGTGATCATCGCCATGCTGATGATCCGCTCGCCCGGCCCGCCGCCGTCGGACCAGCGCCGCGGGATCATGAGGGAGATGAGGGACGGCTTCCGCTTCGTGACGGAGCGCCCGAAGCTGGTGGTCCTGACGTTCCTCGCCTTCGCCGGCACGTTCCTCGGCATGCCGATCGTGACGTTCCTCCCCGTGGTGGCGCGGTCGATCTTCGGTCTCAACGCCGGCGGCTATGCCTGGATGATGACCACGTACGGCCTCGGCTCGGTGACGGGCGCGCTGATCGTCGCCGCGACGGTGCACGCGGCGCGGAAGGGAAGGGTGGCGCTCACGCTGCAGCTCGCGTTCGCTTTTCTCCTGATCGGCTTCGCGCTATCCCGCTCGCTGCCGCTGTCGCTGGTGATCGCCTTCTTCGCCGGCGCTTGCATCGTGGGGGTGATCTCGCTCTACAGCTCCCTCGTGCAGCTCACCTCCAGCGACGAGATGCGCGGGCGGGTGATGTCGATCTTCATGCTCGCGTTCCGCGGCGGCATGCCGCTCGGCAACCTGATCGCCGGCTACGTGGCGCAGCGCTGGTCGATCAGCGTGGCACTGGCGGTCAACGGGTCCATCCTCGCCGCGGTGGCGCTCTTCTTCGTGCTGCGCCGGACGAACCTCGACGAGTGACGCTCACGGGACGGTGAGCGGGAGACTGAACTCCGAGGAGATCACCGGCGCGAACTCGGCGTCGATCGCACCGGTGGAGACGGCGCTCAGGATGCGTCCCCGCAGATCGCCGTTCACCCGGATCGTCCATTCGGCGGTGCGTTCCGCGTCCGCCCAGGGGATGGGGGCGAACGACTCCCACCGTTCGCCTTCGACGAAGCCGTGCGCGTTGCGGGTGGCGCTGGAAAAGAGGTGCACCTCGTAGACGTACCGGCGATTCGATGAGATCCGCAGCGTTCCGGTCACGGTCGTGAAGCCGGTGGCGGCGTCGTACGTCGCGGAGGTGATGACCGGCGCGGCGGAGTTGGTGGCGCTCTCGTCGAGCGTCAGGTAGTCGACCCCGAAGTCGTAGCCGATGACGCCGTTGGAGTGGATCGAGTGGTCCCGCACCGCGGCCATGCGCACGCCGTGAGAGGCGGAGATTCCCCAGTGGGCGTTGTAGGCGACGACGTTGTTGTAGCCCTGGAGGACGCCGCGACGGATGAAGATGCCGCTGGCGCCGTTGCCGAGCGGACGCCCGTCCGCGCCCACGCCGATTTTCGAGGATGCGACGTACACCCCCTCGGAGTCCCACACCCAGATGCCGCTGCGCGCGTTGCCGCTCACGATCGAGCCGCCGATGCTGACACGGGCGAACGGGGAGGTGATGCCGATGCCGCGCGAGCCGTTCGGCCGCGCGAGCGTGCCGGTGACGTCGGTGCCGAGGTAGAGGCCATTCAACCGCACCTCGTAGGGGCCTCCCGGGGCCACGGCGATGCCGTCACCGGGAAAGCGGTTCACGGCCAGGTCGTCGATCCAGGTCATGCGCGTGCCGTCGGCGCACTGCGCCGTCACGACCAGCCCCGAGCCCGACGTGAGCTTCGACCCCGACAGCTCCACGGCACGGTCGCCCTCGGGAGCTCCCGGCGCGCCGTCGATGTGGACCAGGCCGCAGGAGATGATCGGGGGCAGCGGCGTGAGCGGCTCGATGACGGCCGGGGCGGCGAGATTGAACACGATCCGGCAGCGGGTGGTGGCACCGGCGCAGAAAAAGTTCGCCGCGTCGAGCGCGGCGCGGAACGAGCCGTCGCCGGAATCGGCCGTCGTGGTGACGGGGATGATGCGGGTGACGGCCCACTGGATGATGGTCTCCTGCCGCTGGCCGTTGGAGGCGGAGATGCTGAGCGGCAGCACGAGATTGCCGAACGCGCCGGTGCCGACGGTGACGCGGAACCGGAAGGTCTCCTGTTCGTAGCCGGGGGCGACCGCCATCGCCGGCGTGGTGCAGACGATCGGATCGCCCATCGCGCAGGTCCAGCCCGCCGGCGCCTCGAGCAGCTCGTGCACCGAGCCGGGCAACACGCCGATGGTGACGACCACGTCGTGCGCCACGTCGGGCCCCTGGTTCCAGGCGCTGACGTACAGGTCGACCACGTCGCCCGGCACGACCTCCCACTGCGAGGGAAGGCCGCCGATGCCGATGTACGCCGAGGCGAGCGCGGGGAGGGCGCAGAGGGAAGCGAGGGCGAGTGCGAGCAGTCGCGGGATCATGACTCCAGTACGGGACGGCGGGCCGGAGCGTCGCGGTATAGAATCCGCCGCCACGGCGCACGATGTGCATTTCCGCCGTACCGAAACGATGGCTAAGGCTAGAAAAGAAAGCAGTTCCACGGCAGTCGCCGATCCCGCGTGCGCGCCCGAGTGGTCCGACATCCTCAAGGAGATGATCTTCATCCGCCGCTTCGAGGAGGCGACCGAGCGCGAGTTCCGCAAAGGCAAGATCGGCGGCTACCTTCACGTCTACATCGGTCAGGAGGCGATCGCCTCCGGCATCATCAGCGCGCTGAACGACGACGACATCGTCTTCTGCGGCTACCGCGACCACGCCCAGGCGCTGGCGCTCGGCTCCGATCCCGGCCGCGTGATGGCGGAGCTGTTCGGTAAAGGCACCGGCATCTCCAAAGGCAAGGGCGGCTCGATGCATCTGTTCGACGTCGGCCACGGCCTCTACGGCGGCTACGGCATCGTCGGCGGACATCTCCCGCTCGCCGCCGGTGCCGCCTACTCGCTGCGCTACCAGGACACCGACCGGGTCGTGGTCTGCTACTTCGGCGACGGCGCGATGAACATCGGCGCGTTCCACGAGGCGATGAACATGGCCGGCCTCTGGGGTCACCAGGGGATGTGCCCGATCATCTTCATCATCGAGAACAACGGCTACGCGATGGGGACGTCGGTCGACCGCCACTCGGCGCTCACCGATCTCGCCGCACGCGTTCGCGCCTACAACATCCCGACGGAGAAGGTGGACGGTCAGGACGTCTTCGCCGTCCGCGGCGTCGCCGACCGCGTCGTGCGCCAGGTGCGCGAGACCGGCAAGCCGTACTGCATCGAGGCCGTCACCTACCGCTTCAGCGGCCATGGCGCCGCCGACCTCCTTCAGCCGTACCGGGCGAAGGAAGAAGTGGAGAAGCACCGCCAGCGCGATCCGATCACCATCCTCCGCACGCGGCTGTCCGAGGTTTGCGGACTGAGCGAGGAGGACGTGAAGGCGATGGACGACTGGGCGACCGCCGAGGCAGCAAAGGCGGTGAAGTTCGCCGAGGAGAGTCCGGCGCCGGACCGCGAGGAACTGCTGACCGACGTCGTGGCGGAGCACGAGCCGCGCTGGGTCGCGGAGGATCACACAGAGTAATGGCTGAGAAAAGCTACCGCGACGCGATCCGCGAAGCGATGATCGAAGAGATGGACCGCGACCCGAACGTCCTCATCCTCGGTGAGGACATCGGCGTCTACGAGGGCACGTTCCGCATCACTGCGGGCATGCTCAAGAAGTACGGCCCGAAGCGGGTGGTCGACACGCCGATCGCCGAGGCGGGGATGATCGGCACGGCGGTCGGCATGGCCATGGTCGGCCTGCGGCCGATCGTCGAGATGATGACGATGAACTTCTCGATCGTCGCCGCCGACCAGATCATCAACCACGCCGCGAAGGTGCGCTACTTCTCCGGCGGACAGGTGGACGTGCCGATCGTCATGCGCGGGCCGCAGGGCGCCGGCGTGCAGCTCTCCGCGCAGCACTCCCAGACCTTCGAGTCGTTCTACGGACACTTCCCCGGCATGCACGTCGTCGCTCCGGCGACGCCGGCCGACGCGAAGGGGATGCTCAAGACCGCCATCCGCGGCAAGGACCCGGTCCTGTTCCTCGAAAGCGCGGCGCTGTACGGCATGAAGGGGGAGGTGCCGGACGATCCCGACTTCACCGTCCCCTTCGGCAAGTCGCGCGTGGCGCGCGAGGGGAAGGACGTGACCATCGTCTCCTACAGCCGCATGCTGCAGCTCTCGCTGCAGGTGGCGGAGAAGCTGGCCAAAGACGAGGGGATCGAGTGCGAGGTGATCGACCTCCGTTCGATCCGCCCGCTGGACATGGACCCGGTGTACGCCTCCGTCGCCAAGACGCATCGCGCGGTGGTGGTGCAGGAGCAGTGGAAGCTCTACGGTGCCGGCGCGGAGATCGCGGCCAGCATCACCGAGAACATGTTCGACGAGCTCGACGCGCCGGTGGCGCGCGTGACGGGCGAGGACGTGCCGATGCCGTACGCGCGCAACCTGGAGCTGCTCGCGACGCCGCACGAGCCGGAGATCATTGCCGGGGTGAAGAGGGTGATGTACGCCAATGGCTGAGATCATCATGCCCAAAGCGGGCGATGCGATGACCGAGGGAAAGGTCGTCCGCTGGTACAAACAGCCGGGCGACGCGGTGAAGCGGGGAGAGCCGGTCGCGGAGATCGAGACCGACAAGGTCAATCTCGACCTGGAAGCGGAAGCCGACGGCACGCTCGGCGCGCACGCGGCGAAGGAAGGGGACATGGTGCCGGTCGGCAACGTCCTCGCCCGCATCCTCGCGGAAGGGGAGAAGGACGAGGCTCCTGCTGCCCCCGAGCCGTCGGCCGAGCCGGAGCCGGAGAAGAAAGAAGAGAAGCAGCCGGAGAAGAAAGCGGAAGGCGAGCCGCAGCAGCGGCGCGCGACCGACCGGAAGGACAGCTTCCGCCACAGCACCGGCGAGTACGGCGAGACGGTCGAGCACAAGGGACCGCGTCGCGACCGCACCGGTCCGGAGCCGGCGGCCAGCTCCGCGCCGGCGGAGTCGGGAGACCGGCGCCGCTCGTCGCCGCTCGCGCGGCGGATGGCGAAGGAGCTCGGCGTCAGCCTCGACGACGTGCAGGGAAGTGGGCCGCGCGGCCGCATCGTCGCCGCGGACGTCAAGAACGCGCAGGGTGGTGGTGGAGCGGCGGCCGCTCCGGCCGCCGAACG
>DASWNW010000059.1:0-14546 GCA_036399015.1 Thermoanaerobaculia bacterium | reverse complement strand
CGACGTCGCCGCCGGTGATGGTCGTGTCGGCGAGCCCGTCTTCCTGCAGCCGCTGGTTCAGCTTCGCGGCACCGGAAGAGACGTCCGGGATCGGCGGCTCGATGTCGTCGTCGATACCGTTCCGGGTCCGGTCTTCCCGCTCGTTCTCTTCCCAGTCAATGAGCTTTTCGGTTTTATCCATTGTTCAGACTCCTGAGCCTGAACAATTGCTACTGTCGCGCCAGATACGGGTCTCAAAGTCTCAGAGTCTCAGAGTCGCAAAGGTGCCTTCTGCAGAGCTCTCTGAGACTCTGAGACTCTGCGACTCTGAGACTCGTCTACCAGTGCATCAAATTCGCCTCGTCGACGTCGATGGTGTCGCGGTGGTGGAACAGGGAGATGAAGATGGCGAGCCCGACGGCCGCCTCCGCCGCCGCCACCGCCATGATGAAGAAGACGAACATCAGGCCGTGCAGGTCGCCGAACTGGCGGGCGTAGGCGAGGAACGTCAGGTTCACCGCGTTGATCATCAGCTCGATGGACATGAAGATGGTGATGCCGTTCTTCCGCGTCAGCACCCCCATCACCCCGATGGTGAAGAGGACGGCGCTGAGGATGAGGAACCAGTGCGTCGGGATCATCGCCCCACCTCCTGGCCGATCTTCGCCCGGTGGCCGACCGCCCGCCCGCTGAGCAGCAGGGCGCCGACGATGGCCGCGAGGAGAAGGATCGAGACCATCTCGAACGGGAAGACGTAGGCCTCGAACATCCGGATGCCGATGGCGCGGGCGTCCGCCTGGAAGGGCCCGGCCGGCTGCGTCGTGAAGACCGCGTACTTGACGATGTAGTAGACGAGGCCGATGCCGAAGAAGGCGCAGGAGGTGTAGCCGAGGAACTGCTGGATCGGCCGCGTCGGCGGCTCGGCCACGTGCTGCAGGTTCAGCAGCATGATCACGAAGAGGAACAGCACCATGATCGCCCCGGCGTAGACGATCACCTGCAGCGCCGCCACGAACGGCGCCTCCAGCAGCACGTACATCACCGCCAGGGCGAAGAACGAGGCCACCAGCGAGAGCGCGCCGACGACCGGGTTCCGGTGCAGCACGACCACCATCGCGAAGATGACGGCGATGGCGGCGAAGAGGAAGAAGATGACGAATTCGGACATAAGCGTGTTGTCAGTTGTCGGTTGTCGGTTGTCCGTGAGTCTTCGCCCGGGCGACACGCCGCAGACAACTGACAACGGACAACTGACAACGCTTCATCTAAATCCAGCCCGCCGCGATGAACGCGGCCACGATCACGATGTTGAGGATGGCCAGCGGCAGGAAGAACTTCCAGCCGATGCGCATGAGGATGTCGTACTTGAGGCGCGGGATCGTCCAGCGCACCCAGACGAAGACGAACATCAGCAGGCCGACCTTGGTGAGGAAGGCGAGGAACGACACGAGGAAGCCGAGGAACGTGGCCGGCTCGTTGTAGTACGGGACGTCCCAGCCGCCGAGGTAGAGCGTCGTCACGACCGCCGCCATCGTGGCCATGGCCATGTACTCGGCCATGAAGAAGAGGGCGAACTTCATCGACGAGTACTCGGTGTGGTATCCCGCCACCAGCTCCGCCTCCGCCTCCGCGAAGTCGAACGGCAGGCGGTTGGTCTCGGCGAAGGCCGAGACGACGAAGACGATGAAGCTGATCCACATCGCCGGGGAGAGGACGTTCCAGGCGGGGATCTTCACCACGTCGAAGAGGACGTAGTAGTAGTTGGTCTGCTGCGCGACGACGTCGGTGAGCCGCAGCGAGCCCGCCACCAGCAGCACGGAGACGGCGGCGAGGGTCAGCGACAGCTCGTACGAGATCATCTGCGCCGAGGCGCGGATGGCGCCGAACATCGAATACTTGTTGGCCGACGACCAGCCGGCGATGGTGATGCCGTAGACGCCGAGGGAGGCGAGGGCGAAGATCACCAGGATGCCGGCGCTCACGTCGGCCACGATCGGGTTGAACCAGCGGCCGCCCTCGAAGAGCGTCCGTCCGGCGATGTGCATCTCCGGGATCATGAAGGCCCGGCCCCAGGGGACGACGGCGATGGTCGTCAGCGCGGGGAAGAGCCCGAACGTCGGCGCGAGCGTGTAGAGCCACTTGTGCGCCTGCGCCGGGATGATGTCTTCCTTCATGATGAACTTCAGCGCGTCGGCGAACGACTGCAGAAGTCCGAGAGGGCCGACGCGGTTGGGGCCGGGGCGGTCCTGGATGAGCGCACTGCCGCGCCGCTCGATCCAGACCATGATCGGCGTGACGTTGAGCCACAGGCCGAGCACGATGGCGATCTTCAGGATCGAGAGGAGGACGTCCGTGGTGTCGAACGCCATTACGCCGTCACCTCGGCCAGCTCACCGATGCGCGCCAGGCGGGTCCCGACGCGGCGCAGCGCCTCGAGATCCGTGACCGCCTGTCCCTTCGGCGGGAAGGCCTGATGGAACTGCTGCTCGCGCCCCTGCAGGTTCGTGTACGTCCCCTCCTTCTCCGGGTGAATGGAGCCGGGGATGAGGACGTCGGCGACCTCGGTGAGCGGATGGTTGGCGTCCCAGGAGTGGACGACGAGGAACTTCGCCTTGCGGAGGTTGGCCACGACGGCCGGGTCGGCCGCGCGCTCGCTGAAGCGGGCGTCGAGGATGTAGAGGACGTCGACGCCGGCGGCGCCGTTGGTGAGGAGGTCGTCGATCGAGGCATTGCCGACCGCCGCCTGGACGCCGCGGAAGTTCGGGCCGGCCTGGTCGCCGACGATCCACTCGGTGCGCGACTTCATCTTGATGGGGCCGATCGGGTCGACGGTGACGCCGATGGTCGCGCCGAGCTTGCCGAAGAGCGACTTTGCCGCGGCCGCCTCCTCGTTCGTCATCTGCGCGGAGGCGATGACGGAGATCTTCTTCGCGCCGGTGAACGCCTTCTCGATCGACTCCAGCGCCTCCTCCCAGGTGGAGATGGCGAGGTAGTCATCCTCGGTGCGCACCTTCGGCACGACCACGCGGTCGGTGTCGTACTGCTCGTAGGAGAAGCGGCCGTAGTCGCACAGCCAGTGGTCGTTGACGTCGGGGTTGACGCGGGGGCGGTAGCGGAAGACCTGCCCATTGCGGTGGCCGATGAACATGTTGCAGCCGACGTCGCAGCCGTTGCAGACCGACTCGGTGGAGTCGAGGTTCCAGACGCGCGACTCGAAGCGGAACTCGCGCGGGGTGAGGGCGCCGGTGGGGCAGATGTCGGTGACGCAGGCGCTCATCCAGTTGTCGAGCGGGGTGCCGGGGAAGACGCCGACCTCGGTCGACGCGCCCCGCTTGAAGAAGGCCAGCTCGCTCGTGCCGGTGATCTCGGCCGTGAAGCGGATGCACCGCGTGCAGTGGATGCAGCGGTTCATGTTCTGGATGACGTGCGGACCGATGGCGGTGCGGTCCATGCCGGGGTAGGTGCGCTTGAACTCCCCGTAGCGGGAGGTGACGGAGCCGTAGTTGAAGGAGTAGTCCTGCAGCGGGCACTCGCCGGCCTTGTCGCAGATGGGGCAGTCGAGCGGGTGGTTGATGAGCAGGAACTCCATCTGCCCCTTGCGCGCCTTGTCGACCTTCTCGTTCCAGACGGCGACCTTCATCCCGTCCTTGACGGGGGTGGCGCAGCCGGCCTGCAGCTTCGGCATCCCCTCGACCTCGACGAGGCACATGCGGCACTGGCCGACGATGCTCAGGGAGGGGTGATAGCAGAAGTGGGGGACGTGGACGTCGGCGGCTTTGGCGGCCTCGATGACGTTGATCCCGTCCTGCACTTCGACTTCGATTCCGTCGATGGTAACTTTAGCCATAAAGGTGTTTTGCTGATGCAGTTGTAGCGCCGTCGAGGGGCAAGAAGCTGCGGGGGCGGAGAGAGGAATTCACGGCAGAGTCCGTGAAATCTTTCACAAGGGCGGAGGATACTGATTGGCGCGGTGAGCGTCAACGTAACGATGAACGCCGAAGGATGAACGATGAACCCGTCAACGGAACGATGAACGCGGAAGGATGAACGATGAACCCGACACGGGCGTGAAAGAATGCGCGGCCTGTTCATCGTTCATCCTTCATCGTTCATCGTTTTAAAAAGGACCTTCGTGAAAAAAGACATCGTCATCGCAGTCGTCGCGGCCGTCATCGTCCTGGCAGTCGCATTCGGTCTCTCCCAGCTCCGCCCGAACGTGCCGGGCACCGAGTCGCAGGCGTCCTTCGCCGGTGAAGAGCGCAAGCTCGGCAAGGACGAGAAGGTCGTGATGCGCGTGAACGGCGAGGCGATCACCGACAAGGACTTCGCCGCCTTCATGTCCAGCGTCCCCGACCAGCAGAAGCCGTTTTACTCGACGCCGCAGGGGCGGCGCGCGCTCGCCGACGAGATCGTGCGCATCAAGGCGCTCGAGCAGGAGGCCAAGCGGCGCGGCCTGGCCGAGGATCCGGCGGTGCAGCAGCAGATCGCCATGGCGCGGACGCAGATCATCGCCGCCAAGGCGCTGGAGAAGCTCGCCGACGACCGCATCGACGAGAAGATCCGCACAGAGTACGAGAAGGAGAAGGCGAGTGCCATGTCGCTCCGTCACATCGTGATCGCCTACGCGGGCGGCGCGGTGCCGGCGAAGGGGGGCAAGGAGGCGCCGGCGGAAGGCGTGGCCATGCAGCGGGCGCAGTCGATCGCGGCGCGGCTGCGCGGCGGCGCCGACTTCGGACGTACCGCCCAGACGGAGTCGGACGACGAGCAGTCGGCCGCGAACGGCGGCATGCTCGGACCGGTCCGTCCCGACTCGCTGCCGCCCGACATCGCCGCGGTGGTGACGAAGCTGCAGCCGGGGCAGATGAGCGATCCGGTCAAGACGCAGTTCGGCGTGCACATCTTCAAGGCCGAGCAGCCGTCGCTCGACGAGCTCAGTCCGATGATCCGCCAGCGCGTCCGGCAGGAGACGGCGGAGACGGAGCTCAAGCGGCTGCAGTCGGGCGCAAAAGTGGACCTCGATCCGCAATTCTTCCCGCCGGCGCCCGCCGCTCCGGCAGGCGGTCCGGGGGCTCCAAAGTCGCAGGGTTAAGGCGTACACTGACGCCCATCCCACATGAGCGGGCGGAAGATCCTGGTCGTTGAAGACAACGACATGAACATGCAGCTCGTCGAGTTCCTCCTCGAGGAGGGGGGCTACGCCATCGTGAAGGCGACGAGCGGCGAGGAAGCGCTCGCGCTGACCCAGAACGGCGGCAACGAGCCGCCGCCCGATCTCATCCTCATGGACATCCACCTCCCCGGCATGGACGGCCTCTCGGTCGTCCGTGCCATGAAGGCCGACGAGCGCACGTCCGCCATTCCCATCCTCGCCCTCACCGCCCACGCCATGCGCGGCGACAAGGACCGGTTTCTGGAGGCTGGGTGTGATGGGTACATTTCGAAGCCGATCGACGTGAAGACGTTTCTGGCGTCGATCGAGAGATTTATTCAGTAGTCGCAGAGTCTCAGAGTCTCAGAGTCTCAAAGGTTCTGCTGCGGAGCCTCTCTGCGACTTTGAGACTTTGCGACTCTGCGACTCCCCCCGCGTACAATGCGCGCCGCTATGCGCATGCTCGTCCTTGGCGCCGGCCGCATGGGCCTCGGCGCGGTTCACGATCTCGTCTCGCAGTCCGACGTCTCCGGCGTCACGGTGGCCGACTACGACCTCTCGAAAGCCGAGGCCATCGCCTCGCGGTATGGGGGGAGGGTGGCGGCGGCGCAGATCGACTGCAACGATCACGCGGCCGTCGTCTCGCTCATGAGCGGCCACGCCTCGGCGATCAGTTGCGTCAACTACTGGCTCAACGAGCGGCTCGCCAGGGCGGCCATCGAGGCGGGGACGCATTTCTGCGACCTCGGCGGGAACAACGACGTCGTCGACGCGGAGCTGGCGCTCGACGCCGATGCGCGGGCGAAGGGGCTGAACATCATCCCCGACTGCGGGCTCGCGCCGGGCATGGTGGCGGTGCTGGCGGCGCACGGCGCGCTGCAGTTCGAGACGCTCGACTCGCTGCACATCCGCGTCGGAGGGCTGCCGCAGACGCCGAAGCCGCCGCTCGACTACCAGATGGTCTTCTCCGTCGAAGGGCTCATTAACGAGTACGTCGAGCCGGCGCGCGTGATCCGCGACGGCAAGGTCACGATCGTCGACTCCATGACCGAACTCGAGACGCTGCACTTCCCCGAGCCGTTCGGCGCCATGGAGGCCTTCCAGACCTCCGGCGGCACCTCCACCCTCGTGGAGACGTTCCTCGGCAAGGTGCGCGATCTCGACTACAAGACCATCCGCTATCCCGGCCACTGCGCGAAGTTCAAGACGATGATGGATCTCGGCCTCTGCAGCTCGACGCCGATCGAAGTCGACGGCGTCTCGGTCAAGCCGCGCCGCGTGCTCGGCGACCTGCTGGTGGCGAACCTGCCGCACGATGAGCCGGACGTCGTCCTGGTGCGCGTCGAGTTCGCCGGCGGCGGGCGCCGCCTCCGCTACGACATCATCGACCGCTTCGACCCGGAGACCGGCCTCTCCGCCATGATGCGCACCACCGCCTTCCCGGCGTCCATCGTGGCGCTGATGATGGCGCGCAACCAGACCACGTCGAAGGGCGCCCTCCCGCAGGAGCGCTGCATCCCGCCTCAGCTCTTCATGGACGAGCTGGCGAAGCGGAAGATCGACGTGCAGGTCACTCCCTCTGGAGCGACGGCCTCTTAGGCCGTCGGATTCTGCCGGGCTGAGAGCCCGGCACTCCAGAGAGACTTGACCGCGTCGCGGTACGTCCGCCCGATCGGTACCAGCGAGTCGTCTTCCATGACCAATGCACCCGTGCGCAGCCCCCGCGCGTGCGCGGTGTTGGCAATGTACGAACGGTGCACGCGCAGGAACGTCTCCGGCAGGAGCGACTCCAGCGCCGCGAGCGACTTCTCGTGCAGGTGCACGGTGCCGTCGGCGAGGTGCAGCTCCGCGTAGTCGTCCGCGCCGCGGACGTAGAGGATGCTCGCGATCGGGATCGTCCGCAGCTCGCGCCCCTTGCGCACCACCAGCATCCGCGCGCGCTGCCGCGGCTCGCGCGTCGCCGCCCGCTCGACCGCCATTCGCAGCCGCTCCTCGCTCCACGGCTTGGCGACGAAGTCGGTGACGCCGTACTCGAACGCCCGCAGCGCCTGCTCGTGGTGCGCCGAGACGACGATGGTCTGGAACGGCGCCGCCGCCGCCTCTTCCAGCACCCGGAAGCCGTCCTTTCCCTGCAGGTTGAGGTCGAGAAAGAGGAGGTCGATCGAGCGGACGCGCAGCAGCTCGACGGCCGCGCCCAAGGTCGTGGCGACGTTGATCGTCGCCTCGGCCACGAGATCGCGCACCATGCGCTCCAGCCGCCGCGCCACCACGGCTTCGTCTTCGACGATGGCGATGTTCATCATGCCGGCACCTCGATCTCCGCGCGCCAGAGGTTCCCGTCGCGGCCCTGCGTGAACGACCAGGCGTTGCCCCACGCCTCGCGCAGCCGCGCCTCGATGTAGCGGGTGCCGGCGCCGGGTTGGTGTGGAGCGGCGGGCTTCAGCCCGCCGTCCAATTCGCCAGTTCCGCGGGCTGAAGCCCGCGGCTCCACAGGGACCGGCGCCTCGAACACGTACTTCACCCGCCTCCCGCTCACGTGCGACGAGAGCGTCATCTCTCCCGCCACGCCGTGCGTCATCGCGTTCTCCACGAGCGTGTGAAACACCGCCGGCGGCACCTGCCGCGTGCGGTCGACGTCGGCGTGGAGGGAGTAGGCGGCGTCGTTGCGCAGCGCCATGTTGGCGATGTGGCTCCGGCACAGCCGCAGCTCTTCCTCGAGGGGCACGAGCGTCCGGCTCGAGAGCTCCCGCAGCGCGCGCAGCTCCTCCGCGAGCGCCTCGATCATCCGTACGGCGGTCTTCGGCTCCTGCTCGATCCACTCCGACAGTGCCGTCAGGGTGTTCATCAGAAAGTGCGGCTGCAACTGGCGGCGCACCATCTCCAGCTCGAGCCGCGCCCGCTCGTCCTGCTCCCGCCGCACCTCCAGCGCGTGAGAGCAGAGGAGGCAGAGGAAGACGAAGTTCAGCGCGAGATAGAGGACGTCGTTGACCCAGTCCCACGGATAGACCGCCAGCGCCAGCGTGGCCACGCCGACGCCGATCAGCGCCAGCGTGCTGCCGTGCTGCCGGCGGACCGCCGCGAAGATCGTCCAGCCCATCGCGGCGTTGCAGCAGAGGATGAAGATGAGGATCGACTTCGGGTCCCACGCGCGGACGGTGAACGGCGCGATCGTCGAGAGGGCCGCCGTCACGAGGAGCACCAGCCGCCCGTGGCGGTGCGGGAAGCGCGTCACCACGACGGCGACGAGCAGCACGCCGACGAGCCAGGAGGTGACGACCACCGCCAGCAGCCGCACGATGTGCCAGTCGTACGTGTAGCCGTACAGCGACCGCCACGCCTCCGCGATCAGCAGCGCCGCCGCCGAGAGGCAGAGCGCGCCGAGGAGGAGGAACGAGCGGTCGCGGCGCGCGAGCCAGTAGAGCGCGAAGGCGAAGACGCCGGTCAGCACGATCCCGCTCAGCGCGATCATCGACAGGTTCGCGCTGCGCGTCTTCCCCGCGAGCATCCGGTCGTAGTCGGCGACGCCGATCATCCAGTAGCCGTTCTTCGGCTTGAAGCCGCGGTGGAACGCGGAGGTGCGGACCAGCACCGTGTGCACCCCCGGCCCCGCCAGCGCGTCGGGGATCTGGTAGTGCGACTCGATCGGCCCCGGCACCTCCGTCTCCTTCGACCGCCCGACCACGCCGCCGCGGCCGATCGGCACCCCATCCCACCAGAGCTCGTGCGCGGCGAGGGCGCCGAAGTAGATCGCCAGCGGATGGCCGGGGACGCGCTCCATCTTCGAGAGGTCGAGCCGCGTACGGATCCAGAGGACGTCGCGCACCTCGCCGATGTCGTAGAGCTTCGTGCGTTTCCAGGGAGTTCCTCGGGTTCCTCGGGGTTCCTCGGGGTTCCTCGGCCCCCCACCCTGACGACCTCCGAGGACCTCCGAGGAACCCGAGGAACCCGAGGAACCGCACACCGCATCCCCGACACACACCTCCACGTCGTACGTCCAGACCGAGGCCTGCGCGGTGGCGGTCAGCAGCAACAGCACGAGCAGTTCACCGACGACGAATGCCGTTCGCCGGGCGGCGTGAGACAGGCCGTGGAACCTCGCGTAGTTCGGGAGCATGCGAATGACATTACGGATTGCACTGCTCGTAGTTTTCGCCGGCTTCGCCGGAGTTCCCGGTTCCCAGTTGACGGTTGCCCAGGCGCAGGAGGGCCCCGGCAACAGGCAACAGACAACGGACAACCTGTTCCAGCCACACGAGTTCAAGGCGCAGGACGGCACCGTCGTCGCCGCGGAGCTGGGGGAGTTTCAGGTGCCGGAGAACCGGACGAAGCCGGGCTCGCGCCTCATCCCGATCCGCTTCGTCCGCTTCAAGTCGACGGCGGCGAAGCCGGGGGCGCCGATCGTCTATCTCGCCGGCGGGCCGGGCGGCTCCGGCATCGGCGCGGCGACGACGAACCGCTTCGGGATGTTCATGGCGTTGCGCGAATTCGGTGACGTGATCGCGTACGACCAGCGGGGGACGAACCTCTCCGGCGCGAAGCTGACCTGCACCGAGGAGTTCGTGTCGAATCCCGGAAAGCCGCTGGACCGCGCCGGGATCGCGCCGATGGTCGACGCGATGCGCCGCTGCGCGGAGCGAGTCCGCGCCGAGGGGGTCGACCTCACCGGCTACAACACCGTCGAGAGCGCGGCCGACCTCAACGACCTCCGCGCGGCCCTCGGCGCGCCGAAGCTGGTGCTCTGGGGGATCAGCTACGGCGCCCATCTCGCCATCGCCACGCTGCGCAACCATCCCGAGGCGGTGGAGCGGGTGATCCTGGCCGGCATCGAGGGGCCGGACGACACCTACAAGCTGCCCTCGGACCAGCAGTCTTTGATGGAGGAGATCGCGCGCATCTCGCCGCATCCCGACCTCCTCGGCTCGCTCAACAAGGTGATGGCGGAGCTGGAGGCGCGGCCGAAGAGCGTCTCCCTGACCCATCCGCTGAACGGCCAGACCGCCACCTTCGTCCTCGGGAAGCTCGACCTGCAGCTCGTCCTCGCCGACTCGCTCTTCGCACCGGAGAACTTCGCCGGCATGCCCGACCTCGTGCACCGGCTGGAGCGCGGCGACTGGACGGCGCTCGGCCTCCTGGCGGGGCAGCGGCGCTTCGGGACCGCGCCGTCGCTGATGTCGGTGGCGATGGACTGCGCGTCGGGGATCACCGCGGGACGCAGACAGCGCATCGCCGAGGAGGCGAGGCGGACCGTCCTCGGCGACGCGATCAACATCCCGTTCCCCGAGCTCTGTGCCGCGTTCGAGATGCCCGACCTGGGCGACGCCTTCCGCGCGCCGCTGCGTTCGGACGTCCCGGCGCTCCTCATCAGCGGCACGCTGGACGGCCGCACCCGTCCGCGCCAGGCGGAGGAGCTGCGCATGACCATGCCCAACGCCTCGCACCTCGTGCTGGTGGGGGCGGGGCACAGCGACCCGCTCTTCCTCTCCTCGCCGAAGATCCTCGAGGCGATGAAAGGCTTCCTGCGCGGCCAGCCGCTGCGCGAGCGGACCATCGTGCTGCCGCCGGTGCAGTTCCTGCCGTTGCAGAACGTCGCTAACGTCAGCGACGAGGTGCTGCAGCGCTACGTCGGAACGTATCGCATCGACGCGAAGACGGTGCGGCGGGTGGTGAAGGCCGGGTCGGTGCTCTACACG
The DNA here is from genome assembly GCA_036399015.1 of Thermoanaerobaculia bacterium. GTDB lineage: Bacteria > Acidobacteriota > Thermoanaerobaculia > Gp7-AA8 > Gp7-AA8 > QHVT01. The sequence continues at coordinate 3,728 of DASWNW010000059.1, read as the reverse complement.
ATCCGCGACGGCGGCGGCGCGCCGCTGGCGATCCGTCCGCGCTCGGAGCGGGAGTTCTTCTATGAGAACCGCGCCGGCGGGGTGACGTTCGAAGTCGACCGCCGCGGCAACGTGACCGGGATGAAGGTGCGCCAGCCGGACGGCTCCGAAGACCGGGCGAAGAAGGAGCAGTAGCGTAGGGTGGGGGACGGGCTCCGCGCCCGTCCTCCAACCCGGAAGACCTTCTGATACACTCCGCTCGCCGGTATGAACATCATCAAAAATCGGGTCAGCGACGTGACCGTGCTCGACATCCAGGGAGTGATCAAGCTGGGCGAGAGCGCGAGAGAATTTTCGAGCTATCTGGAGAAGGTGCTCAACGACGAGACCGGTCCGGTGATGATCAACTTCGAGGCGATCAACTACATGGACTCCACCGGTCTCGGTGAGTTGATCGGCTACCTCCAGAAGTTCGAAGACCGCCAGCGCAAGATGGCGCTGGTCAAGCCGTCGCATCGCATCCTGGCGCTGCTCAAGATCACGAAGCTCGACACCGTCTTCAAGATCTTCGACTCGCGCGAAGGGGCGATGGAGTACCTCACCGAGTCGGCGGCCTGACGGGCTGCAGCCCCGCTCCCGCGAGCAGCTCGACGTAGCGCGGATCGCCGTGCAGCGGGGCGAGCTTCGGGTCGATGCCCGCGAGCGGGAACGACAGGTTCCGCGACTCCTTCGCCTTCCTCAGCCAGCGCAGTGCGTTCTCCCGGTCTCCGGCCCTCGCGAACGTCACGGCGGCGCCGTACGGGTTCTGCGGGTTCACCTTCGCGACGTCCGCGGCATGCCGGGCGGCGAAGAACTTCCGGGCATCGGTGGCGGTGATCGATGGGTCGCGCCGCTTCCGCGCCGCGAGCGCCGACTCGTAGTTCCCGGTGAGGAGGTAGGCGTCCTCGAGGCAGGCGTACGCCTCTTCGTAGCCGGGTGAGAGCTCCAGCGCGCGCCGCGCCTCCCGCACCGCATCGGCGTAGCGCCCTGTATAGATGTAGGCCCAGGCGACGTGCATGTTGGCGCGGGGGGAGACGGGGTCGAGCTCCTGCGCGCGGCGGATCTCCGCCAGACCTTCGTCGAACTGCCCCTGCGCGAGGAGCAGCCAGCCGTGATCGTGCAGCGCGCCCGGCTCGTTCGGGTTGAGACGGATCGCCTTCCGGTAGCTCTCCTCGGCCGCCTCCCAGTTCCAGTCGTACCAGAAGCGGAACATGGCCTCGGTCGCGTGCGACTGCGCGAGCGCCGGTGCCAACCGCAGCGCCGCCTCGCTCGACCTGCGGATCTCCTGCGCCGCGGCACGGGGATCGGCCTGCTCGCGCATGGCCAGGAGGTGCAGCGACTCGGCGAGGGCGATGTGCGGCAGGACGAACGACGGCTCGAGCCGCGTCGCCTCGCGCAGCTCCCGCACGCTCTGCTGCAGCGCCGGGGTCGTGCCCTCGCTCCAGAGCTGCCGGCCGCGGAGGTAGGCGTCGTGGGCGGCGGGGGAGCGGGCGGTGAGGGTGTCGTCGGCCAGCAGCTCGATCCGCAGCGCCTTCGCGATGCGTTCCGAGACGTCCCGCTGGATGGCGAGCGCGCCGGCACCGCGACGGTCGAAGGACTCACCCCAGAGCTGCGCCTGGTCGCGCGTGTCGATGAGGCGGGCCGTGACGCGGACGCGGTCGCCCTCCCGCCGCACGCTCCCTTCCACGACGTAGCCGACGCCGAGCTCGCGCCCGACCTCTCGCACGCTCTTGCCGCTGCCGCGGTAGCGGCGGGTGGAGGTGCGGGCGATGACGCCGAGGCGGCTCGGCTGGAGGGCGCCGAGATGGGTGATCAGCTCCGTGGTCATCCCGTCGGCGAAGGGGGCGTCGGCGCCGTCGAACGGCAGGACCGCGATCATGGTCTTCATGCCGGCGGCCGGCTGGGCGCGCTGCCAGGCGGCGACGAGGACGAAGAGGACCAGCGCCGCGGCGGCCACGAGGCCGGAGGCGCTGGGGCGGCGGCGCTTCGGAATGTCAACGGCCGACGCGTTCGGCGTCTGGACGGGGGCGACGAAGCGGTAGCCGCGGCGGGGGAGGGTCTCGATGTAGCGCGGCTCCTTCGCGTCGTCGCCGAGGGCGGTGCGGGCCTGGAGGACGCAGAAGTTGAGGCCCCGCTCGAAGTCGACGAACGTGCCGTCGCCCCAGACCTGCTGGCGGAGCTCCTCGCGGGTCAGCAGCTCGCCGGGGCGGCTGGCGAGGGCGAGGAGGAGCCGGAACGGCTGCGGCGCGAGCGGGACCAGCTCGCCCTCGCGGCGCAGCTCGCCGGTAGCCGGGTCGAGCGTAAAGGGGCCGAATCGGAGCATCAACGGCTCATCGTACGCCGATCTAACCGACATCTAATGGACGCAAAACGGTGAACGGGGCCACATTCGGCCCATGACGAAAACGATCATCCTGCTCTTCCTCCTCACCCTGCTCGCCTTTACCGCCGCCGCCGTCGAAGAGACCGTCACCCTCACCGGAGAGGTCGTCGACCTCCACTGCTACACCAGCCGCGGAGCCCACGGCGAAGAGCACGCCGCCTGCTCGAACGCCTGCATCAGCCGCGACGTCCCCGCCGGCCTCCTCGTCGACGGCACCCTCTACCTCCTCCTCAACGAAGCCCCCGTCGCCGTGAAGGACAAGGTCGCCGGCCTGGCCGGGAAGACCGTCAAGGCGACGGGGAAGGTGGTGGAGAGGAATGGGATGAAGGCGTTGCTGGTGGATACGGTGGCGCAGTAGGTGGTGCTGGTTGTCGGTTGTCGGTTGTCGGTTGTCTGTGGGCTCTCGGCTTGCGGGCCCGGCTGTCGCGACACCCCGGACAACCGACAACTGACAACCGACAACGGTTCCTGTAGGATTCGCGCCGTTTTATGACCAACAGCTACATCCCCATCCTGATCATGCTGTTCGTGGCCGCCGCCCTGGGGGCGATCTTCCTCGGCCTGAACTGGGTGCTCGGCGTTCACCAGCGCAATCCCTCCAAGCTCGCGCCGTACGAGAGCGGCGTGCCGCTGCTCGACGACCAGCGGAAGCGGGTCAACGTCCGCTTCTACCAGATCGCGATGCTGTTCATCCTCTTCGACATCGAGGCGGCCTTCCTCTATCCCTGGGCCGTCATCTACCGCGATGCGACGCACACCCCGAACGGACTCTCCTGGTTCGTCTTCGGCGAGATGCTCGTGTTCATCCTTCTTCTCGGCGTCGGCTACGTCTATTGCTGGAAGAAGAAGGCCTTCGACTGGAAGTAGACATTCATGGCTGATCTCCACCCCGACAATCCCTACGCAAAAGAACGCTTTCCCGATCCCGCCCGGACGATCGAGTTCCCCCCCGACGTCTTCGCCCGCTTCGAGCACGTCCTCACCCGCTACCCGACCAAGGAAGCGGCGCTCCTGCCGACCCTGCACCTGGTGCAGGAGACCTGGGGCTGGATCTCGCCGGAGGCGGTGCACTACGTCGGGAACCTGCTCGACCTCTCGCCGGCGACCGTCTTCGGCGTCGTGTCGTTCTACGACATGTACAACCAGAAGAAGGTGGGCAAGTACCAGCTCCGCGTCTGCACGAACCTGAGCTGCATGGTCTCGAACGCCTACGACATCTACGAGCACCTCTGCGAGCGCCTGCACGTCAACCCGCACGAGACCACCAAGGACGGCCTCTACACCGTGGTCGAGGTCGAGTGCCTCGGCTCCTGCGGCACCGCCCCCG